>JANNKU010000022.1:0-38950 GCA_031396445.1 Deltaproteobacteria bacterium | reverse complement strand
CAGATGGCATTCGGGAACTCGCATTTCTCGAAGGTCTTGCCGCTGAAGACCTCTCCTTCTTGCTTGATTCACTTTGGGGCAGCCTCGATCCCGAAGAAGATGATGACGACATTGTGACTCGTTTATGGTCCAAGAACCTCTCTACCATCACCCTGGTCACCGCCGAAGAAATCGCCAAAGGCTCGACCAGTGGGGATGTCTTTTCGCTGCCCGCTGCCGAAACGATTGAGGCATCAGAATCGAGCTTGCGGGATCTTCTCGACCGGGAGCAATCCCGTGTCAAAAGGGGAGATGGTACAGGGCTTGAGGAAGGCGGTGGCTCAAAAACTGGAAATGGCGTGGCCTCAGCCGGAGGGAGCGCGCGCCTTGAAGCGCGCGATGAACGCCTCTTCCTTCGCGAGCATCGCCTGCTGGCGCGCGTATTGCGCTTCCTGCTCGCGCTCGCCGATCGCGCGCTGGCGCTCGTAGAACTCGTAGTCGCCCGAGTACGTAATGAGTTCTCCGCTGTCGATCTCGACGATCTTCGACACCGTGCGGTTCAAGAACTCGCGGTCGTGCGATGTCATCATCAGTGCGCCGGAGAAGTTCGCGAGAAATCCCTCGAGCCACAGGATCGACTCGAGATCGAGATGGTTGGTCGGTTCGTCGAGCAGCAGAGCGTCGGCTTGCATCACCAGGATGCGCGCGAGACCGACGCGCATCTTCCAGCCGCCCGAGAGCTCACCGACGTCGCCATCCACCTGCGCCGCTTCGAAGCCGAGACCGGCGAGCACTTCGCGCGCGCGCGCTTCGAGGCCGTAGCCGCCGAGCTCTTCGAAGCGCGCCTGCGCCTCGCCGTAGCGATCGACCAGCGAATCCATCTCGTCTGCGCGCGCCGGATCGGCGAGGGCGGACTCGAGTTCGTGCAGCGTGCGCGCCGCGTCGGAAACCGGGCCGGCGCCATCGAGTGTCGCCTCGACGACGGTCTTGCCCTTCATCTCGCCGATGTCCTGCGAGAAGTAGCCGACCGTCATGCCGCGATCGATCGAGATCTGGCCGTCGTCGGGATCTTCTTCGCGCGTGATCAAGCGGAAGATCGTCGTCTTGCCGGCGCCATTCGGGCCGACGAGACCGACTTTTTCGCCGCGATTCACCACCGCCGACGCCTCGAGAAAGAGGATCTGGCGGCCGTGGCGTTTCGATACCGAGTCGATGCGAATCACGGCCGTGGTGTAACGAACCGCGCGATCCGCGGCATGATGCGTCCGCAATGGGATACGACCTCGCCAGCGCCTTTGTGCTCGCGTTCTTCGGCGTATGCGCCGTCGGCGGCATCGTGGGCTTCCTGCTCGCGAAGCTGCTCGGCTTCGAGTTCGGGCTCGGCGTCGGATTGCTGATCCCCGGCGTCGTCTCGCTCGGCTTCACCGCCGCGTTCGTGACCGAGTTCCGCGACTTCCGCGACAACCCGTCGCGCGCGAAGGGCGTCGTCGTCGCAGTGGAAGATCGAGCGGTGAACGAGAGCGGCGACATCACGACGCCGATCGCGGTGGCGGAGTTCATCACGCAGGACGGCGCCACGCATCGCGCCGAGAGCAAGGGCGGATCGGGACTGCACACGGGTGACGAAGTGATCGTCGTCTATCCGGCCGGCGCTCCCGCGCGCGGAAAGGTCGGGCGCCTCAACACATTTTTCGGTGGCGCGATCGCGTCGATGCTCTTCGGCACCTTCCCCACGTCGGCCGCGATCTTCTTCCTGGTGAGCTGGTTCGAAGACAAACGCCAACGCACACCGACGCGCCGCGAAGCCGAGCGCGCGAGCAAGCCGACGCAACTCACGCCGATTGCGAACTTGATGATGGTCGGTGGACTCGTCGGCGCCGGCTTCTGGTCGGGGTCGGTGCTGCAACAGATCATGGTGGCGTTCGGAGCGGTGTCGCTCGGCTTGTGGGTCCACGTCGTCGACGGCGTGTTGATGCGGCGCGATCTGCGCTGGACGCTCGGCATGGGCGTGCTCGCGATCAACTTCAGCGCGTGGGTTCTCGCGCTGTGGCTGCTGATGGATCCCGCATCGCAATGGTGACGGGACGGAGATAGGGTTTGCGTACGGAGGCCCCCATGACGACATACCGCCGCATTCAGGTGAAGCCGCTCGCCGGCGCGCTCGGCGCACAAGTGAGCGGCGCCGATCTGCGCGAACTCGACGACGCCACCTTCGCCGAGATCCACGCCGCCTGGCTCGAACACGCAGTGCTCTTCTTCCGCGATCAGGATTTGTCGCCGGAGCAGCACAAGAGTTTCGGTCGCCGCTTCGGAACGCTGCAGGTGCATCCGTTCCTGCACTCGCGCGCGGACGATGGTCACCCCGAGATCGTGGTGCTCGAGAGCAGCGAGAAGATGCCCGTGGTCGCGGACGGCTGGCACACCGACGTCACGTTCTCGCAGGCGCCGCCGATGGCGTCGATCCTGCGCGGTGTCGAAGTCCCGGAGTTCGGCGGCGACACGATGTGGGCGAGCTGCACGAAAGCCTACGACGCGCTGTCTTCGAAGATGAAAGTCCTGCTCGCGGATCTCTCTGCGGTCCACGACACGTCGAAGACGTTCTCGCGCAACGCCTACCCGAGCAAGAACCATCCCGACGCCGACAAGACGCCGAGCGCCGAACATCCGATCGTGCGCACGCATCCCGAGACGGGCCGGAAGGCGCTCTTCGTCAACTCCGCCTTCACGCTGCGCATCCGCGGCCTGCGCCCGGCCGAGAGCAACGCGTTGCTCGGATTCCTCTACGAGCACATCGTGCGGCCCGAGTTCACTTGCCGCTTCCACTGGGAGAAGAACTCGCTCGCGATCTGGGACAACCGCTGCACACAGCATCGCGTGGTGGCGGACAACCTGAACGCGCATCGCCGCATGGAACGCGTGACGGTGGACGGCGATCGGCCGGTCTGAGCGCCTTCGATCCCGAGCCTGTTAGGCTGCGCTTCCCACCATTTTGCGCGCCCAGAGGAATCCAACCGTGAAGCTCTACAACGCCGCTCTCTCTCCGTTCGCCGCGCGCATTCGCGTGCAGCTCTACGCGAAGTCGCTCGACATCGCGCTCGTGGCGCCGCCCGGTGGCACCGGCAGCGACGAGTACAAAGCGATCAACCCGCTCGGCAAGGTTCCCGCGCTGCTCCTCGATGACGGCAGCATCGTGCCCGAGTCGATCGTGATCGGCGAATACCTCGAGGATCGTTTCCCGACGCCGTCGCTGCGACCGACCGACGCCGCCGCGTGCGCGCGCATGCGGCTGCTGACACATTTCACCGACACCTACGTCGAACCGCCGCTGCACGCGCTCTTCCCGCAAGTGATGGATCCGAGCGCGCGCGATCCGAAGCTGATCGCCGAGAAAGTCGCCGAACTCTCCACGCGCTACGACCAACTCGCCGGCTTCCTCGTACCCGGCGGCCCCTACGCGATGGGCAAAGACCTGACGCTCGCCGACTGCGTGCTCTTCTCGCTCTTCTTCTTCGCGACCAAAGTGCACCCGATGCTCGGCGACAAGGATCCGACCGCATCGCGCCCCGCGCTCTCGCTCTGGTGGGACGCGGTGCAGAAGCATCCCGCCGTCGCGAAGGTGAACGCGGAGCTGGGCAAGGCGTTGGCGGAGGAGATGGGCGCGCGGAAGTAGCAACCGTTCGCGAGAGCGCGCTCGCCGCCGTCAGAAATTCGCGGCGAGCGCCTTCTTGACGATCTGCGTGCTCTGCTCCGTCGAGCGCGACGTCTCGAGACTCCAGGTCACCGGGTCGGCTACACGCGAAGCGGTGACGACGCCGTTCACACGCATCACGAGCTTCGACGCGTGGCGCAGCGGCTGTCCGTGCGGACCCGCGGCAAGTCGGAGCTCGCCTTCGACGCTGCCCTCCGACGCAGATGTGAGACCGTTCGGGTGCAACGCATCCGGCTGCCAGCGATCGACCGCGATCCGATAGCGGATCACCAGCGACGGCTCACCGCCATCCACGACCTGCTGCTCGAGCGTCGCGGTGGCCGGCCCGTCGAAATCGACGACACGCACGCCGCGCTCGCGCAAGAATTTGCGAGCGACGGATGCATCGAGCTCCCACGATTCGCCGATCGCGACTGCGCGACGCGGATCGAAGAGCGCGGGCCCGAGCGAGTACTCGAACTGGCTCGCAAGCAGATCGACGACGATCTTCTCGACCGCGCGCTCGATCCGCTTCTCGTTCGCGAAGATCCGCATCTCGCCATCGCCGGCACGCCGCACTTCGAACGCAGCATGTTCCTGGAAGAGCGAGCCCGATTCGCCGGGGCGCACGAACGCGAGCCGCACCTCTTCGTGCCGCTCGCGCACCGGCTTCCCATTCGCATCGACATCGAGCACCACCACACGCGCGTCGTAGTCGAGTTGCACGTCCTCATCGAAGGGCTTGCGGCCGGCGCCCCTTGAGCGCACCGCCGTCTGCGCCGTCGTGTGCAGCGACAGCAGATAGGAGTCGCCCGGCTGGTAGTGGGGTTTCAGCACGATCACTTCGGCGGAGGCGCCGGACGCGAGGAGCAGGGCGAGGATCGCGACGGATGCGGCCGATCGGTGGTTGAGTTCCATCCGTCATCAATCGGTCACCTGAACGCCGCAGTTTTGTGAAGTTTCAGGGAATCGGAATCGATCGCGGCTTCAGGAGCTCACGCGTGGCAGCGCGACCCGCACTTCGAAGCCACCGCCCGGCGCGTCGCGGCCGGCAACGGCTCCGCCCATTCGCTCGACCAAACTCTTGACCAACGCGAGGCCGAGACCGGTTCCGTGAGTTTCGCGCACGAGTTCATCCTCGCCGCGGTGGAACGGTTCGAAGATGCGCGCGAGGTGCCGACTCGCGACGCCCGGACCGTGATCGCGAACGCTGAGCACGACGCCGTCGCCATGCCGGCGACACGCGATCGCGATCTCGCGCTGCGTTGCTCGCGTCGCGTACTTGAGCGCGTTGTCGACCAGGTTCACGAGCACTTGCAGCAGCGCGTCGCGCTCGAAACGAACGGGCGGCAGATCTGCATCGATTTCGGTGCGCAGCGTGAAGCCCGCGCGTTCGGCGTGCGGGCGCAGTAGCTCCGCCACTTCTTCGACGACTGGACCCAGTGCGCCGATGGAGAGCCGCATCTCGCGCGTGCCCTTCTCGAGCCGCGAGAACTCGAGCACGTTGTCGATCAGCCGCGACAGGCGCTCGGATTCGGCCGTGATCGTCCGGTAGTACTCGCGGCGTTTGTTCTCGCTCGGCACCAGATCGTCGCGCAGCATCTCGCCGTACATGCGGATCGCGGTCAGCGGCGTCTTCAGTTCATGGCTGACCGCCGCGACGAAGTTGCTGCGCCGCTCGGCGAAGCCGAGCGCCACCGTCACCATACGGTGAACCGCGAGGAGACCCACGCCGCCGGTCAGCGCAAGCAGCGCGGCGAGGCCGTAGATCACGCCGGCGCCGCTGCCGCCGTCTAGCGGAGCGAGCGACGCCGATGCGGTGATCGCGTCGAACGGCTCGGCGAAGCGATGGCGGTAACCATCCGGGTCCGCCGCAGCGGCGCCAGTCAGGTCGTTCGAGAACGACAACGTTGCGACGGGATTCCGGCTCGTGCCGAGCGCGTGGTGGCGCAGATGAAAGGCGAGGTTGTCGACGTCGAGCACGAGTCCCTGACGCAGCGCCTCGGTGTCGGCGAAGACGCTCCGGTAGAGCAGAAGGTGGCGCGCGTCGGCGAGGCGCCCGACCAGCGGATCGACCGCGACGGTCGTGAAGTCCCAGAAACCTGAAGGTCGCTCGGACGGTGCGACGAGAGCCGGTGCGGTCCCGGCCGCTGCGGGCTCGCGCATGACCTGCGCGTCGAGTGGCTGCGCGGGCGACGGCGGCGCGGGAGCGCTCGCGTACGCGTCGGCTTCCGCGCGTTGCGCAACCACCTTCCGCTGCCGTGACGAACGCTCCTCGGCGCCGCGATTCAGTGATTGAAGGGCATCGTAGGCGTTCTTCGACGGCGCTGGAGCCGGCTCATCCTTGATCACGGATCCGAGCCCCCTCTTGTTGCTCGTCGTGTCCATTTCATCGAGTGGGACGTCGCGGATCTTACGCTCTTCTTCCCTCGCGTTTCCCTGCGCTCTCTCATCCTTGGCTGCGCCGTCGGGCGAAGCGAACCATTTCGCCGCGACTTGCAGCGCTTCACGATCACGCGGCGGAGTCGGTGTCGTGAGACTTCCATCGGCTTCGATCTGAAAGACGGCGAGTACGTAGCCTTCGGGCGGAAGGTCCACGATGTGCGCGGCATCCGTCGCGCGAAAGGATTCGATCGAACGCGCCTCCTCGCGCGCGACAAAATTGGAAAGCGCGCGCTCCATTTCGTCGAAGAGGCGCTCCGCGACGGCGCGCTGACGCGCATCTTGCTCCGCGGCGACGCCGCGCAGCGCGCGATCGACGAGCAGCCCCGCCGGCACCAGCACGGCGAGCGCCAGCAACACCAGTACGAGTCGCAAACGTCGCGTGTTCACGACAGCCGGTAGCCTTCGCCGCGCACGGTCTCGATCAGCTCGCGACCATCACGACCGAGCTTTTTGCGCAGCTTCGCGATGTGCATGTCGACGGTACGGGTCTCGATGCGCTCGGGCGAGCCCATGCCCCAGACGTCGGCGAGCAACCGGCGCCGGCTGACGATCCGGCCGCGTTCGCGCATCAGCAGCGCCAGCATCTCGACTTCGCGGCGCGACAGCTCGGTCGCGACGCCGTCGCACTCGGCGACGAGCCGCTCTGGCTCGATTCGCCAGCTCCCAAACGCGAACGGCTCGGACGCGACGATCTGCTCGGCGCGCGCACCGCGTCGCAGTAGCGCTTCGATGCGCGCCATCAGCTCCGCGACCGAGAACGGTTTCGTCACGTAGTCGTCGCTGCCGGAGCGGAAGCCCTCGAGCACGTCTTCCTCGGCGCCGCGCGCGGTCAGCATCAGAATGGGGAGCTTTGCGTCGTGGCTGCGCAGTGCGCGGCAGACGTCGAAGCCGCTGCGACCGGGCAGCATCACGTCGAGCACCACCAAGTCGAAGTCGCCGCGCAGGCCTTCGCGCAGGCCATCGTCGCCGTTCGCGACGCCGGTCGGTGCATGGCCGTGATACGCGAGCACGTCGCAAAGCCCGCGCTGGATCGCGAGTTCGTCTTCGACGACGAGGATGCGAAAGGCGGATGTGGTCATCGCGGCGCTCCAGGGTACGCGATCCCGCCGGCCGCTTCGTAAACACCGTGTAAATGGAATCGCTGCGGTCTTTACGTTGCTTTTGCCAACCAAGTGGCTGGATGCGGGTACTTCTCTCACGGGCGCATCGGAGCGTCCATGCAACCACTCGAGGGAGAAGATCGATGACTCGCATCGCAACGAATCTTCGTATCGCGGCGACACTACTGATCGCCACCATCGCGATCGGCGTCGGCGCCAGGCTCAGCGCCAAGGAACCCGCTGTGAGTGCCGACCCCAACGCGCCGCTCGCGCGCGAATTCCGCGCGCAGACCAGCGGTCCCGTGCACTTCTCGGGCGCACTCGAAGGCACTGCCGTTCTCGCCAACACCGATCGGAACGTGCGGATGGAACTCGCGATCGACGCCGACGCGTCGCAAGCGGGCGTCGCGGCGCGAATGCCAACCGACCTCGTCGTCGTACTCGATCGCTCGGGATCGATGGCGGGTGACAAGATCGTGCAAGCGCGCGCCGCCGTTCGCGCGCTGATCGCCGCGCTCGGCGAACGCGATCGCTTCGCGCTCGTCACGTACTCGGACGGCGCCGACGCGGCGATCCCGCTGGGTACCGTGGCGGATCGAAGGCCATGGCTCGCGACCGTCGATGCGATCGGGCCCGATGGCGGCACCAACATGTCGAGCGGTCTCGATCTCGCGCTCGCGATGATCGATGGCGCCCGCAGCGCCGGTCGCGCACCGCGCGTCGTGCTGATCTCCGACGGACTCGCGAACCAGGGTGATGCCTCGCGCGAAGGGTTGGTCGCACGCGCTACGCGTGCGGCGCGCGGCGAGTATGCGCTGTCGACCGTCGGCGTCGGCGCCGACTTCGACGAGGGCTTGATGGCCGCGCTCGCGGACGCGGGCACTGGCAACTTTCATTTCCTCGCGAGCGCGACCGGGCTCGATCGGATCCTCGCCGCGGAGTTCGCGACCGCGCGCGAGACCGTCGCAACCGGGCTGCGCGTCGCGATCGAGCCGGCGAGCGGCGTCGAGGTGGTCGACGCCGCGGGCTATCCGCTCGTGCGTGAGGCGGGCGCCGTCGCATTCCGTCCTGGCGAGCTGTTCGCCGGCCAGCAGCGACGCATCTGGGTGACGCTGCGCGTGCCCGCGAATGCCGTGGGCGTCGTCTCGCTGGGGCGCTTCTCGCTCGAGTACGGCGCCAGCGGCGAGCGCCATCGACTCGCGTTCGCCGAGTCGCCGCGCGTCGCCGCGGTCGCCGACGAACAGCAGTATTTCTCGTCGCTCGACGCAGCGAGCTGGGAGCGCAGCGTCGTGGTCGATCAGTACAACGCGCTGCGCCGCTCGGTCGCAACGGCGGTGAAGGACGGCCGCGAGAGCGACGCCGTCGCTGAGATCCAGAAGTACCGGGGCGACATCGCCAAGAAGAACGAGAAAGTGCAATCGGTCGAGGTGACGCGACAGCTCGCCGAGGCAGAGCGGCTCGAAAAGCGCATGCAGGACGCGGTGAGCGGCGCGGCACCCGTGGTCCCGATGGAGATGAAGCAGCTGCGCGCGCTCGGCTACGCAGAAGGGCGTCCCGGCAGCCGCAAGTAGCGACACCCGCACTCGATTTAACGAAAGGAGTCGTCATGACCCTGAGACTACTGGGCCGCATTGCGACGCTGGTTCGCGCCGACGCGCACGGCGTCGTCGAAGCCCTCGAAGAGCGATCACTGCTGCTGAAGCAAAGCCTGCGCGAAGCCGAGCTGGCTCTGCTCGAAAAACGCGCGCGACTCGCGGCGCTCGCGGAAGCGGAGGCACGCGCTTGCAGCCGCGCCGAGCACTGCCACGCGGAGATCGCGCGACTCGACGAGGACGTCGCGCTCGCTCTCGCGGGAGCTCGCGAGGAACTCGCGCGTTTCGCGATCCGGCGGCTGCTGCCGCTGCGCCGCGAAGTCGCGAGCCTCGAGCGCGAAGGCGCGTCGCTCGCCGCATCGAGCACTGCTCTCGCCGAGCAGATCGAGGCGCAGCAAGGCGAGTTCGAGCAGCTGCGCACGTGCGTTCGCGCGCGACTCGCACAACCCGAGCGCGCAGATTCGCGCGACGACGCGTTCGGCTCGCCGCCCGTCGACGAGGCGGAAGTCGAGCTGGAACTGCTGCGCCGCCGCGGCGCGCAGCGCGAAGAGGTGCAGCGATGAGATGGAACAGCTTCGGACGCAGCCTTGCTTTTGCGGCGCTCGCGGGCGTCGGCTGGCCGGCCTTCGCGCTGATGGCGGCGGCCTCGATCGGAACGAGTGCGGCGATCTCTCTCTACCTCGTCACGAGCGCTGCGATCTACGTCGCCGGCCTGACACCGCGACGCGTGCACGGTGCGGGCGCAGCGATCGTCGCGGCGGTGATCGGCGGCGCCTTTGCGATGGTCGCGCGCGAGCCCGGCGTCGTTGCGCTCGGCGTCGCGATCGCTCTCGGCGTTTGCCGCAGCGGTCTGCTGCACCGCGCGAGAGCGGGTCGCGCGCTCGCCACCGAAGCGTGCCTGCTCGGCGGCGGCCTGCTGCTCGCACGCTTCCTCGCCGCGCCGGGCGCCCTCGGCGTCGCACTCGCGTTCTGGGGCTTCTTCCTGGTGCAGAGCGGCTTTTTCCTGATCGCGGGCGTGGCGCAGCGCGACGGCGCTGCGGGCGGCAGCGACCGCTTCGAAAGCGCGCGACGGCGCGCGCTCGCGTTGCTGGAGGAGTAGGAACGAGCCCGGCGTCAACTTGTTTGGTTGTCAACTTGTTGCGGCTAGGCGAGCGCGCTGGCCCATGAATCTGCGAAGAGCGCCGCCTGCTCGAGCACCGTCTGGGTCGCCTTCTCCTGCAGATCCGGCGGGTAGCCGTACTTGCGTAGGATGCGCTTCACCAGCACGCGGAGCTGAGCGCGAACGTTTTCGCGTACGGTCCAATCGATGGACACGTTCGCGCGTACGGTGGCGACGAGTTCGCGCGCGATCGTGCGCAGCGCGTCGTCGCCGAGCACCTTGACGGCGCTGTCGTTGGTTTCGAGCGCGTCGTAGAAGGCGACTTCGTCGTCGTTGAGCCCGAGCACTTCGCCGCGCTCGCTGGCGGCGCGCATGTCCTTCGCGAGTTGGATCAGCTCTTCGATGACTTTGGCGGTTTCGATCGCGCGATTCTGGTAGCGACGCAGCGACTGTTCGAGCAGCTCCGCGAACGAACGACTCTGCACGACGTTGCGCTTCGCACGCGTCTTGATCTCGCCCTTCAGCAGCTTCTGCAGCAACTCCACCGCGAGGTTGCGCTGCGGCATGCCACGGACTTCAGCGAGGAACTCGTCGGAGAGGATCGAGATGTCGGGTTTCTTCAGGCCGGCGGCAGTGAAGATGTCGATGACTTCGTCGGAGACCACCGCCTTCGAGATGATCTGCCGAATCGCGTGATCGAGTTCCTCGTTGGTCTTCCTGTCGCCGGGCGCACTCTTCGCGAGCACCGCGCGCACGGCCTGGAAGAAGCCGACGTCGTCGCGGATGCGCAGCGCTTCTTCGTGTGGCACTGCGAGCGCGAACGCCTGCGACAAATCCGTCACCGCGCGCAGCAACCGCGCCTTCCCATCGTCTTGCGCGACGATGTGTTCCTGCGCGGCGGGCAGCAGCGAGAGCCGCTGCGGCGCGGTGCCGCTGATCCACAGCGACCAGTCGAATCCGTGGAACAGTCCGCAACAGATCTCGTGCTTCTCTTGCATCAACGCGACGGCTTCGGCCTGATCGAGCGCAGTCTTCCCGGTGCCACCGCTCTCGGTGTAGGTCGCCAGCGCTTGCTTCAGCTCATCGGCGAGTCCGAGGTAGTCGACGACGAGGCCGCCGGGCTTGTCCTTGAACACGCGATTCACGCGCGCGATCGCCTGCATCAGTCCATGACCGCGCATCGGTTTGTCGACGTACATCGTGTGGAGGCTCGGCGCGTCGAAGCCGGTGAGCCACATGTCGCGCACGATCACGAGTTGAAAGGGATCGCTCGGAGAGCGGAAGCGCAGAGCGAGCGCCTCGCGGCGCGCCTTCGAGCGGATGTGCGACTGCCACGGAAGGGGATCCGAAGCAGAGCCAGTCATCACCACCTTGAGTGCGCCCTGCTCGTCATCCTCGTGATGCCACGCGGGACGCAGCGCCGCGATCTCGCGGTAGAGATCGACGCAGATGCGACGGCTCATGCAGACGATCATCGCCTTGCCGTCCATCGCTTCGAGCCGAGTCTCGAAGTGTTCGACCAGATCGCGCGCGATCAGTTTCAACCGGCCTTCTGAACCGACCACGGCTTCGAGCTGCGCCCAGCGCGTCTTCAGCTTCTCCTTGCGCTCGACCTCTTCACCTTCGGTGGCCTCTTCGAAGTCGAGATCGATTGTCGGTCGCTCGGACGCTTTCAGTTCCAGCTTCGCGAGACGGCTCTCGTAGTAGATGGGGACGGTGGCGCCATCGATTACCGCGCGCTGGATGTCATAGACGCTGATGTAGTCGCCGAACACGGCGCGCGTGTTGGCGTCGGTGTGCTCGATGGGCGTCCCGGTGAAGCCGATGAACGACGCGTTCGGCAGCGCGTCGCGCATGTGGCGCGCGAAGCCATCGATGAAGTCGTACTGGCTGCGATGGGCTTCGTCGGCGATCACGACGATGTTGCGGCGATCCGAGAGCACTGGATGGCGGTCGCCCTTCTCTTCGGGAAAGAACTTCTGGATCGTCGTGAATACGACGCCGCCCGATGCAACGCTCAACTTCGCGCGCAGATCGGCGCGATCCGCGGCCTGCACCGGCGCTTGGCGCAGCAACTCGCGACAGCGCGCGAAGGTGCCGAAGAGCTGGTCGTCGAGATCGTTGCGATCGGTGAGCACGACGAGTGTCGGGTTCGCCATCGCCGGGTGCAGAATGATGCGGCCCGCGTAGAAGGCCATCGTCAAGCTCTTGCCCGAACCCTGCGTGTGCCAGACGACGCCGACGCGCCGATCGCCCGGATCACCGCCAGGTCGTTGCCCCGCTTCCCAGCGCCCCGGCGTCTCGCGCCACGCGCCGGTGTCCGACGCGCGCGCGGCTCGCAGCGTTTCTTCCACGGCAACGTTTACCGCGTGAAACTGGTGATAGCCCGCCATCTTCTTGATGAGCTTCCCGCCGTCCGGTTCTTCGAACACCAGGAAGTGCCGCACCAGATCGAGAAAGCGACGCCGCTCGAACGCTCCTTCGAGAACCACTTGCAGCTCGCTGAGACTCGCCGCTGCATCGTCGCGCCCGGTGATCGTGCGCCACGGCTTGAACCACTCGCGCCCCGCACCGAGCGCGCCGATGCGCGCTTGCACGCCGTCGGACACGATCAACACCGCGTTGGTCGAGAAGAGAGCGGGGATCTGCGCTTGATAGGTTTCGAGTTGTTGGAACGCAGACCAGATCGTGGCGTTCTCGTCGGCGGGGTTCTTCAGCTCGATCACCGCGAGCGCGAGGCCGTTCACGAAGAGCACCACGTCGGGCCGGCGCTTGTGCTGACCGTCCGCGACGGTGAACTGATTCACCGCGAGCCAGTCGTTGTTCGAGGGCGTGTCGAAGTCGAGTACCCGCGCTTGCGCCCCGGCGATCGAGCCGTCGGCGCGGCGGTACTCGACGTTGATGCCGTCGACGAGCATGCGGTGCACCGCGCGATTGCGCTCCACGAGCGACGGCGCATCGGCGCGCGTGAACTTGCGGTAGGCGTCTTCGAGCGCGTCGGCGGGCAGGCTGGGGTTGAGTCGCGCCAGCGCCGCGCGCAGGCGCTGCTCGAGAATTACGTCGCGATAGTTCGCGTCGCTGCGCTCAGCGGCAGGCTCGCCGGCGGCGATGTCGGGGCCGTGCAACACCGCGTAGCCGAGGCCTGCGAGCCAGGCGAGCGCGGCTTCTTCGACGATGGATTCGGTGAAGGCGCTCACGACCGGGGCCAAGTGCGCCCGCCGTCGGCAGTTGTTGCACTTTCTGCAACAACTGACATCTCGGCTCGCTGGGGCTTGCGCTCGGCGAATTTCACGTCGGCATTGTTCCAAAGTTTCGGTGGTTCTGGGGAAGTACCGAGAGTTCGGACCGGGCATGGGCCGGGGACACGGCGCCCGAAGCAATGTGCATTTCTTGCACACTGCTTCTTCTCATCCGCACGGGAGCCGACCTCCGTGCCGCGCGCAGACGCTCGACGAACCGCTGACCCGCGATACCCGCCAGACCTTCAACCCTGTGCGTTTCGTGGGTCCCATCGAGCCAAGAGAAATCGAAATCTCCGGAAGAACTTAAATAAGCAAGGCCTCGATTTGTCTCGGTTTCCCTGGATCCGGCGGAACTCAACCGGGATGCCCTTTAATAAGGCGCGCGTCCAGAGCTGGCGTTCTCTAGAAGAGATCTGGCGCGATCATCAAGCTTGACTCGGCGCGCTGTCGCACCCGTCGCCCGCCAATGCACTTGCCGCCGATAGCGAGTGGTGGGGTGGCGGGACTACTAGCGATCGCGGGGCGAAGCGGGCTGCTTTTGTTCGCTGCGATTGCTGTCACTGGATTGAGTACGCCGCGGAGGATTGCTCTCGCGGATCACGAGTTTCGGCGCAGTAGCAGCAGCGGCCTTCACGGCCTCCCACCACTCGCGGCGCTCCGGGGTCGAGGTGTCTCGCTCTAGCTTTCGCTTCACTGCGCTCCTCCTTCGCTTGTAATCTCGGTCTCGCCTTAGATCAGTTGCAACTGTCGTTCGGGCGGGATTGGGAACACGCCGACGATCACCCAGGGGTTCGGCGCGCGGAAATGAAACGATTGGGTGGTGCCAAGGAAGAAGTGGAGATCGCGACTCGCGAACTCGTCGAGATACTTCGCACGGACCTTTGCGAGAGCGGCTGCCTCATCACCTTCGCAGCTTCGCAGGCAGTTCCAGTAGAGCGCTCCGGCCTCCCAGTCCAGAACCTGCAATTCGCGCGATCGCCCGTCCGCGTCTTCAAAGCGATACGAGAAGCTGTAGGGGAGCTTCGGAATCAGCTGGAACGTCTGGCGCCACGACTCTTCAGCGAAGAGCTCGCCCTGATTCGTGCGGTTCCGGATCTCGGCAACCCTGGCAGGATCCCAGTCTCGCGTCTCCGCCTCGTAAATGAATCCGGTGATACGCGTCGGCTTGAAGACGGCCAGCGACAGCACATTCGCCTTCGCGTCACGGATCAGTGTTTCCAAGCGAGTGTGAACGGTCGCAGTTTGAAGAAGTAGCCGACGGCGCTCACGCCAACCGTTGCTGGTGTCCATGTGACCGACCGGCTGGAGCTGCTCCATGTCAGCGGGGTGGCGCGACTCTGGGCGCGGATCCGAGCGGCTCTTGATCAGGTCACATTCGAGCCAATCGTACTTCTTGTACTGCTCCGCTTCGTCGAGGCGGCGGAACGGGACCGGATAGATGCGGACCCAGGAACCATCCTCGCGAACGCCTGCGGTGCACACCGTCTCGCCGTACTTCCGCGACAAGGTGGGGTAGGTCTTGACGGTGATGAGGACGCGCTCTCTCGCCACGCCGTCTGCTCAAAGATGTTGCGGCGCGCAAATCCGCCCGAATCGATGCTCCAGCGCCTCCGCGACGCAGTGCCGATGACACTGTTCCGGCAGCCGCTCATAGCAGGTGAGTGCAACGCGCTCGCCCTGCGACACGAAGCGCGCGATCTGCGCGACCGCATCGGTGCATAGCGGTAGCTGCTCCTTCTCGTAGACATCGAAGAGCGCGTCGTAGTCCGCCTGCGTTTCGAGACCTCGACGACTCTCGGACGCGATGCCGAGCTCGGGGACATGCGTGTAGTGGATCCCGACTCCCTCGCACGCCTTGCCGAGTGTCCCCTTCGAGAAGCCGTACTTTCGGCTGAGCGGATTGCGACGCAGATCGAAGAGGCGCGTTACACCCGCGTGGAGCAGCTCGTTCAGGTATGCCTCGAGGCTCAGTCCCTCATATCCGATCGTGACCACGCCAGCGGGGCGGGTGACCGGGCGCGCAGTATCGATGCGCTCCAGCGCCTCGGGCTCGAGCATCAGCTTGCTCAGGATCTCGCTGCGCGTGGCGTAGTACGGATGCCGCCGGTATGTCTCGGCAATCAACGCATTGCCGCGTAGCCCATCGTGCTGCCGGCAAAACTCTGCCACTTGCAATGACGAAGTCGGTCGATCGCGCACCGCCGCGCGGCCCGCGTCCGTCAGCTGCCAAGTCTGATCGTCGTTGTCCAGCAGGCCCATCTCGATGAGCTTGCGCTTGTCGGCGTAGGAGGTGAATGAGAAGCCGCCGAACTTGTAGGGGACGAACTCGTAGCTAGGCGTGGCTTCACATTCGAGCGTGTAGAGGAACAGAAGCTTCTGGAAGTCGGTATGACTGACGGCTGAACCAGCAGCGTCGAGCAGAGTCAGCAAGAGTCGTTGGCGCTCGAAGAGCATGGCCGAAGCTAACCCCTCGCTGCTTCGCGCAGCAATCGTGCCGCTCGCCGGACGACGGAGATCGATCGACACCGGCGGACCTGATCGGACTCGATCCCCGGACCGAAGCGAAGCGTTCCTTCTTCGAGGTAGCGGAGAAGGTCAGGCTTCGAGAGCACCAATGGGTGTCGCCTTCTCGACTGCCTCGACGACCAGCTGGGAGGCAACCGAATGACCGGGGATTCGCGCCACGAAACGATCGCCCTTCAGCTCGACGACGACCGCTCGAATCTTCGTTGTTCCTTGCTCGACTGGTTCTTGCAGGTACCAGATCGGCACGAACCCAACCCAACTCTCGGGCCCGCCGCCTTGCACGCGCACGAGACGCTCGTTGGAGAAAGGTCCCGGCTTCACCTCGCACGGAACCCAAACGGTGCGGCCGACCGACAGCGTCACGCGATGTCTCCTCGGTGTGTATGGGACGCGAATCAGACTAAGCCCATCGCGCTTGATTGTCTACGCCTTTTGTTCGCGTCGCAGAAGAAATTGGAATGCAGAGCTTCGCTGGTGAACGGCGGTTCACCGATGCGAATGCGAAGCGGGGCGCGCATGTGGATGCTGATGGAGAACGCTGTCCCACAGCGGAAAGCAGAGCAGCATCTCGGCGAGGAAGCCCTCGGCATCCGCCGCATCGGATTCCGAGAGCGACGGGAGTTGCGGGACGTTGCCGTTGTCGAGCGTGCAGCGCTTCGCTTGCGCGGCGAGCGCGATGAGTCGCGCTTCGAGCTGCTGCACGTGCGCCTTGTTGAGGTTCTCGTCCTTGCTCGTGAACGCGATGCAGCTCGTCCAGAAATCTCTCTCCGACGCGTGCTTCTCGAGCCGGGGCCGGATCGGATCGCCCTCGCCCACGTAGATGCGCGGCAACCCCGACTCTTCGGGCGGGCCGACGAGCACGTACACACCGGTGCGTGCGAGTTCCTTGCGCTGGCGTGCGTCGCCGAAGAGCGAACGCGGCACGACGATGCCGCAGCCGCTCCAGTTGGATTTCTCGATGTTGCGCAGGCCGTCGGGGTCGCCGGCGGAGAGGAGAATCTCGATGAAAGTTGGGGCGCAATGCCCTCCTCGCTTCTCGCTAGCGAATCGCTCGACCAACGAATCGCTGCGCAACCTCATCTTCCCTCCGCAGATACACGCAGCTGAGCTACACCAAGCCTGACGGAGCCTTCTGCTCCGAAGACGGCAAGCTACGAGTGATCGGAGGCTTATGACGGCCGTTAAGACCAATAGCCAATCGTTGCCCCGGGCTCCCTTGGATGAAGTTTCGCGTAGCCACTTGGTGCAGACCATTCAGGAAATGTTCACTGGTGACGTCGAGCTCGTACTTGTTGAAGGCGACGAAGGTCGAGGAAAGACCACAATCCTTTCTCAGTTCGTACGGGCACATTCCGATCTCGCGATCGGCCTTTTTGTGGGCCGCGTCAGCCGGTGGTCTTACAGCCCGGACGTGCTGCGTCTCGATCTCTACTACCAAGCACTTGAGGCGCTGGGCGACTCTCGAGATGAAGCTCCTGCGGAAATTGATGAAGGTGCTCTCAGGGCCGCGATCTATCGACTCCAGAGACGCGCGCGTGAGACGGGCGTTGATTTTGTCTTCGTCATCGACGGGATCTTCGAGATTCCCGACGAAGACTCCTACGTCAGAGAGATTGTGCTCGACATGCTTCCGTTTGGGCGTGCTGGATTTCGCTTCCTCTTCTCGTCACGCCGGGATGACACGCCACCCAAACAATGGTCGCAAGTCACAACGAAGTCGTTCGTCCTCCCTCTCCTGAGCAGGGACGAGGTCAGATCGCTCCTGTCTGATCGAAATCCCGACGAATCCAGCCTCTCTGAACTCATGGGTATATCGCGCGGCCATCCTGGGTATGTGTCGACAATCAAACGTCTTGTTGACAGCGGAATGCTGCTAGCTGAGATCCTCGCAAACCCTGAGAGTGCTGGGCCTTCACCCGAGGATCTCGAGTGGCGAACTCTCCGGCCTAGTGATGCGACTGAGCAAATGCTTGTGGCGCTTGTGGCTCATGACAGGCGACTCCACACGGCCAACGAGATCGCGACGCTCCTTGAGGTCGATCGGAATGACGTTGATGCGATCTGTTCGCGCCACAGTTTCCTAGCGATATCGGCGGATCTTGATGTCATTGACTTTGTGTCGGAGCGGCATCGCAGGACTGCGCAGCGACGGCTCAATCACATGCGGCAAGCCGCATATGACCTATTGATTCGCGATCTATTGAAAGCGCCTGAGAGCGAAGTCGCCCTGAGGGCACTGCCAGATTACCTCGAGACGTCGGGCAGACTCGACGACTTACTCGCATATCTGTCACCCGAGCATCTCGCGGCGATGATCGAGATTTCTCAGTCTC
Source organism: Deltaproteobacteria bacterium (assembly GCA_031396445.1). GTDB lineage: Bacteria > Myxococcota_A > UBA9160 > UBA9160 > PR03 > PR03. The sequence continues at coordinate 20,946 of JANNKU010000022.1, read as the reverse complement.
TCAGCTCCATTCAACAGCGTGCAAGGCTCGGGGTGTCTGCAGCGGAGCGACTAGGCCGAGATGCCGATCTCGTTCGTTTCGGTGTGCATGAGTCAACAATTGTGTCGCTCTCCTCTGATGAGGACTGGAGGTCCGAGGTAGACGCACGGCTCTCACTAGGCGACTTCGAAGGCGCCGCGACTCTCGCTCACCGTGCGCCGACTAAGGAAGATCGTCTGCACCTGCTAGCGGTCATCTCTAGAAAGAAGAAGGAGGACGGTCTCACACCAGAATCCGCGATGCTCGATCAGATTGAAGTCTTGTGTAAGGAGTTGGCGGGCCAAATCGCTTCAACCAGGGCGGTTAGGATTGCGACGGAACTCGTCTCTTCATCACCGACGCTAGCGATCCGGCTTATCGAAGATTCGGCCGATGACGATCGTGACGGCAGCAATGCCTGGAAGCTTGCCCGATCGTCGATCTCTGCTGTGCTTCGCCAGTCGATCACAAGTGCGGAAGAAACTCGCGAACCGAGTCTTCTCGAGGGTCTCGACAACTCAGAAGCGCGGCGGCTCGCCGTTGAACTTTCGATTGCGATCGGAGGATTCTCGGCAGCTCAGCTTGTAGCGGAGACCGAGCGTCTTGATCTGCCGAGCGAACGAATCTATTTGCTGCGCTCGTGGATCCGGCAGAACCCGATGAGTCCAGAAGCTTTGAGTGTGGCGGACTCCGCGCTCCGCTTGTTGGTGTCCAGCGCAGAACTCACCGTCAGCGCCGAGCTTCTAGGGGACATCGCCAGTCCGCTGCGCAAGGCCGATGTTGGCGAAGCTGCAGAGGATCTCCTCCGAAGCCTTGAAACTCAGAGGTCCGTGCTTTCGACCGGCGATCTGACAGTCGATCGAGTGCGACTCGATCTCGTTCTTGCCCATGCGGTCGCCAAAGGCGATTTGGTTCGCGGCGCCGACGAATTCGTGGCGATCTTCGCCAACGTGTTGAGGCTTGACGATCTGTTGCTCCGTAGCGAGTGCTTGGCTCTCTTGATATCGGAAATGGCTCAGGTACCGGGCAGGGTGGAGCTTGAGGCGCGCGAACAGCTTTCCGCGGTGGCCGCCGAGCAGTTGCAGACTGACTTTACCCAGCTTCTCGCCGACACCGCATACCATCATGATCTAGCTATACCGATCATTCGCGCGCTGGCGGGCAGAGCTAACGCTCTCGCGCTCGAACTTGCAGCGCAGCTCAACACTGTAGGAAGGAGGGATGCCGCCTTCGGGCAGGTCGCATCGTCAGCCGTTGGTGAATCAATTCATGACACCGACCTACTCACCGTTGCGCATGCCACTCGTTCGATCCTGGGAACCTTCAAGCGCAGTGAATGCTTGGTGGACTTTTGGCGACGAGTGGATGACCGCCGCTTTGTAATTGCCTCCCTGACCGATCCAATGAGTCAGTTGGTCGCAGCGATAGCTCAGATTGATGATGCAGAAGCACGATGCCGGGCATACGCCTCCGCGCTTGCATCCCTTGAGCGGAGCGAGACGCAGGATCCGGATCTTCGGCGAGTACTCGTAGAAAAGATGCGTCTTGCATGGGAGTCGGTTGGATCGGCGTGGGCGCGCACGGACTCCGCCTTCTGGATCGCGCGGACACTTTCACATGGTCTGCGAAGCGAAGCCGAGTCTTATCTGAGTCACGCAGGGGAAGCATCGGCTACCGGGGGATGTGGATCGGCGGTCGGCGAATCGGTCGCAATGACAACGCTACGTCTTGCGATTCGAGGACTCTCAGGCCTACTCCCGCGGCAGCTTGATACGCCGAGTGACATTTCACGCCTCGTCGATCTGGCTGAGAGCGTGAGTTCCCCAGCCGATCTAGGGGCGCTGCTGGGAGAGCTGTCAACGCGCCTTCAGCTAGGAGGCCGACTGGGAGAAGCCAGAAGACTCACCGAGGAGAAAATCTGGCCGTTGCTCGATCGAATTCCGGCGAATGAGGCGCTGTCGCGGTTCCACTATTTGAGGTCATGCGGTGTGCCGCTGCTTGAGTCGAATCGCGTTCTAGCAATAGAGAAGCTGCGTGATCTACCGCAGCCATATCGCGACCAAGCACTTGCTGAAGTCGCGCGAGTGACCTTTGAGCGCGTGCCAGCGGGGGAGCCCTATTCCGATCAGGGAACCGTTCCGCTCTCGGATCGCTATGGAGACGTAGTAATGGTCTGCGATCTGCTTAGCGAGATTGAAGAGGACGCGATCATTGCCAATCTTGTGGAAAAACTAGTTAGCGCGATTTTGGCACCGAGTAATAGGAGAGCATTTACTCGTGCCCAAACTGAGGACATAGCGCAGCGCTTGGTTCGATTGGCTAGCTCAAAGTTCCCGAGCCCATCCTTCATCCAACACGATGGTTACGCAATTGTTTTCTCGGCTCAGGTACACCGCCTTCGCCGCGGTGATGTCGCGGGATGGAGAGAGCTGATAGCGCGTGCGCAAGCGATCCCCAATCGAGCCGATCGGGCATTCGTTCTCACCCGCATTGGAGTGCTGTGGTCAACGGCTTCCGAGGTCGAGAGAGAAGCAATCTACCGGGATGCAATTCGTGAGATAGCGGGAATCCCATGTGCGCGCGATCAACTCGCCAGGCGAATCGACTTTGCGAGCATGGTGGCGAGATCTGCACCGGCACTAGCAAAGCGTACGCTTCGGGAAGCAATGTCATTCGCCGTTAGCCGTCCAGGAGCCAGTCGGAGGGATGACCTTCGGCGCCTTGTGGACACGGCGTACCAGATCGACCCCGACTTCTCGAGATCGCTAATGGAACAAGTCGACAACGACCCGGCGAGAGGGAGAGCGCGTCGGGAAATCGAAGCAAAGGTGAGCGAGTTGCGTCTGCGAGACGCAATCACCGGTGGCAATGCTGACAATGCCAAGATCTCTCGAGCGTCTGACGAGTCCTTTGCTGATGCCTCATGGCAAGCGCTTGCCGCGTTGAACGCTGATCTCGCTCATGCCGGGCGCCTTTCGGAGTCGCGCCATGTCGCGGCAAGCGCCGCTCGACTCTCCCTTGAACACGCGTATCCCGCATTCGCCTGGGTTGTGGAGAACAGCGTGAGGCGACTCGGGTCAACCGATCAAGCTGCGCAGCAACTAAGGCCCCTCTTCGAGTCCCTCGTACTCGGAGCTGAGCTCGCTCGCTCCCTCGTTCGCAGGGGCGCTGACTCGGTGCGATCGGCCCGCCGTCGCGTTGAGGAGCAGAAGTCAACACATTCGGTAGTCGTAGGACCGAGAGACCGCGAGGCCGCACTTGGTTTCATCGCGCGATGGCTCGCCGCTGGTTCATCTGATTTCGTAAAGATATGCGATCCGTACTTTGGTCCGGAGGACCTTGAGTTACTCAAGCTTATCGGGCGCGAACTCCCCGGCGCGCGCGTCGAAATCCTTACCAGCCGCAAGCGTCAAGAGCAGCTAAAGATTGCTAGGCCATGGGAGGACACTTATCGCCACTATTGGCGGACTCAATTTCTGCTGTCGCCGCCACCTCGGTCCGAAATTGTGGTGGCAGGTACAGAATCGAATGGCGAACTCCCAATTCACGACCGATGGATCCTTGTGCATGACCGTGGCCTGAGACTCGGAACCTCCTTCAACGGTTTGGGCGGAACGAAACAATCGGAGATTTCTGAGCTCAAGCGCGACGAGGCGAGTAGTCTCATGGCCATCGTGGACAGGTATCTAAGCCGGCAGGAGCGCATCGTCGGAGACGAGCGAATGGAGTACACGCTCTTCTCGCTCTAAGCCGTTGTTACGAGGGCCTCGGCGTTGGTCCCACCAACTCAACATCAGAAGCGCGCTTGATCTTGGCATTTTATTGCCGGAGCTCGCCGGCGATGAGCTTGGGGAGCAGCGCGTCGCACAAGCGAGCAAGCGCGTGCGACTCCTTCGATGCCTGCCTTTGCCGCACCCAGCAGCATTCCAAGTACCTCGCGAACTCCTCTTGGAGTCCGAACGGAGGGACAACGACCGGCACGTCATAGAAATCACTGCGACTTGTCGATGGGATCGCTGAGCCACTGTCCATGCCGTTGATGTCCAGGCGAAGCAACTCGTAGTAAGCCCAGCGAAGCTCAACCGACAACCGCGGCTCGACATAGAAACCGGTGTCGATCACAAAGAACGGTTCAGGGCTGTAGTGCACACCCCGGTAGGCGCCTTTTCGACCGATCACGATGCCTGGATGCTTGCACAACGGATTGAGCCAACTCCCGATACGGCCGTTTGTTCCGTAGACGGGATACGGGTTTGAGTCTCCTTCATAGCCCTTCAGACTCTTCCCATACTCGAGCGTCACCAACTCGCCCCATCGCGCCACGTGCCAGCCTGAGGGAATCACGCCGCACTCAGATTCCTCCGTCCGATCCGGAAACAGATCGGCGATGTGCTTCGGCAATCCTGTGTCGCGGCCTTCGGCTTTCGCGCGAACAGGGTCGAAGTCCACGAACCACGACTGGAAGAGCGCCCGCGCGATCGACTCCAGCGTCTCGTTCATCCGCCGGTTCAGCTCGATCTTGTCGTCCAGCGTGCCGAGGATGTGGGCGATGGCGCGTTGAACACTGATTGGCGGCAGTGTTACGAAGAGCCCCCGCTGCGAGGTAAGGCTCACATAGGGAGCCATGTCGGTCTCACCTGCTCTTGTCGCGAGCTGGGCATGGAAGCCCGCGGAGCGCATAAAGGCATAGAGGTACTCGCGATCGAGGATGGACCGATCGAGAGTTCGCCAGAAGGTGGTCTGCGGGCTGCACACGAACAGCGGCGCATCGCTACGAACAAGAGCGACCTTGCCAACGGTGCCTTTGTGCGAGAGAAGGACGTCACCGGGAGCGCCAATGCCTTTGGTGATTCGCTGCCGAGCACGGTCGTTGATTCTGGACGCCGATTGAAACAACACGCTGCCATCACTCATGTCCGCGGCGCGAACAAATGCCACACCCGTGTCGACAAACTCGTCGGGCCGAGGTCTGTATTCGCCGTGATTGCCGTCCTCGACGAGCAAAATTCCGTCTCGCTGAAGCTCCGAGACAGTCTCCGTGCGCCACTCACCCGCCAAACCCAAGCTCCTTCATGTCCGCGACGAGCCGATTCATCGTTCACCCTCCCCGCCACTGAGCTCCGCCTCGATCTCTTTCACCGTCGGCAGACTCCCCTTCAGCGCCTTCGGGAGCTTCTCGACGAGCTTCGTCTCCCACCCGGCGACACCGATCGGTTTCTTCAGGTCACGCAGTGCGTACTCGACGACGACCTTGTTCTTCGAGCGACACAAGAGCAGTCCGATGGTGGGCTGATCGTCTGGATGCCGCAGCAGATCGTCGGCCGCAGAGAGATAGAGGTTCAACTGGCCGACGAAGGCAGGGTCGAAGGGCACGGCCTTCAGCTCGACGACGACGTAGCAGCGCAGCTTCAGGTGGTAGAAGAGGAGGTCGATCTGGAAATCCTGGTCGCCGACTTCGAGCGGCACCTGCCTGCCGACGAATGCGAAGCCGCTGCCGAGTTCGAGTAGGAAGCGCTGGATGTGATCGACCAGCGCCTGCTCGACCTCGCGCTCGCGCCGCGGGTCGGCGGTGCCGAGGAAGTCGAAGAGGTACGGATCCTTGAACACCTGCGCGGCCATGTCCGAATCCGCGGGCGGCAGCGTGGCCTTGAAGTTGGTGAGTGCCTTGCCGTGGCGTTCGTGCGCGCGGCCGTCGATCTGCAATTCGAGGATGCTCCGGCTCCAGCCGTGCTCGATGGACGCCCGGATGTACCACTCGCGGACTTCGGGCTCCTTCACCCGCTGCAGGAGGCGGATGACGTGGCCCCAAGGCAATTGTGAAACAAGCTGTTTCACTTTCTCGGCGTCCGGGCAGGCCTCGGCAAAGCTGCGCATGAAGAGCAGGTTGCGCGCCGAGAATCCCTTCATGTCGGGATTGCCCGCGAGAAGATCCGCTGCGAGGCGATCGATGACCCTTGCGCCCCAGCCCTCGCGCTGCTGGCGATCGAGAATCATCCGGCCGATGTCCCAGTACAACTGAACCATCGCCGCGTTGGCGGTGAGGACGACTCGAAGCCGTTCATGCTGGATGCGCCGTTTGATTTCGCTGAGGGTCTCGGCGTAGTCGCGCGGCAGCTCAGCGAGCGGCGGCGAAACCGGGAAGGAAGCTCCATCTCGCGTCTTGCCGCGCGAGCCACGCTTCGCGACCACTGCGCTCACACGCGACTTTGTAGGCTTCTTCCTAGCCGCCAAACCCAAGCTCCTTCAGGTTGGCGACGATCGCAGCGTCGAGGTGAGCGGATTCATCTTTCATTCTCCGTGCGGCTCAGCTCCGCCTCGAGTTCCTCGATGCTGGGCAGATTGGTATCCAGCGGTTCGGGCAGTGCGCGCACGAGCTGGTATTCCGCCACCCCGATCGGCTTGCTGATCCCGGAGAGGGCGTATTCCGCGACAAGGCGGTTCTTAGTTTTGCAGAGCAAGAGGCCGATCGTGGGCTTGTCGTCCGGCGCCTTGATTTGAGCATCCACTGCGGCGAGATAGAAGTTCAGTTGGCCGGCGTGTTCCGGCTTGAACGCCACTCCCTTGAGTTCCACCACCACGTAACATTTCAGGCGTGTGTGATAGAAAAGCGGGGCGATGAAAAATTCGTCGCCAGCCACTTCCAGTCGAAATTGCCGTCCGATGAATGCGAAGCCAGCCCCGAGTTCCAGCAGAAACCGGGTGATGTGTCGAATGAGGGCGTTCTCGATGTCGCGCTCGAGGGCTTCGTCGCCGAGGCCGAGAAAGTCGAAGAGGTAAGGGTCCTTCAAGGCTTCGATGGCGAGCTGAGCGTGTGGCGTGGGGAGGCGGCGATCGAAGTTGGTAATGGCGACGCCCTGGCGCAGGTGGAGCTGGTTCTTGATCTGAACATTCAGCGTGGGCCGCGACCAGCCATGCTGGATGACTTGGGCTGCATACCATTCGCGCTCGGCGTCCGTGGAAACCTTGGTGAGGAGAGTGACGACGTGGAACCAGGGCAATTGGTCAGCAGGCTGCTGACCGATTAGGCCGGCGGGACATTTTTCGGCGAAGAACCGCATGTATTTCAGGTTCGAGCTGGAGAAGCCTTTCATTTCCGGGAAGGCTTCGCGGAGGTCGGCGGCCAGACGGTCGATCACTCTGGCACCCCAGCCCTGACGGGTCTGCCGCTGCAGAATCTCAGTGCCGATTTGGTGATAGAGCCGCACCAGCTCCTGATTGACGGCCAGGGTGGCCCGCTGCCGCGCACCGGAGATGCGAGACTTCAGGCTGGCCAGCCAGTCCGCATAGTCACGGGGGATGATGATTCCGCCATCGGCCATGGCCGAGCCCTCTGTGGTCTTCTTCTTAGCCGCCAAACCCAAGCTCCCTCAGGTTGGTGGAAATGACCGCATCCAGTTTCGCAGCCTCGACCTGCTGCTCGCGCAGTGTTGAGGCAAGCCGTTTCATCTTCTCCTCGAACGGCTCCCCATCCTCCTCCGCCGCCTCCGCCCCGACATACCGCCCTGGCGTCAACACATGCCCGTGTTTCCGGATCTCCTCGACCTTCGCCGCCTTACAAAACCCCGCGACGTCCGCGTACTCCCCCGCACCCTCATCCCCACGCCACGCGTGATACGTCCCCGCAATCCTCGCAACATCCGCATCCGTCATCTCCCGATGCACCCGATCCACCATCGACCCCATCTTCCGTGCATCGATGAACAACGTCTCCCCGCGCCGATCCCGGAACCTTCCATTCTTCTTGCTCCGCGCGAGGAACCACAGGCAAACCGGAATCTGTGTCGAGTAGAAGAGCTGGCCCGGCAGCGCGACCATGCAGTCCACCAGATCCGCCTCGATGATCGCCTTGCGGATTTCGCCCTCGCCCGACTGGTTGCTCGACATCGAGCCGTTCGCGAGCACGAAGCCCGCCAAACCACTGGGCGCGAGGTGATGGATGAAGTGCTGCACCCAGGCGTAGTTCGCGTTGCCGGCGGGCGGAGGACCGTAGACCCAGCGCTTGTCGTCCTTCAGCAGCGCGCCGCGCCAGTCGCTGTCGTTGAAGGGCGGGTTGGCGAGGACGTAGTCGGCCTTGAGATCTGGATGCGCGTCGGCGTGGAAGGTGTCGCCGTGGCCGATCTGCGCGTCGATGCCGCGGATCGCGAGGTTCATCTTCGCGAGTCGCCAGGTGGTGTAGTTGCTTTCCTGGCCGTAGATGGAGATGTCGCCGAGCTTGCCGCGATGCGATTCGATGAACTTCTCGGAGCTGACGAACATGCCGCCCGAGCCGCAGCACGGGTCGTAGACGCGGCCCTTGTACGGCGCGAGCATTTCGACCAGTACGCGCACGACGTGGCTCGGTGTGTAGAACTGCCCGCCGCTCTTGCCTTCGGCGCTCGCGAAGCGCGAGAGGAAGTATTCGTAGACACGGCCGAGCGTGTCCTTCGCGCGGTCGGCGGCGGTGCCGAGCGCGATGTCGCTCACCAGGTTGATGAGCTGGCCGAGGCGCTGCTTGTCGAGGCCGGGGCGCGCGAAGTCTTTCGGCAGCGTGGCCTTCAGCGACGGGTTGTCGCGCTCGATCGCGGTCATCGCGTCGTCTACGAGCGTGCCGATCGTCGGCTGTGGCGCGCTCGCTTTCAGATGCGACCAGCGCGCTTCCTTCGGCACCCAGAAGATGCTCGCGGCGCGGTACTCGTCGCGATCTTCGGGATCGGCGCCGGCGGCCTTCTCGGCTTCGAGCTCGGCGTGTTTCGATTCGAAGGCGTCGGAGATGTATTTGAGGAAGATCAAGCCGAGCACGACGTGCTTGTACTCGGCGGCGTCCATGTTGTTGCGCAGCGCATCAGCGGCGGCCCAGAGCTGGGCTTCGAAGCCGAGCGGGGCGCCGTTGGAGCTGCCTCGCAACTTGCCCGATTCACCGCTTCGCTTCGTTCTGCGCGCTGCCAATGCAGAGTCCCCCGTTGTTCGTATCTACTCGTCGTCGTCGGCGTCGTCTGGCGGTGACGGTTTGATGTCCCGCTCGTCGTACCAGGCCTTGATGCCTGCGACGAAGCCGCCCATCGCAGACTGGAACTGCGACATCGCAGTGGGATCTTTCAGGCACGCGATCGAGAACCGCGGTCTCACATCGCGTTCACCTGCGAGCTCGATGCCGGGAATCGCAACGAGGGCGTCCTGGTAGGCAGAGAGAAGCTTGCCATCCGAGAGCGCGTTCTTGCGCTTCAGCCTGTCGGCCGGCATCACCAGGACGCCCGACGTGCGGAGGATCATCAGGCCGTAGCGATCGGCAGCGGCGCCGAACACGAGCAACGCGCGAACGCTGCGCCGCTGGGTGCCACGCGGCCAGCGAAGATGGAGTCCTTGCGCAACCGCCCATGTCGTCAGCGTTCTCGCGACGGATTCGTCAGCTCCCTCGGTCGCGAGCTCGGCAAAGAACTGGTCGGGCGTCAGCGCCCGCCCGCTCACCCGCTCCCGCTTCTCCTTCTCGCGCAGCCGTACCTGGTACTGCTCCGCTTCGGGCAGCGGCAGCACCTGGGCGACATCGAGCAGCACACGCGATCCGTCGCGGTATGGCCGAAGCCGAATACAGCGAATGTCGAGGTCGCGTTGATTGAGCCAGAGCACCGCAGTCGTGAGTTCCTTGGAGAACTCCGCCGACGCCAACAGAATCCGCACGTCCTGGGCGAAGCGCTCCTCATCGGGCCCGTCCCAACGCAGGAACTCGAGCAACCGCGCCTGTGCGTCATCCAGCTCGATGCCAAGATGACCCGCGAAGGCCGAGACTGCGCGCTCGAAGGTCATCGTTGACACCATCGCGGCGTAACGAAGCGCTTGGAGCTCCATGTGGCCGCCGTCTTCCGTGCGCTTCAGCTCGATCACGACGAGGTTCGCGTCGCGATCGATGCCGAGCAGATCGATGCGCCGCTTCGAGTCCTGCCAGTCTGCGAATTCCTCGGCGAGGACGAGCGTATCGGGCGAGAGAATCTCGATCTGCTCGCGCAGCAGGCGTTGCAGATCGGTGCGCTCGAACAGACCCGCCTCGGCGAAGCTCGTCTGCGGGATCGCGACGAGCTCTTCCGGAGTGATCTCGTAAATCGCCATCGTCATCGACCTCGCGCACTCAGGGCGAACGATTGTACACACGATGACGGTCGCGATGGGTCAACCCTGCGAGTACCTCGCATGCGCTTCGGAGCCTGAGCTACGTTGCGCAGCACTCGCCCCGCGGTCCCGCGGAGACCCAGCATGGAGTTGATCATGGGTGCGAAAGAAGCAGTGAGAGCGCTGCTCGATCGTCTGCCCGACGACTGCAAGCTCGACGACGTGATCGAGCAGATCACGCTGCTCGAAGGTCCTTGGCTCGACGAAGCGACCCTGCCTCCGCTGACGCAGGCGCAGCGCGACGCGATCGACGAATCGATCGACCACCTCGAGCGGAATCCAGAGTCTGCGATTCCCTGGCGAGAAGCGCTCGAAAGGATGCGGCGGTAGTCGCCGATGCTCTCGGCGGTTCTCGCTGACGAGGCAGACCGGGACATCGAAGCCGCTGCCATCTGGTACGAAAGCCAGAGCAGCATCGCTGCTCGCGAACGCTTTCCTCGACGACGTGGCGCATGTCATCGGCCGGATCGAACGCCATCCGGGAATGCACGCGCCTGTTCATCGCGGAGTGAGGCGCGCCTATCTGCACCAGTTTCCGTATGCGCTCGTCTACCAGACGCATCGAGATCGGATCGAGATACTCCGCTGCTTGCACTTCCGTCGTGATCCGCGGCTTTGGCGTCGCACGGCCACGTAGCAGTTGAAGTCAACGTGCGCGTCGCGTACCACCGATCGCGCTCCTACTCCCCACTCTCCCCACCCCGCAACTCCCGCGCCTTCCGCTCCACCACCTCCGCCTCCGGCATCTCCTCGCCCGTCGCCGCACCCAGCTCGCGGAATCGCCGCGCACTCACCAGCACGCGGCTCTCCATCGTGCCCACCGTCTTGTTGTACGCATCGACGGCGCCGTCGAGTCGCTCGCCGAGCCGCGCGAAGTGTTCCGCCATCGTGACGACGCGCTCATAGAGTTCGCGCCCGAGCTTCGAGATCTCCTCCGCATTCTCCGCGAGCTTCTCTTGCCGCCAGCCGTACGCGACGGTCTTCAGCAGCGCGATCAAGGTCGTCGGACTCGCGGGGATCACCTTCTGCTCGACGCCGTATTCGAGCAGGGACGGATCGTGTTGCAGCGCATCGTGGAAGAAGGTTTCGCCGGGCAGGAAGAGCACGACGAACTCGGGCGTCGGCGTGAGTTCCGCCCAGTACTTCTTCGCACCGAGCTTGGTGATGTGATCGCGCACCTGGCGGGCGTGATCCTTCAGCTTGGCGGCGCGCGTTTCGGGGTCCACCGCTTCGACGGCGTCGATGTATGCGGCGAGCGGCGCCTTTGCATCGATCACGACGTGCTTGCCGCCCGGCAGGTGCAGCAACAGGTCCGGGCGCAGGCGTCCCTCTTCGGTGTCGAGCGTCGCCTGTTCGCTGAAGTCGCAGTGATCGAGCATGCCGGCCATCTCGACGACGCGGCGCAATTGGATCTCGCCCCACTGGCCGCGCACGCTCGGCGAGCGCAGCGCCGTCACCAGGTTCCGCGTCTCGCTCTGCAGCAGGCCGCTCGACAGCGCCATCTGCTCGAGGTGCTTCGTGATCGACTTATAGTCGCCGCGGCGTTCCTTTTCGACTTCGCGCAACTGCGCATCGACTTTGCCGAGCGTGTCGGTGACGGGCTTCACGAGCGCGTCGATCGCTTGCGTGCGCTTGTCGAGTTCGGCGGCGGTGAGTTCGCGCTCGGCGCCGAGGCGCTCTTTCGCGAGCGCGAGAAAGGACGCGTTGCTGTCGCGCAGCGCGTCGGCGGAGAGCGCCTTGAAGGCGTCGCGCAGTGTCGTCTCGTTCTGGCCGGCGCGCGCGAGTGCGGCGACTAGCGAGGCGCGCGTGGTCGTGGCGCCGAGCGCGAAGCCGAGCGCGACGAGCACGAGCGCCGCGACCGCGAGGATCGCGGCGAGCAGCAGCGGATCGGGAGCAGACGCGGCCCACGCGGCCAATGCATTGGACTCGGACACGGTGGTGTGACTCCCGCCAGCGGCGAAACCTCGTTGCTCCCGTCTTCTACCGCGCCGCGACGCGCGGGTCGAGCGCCGCGCGTTGGCGCAGACGACCGGGCCGGAGCGCGTGGGTGCCAACGCCGCGAATTCCGACCCGGTCGCCGCGCCGTTGCGTAGGCCGCATCGGGGGGACGGTTCGGAGCATGTTCGAGAGCTTTGACAGCTGCGGTCAAAGCGCGCGACGATCACAAATCCCGCCATGCCGATGGCCGCGCCTCGAGTTCCGGCGCTACTGTGCGCGCCGCGAGGATGTGTAGACGCACATCCGAGTCACTTTGGAGGTCGCGTGAGCATCCCGGGCCGAGCCAGCCTCTGGTCGATCGATCGGAGCGACGTCATCACCTACGTCGGCGGAAATTGGGATGCCTTCGCGATCGCCAACGATGCGCGCTCGCTCTGCGGCACGGACGTCCTCGGCGCGCCGCTCTTCGATTTCATCGCGGGAGAGGAGACGCGGTTGATCTACCGGCTGCTGATCGGCAAGGCGCGCGCGACGAACGCGACGGTCCCCGTGCTCTTCCGCTGCGATTCGCCCGAGCTGGAGCGCTACATGCGCCTCGAGATCGTGCCCGGCTACGCCAACGCAATTGAATTTCGAAGCGTGTTGCTGCGCGCAGAAACCCGGCCGCGATTCCGCGCTCTCGATCTGCACGAGACGCGCTCGCGGTCAGAGCTGGCCTCGTGTTCCTTCTGCATGCGCGTGGAACTTCCCTCTCACGAATGGCTCGACGCCGAAGCCGTCGTCGCGCGCACGGATCTGTTGCGTGGCGGCGATTCGCCTCGACTCGTCCACGGCATCTGCCCGGAGTGCGACGTGCGTCTGCACAAGCAACTCGGCGCGGAGAGCGACCCGGCGCGCAACTGACCTACGATGCCGCGCGAAGGAGCAACGCTCATGCCCTACCGCGTCATCCAATGGAGCACCGGCAACGTCGGCCGCTACGCACTGCGCCAGATTCTCGATCACCCGGAGCTGACGCTCGTTGGTGTCTTCGTCAGCTCCGAAGCGAAAGACGGCATGGACGCCGGCGATCTCTGCGAGCGACCCGCGACCGGCGTGCGCGCCACGCGCGATGTCGATGCGCTGCTCGCGATGGACGCGGATTGCGTCGTCTACACCGCGACGGCCGATCGCCGGCCGTTCGACGCGGTGAAGGACATCGCACGCATTTTGGCGTCGGGCAAGAACGTCGTATCGAGTTCGGTGGTGGGGCTCGTGCATCCGCGCGCACTCGGCGAGCGCGTGACGTCGCAACTCGAAGCCGGCTGCGCGAAGGGCGAGTCATCCTTCTTCACGAACGGCATCGATCCCGGCTTCGCGAACGACATCCTGCCGCTCGTGCTCTCGGGCCTCTGCGGCACCTGGGAAGAAATCCGCATCCAGGAGATCATCAACTACGCCACCTACGCACAACCCGAAGTGCTCTTCGACACGATGGGCTTCGGCAAGGCGCTCGATGCGAAGCCGATCTTGTTGATGCCCGGTGCGCTCGGCTTCGCATGGGGCGGCACGATCAAGTTGCTCGCCGAAGGTCTCGGTCTCACGCTCGATCGCATCGAAGAGTGGAGCGAGCGTTTGCCCGCGACGAAGCGGCTCGACATCCAGGGCCACGCGATCGAGCCCGGCACGACGGCAGCGCTGCGCTTCGAAGTGCGCGGCATCGTCGGCGGCAAATCGGTGTTGGTGGTCGAACACGTGACACGGATGGACGACGACCTCGCGCCTGGCTGGCCGAAGGGCAACGGCTCGTATCGCGTGCTGATCAAAGGCGTTCCCGGCATGCGCTGCGAGTACGAGTTCTGGGACGAGCACGGCGATCACGCCGTCGGGGGCGTGGTGCTCACCGCGACACGCCTCGTGAACGCAATCCCCGCCGTCTGCGACGCGCCGCCGGGCCTGCTTTCTGCACTCGACTTGCCGCTGATCACCGGGCGCGGCCTGCTGCGCGCCTGAGCGAGGATCGAGCGGGGACGTCTCGAGCGGGGACGTTGATTGCGTGCATTGCGTCGCGAAGCGAGCTGCCCGACGATGCAAAGGCCATCCCCGACGCAATGCACGCAATCAACGTCCCCGTCTGAATTCGCCCCTCCTTGCACCCTCGCTGAACCTGGAGCCAACCTTGCCGCTGCCGCGCCCTTCACTCCTCGCCGCATTCCTCCTCGCACTCTTCACACCCGCCTTCGCATCGGCCCTCTCGATCATCGACCCGGGCCAGGGCGCGGTCGAACTCGTGGATGGCGCCGGCGTCGTGCCGCATGAACTGAGCGGTGTCACCTGGGTGCCGGGCACGTCGGACTTCCTCGCGGTGTCGGATGATCAGCCGCGCCTCTACCGCCTCTCGGTCGGCATCGACAGCGTCAGCGGCGAGATCACGAATGCCACCACGGTGTCGTCGCTCGCGCTGACACAGAGCAATGGCACGCCGTTCCCGGTGGCGCGCGACATCGAGGGCGTTGCGCTCGGCGCCAGCGGCACCACCGTCTTCGTCTCGGACGAGCGCGGCCCGACGTTGCGGGAGCATTCGCTCAGCACCGGTCGCACGCTCGCAGAGGTCGGCCCCGGCTCCTCGCCCGCACTCGCAGTGTTCGCGAATCAGCGCGCGAACCTCGGCTGGGAGTCGCTCACCAGCGCACCCGACACGGGGATGCTGTGGACGACGAACGAGGAAGCGCTGACGGTCGATGGTGCGAGCGGCGCGGGCACCTCGAGCACGCGCATCCGGCTGCAGCAGCTCGCGCCCGATCTCACGCCCACGGCGCAATTCGCGTACCGCGTCACGGGTGACACCGTTCCCGGCACAGCCGGCAACACCAATGGCGGCGTCTCGGATCTCGTCGCGCTGCCGGGCGGCCAGTTGCTGGTGCTCGAGCGCAGCGCGGGGCTCATCTCCTATCCCGACATCGACCTCCGCAACCGCATCTACCTGGTGGATTTCTCTGGCGCGAGCGACGTCACCGCAGTCGCCTCGCTGACCAGCATCGGCGTGAACTTCGCCTCGAAGACGCTGCTCTGGGAAGGTCTCTTCCCGGACGACAACTTCGAAGGCATCGCACTCGGGCCACTGCTCGCGAACGGCGATCGCAATCTGCTCCTGGTGTCGGACGATGGCGCGGGGCTGAATCAGAGCCTCTACGCGCTGCGACTGGTCGGCGTGCCGGAGCCCGCGAGTCTGCTGCTGTTGGCAGCGGGTGTGGCGGCGCTCAGTGCCCGGCGGCGGCGCGCGTAGGTCGCCTGCGGCGTTTGACTTACCGATCTTCGATCGATAGGGTGGCGTGGCAATGGAAACCGCCACTTTGTCCACCAAATATCAGCTGGTGATCCCGCGCGGCGCGCGCGAGCGGCTTGGGCTGGTGCCCGGAACCAAGTTCACGGTGCTCGAGAAGAGCGGCGTCCTCTATCTGGTCCCGCAGCGACCGCTTCGCGAGAAGCGCGGAATCGCGCGCGGCGTCAGCACCCGCGGCCTGCGAGAGAAGAAAGACCGGCTCTGATCCTCGTCGATTCGAGTGCGTGGATCGAGTACCTGGCTGACCGCCCTCGCGCTGCCGCGTTCGCTCGATACATCGAAGGTCGCGAGTCGCAGATCGTCTCTGCGATCCAGATCTACGAAGTCTTCAAAGTGCTCCGTCGCGACCTGTCGGAGGAGCAAGCAGTCGATGGCGTCGCGTCGATGCACCGCGCTCGTATCGTGCCGGTGGATGTCTCGCTCGCGCTCGAAGCCGCCGACATCGCACTCGCGCATCGGCTCGCAATGACGGACGCGCTGATCTACGCAACCGCTCGCCATCACGGCGCTCGGTTGATCACTGGAGACGCAGACTTCGAGGCGCTGCCCGACGTCGTCCTGATCCGTTGATCTAGCGCTCAGCTACAAACCGCCGGTCCCGGCTCGTGCCAGCCGCCCGGCGCCAGCGCGTCTGCCTCGCGCGGTCCCCAGCTCTTCGGTTCGTAGAGTTTCACGGGCGATGCCTGCGTGAGCAGCGGGTCGACGATGCGCCAGCCCTCTTCCACTTCGTCCTGACGCGCGAAGAGTGTCGGGTCGCCTTCCATCGCGTCGCCGAGCAGGCGCTCGTAGGGCTCGAGTCCTTCGCCGCTGTTCGCGCACACGAAGAGCTCGACGGTCTCGCCGGCGATGCCGTCGCGCGGGTCGTCGCCCGGTTTGCGCGTGCGCGCGCCGATCGCGATCTCGGCGTCGGTCCCGAGCCGAAAGCGCAGATAGTTCGGCGTGCCCTGCTCCATCTCGATGCCGGCAAAGACGTGTTGCGGCGGGCGTCGCAAGGTGACACGCACTTCGGTCGCGGTGACTGGCAGTGATTTCCCGGTGCGAATCAGGAATGGCACGCCGGCCCAGCGCCACGAATCGATGTCGAGCGAAAGCGCCGCGTATGTCTCGACTTGCGAGTCGGCAGCGACGCCGGCTTCTTCGCGATAGCCGCGGAACTGGCCGCGCACGAGTTGCTGCGGCGAGAGCGGGTGGATCGCCTTCAGCACCTTCACCTTCTCGTCGCGGATCGCATCGGCGAAGCCGCTGGTCGGCGGCTCCATCGCGAGCAGCGCGACGACTTGCAGCAAGTGGTTCTGCACGACGTCGCGAATCGCGCCGACTTCTTCGTAGAACTTCCCGCGCCCCTGCACGCCGAAGCTCTCGGCCATCGTGATCTGCACCTGCTCGATGTGCTGGCGATTCCAGATTGGCTCGAGGAACGAGTTCGCGAAGCGGAAGTAGAGCAGGTTCAGCACCGGCTCCTTGCCGAGGAAGTGATCGACGCGAAAGATCGCCGACTCCGGAAAGAGTCGGTGCAGCGTCTGGTTGAGTTCGACCGCCGAGGCGAGGTCGCGACCGAAGGGCTTTTCGACGACGATGCGCGCGCCTTCCTTTGCGCAGCCGGCGCGACCGAGTCCATCGACCACCGTCGA
Organism: Deltaproteobacteria bacterium; assembly: GCA_031396445.1. GTDB lineage: Bacteria > Myxococcota_A > UBA9160 > UBA9160 > PR03 > PR03. Next base: position 3,897 of record JANNKU010000022.1, on the reverse strand, counting down.
GAACGCGCTCGGCGGAATCGCGAGATAGAAGAGCGGGCGTTCCGCGCCATCGAGCGTGCTGCGCAGCAGCTCGAAGAAGCGATCGCTCGCGTAGTCGCCGCCGACGTAGCGCAGCATGCGCGTGAGCGTCGCGAACGCCGCGTCATCGACGCCGCCGCCGTGCTTCTCGACGCTATCCCGCGCGCGCGCCACCAACTGCGAGAGCGGCGCGTCCTCGCGACCCACCAGCACCACCGGCACATCGAGTCGCCCCCGCCGCGCCATCGCATGCAACGACGGAAAAATCTTCTTGAACGCGAGATCCCCAGTAGCCCCGAACACCACCAACGCATCCGCCCGCTTCTCGGTGAGAAAGGGGACGGTCCTCATCGTTGACGGGCCGATGAGTAAGGGGACACCCTCGCGTCCAAGCCTGTCCCTCGAGTCGCCAGCCAGTCACCCACGAGGACCGTCCCCTTTCTCACCGCAGGCGGTGGTGTAGTCGGCTTCGGTGAAGCCGCGGGACCAGCGGGCGAGTTCGCGGTAGACGAGGCAGCGCTCGCGCTGTGAGGTGAGGCGCGGGTCGGCGGCTACGGACTGGATGACGGATTCGCGGGTGACGGGCACGGAGCCCATGCGTGAGCCGCCTCCGTCCTGTGTATCGAGAATCATGTACTTGGGTGCGCCCGGCTTGCCGTCCCACGCGCTCCACGCGGGCTTGTCGTTGTTGCGACCGCGATCGGGATCGCCGGTCCACGCAAAATTTGCCCAGTACGACATCATCGCTTCGGCGAGCGCTTCACGACCGGGGCGATTCGCTTCGGTGTAGATCACGTTGCCCTGCTTGCCGAGATCCCAGTGACCGAACACGAACGGAATCTCGAAGCCATGCGCGGCGCCGAGATACGCGCCTAGGTTGATGCCCAGCAGAGTCGGCTCCTCGTCCCAATCGAAGCGGTACACGAAGACGTTCGGCTGCGTGTTCCACATCGCCGCGGCGGGACCATCGGCGCCAGTCGCCTTCCACATCGCACTCTGCGCGTCGGCGGTCGCCTGGAAGAGATGCGGTTCCTTCACCTGCGGGATCACGTCGAACCAGCGCTTCACGAACTCGGGATTCACGAACAGGAAGAGCTTGTTCTCGTCGTGATTGGTGCCGGCCATCACCGGCACGCGATTCCAGCCGTCAGCCCGCCCCAGTAGCGCGATCGGGTCTTCGGTCGGCAGCACGACGCCGTCGGCGAAGACGCGCGGCATGTCGAGCAGACCTTCGGTTGGTTCGCGCTCATAGGCGGCGAAGAGTTGCTCGGGCGTCCTGGTGCGCAGCAGACTCGCGATCTCGGCCGGCGGCAGCGACGCGATCTGCGCTCTCGCCGCCGCCCGATCGATCGCTTTGTCGTTGGCGATGAGCAGCCGCGCAAGCGTTTCGTTCGACGAGCGCCGATGCCCCGGCTCGGCGTCGTCGTGGAAGTGCTCGGCCTCGGCGAGCGTGTCGATGCCGGTGCTGCCGCTCTCGACGATCGCGCGGTGGAAGAGTCCGCTTGCGAGCGGCGACAGCAGCAGCGTAAACACATTGGTGCCGCCCGCTGATTCGCCGAAGATCGTCACGTTGCCGGGATCGCCGCCGAACGCCGCGATGTCGCCCTTCACCCACTCGAGCGCACGAATCAGATCGAGCGTCGCGAAGTTGCCCGACTGCTCCTCCGGCGTCGCACCTTCGCGTAGCGCTGCGTGGCGGAACCAGCCGAGCGGGCCGAGTCGGTAGTTGAGCGTCACGATGACGACGTCGTGCGTCTGCGCGAGGCGCCCGCCGTCATAGAAGTCCGACAAGCCGATCACGTTGCCGCCGCCATGGATCCAGACCATCACGGGAAGCTTCGCCTGTGCAGCAGCGGCGCGTTCCATCCGCGGCGCGTAGACGTTCAGGAAGAGACAGTCCTCGGAACCCGTCATCGCGCCGATCGGAATATCCGAAACGCCCGCGAACGGACTCGCGAACTGCGGGCAGCGATTGCCGAACGCGAGCGCCTCGCGCGTGCCACTCCACGCTGTCGGCGCCGTCGGCGCGCGCCAACGCTGGTCGCCGACGGGCGGCTGCGCATACGGAATGCCGAGCCAGACGTGCGAGCCGTAGCGACCGGTGTAGCCAACCAGATCACCACCACCGGGCAGCGTGCGCGCCGAACTCGGATCCGCAACGCGCGCGAGTTCTGCAGGCGCGGCCGACGTCGCCACAAGATTTTTTTTGGCCCACCACACCGCGGCGCCCGCGAGAGCGACGAGCACCAGCAACGCGATTCCGAGTTTGCGCAGCACTGCGATGTCCTTTCGGCGAATCCGTCGCCCAGCCTACCCAACCGCGTCGCGCTTCGCGCTCTGGCAGCGCCGAATCCGCTTGTCCAACCATCGGTGTCCGTGCGACTGTCGCGCGCGTCGCGCCCGACATGAGGTCCCTTCGTGAAATTGATGGCGCAAGCTTCGTGGAGTAAAGGCGAGCCGCTCGCGCTCGTCGAGATGCCGACCCCGGAACCGCGCGCGGACGAAGTGCGCGTTGCGGTGCAAGCGATCGGCGTGAACCCCGTCGATTGGAAGATGCGCGAGAAGGGTCCGCTGCGACTCGCGGCGCAACTCCTCGCTCCGCCGCCGCCGGTCGTGGTCGGCGTGGACTTCGCCGGCGTCATCGATGCCGTCGGCGCGAAGGTGAGCGGCGTGAAGCCGGGCGATCGCGTCGTCGGTGGCACCAACTTCTCACGCCGGCAGCGCGGCTCGTATGCGGACATCGTCTTCGTGCGTGCGGATCAGCTCTGCGTGCTGCCGGCGGATTTCGACATCGAAGTCGCGGGCGCCCTGCCCGTCGCCGGCGTGACGGCATGGATGTCGGTGATCGAGCTCGGCCATCTCGCGGCCGGCCAGAACGCGCTGATCCTCGGCGCATCCGGCGGTGTCGGGCAGCTCGCGCTGCAGATCGCGAAACACGTCTGTGGCGCCCGCGTCGTCGCGGTGTGTTCGGCGAAGAACGAGGCGCTCGTGCGCGGCCTCGGCGCCGATTTCGTGCTCGACTACGGCAGCGGCGATGCGCTCGAGCAAGCGGTGCAACACGGTCCGTACCAGGTGGTCGTCGATTGCATCGGCACCTATTCCGGCGCGGGTTGTCGCGCGCTGCTGCAAAAGGGCGGGCGCCACGTGATCGTCAGCGGCGAATCGATCGGCAACATCGCCCAGCTCTTCGTTCCGCCCTTCTCGTCGAAGGCGGTGCTCGGCCGCCCGACGCGCGAGCGGCTCGCGCATTTGGTGAGCGCCATCAGCGCCGGCAAGGTGAAGGTGAACATCGCGCAGCGCTTCGCACTGGCCGAAGCGGAGCAGGCGCACGCGCTCTCGCAGACCGGACGCGTCACCGGCAAGATCGTGCTGCTGACGTAACTCTGCGTCAGCCTCGAGCGATCTCGTAGTCGGCGGGATCGAAGCGGCGCGCGCGTGCGGCGTATTCGGCGGCAAGGCCCGGGTAGAGCGCGTGGTTGGCGCCGTCCTTCGAGATGTACCAGCTCTTGCAGCCGCTCGACCAGACCGTGTACTTCATGCGGCCCTGGATGCCGGCGTTGTAGCGATCCTGCACCGGCTGGCGAACGTCGACCCACTTGTGGCCTTCGCGGCGGAGCTTCTCGATCGCGCCGAGTACGTGCGCGATCTGCGCTTCCGTGTAGACGAGCACCGAAGTGTGTCCCGGACCGGTGTTGGGCCCCATCAGGATGAACCAGTTCGGGAAGCCCGCGACGGTCATGCCTTTGTAGGCAACCGCGCCGTCCTTCCATGCGTGATCGAGCGTGCGCCCGCCGCGACCGGTGATCGGGAACGGCGCCGACGCGAGCCCCACCGCGAAACCGGTCGCGAGCACCAGTGCATCCAGTTCGTGGATCTTGC
>JANNKU010000155.1:0-9242 GCA_031396445.1 Deltaproteobacteria bacterium | reverse complement strand
GATCGTGGAACTGCGCAGCGAGCGAGACGTGCGCGGCATCGCGCTTCGCCGCGACCAGCACGCCCGACGTGCCGCGATCGAGTCGATGCACGATGCCCGGCCGCAGCACGCCGCCGATGCCGGCGAGATCGCGACAGTGGTACAGCAGCGCGTTCACGAGCGTGCCGCCCGGATGCCCCGGCGCCGGATGCACGACGAGACCCGCCGGTTTGTCGATCACGATCAGGTCCGCGTCCTCGTGCAGGATCGCGAGCGGTATCGCTTCGGGGAGCGCAGCCAGCGGCGCCGCTTCAGGCGGATCGACCGCGATCTCTGCGCCCGCGGCGACGCGCTGCGACGCGCGCGCGCTGCCGCCGTTGACCGCGACGCGACCCGCTTCGATCCAACGCTGCGCCTGCGCGCGCGGTACACCGGCGAGTTGCGCGAGCGCCTGGTCGAGTCGCTGCCCAGCCAGGCTCTCGTCCACCGCGAGGTGCAGCAATGCGGGAGGCGTTATCGCCGGCCGAGCAGGCGGCCGCGCGGTTTGGCGCGACGGTGCTCTTCGAATCGCTGCGCATAGCTACGCGATACGGCGTTGGCGTCGAGACCGAGAAAGCGCGCATAGGCGGCGACGAAGCCGCGCACATAGACGACGGCGGGCAGATCGTCGAAGCGATCTTCTTCGAGCGAGCGCAGATAGGCCGTACCGATCTTGGTGGCGGCCGCGACATCCTCCACCTCGACACCGCGCAGCAGGCGCGCGCGGCGCAGGCGCGGGCCGTCCCACACCGCCTCTTCATCGGACTCCGCTTCCGCAACGTCGTCCATTTGATCGAAAGTCGGCACGACGCGCGAGCGCGGTTCGGCGAGCGGTTGCGCGAGGCCATCGCTGAGCGGTGCGAGCACCACCGGCTCGTCGCCGTACTCATCGTCCGCCGGCATCTCGCCGGCGCGCTCGGCGTCGTAGGAACGGCGCAACGCGGGATCGGAGAGCACGCGATACGCCTGGTCGATGCGATCTCGCAGTTGCTCCGCTTCGTCGGCGCCGAACATCGAGTAGGTCGCGAGCGAATCGCTTTCGTAGGCGGCGAAGAGCACGCGGTACGAGCGCTCGATCTCGTCGGCCGACGCGTCGGGTTCGACCTCGAGCACGTCGTAGTGGTCGAGTTCGTCGAAGGCGCTCATAGCGTGGGTCGCCTCGTCGCAAAGCCAACCGGAGCGGTTTCGCGCGCTGCGCGCGTGCTGCGTCCGCGGCCGGGCCCGCTGGGGGAGAGCAGTTTGCGCGCGATCCGCGCGAGATACACCGCCGCGTCCGAGTTCGGATGCGACACCACGACGGGACGACGCTGGCGGATCGCCTGCGTGACGGCTTCGTCGTAGTTCACATAGCCGGCGTACTCGGCGGCGATGCCAAAATATTTTCGACAGACGCTGCGCACCGCAAAGCCGAGTCGCACGTCCTCTGCAGAGCGCACCGAGTTCACGATGATGCGCGGTCGGAAACCCTGGATCGCGGCGGTGAGACGCAGCCCTTCTTCGGGTGCGATCGCACGCACTTCGCGGAGCAGGTCGAGCGGCGTGCGGATGCCGCGCTCGTTGCCCTGGTCCATCGCCTGATGCACCAACGCGCGAGCCGATTCGCTCGTCATCGCGAGGCGCAGGCGGCGATAGAACGCGGCACGCAGGAACGAGTACGCGTTCTCGACCGACGTGGGCTCGGGCGTCAGCACCAGGATGCCGTCGTCGCCGACCAGGAAGTAGTCCATCACGGAGGGATGCGTGCCCGCACCGAGATCCACCAGCACGAAGTCGGCGGGCAGCTTGCGCAGTTCACTCAGCAGCGCGACGCGACGGAACGATCGCGGCTGCGGCGCGCCGAGATGTCCATGCGTGCCCGCGATCAAGCGCAGACCGGGAATCGGCGTGTCGACGAGCAGCTTGCGGAGATCGGCTTCGCGCTTCGCGACGAAGTCGGCGAGGCTCGCGCGCGGCGCATTGACACCGAGAACGGTATGCAGGTTCGCGCCTTCGAGATCGGTATCGACGACCACCACGCGGCGGCCCTGCTGCGCGAGCGCGGCGGCCAGATTCGCGACGACCAGCGTCTTGCCGACGCCGCCCTTGCCGCCACCCACCGCGACCAGGCGCGGACCCGATCCATAGGAGCGGGGAAGCGCGCGATGAGCACCCGTCGGCGGCCTGGCTTCTCCCGTATGGCTCATGCTGCTCCAAGACTCATGCGGATCCCAGACGACCTAGTGCCGCGACTCGCGCGCGAGCGAGCCCTCGACCACGCGCAAGAAGGGACGCCATTCGTCGTGGCGGATATGGGCGAGCGAAAGCGTCGCGAGCGGCGTCCAGCGCGGGCGCGCCGGCGCGTGCAGCAAACGCAAGCCGGCCTGTTCGGGCGTGCGTCCACCCTTGCGACGATTGCAGTCGAGACAGCTCACGACGACGTTTTCCCAGGTGCTGCGCCCGCCGTGCGCACGCGGAACGACGTGATCGAGATTGAGCTGCGAGCGCGGCGGACGAACGCCGCAGTACTGGCAGGTGAAACCATCGCGCGTCATCACGTTGACACGGCTGAAGCGCACATGCCGGCGCGGAACGCGATCGAAGACGGTGAGCACGATCACGCGCGGCGCCGGCAGCCGACCGCGACTGGTGCCGATCGATTCGATTCCATCGCCGTGCGGAACGTCACCGTTGTGCACGGCGCGAAGCTCGTGGCCGTTCTGGCGGCGGTCGTATCCGTTCGATTGCGCATTGAGCACTCGAAGACCGCTCCACTGCTCGAAGTCGAAGGTGCGGTATTCGCCATCGACCACCCGCGCAATTCCTTGGTACACCAGAGAAAACGCTCGCCGCACCGACGTCACATGGACCGGCAAGTAGGATCGATTGAGCACCAGGACCGGTGAGTTCAACATCACGAATTGGCGTCGAGGCACGGTACCCGAAGCCCCCGCCGGGATCAACGCGTTCCACCTTGCAGCGCGTTCATGATGGCTGCTTCGATCGCCTCTGCGTCGCCGTCGAGCAGCGTGCGCGCATCGAGCAACACGACATCTGCGGCGACGCGCGCAATCACCGGCACAGCTGCGCTGCGCAAACGCGCGGCGAATGCGTCGGCACTGCCCATCGATCCGTCAGATCGAAGCGCGACGGCCCACGACGTCAATTCGAATCCAGGCAGCGAGCCACCGCCGACGGGCGCGCGCGTCTCGATCACTTCGAGATGCCAGCCCGTCGCCCCGAGCGCAGGCACGAGCGACGCGGCGAGCGAACGAGCGCGCTGCTCGACCGCGATCGCGGACTCGCGCAGTTGTCGCAATGCCGGCAGCGCTTCGAAGGCATCGCCCGCGAGCATTGCGCACGCCGTCCAATCGAGCGCGGCAATTGCCATCTTGTCGAGTCGCAGCGCGCGCGCGAGCGGATGCTTTCGCATCGCGTCGATGTAATGCGCTCTGCCGAGCAGGATTCCGGCCTGCGGTCCGCCAAACAATTTATCCCCCGAGAAGCAGACGACGTCGGCGCCGAGTCGCAACCGTTCCGGCGCGTAACTTTCATCGGGCATTCCGAACTCGCGCAGATCGACGAGCGTGCCGCTACCGAGATCCTCAACGAGCGGAATGCCGCCGTCGCGCGCGATTTCGGCGAGCGTCGCGACCTCGACTTCCGCGACGTAGCCGCGCTGCTCGAAATTGCTGCGATGCACTTTCAGCAACAGCGCGGTCTCGGGGCGCAGTGCGCGGCGATAATCCTCCGCGTGTGTTCGGTTGGTGGTGCCGACCTCGACGAGTCGCACGCCCGCCGCTTCGAGAATGTCGGGCAGCCGGAACGAGCCGCCGATTTCGACCAACTCGCCGCGCGACACGATCACTTCGCGACCGCGCGCGAGCGTTGCGACCGCGAGCAGCAGCGCCGCCGCGTTGTTGTTCACCGCGAGCGCGGCCTCGCATCCCGCCAGCAGCGCGAGCTTGCGACCGAGCGGGGCGAGGCGTTCGCTGCGGCGACCACTTGCGAGATCGAGTTCGAGATCGCCGTAGTGGGTCGCCGCTTCGAGCGCGGCCTCGCCAGCGCCGCGCGCCATCACGGCGCGCCCGAGATTGGTGTGGAGCACGACACCCGTCGCATTCACGACGCGGCGCGGATGTGGAGCAGCCAGCGCGCGCGCGTGCAGCGCGGCCTCCAGCGCGAGTGCGGCGAGCATCGGAGGCGATCCCGTCGGTGTGGATGCCGCGTTCCGCGCGGCGTCGAGGGCAGCGCGTGCGCCGGCGGTCGCCGCCCAGCTCGGGAGGTCGGGGGCGTCGCCTCGAACGGCGGCTACGAGCCGGTCGACGGCCGGCAGCCCACGGCGCGGATCGGTCCCAATCTTCACGAGGCCGACCCTACCATCGAGTTCGCGACGTGGGTCGCTCGATTCGAATCAAAGCCCTTGGGGGACCACGGCCGCTTGCTGATTTCTGCCTTGCGCGCAGGGAGTCGATGCAGGATGGTTGCCCGAGTTTGCCGATGGTCCCGAGCCGAGGCCGAGCGCAAAAAGGCGCCGGCGACGCAATCGGGAGGTAGATGGGCCGGCGGGGTGCTGGAGCCCGAAAACCCGACGCGAGGGCGGGGCCATCGTAAGAGAACCGTCACAAGTTCAAGAAATCGACCGGAAAGAGAATTCCTGTGCGAGTCGACCCGCGACGGACTGCGTCGCCTGAATCCGAGATGACACAGTCTGGGACGACAATGAGCGTTTCCCGCCCGTCCGGAAGCCGCTAGTCGGTTTTCGCTCGCCCGAAAAGCACCCCGCCATTCAATCGGCGCCCGCCAAGGGCCGAACAGCGCTCGTGGTCCTGCGACCGGCTCGCCAGCCCTAGATCCAGGGGCCATGCAGAACGAAATCCTGATCAACGCGTCGCGCGGCGAAACCCGCGTGGCGATTCTCGAAAAAGGCACGCTGGCCGAGTTGCTCGTAGAGCGACGCGGCGAGCACTCGATGGTCGGCAGCGTCGTGAAGGGTCGCGTCAGTCGCGTACTTCCGGGCATGCAGGCGTCCTTCGTGGACATCGGCCTCGAGAAGGCCGCGTTCTTGTACGCGGGCGACTACTACGAATACGACAGCGACGTCGACCTCGGTGACGAGGAAGGCGAAGTGCGATCGCGACCGCAGCAACGGCGCGGGGGCGGACGGCGCAATGGCGGCAGCCGCGTCGTCCCGCGCATCGACACGATCTTGTCTGAAGGACAGGAGATCGTCGTCCAGGTTGCAAAGGAACCGATCGGCACCAAGGGCGCGCGCATCACATCGCACGTGGCAATCGCGGGGCGCCATCTCGTGCTCACGCCCTCGGGCGCGCGCGTTGGCGTTTCGCGGCGCATCGAATCCGATCGCGAACGGCGCCGCTTGCGCGAGATCGTCGAGCGGCTGCGGCCGCGCGACGTCGGCTTCATCATCCGCACCGCCGGCGAAGGCGCGCGCGAAGCCGATCTCGAAGCCGACGTGAAGTACCTCGCCTCGGCGTGGGAAGAGATCCAGAGCCGCCGCAACGAGCGCGCGCCAACGGTGCTCTACGCGGAGCCCTCGCTGCCGCTGCGCGTGGTGCGCGACGTCGCGACCGCCGAGACGAAGCGCATCGTCGTCGATTCGCCGCAGGTCTTCGAGGAGATGATGAGCTTCGTGTCGCGCTTCGTCGCCGACCCGAAGCCGCGCGTCGAGCTCTATCGCGGCGCGATTCCGATCTTCGACGAGTTCGGCATCGAAGCCGAGATCGACGCGAACCTCGGCCGCAAGGTCTGGCTCAAGTCGGGCGGCTACTTGATCGTCGATCAGAGCGAGGCGCTCACCGCGGTCGATGTGAACACCGGCCGCTACGTCGGCAAGCGCGACCTCGAAGAGACCGTGCTGAAGACGAATCTCGAGGCCGTGAAAGAAGCGGTGCACCAGCTTCGCTTCCGCAACATCGGCGGCCTGATCATCCTCGACTTGATCGACATGGAGACCGCGGAGAACCGGGAGAAGGTCTACCGCGCGCTGCAGGAAGCGCTGCGCGGAGACAAGGCGAAGACCAACATCCTGAAGATCTCCGAGTTGGGTCTGGTCGAGATGACCCGCAAGCGCACGCGCGAGAATCTCGTGCAGCTGCTTTGCGAACCGTGTCCCTATTGTGAGGGGCGCAGCTACGTGCTCTCGCGAGAGAGCGTGGCGCAGAAGGTGCTGCGCGAGATCAAGAAGGATCTGCCGCGATTCTGCGGGCGGCGCGTCGCGATCGCGGTTTCGCCGCGTGTCGCCGAGGTGCTGCTCGGCGAGCGCGAGTCGCTGGCCGAGCTCGAAAGCGAGCTGGGCCGTCAGATCGAAATCCGCGCCGTTCCGGGCATGCACCAGGAGCAGTTCGAGCTGATCGCGCTCGATGCCGGCCCGCCGGTCGAAATCGCACTCGCGTGGCTCAGCACCGAGGAGAGCGCGCCAACGCCGAAGCCCATCGCAGCGGCGGAAGCAGCACCGGCCCCCGAGCCGGTGGCGCTCGATCTCGCGAGCGAAGATGAGCAGAAGCCGAGCGTGCGTGCGCCGATGTCGCCTTTCAGCGCCGAAGCGCTGGAAGATTTTTCGCCCCTCGATCTGGGTCCGGACCTGGCCGACGCGGGGGCACATCAAACGGTTGACGAGGCTTCGGGATTCCGGATAATGCCGCGTCCCGAGCAAGGTGAGGAGTCGTGATGTACGCGGTGGTTCGCACCGGCGGAAAGCAGGTTCGTGTCGCTCCGGGCGACGCGTTGTGGGTCGAGCGCCTTCCGGGCGCCGTCGGCGAGACCATCGAGCTGGCAGAAGTGCTGCTCGTTGGTGGCGAAGGCGTCCCGCGGATCGGCACGCCCAACGTCGCAGGCGTCAAGGTCGTCGCGACGATCGCAGGCCACGGCCGGGGCGAGAAGATCATCATCTTCAAGGCGAAGCGCCGTAAGCGCTACCGCCGCAAGCTCGGCCATCGCCAGGAATACACGCAGATCAAGGTCGAGAAGATCGAAGGGTGAGCTCGCCATCAGGCGAGCGGCGCTCGAGAGGACGTTGAGATGGCGCACAAAAAAGGCCAGGGCAGTTCACGAAACGGGCGCGACAGCAACGGCCAGCGCCGGGGCATGAAGCGCTTTGCGGGCCAGGCCGTGAACGCGGGCACGATCCTCGTTCGACAGGTCGGCACGCGCGTACATCCGGGTCGCAACGTGGGCCTCGGGCGCGACTACACGCTCTTCGCGCTCTGCAACGGCACCGTCGCGTACGGAACCTCGAAGGGGCGCGTCGTCGCGCGGATTGAGCCGGCCGCCTAGCGCCTCTTTTCTCTCGGCTTCGCCTCGCTGCGCGTCTGCCGACTCTCGAGCCGGCTCCGTACTCACTCCCCGCGAGAGGCGCCGGCAAAGCCGGAGCCCGCCGTGAAAGCCAGCGAAAACTTCATCGACGAAGCGACGATCGACGTCGCCGCAGGCAATGGCGGCAACGGCTGCGTGAGCTTTCGCCGCGACAAGTTCAATCCGCGCGGCGGCCCTGACGGCGGCAGCGGCGGCCACGGTGGCGACATCGTGCTGCTGGCCGACCACAATCTGACCACGCTGCTCGACTTGCAGCTTCGCCCGCACGCCAGCGCCGACGACGGCGCGCACGGCGGCGGCAACGGCCGCGACGGCAAGTGTGGCGGGGACCGCGTGCTGCGGCTGCCCGTCGGCACCGTCGTGCGCGATGCGGATGCGCCGGCCGACGCCGAGCCGCTCGGCGATCTCACGGAACACGCGCAGCGCCTGATCGTCGCGCGCGGCGGCAAGGGTGGGCTCGGCAACGCGTGCTTCGCAACGCCGACGCGTCAGGCGCCCGACACCGCGGAGGACGGCACGCCCGGCGAGGCGCGCCGCTTGCGCTTCTCGCTGAAGCTGATCGCCGACGTCGGCCTCGTCGGCCTGCCGAACGCAGGCAAATCGACGCTGCTGCGACGCATCTCTGCGGCGCGACCACGCGTCGCGGCGTATCCGTTCACGACGCTCGTGCCCGCGCTCGGCGTGGTGCAAGCGAACGAGCGGCGCTTCGTCGTCGCGGATCTGCCCGGCTTGATCGAAGGCGCGAGCCACGGCGCCGGCCTCGGCGACCGCTTTTTGCGTCACGTCGAACGCACGCGGGTGCTGGTGCATCTCGTCGATGCCGGCTCGGCGTGGCTCGAGGAACGCTCGGCCGACGCGCCGCTCGCCGACTACGATTCGATCCGCACGGAACTCGCGAGCTATGACGTCGGCCTCGGCGCACGCACCGAGATCGTCGCACTGAACAAACTCGACCTGATGCCCGAGGACGTGCGCGAGTCGCGGCTCGCGCCGCTCGAAGCGGCGCTCCGCGCGCGCGGCTGCGAAGTCGTGCGCCTGTCGGGCGCCACCGGTGAAGGCATCGATGCGCTGCTGCGCGCGGTCGTGCGCGTGCTCGAAGCCACGAGCCCTCAGCAGATGAGCGCGAACGCGGAAACGGCGGCGCCGTGAGGGCCATCGCAGAGCGCGCGTCGCGCATCGTCGTCAAAGTGGGCTCGTCGATCCTCACCGCTGCGGGCGCCGTGCGACCGCGCGTCTTCACCGAGTTGATCCGGCAGGTCACGGAGCTGACCGACGCCGGGCGCCAGGTCGTCGTGGTCTCGTCGGGCGCGATCGCGATGGGCAGCCATCGGCTCGGCTGGGATCACCCCGGTCGTTCGATCCCCGAGAAACAAGCGGCGGCGGCTGTCGGTCAGATCGCGCTGATGGAGCGCTACCGACTCGGCTTCGCGCGGCGCGGGCGGCAGGTGGCGCAGGTGCTGGTGACGCGCGTCGGCCTCGATGATCGCGAGCGCTACCTGAACGCGGAGCGAACGCTCACCACGCTGCTGAAACTCGGTGTCGTACCGATCGTGAACGAGAACGATACGGTGTCGACGGAAGAGATCCGCTTCGGTGACAACGACAATCTCTCCGCCACCGTCGTGAACCTGATCGGCGCCGATCTGCTGATCTTGCTCACCGACGTCGATGGGCTCTTCCGCGAGCCGCCGAAAAAAGGCGCGCCGATGCCGCCGCTTTACGGCGTCGTGTCGGAAATCACGTCCGAGATCACCGCGGCCGCACAGGAATCAGGACACACCTTCGGGCGCGGCGGCATGATCACGAAACTCGAAGCCGTGCAGAAGGCGGCGCTGTCTGGCGCGGCGACGGTGATCGCGAACGGACGTCGGCGCAACACAGTTCTGCGCATTACCGCGGGCGAAGCGGAGGGG
>JANNKU010000126.1:0-15497 GCA_031396445.1 Deltaproteobacteria bacterium | reverse complement strand
CGGCGCGATGAGTTTGCCGAAGCGACTGGCCGCCGCGTATTCGTCGTTCCAGTAGAGCGGGTGCGGATTCTGCATGCCCTGCACCCAGCGGCGGATGTCGGTCGCAGTGACGGGCTCCTTCATCTGCCCGCCGCCGAGCGGTACGCCGACCCACCGATCGACATCCGCCGTATCAAAGTCGGGCCAACGCTTGCGGACTTCCGCGGCGTTCACGCCGGGACTTCGAGGCTCTGCGGCAGTTGGTAGATGCGCACCATGTTGCCGACGAGGATGTCGTAGCGTTCGCGCGCCGGAAGACCGTCGAGCATCTCGCCGATCACCTTGCGGCTGTACGGCCAATCGTTGCCGTGGTGCGGGTAGTCGGTGGACCACGCCATGTTCGCGACACCGACGTCGTAGCGGTTCTTGATGCCGACGCGATCGTGGATGAAGGTGCAGCACCAGTTGGAGTGGAAGTACTCGCTCGGCAACTGCTTGATTGCGACACCGGTGTGCGTTCGATTGCGCCAGTAGAAACCGTCGAGTTGTTCGAGCGCGGCGGGGATCCAACCGACGTCCGTCTCGACGCCGAGGAATTGCAGCTTCGGGAAGCGGTCGTGGACGCCGCTCATGATGATCTCGCACATCACCTCGGGGAAGAGCGACATGCCGGCGAGCGCCATGCTGGCGATCGCGGCGGCGCCTTCGAGCGCGCCGACGGATTTGCGCCCCGGTCGCACGATGCGGATGTGGATGGAGATCGGCAGCTCCAGGTCCTGCGCAGCGGCGAAAAAGCGATCGTCCTCGGGGCCGAGCGTGTCACCGCCATTCGGCCACGCGGTGATGATCACGCCGCGAAAGCCCTTCGCCTTGCAGCGCTTCATCTCGGCGATCGCTTCGTCGACGCCGAGGTTCGGCATCTGCGCGAGACCGAAGAGGCGCTGCGGATCGGCCGCACAGAACTCGCCGCCGAGCCAGTCGTTGTAGGCCTGCACGCCAGCGCGGTGGAAGTCGCGATCCTCATTGCCCATGAAGTGGTACATGGTGCGCTGCGACGGAAAGAGGAACTCGGCGTCTACACCGTCCTGATCCATGTCTTCGAGTCGCGCCTTGCCGTCGAAGCAGCCTTTGCGGATGTCGTCGTAGCCGTAGCCGCGCCACTTGATCTCTTCGAAGCGCATGCCCGGCGTCGCGACGAGGCCGATGTACATCAGCGGTTTGCCCGGCCCGAAGCTCCACGCATCGCCGCCTTCCTCGTCCTTCACGAGGAGCGGTGCGCGATCGTGAAACGCCTTCGGCAACCACGTCTTCCAGAGATGCGGCGGTTCGAGCGTGTGACAATCGGCATCGATCAGGCGATAGGGGCGCATGCGTTGGATCCTCGCCTCGTCACCGTCTTTGACGAGTTGTCAGATCCTACTCGCGAGCTCCGAACCTTCGCCACTGCGGAAGCGTGACGCCATCGGCCACGGTTTCGAAATCCACGACGACGCGCATCCCGATCTGCACGTCCTCGACCGCAACGTCGAGCAGATTGCCGACCAAGCGCAGTTGCGGGTCCTCCTCGAGCTCCACCAACGCGATCGCGAATGGAACGCGCGTCGCGAAGGCCGGCAGCACCGGCGCGTGTGCGACGACGAAGGAGTAGATCGTGCCGCGACCCGAAACGCGCTCCCACGAGTTTGCATCGCTTTGACAGCGCGGGCAGCGTGGCCGCGGCGGGAAGCGCCATGCGCGACACGCGCTGCAGCGCTGCATGCGCAGCTCGCCGCGCGCCGCGGCTTCCCAGTACGGCGCGCTGTCGTCGTCGAGCAGCGGGAGCGGGCGCTCTGCATTCACCATCGCGTCAGGCCCTCGCCAACAACAACGCGCTGGTCGGCACGGCGGCGCCGCTCGTCACTAGGCACAATTCGGCGTCGCGCACCTGCGAAGTCGAGGAGCCGCGAATCTGCCGCACGCCTTCGACGATCAGATTCATGCCGTGCAGATACGCTTCCGAGAGACTGCCGCCGCTGGTGTTCACCGGCAACGCGCCGTCCGGCCATTCGAGGCGACCGTTTTCGGCGTAGGGCCCGCCCTCCCCCGCCGCGCAGAAGCCGTACTCCTCGAGCGAGAGCGTAACGAGCGGCGTGAACGCGTCGTAGAACTGCGCGACGTCGACATCGCCCGGCCCGACTCCCGCCGCCGCAAAGAGGTCGCGCGCCGCGCAAGTGGACGGCGTCTCGAGAAAACGCGGCGCGTGGTAGTTGGTCATCACGACGTGCTCGGCGCCGGTGCCCTGTGACGTTGCGAGCACCCGCACCGGAAGCTGCGCGAGATCGCGCGCGCGCTCGGCCGAGGTCACGACGACCGCGAGCGCGCCGTCGCTCTCGAGACAGCAATCGAGCTTTCGCAACGGTTCGGAGACGAAGCGGGAGCTCTGATGATCGGCGAGCTTCATCGGCTCGCGCATCAGCGCGTGCGGGTTGCGCGACGCGTGTTTGCGAGCCGCCACCGCCACCGCGCCGAATTGCTCGCTCGTCGTGCCGTACGCATGCATGTGACGCCGCGCGATCATCGCGACCTGATCGACGGGCCGCACGAGTCCGTACGGTGCGCTCCACTGCGCGTCACCGCCGACGCGATTTCCGGTCGCGGCCCACGGGCGCCCGCCCGAGCCACGGTTGCGCGCACGCCAGCAGACCACCACCGACGCGCGCCCGGTCGCAATCGCCATCGCGGCGAGGCCGACCGTCGCGCAGCCACCGCCCCCGCCGTAGCCCGTCTCCGCGAAGAAGCGCAGGTTCGGAATGCCGAGGCTACGCGCGATCTCGACTTCGCTCGTCGCTTCGAGATCGAAGCGCACGAGCCCATCGACATCGCGCGCGGCGAGGCCCGCGTCGGCGAGCGCCGCGGAGATCGCCTCGATCGCGGCGCGACGTTCCGAGCGACCGAGATTCTTCGCGAACTCGGTCTGCCCGATGCCGACGATCGCGGCGATTCCGCGCACTCTTCGCCTGCTACTTGCTCGCTTCGACGCTCGGTCGCGCGGCCATCCGCTCGCGCCACGCGTTCAGATTCTTCAGCGCGGGATCGAGCGGCTGCCCGACCGTCGCGCCGAACTCGACGAACGCAAAGAGCAGCACATCGGCGAGCGAGATGTTCTTGCCCGCGATGAAATCGCGACCGGCGATCTGCCCGTCGAGCCACGCGAGCTTCTCGCGCCCGATCGCTTTGAGATCATCCGCCGCCTGCGGAATCGTGCGGATGCGATTCTTGAAGAGACCGAGTCCTTCCGCGTAGCGAAAGCCGTTCGCCATCGGCTCGACGATGTTGAGATCGATGCGCCGCACCCACATGCGTGTGTTGGCACGCTCTTCGGGCGTCGAGCCGATCAGTGCGGGCTTCGGGTGCTTTTCCTCGATGTACTCGCAGATCACGGTGATCTCGGAGAGAAACGAACCGTCGTCGAGTTCGAGACACGGCAGTTGGCCGGCTGGGTTCTTCGAGAGATACGGCTCTTTGCGGTTCTCGCCGCCGAGCAGGTCTACGTTGACGAGCGGGAGCGACACGCCCTTCTCCGCCAGGAACAGGCGTACGACGTGCGGGTTCGGTCCGATGCTGTTGTGAAGCTTCACGATGAACTCTCCTCGATGGGGGCTGCGCATCGTGCGATTAGCACGCCGTTCGCGCGCGCGTCCAACCTGCGACTAAGATCGCGAGCGGAGGACGCGCCCGATGTCCTACGAAATGAATCGACGCCTCAGCGTGCCACGCCCTCCGCTCGCAACGCGCGCCGACGTCGATCCCGTCTCGGCCGGCATCATCCGCGGCGCCTTCGAGACGATCTGCTTCGAGGTCGCGACGCATCTCGGTCGCTGCGCTTCGTCCGCAATCATCAATCAGTCGAACGAGCGCAACGCGAGCGTACTCGACGGCGCGGGCCGCCTCGCCGGCATCTCCGTCGGCATTCCGCAGTTGCTCTTCATCTCGCCGCTCTCGGTGCGCTACGGACTCGAACATCGCGACGCAGATCTGTGGGGCCCCGGCGATGTCTTCGTCGGCAACGATCCCGAACACGGCGGCGGGCACCTGCCCGACTACAACGTCTACGCGCCGGTCTACGACGACGCCGGCGAGATCGTGTTGATCCAGGCGCTGCAAGCGCATCAGGGCGATACAGGCGGCAAGGATCCGGGCGGCTTCTCGGTCGATGCGCGCGAACTCCAGGTCGAAGGCCTGATCGTGCCGTGCGTGAAGTTGGTGCACCGCGGCGCGCGGCGGCGCGACATGCTCGAGCTGCTCACGCGCAACAACCGCTTCCCCTCGTTCGCGGGCGATCTCGCGGCGATGATCTCGGCCGTCGAGCTCGGCGTGCGGCGACTCGGCGAGTTGCTCGACAGGTGGGGCGCCGATGTCGTGCGCGCCGCCGTCAACTGGAACATTCGCGAAACCGAGCGCCGCTTCCGCAATGAAGTGTCGCGCTGGCCCGACGGCCGCTACCAAGCCGAAGTCTTGATCGACGCCGACACGATGGGCAACCGCGATGTGCGCGTACACGTCGCGTGCGTCGTCGCGGGCGATCAACTGACGCTCGACTTCGCGGGCACCGATGATCGCCCCGAACTGGTCTGCGTCTGGAACACCTTCGCGAACACGCGCGGCTACGCGATGGCGCAGCTCGCCTCGATGGTCGATCCGACGATCCCGAAGAACGAAGGGCTCTTCGACGCCGTCGCGATGCTCGTACCCGAAGGCTGCATCTTGCAGCCGCCGCCCGGCAAGCCGGCGGCGCTCGGCGCCTTCCATCCCGCCGTCGAAGTGGGCGAGGCGATCTGCATTGCGCTCTCGCAGATCATCCCGGAGCGCGCGTCGCCGCAGGTCTACAAGCTGGGAATGCCGAATGCGGTGATCGGTTTCGATGCGCAAGGACAGATGTGGATGGACCAGGGCGTCGATGTGCGCGCGTCCGATGCGTCGGCGACACAGGGAGTCGACGGTTGGGGTTCCATGTGCAGCGGCCTCGGCAACCTGATCCTCGCGAGCGCGGAGGAAGCGGAGAGTCGCTTCCCGGTGTTGAACTGGGGTCGCGAGCTGACGACAGATACCGGCGGCGCGGGTCGCTTCCGCGGCCAATGCGGCACGCGCAACGTGAAGCAGGTGCTCGAACCGGTGACCGCGATGGCGTGGATGGTGTCGCGAGTGCATCCGCTGCGCGGGTTGCGCGGCGGCGACGACGCGGGGCCGTATTGCAATCGCTTCCACGTCGGCACGCCCGACGAGATCGAGATCGAGGGCACCGCCGTTGCGCAATTACCGGCCGGCGCGATCACGTCGTACCAGTACGGTGGCGGCGGCGGCTTCGAGAGTCCGCTGCTGCGCGATCCCGAAGCGGTCCGCGACGACGTACTCGACGAGTATGTGAGCATCGGTGCCGCACAGACACGGTATGGCGTCGTGCTGCGCGGCTCGGCAGAGGGCGACGACCTCGCGGTGGACGCCGATGCAACACGTGCGCTGCGCGAGCGGATGGCCGCCGCGCGATGAGCCTGCGCGTCGGCATCGACATCGGCGGCACCTTCACCGACTTCGCGCTGCTGCGCGGCGGCGACGTCGTGATGGCGAAGACGCTCTCGACGCCCGACGACCCGTCGCGCGCGGTGATGACGGGGCTCGAAGAGCTCGCCGCACGCGAAGGTCAATCGCTCCGCGCATTTCTGTCGCGCCTCGATGCGATCGTCCACGCCACCACGATCGGCGACAACACGCTGATCGAGAGCAAGGGCGCCGTCACGGGCCTGCTGACGACCGCAGGCTTTCGGGACGAACTCGAGTTGCGGCGCGGCTACAAGGAAGACATCTGGGACGTGCGCCTCGCGCCGCCCGCGGCGATCGTGCGGCGCCGCCGCCGACTCGGCGTGCGCGAGCGCCTGCGCTTCGACGGCACGATCGCGTTGCCGCTCGACGAAGCGGCGGCGCGCCTCGCGATCGATCGACTCGCGCGTCAGCACGTCGAGTCGGTCGCGATCGCGCTGCTCTTCTCGTTCGTGAATCCGGTGCACGAGCTGCGCCTCGCCGAACTCGTCGCGGAGATCCTGCCGGGCATACCGATTTCGCTGTCGCACGAGGTGATGCCGAAAGCGCCCGAGTTCGAGCGCACCAGCACGACCGTCGTGAACGCCTACATCGGCCCGCGCCTCACCGGCTACCTCGACCGCTTGTCCGAACGATTGCGCGCCGCCGGCTTCGCGCGCGAATTGCTGGTCATGCAATCGAGCGGCGGCGTGATGACGCGCGAGTACCTGCGCGCGGCGCCGGTGCGCTCGCTCGCCTCCGGCCCGGCGGGCGGTGTGATCGGCGCGGCGCGATTCGGTGTCGCGAAGGGCGCGCCCGATCTGTTGTGCGTCGACATGGGCGGCACCAGCTACGACGTCTCGGTGGTCCGCGATGGCGAAGCGCCCGCGCAACCCGGCTGGAATTGGCACCACCGCTACGTCGTCGGTCTGCCGATGGTCAGCGTCGAAACGCTCGGCGCCGGCGGCGGCTCGCTCTGCGACGCGCGCGATGGTGTGCTGCGCGTCGGACCGGCGAGCGCGGGCTCCGATCCCGGCCCCGTCTGCTACGGCCGCGGCGGCGCGCGGCCCACCGTCACCGACGCGATGCTGGTGCTCGGCCTGCTGTCGGACGCCTCGGAGTTCGCAGGCGGATCTTTTCGGCTGTCGCGAAAAGGTGTCGAGGAGGCGTTCCAGACACACGTCGCGACGCCCCTCGGTCGCAGCGTCGAAGACGCGGCCTTCGATTGCTGGCGCGTCGTCAACGCCAACATGACGCAGGCGGTGCGCCGCTGGACGGCGCTGCGCGGCATCGATCCGCGAACGCTTTCGATGGTCGCGTACGGCGGCAACGGCCCGCTCGTCGCTGCGATCCAGGCGCAGGATCTCGGCATCGAGCGCGTCTTCGTGCCGCGCACGTCGCCCGCATTCTCGGCGCTCGGTGCGCTCGCGGCAGCGCCGAGCGTGGACGAAGAGCGATCGTACCTCGTGAGCGCGCGACAGGCGGAAGTCGCAAAGCTGCGCGCGCTCTTCGCCGAGCTGAGTGCACGCGCGCAGCGCTTCCTCGGCGACGCCGGCTTCGCGCCGGACGCCGTCACGCAGCGCCCGCAGGTCAACCTGCGCTACCCGGGGCAGAACTGGTCGCTGGCGATCGACGTGCAACTCGACGCGAGCGACGACGCGCTGCGCGACGCCGTGATCGAGGCGTTCCATCGACGACACGAACTCGAGTATGGCCACGCGCGGCGCGGCGAGCAGCCGGAGATCACCGGCGTGCGACTCGTGTCGAGCGTCGACACACCGAAGCCCGCATTCGCGAGCGGCTTCGCGGCGGCGCAACACCGCCCCGCACCCGCGAGCTCCCGTCGCGCCAACCTCGGTCGCGGCTTCGAACCGGTCGCGATCCATCGCGGCGCGGAGTTGTCACCAGGCGCCGTCGTCGCGAGTCCTGCGATCGTGGAGGAGACATACACGACGATCGCGGTGTATCCAGGTTGGGAGACGCGCGTCGATGATGCGGGGGACTACCTGCTCGTGGCGGGCGCAGAATCGAGCGGCCGCGGAGATCGCAACGCTAGAGTGCAGCGACGATGAGCGCCGATCATCCCGACCCGCAGCAGATGCGCATCCTTGCGCGATTGACGCCCGAGCAGAAGCTCGCGGTAGCTTGGCGGCTCCGAGAGGACGCGCTGGCGTTGAAGGGAAGCTGGCTCCGCACGCAGCATCCGGATGACGACGAAGCAGCGATTGCGCGGCGATTGCGCGCTTGGCAACTCCATGGCCACGCCTGGCTGGATTGACCTCTTCGTAGTCCGCCTCGATGCCCTTGGCGTCGGCTACATGGTGACGGGGGCGATCGCCTCGATGATCTATGGCGAGCCGCGCTTGACACTCGATGTCGACATCGTGCTCGAGCTGCAACTCGAACGCGCGGACGCCTTCCTCGAAGCATTCCCGGAGTCGGCGTTCTACAGGCCGCCGCTCGAAGTGGTTCGCGCCGAGGTGAGCCGTGACGCGCGCGGCCACTTCAACCTGATCCATCACGAGACTGGCATGAAAGCCGACATCTACTTGCGAACGCGCGATTCACTCGATCGTTGGGGGCTCGCGAATCGGCGTCGGCTGGCGATGGGCGCCGCCGCGGTGTGGGTCGCGCCACCGGAGTACGTGATCGTTCGCAAGCTGGAGTACTTCCGCGAAGGGGGCTCCGAGAAGCACGTCCGCGACGTGCGCGCGATGCTCGCCGCGGGTTGCGAGCTGGACCGCGATCGACTCGTGGAGGAGCTGCGCGCGCGCGGTCTCGAACAGGAATGGCGGCGCGTCACCGAGCCCGCATGAAAACGCCGACGCGACGCCGTTCAGCGCCCCGCTTCGGCGCTCGCCCGTTCCCACAACGTCTCGACGCCGAGTTCGCGCACCCACCGTTCGATGTACGCACGATCGAGCGACGCGCCGCCGAGTTCGATCACGCCGACTACATCGCGAAGCTGGCGTTCGGACTCGCCGAGCTGAGACCACTCCAGCTTCGCGAGGATCGTGTCCTCGGCGGTCGCGACGTGCACGGCGACGCCCAGGATCCGTGCCGGCATGCGACGTTCGAACTCGGAACGGCTGAACGCGCGTTCCTTCCGCAAAATCAGGTCGACCTTCCAGGCGCTCGCAAGATCGACGACGTTGAAGAGTCCGCGCTGACGCCACGCCTGGTCAGCGGCTTCGCTGCTCACGTAGAAACTCGCAGGATCGAGACTTCGCACGAAGTGCGCGAGCGAATCACGCGATGGATCGATCACGAGGTCGATGTCATTCGTCGTGCGCGGCTCGCCGTGGAACGTGCTCGCGAAGGAGCCAGCCACCATGGAGGGGATTCTGGCGGCATCGAGCGATGCGATGATCCGTTCGAGCGCTCCCTTCGAGCTCACGACGAGGGCTTCGCACCGGGGAATGCGGCGTCGAAGAGGTCGTCGCCGAGTAGCCGGCGGAGCAGCATGCGGCGTCCGTCCTCGCGAGAGAGCGTCGGATTGCGCGCGAGGAGTCCTGCCAACGAGGATTCCCGCGCGAACTCGGTGAGCTCCCACGCGAGTTCGACGCGACCGGCGGGGCCGAGCCGCCGCCACGCCGCGAGCTGCGCCTCGCGCGCCTCCGGCGTCGTGTCACGAGAGCCCATGCGTCGCACGGTAGCCGAGCGCGTTGCGCGGGCCGATCGCGGTCGATCGCAACCGCGTGCGCTGCATCACGCCTTCTCGTCGCCCCGCTTCGCCAACGCCGCCGGACCCGTCAGCAGGATGCGCACCAGGTCTGCCTGCCTGTGTGCGCCCGTCTTCGCGAGCGCTTGCTTCATCGTCCAGCGCGCAGTCGAAACGTTGATGCCGCGCGCGCTCGCGTAGCTCTCGAGCGACTCGCCCGATGCCACCGAACAGGCGAGGCGCGCTTCGCTCGGCGTCAGCCCATAGAGCTGCATCGCCACCTCCTCGGCCGATGCGAGTGCGGAATCGGGGTCACCGATCAAAACGACGGCGGATGCGATCCGGAATGCGGGTTGCGTTGCGGCACTGGCGCCGGGGCTGACGAGAACCGCGTAGGGTCGCGCGCCCGAAGGTCGCCGCACGTTGAGTGCCGCACCACCTGGGGAATCCCTGCGCTCCGAAATCGCGATGGCCTCCGCGATCGCCTTCTGCAGCAAATCGTCATCGCTGTTCGAGGTGGCGCGTAGTCGGTCGCGCGAGAGCAGCAGCCCGTCGCGCGATTGGGCGATGCGCCGCGCCGTCGCATTGGCGGTCAGCACATGGCCGCGCGCGTCGAGCAGCACGACGCCGGTGAGCATCCCCTCGATCACGTTCTGTGCCGCGGATCGATTCGCGTCCTGCTCGTCGGAATTGGATCGCAGCTCCATGGCTCTGCGCAGATGCGGAATGAGCGTCGTCATCAGCTCCGTCTCGGCCGTTCCGAACGGCGCCCGGCGCTGCGAACTCAGCACGGCGATGGCGCCGAAGCGACGCGCGTCGCGGAACACGTCGCCGCCGACGTAGCGCTCCACATCCCAGCGCCGCAGGAAGTCGCTGACGATCGCGCTCCTGGGCTGGTCCGGCGGTGGAAACGTCTCCTCCGTCGTGACGCTCGCTGGCGGCAGCGTCAGCGGCGTGTCGAGACCGATATCCATCGATGAGAAGAGTTCCACGGACTCGCTCAGCGCAGCATCCGGAAGTCCCCAGAAGCGAAAGAAGACCGTCTCGACGACCAGCCGATCCCTTACGAAGAACACCGTGGCCGAGCCATCGAAGAGCGCCGTCATCCGCTCCAGCAGGGGTTCCCAGCCGTCCGCGTGCAGCGCGACGTCGTAGATGCAGCCAACCAGGTCGAGGATCTCGTCGGAATCGAATCGAGCCACGCAGCCTCCGGTTCGGGGCGGCGATCCTACCCTGGGGGTTGGCTTCGGGTCGAGCGCGGGGCCTCGCGGGTTTCCCCAGCGCGAGCAGGGCGACGAGTTCGCCGATCGCGACGTGGCTCGGCGTAGGAACTGGGTACTCGACCGCCGCCAGCGACTCCAAGTCCACGCTGCGCGGCCTTTTTCACTCGGCGCTGGTTCGAACTCATGCCGGAATCGCGATCTGTGCGCACGCGCGCCAACGTGGCCGACAGCCGACACGCGAGCGGCTCGACGCGCCCAAGAACTTTCCTCGCGACCGGAAAAAATCGCGTGGCGCCTCCCATTTGGGAGGCGCTCCGACCCCGCAGCACGCCGTATTGGTAGAGGCTCACGGAGCCAGAGAGTCCCGTCGACATGCAGCGCCGTAGAACGTTGGCCTCGGCGCTGCATAGTAGGACCGGTAGATCGACCGCGGCTCGTGATCGTCGGCACGCGGAGCAGGCGGCACCCATGCCTGCTCCGTAGTGCCCACACCTGAGGGCGGCTCCGTTCGCTCGCCGGCATCCACGACGGAAATCCCGCGACCGCGCGCGCCCAGCGCGAGTCGGATCAGGCCCGTGCGGAGTTGAGCTACCGCGTCGCCGCTGCCGGTGACATCGACGGCGGCGGGGTCACGCAAAAAGCGCCGCACGGTTGCCGAGCGCGTCCCCCGGGCCGATCGCGCTTGATCCCAACCGCGGCTGCGGCCTAGCCTGCGCCAATGACGATCACCCGCTTCTCCCACATCGGCCTCTGCGTCTCCGACCTCGCGCGCTCACTCGCCTTCTACCGCGACGCGCTCGGCTTCGCCGAAGTCAGTCGACTCGACGTCCATGGTGAAGCGCCCGAAACGCTGCTCGGCCTGCGCGACGTCGATCTCGAAGCGGTGTTCCTGGAACGCGACGGCGTGCGCATCGAGCTCTTGCACTACCGCTTCCCCGCGCACCGCGGCAGCGGCGAGCCACGGCCGATGAATGCGCTCGGCCTCACGCACCTGTCGCTGCGCGTGGACGATCTCGCCGCCGCGATCGAAGCGCTCGAGCGTGCCGGCGCCCGCGTGCTCTACGCAACGCGCACCTGGAACGAAGAACTCGCCAGCGGCGCCGTCTTCGCGATCGACCCCGACGGCACGCGCATCGAGCTGATCGCGTCCTCTACGCAATGACGGGCAAAGCGGGCGTGGTGATTCCAGGGCGTCGCTGGCTTCGACTTCCGACGCGACGTTGTGCGCGATAGGATGCGCGAATCAACACGAGGGGAACGTCGACATGAGTGCGAAGGCGAAGAAGAAGAGTTCGGCATCGAAAGGCGCGGGTCGGCTCTCCGGTCCGGGCAAGGCCGCCTACGGTGAGATCAAGCAGGGCGTGAAGCATCTCGAAAAGTCGATCGACGAGATCAAGAAGGGGCTCCGCAAGACGGAGAAGTTGATCGAGGCCGATGCGCGCGCGCGGATTCGGACGCTGCGCGTCGATGCGCGGACACAACTCGGTGTGCTCAAGGCGAAGCGAGCCGAAGCCCACGCCCACTTGAAGCGCGTGGCCGTCGCGGCCGAGGGATCGTGGGGCGAGATCAAGAACTCGGCGGACGCGATCCTCGCCGATGCGCGCACGACGGCGACGTCGGTCGTCGAGCGGCTTCGCGCCGCGATCACGCGCTGACGAGCGAGCGACGCGACGCGACGCCAGCAAGCGAGCCAAGCGAGCGCGCAGCGAGGCGCAGCCGAGCGAAGTGATGCGTTAGCTAGTCGCGCGCAGCCGCGTCGCAACGTCGTCCACCACGGGCGGACCCGAGAGGCCCGTGACCGCCTGGATCTCCTTCTCATCGAGCGACTCGCCCGCGAGCAGCGCGCGGGCGAGCGCTTCGAGCTTGTCGCGATTCGCGACGAGCAGGCGGTTCGCTTCGCGATGACACTCTTCGACGATGCGTCGCACTTCGCCGTCGATCAGCTCTGACGTCGCGTCGCTGTAGGGCCGCTGCTGGAACGCCGGCGGCAATCCCTCGTCTTGCGGCGCGATGAAAGAAATCGGACCGAGTCGTTCGCTCATGCCCCAGCGCAGCACCATGCGCCGCGCGATCTCGGTCACCTGCTGCAGATCGCTCTCGGCGCCGGTCGTCACGACGCCGTAAATCAGATGCTCGGCCGCGCGTCCGCCGAGCGCCGAGGTGATGCGCGCGCGCAGATAGTCTTCGCCGTAGCTGGTGCGATCGTCGTCGGGAATCTGATACGTCACGCCGAGCGCCATGCCGCGCGGCACGATCGAGACGCGGCGCACCGGGTCGCTGTGCGGCACCAGCATGCCGAGCAGCGCGTGGCCTGCCTCGTGATACGCGGTGCGCTCGCGATCGGCCGGGTTCAGCAAAATGTGTCGCACCGGTCCGAGCGTGATCTTCTGCAGCGACTCCGCGAAGTCTTCGGCGCCGACCGCGTTCGCTCCCTTGCGCGCGGCGAGCAGCGCGGCTTCGTTGACCAGGTTGCGCAGCTCCGCGCCGACGAGACCGGGCGTCTCGGCGGCGATGCGATCGAGCGCGACGTCCGGCGCGAGCGGCACCTTGCGCGTATGCACCTTGAGAATCGCCGCGCGGCCGGCGCGGTCGGGGAGCTGCACCACGACGCGGCGATCGAAGCGACCCGGCCGCAGCAACGCCGCATCGAGTACGTCGGCGCGGTTGGTGGCGGCGAGCACGATGATGCCTTCGCGCGGATCGAAGCCATCCATCTCGGTGAGGATCTGGTTCAGCGTCTGCTCGCGTTCGTCGTGACCGCCCATCGCAGAGCCGCTGCCGCGCGCGCGGCCGATCGCATCGAGTTCGTCGATGAAGATGATCGACGGCGCCGCTTCGCGCGCCTGCTTGAAGAGATCGCGCACGCGCGCCGCGCCGACACCGACGATCATCTCGACGAACTCGGAGGCGCTGAGGCTGAAGAACGGCACGCCCGCTTCGCCGGCGATCGCTTTTGCGAGCAGCGTCTTGCCGGTACCCGGTGCGCCGATCAGCAGCACGCCCTTCGGCATCATGCCACCGAGGCGTGTGTACTTGGTCGGGTTCTTCAAGAAGTCCACGATCTCGACCAACTCGTTGGCGGCTTCGTCGATGCCCGCGACGTCGTCGAAGGTGACCTTCTGCTGTTCCTCGCTGTAGCGCTTCGCGCGCGAGCGACCGAGCCCGAATACGCCGCCGCCGCCAGCGCCCGCCGCGCGCCGAGAGATCCAGATGAACGCCGCGATCAACAACAGCGTCGGGCCGAAGCCGACCAGCACCTTGAACCACGACGAGCCATCCGCATCGCGCGCGTCGATCACGACACCCTGCTTCTCGAGCAGCGTCTCGAGACCGGCGTCCGCAAAGGCGGGGCGCTCGGTCGCAAAGCGCTTCGAGGTATGCGGTTCGTGCGGGTCGGGAGCGAGCCACGTCGGCAGCTTCGGTTCGGTCGAAACCTTCGGCGCGGCATCCGGGGCCGGGTATGTGACGTTCTCCCTGAAGGTGCCGCGAATCGAATCACCGAGGCCCGTCACTTCCTCGACGTTGCCCGCCTCGACCTGTTGCTTGAAGAACGTGTACGGAATCGTCAGCGACGTCGGCTCCGGAAAGCACGCGCGCATCAGCAGGAAGTTCGCCGCCACGACGATCATCACGACCATCCACCACGGCTGCGGCTTCACGGTCGGTGTGCGACCGGCCGCGTCCTTCGAGGGTTTGGGCGCAGCGGTCGGATCGTCGTTCGTTTGTTTCGCCATCGTCCACGCGGGTTGAAGGGAATTGGAGAGTA
This sequence comes from Deltaproteobacteria bacterium, assembly GCA_031396445.1. Lineage (GTDB taxonomy): Bacteria > Myxococcota_A > UBA9160 > UBA9160 > PR03 > PR03. The sequence continues at coordinate 1,315 of JANNKU010000126.1, read as the reverse complement.
GCCGGGTCCTGCTCGCGTATCCTTCGCGGCCCGCCCGAAGGAGATCCGCATGCCGATGCCCAGCAATCTCGGAATCATCGATCTGATGATGGGGATCCCGAGCCCCCAGCAGAAGTCCAGCTACGACTTCATGCGTCCGCTCTTTCGCGACAAAGAGAGCCTCGACTCCTTCGATTTCCCGGTCGAGTACATGTTCAAAGATGTGCCGAAGACGGGCCATCACGACGACTACATCCGCTACACGCTCGGCGAGATGGACAAGTACGGCATCGAGCGCGCGCTGATCGGCGTGTCACTCGGCGACGAGACCAGCCAGCGCGCGCTGACGCAGCACCCGGATCGCTTCATCCCGAGCGGCGCGACCGACCCGAATCGCGGCATGGAGGACATCCGCGACATCGTGCGGCTGCACGAGGCATTCGGCATCAAGGCGATCGGCGCGTTCCCGTGCGGCCTCTTCCCGCAGGTGCCGATCAACGACAAGCGCTTCTATCCCGTCTACGCAAAATGCTGTGAGCTCGACATCCCGATCTGCATCTGTGTCGGCGTGCCCGGCCCGCGCATCCCGATGGACGCGCAGAAGGTCGAGTACCTCGACGAAGTCTGCTGGTTCTTCCCCGACCTGAAGATCGTGATGCGCCACGGCGCCGAACCGTGGACCGAGCTCGCCGTGAAGCTGATGCTGAAGTGGCCGAACCTCTACTACTCGACCAGCGCCTTCGCCCCGAAGTACTACCCGAAAGCGATCCTCGACTACGCCAACACCCGCGGCGCCGACAAGATCCTCTACGCCGGCTACTTCCCGATGGGCCTCTCCCTCGAACGCATCTTCACCGACATGCCGCACGTCCCCTTCAAAGACGCGGTGTGGCCGAAGTTCCTCCGAGAAAACGCGCTCCGCGTGTTCGCGCTCTAGCGAAGAGGGGCCGGGCGTCAGGTTATTGGTCAACTTAATGCCGGGAGTTCGAACTCGATCTCGTCAACTTGTTGCATGACAAGTTGACAACCGACAAGTTGACTCCCGGCATAGACGGCGTAGCCGAGCGGCTCAGCGGATTTTGTGGATTTGGCCGTTGCCGATGCTGACGATGTAGACGTCGCCGAAGCCGTCTTCGCCGAAGGCGGCGACGCCGCTGATGGCGCCGCTGTTCGGGCGGATCGATGCCGTCATGTCTACGAGGCCGGTCGGCAGCATCGCGAAGATGCGGTTGGTGCAGTAATCGGTAAAAAGGTAAGCGCTCGCGAGGAACGGCGCGGAGCCGCGATAGACGACGCCGCCGGTGATCGCGCAGGTGCCGCTGACGTGTGTCGCGTA
>JANNKU010000118.1:0-38271 GCA_031396445.1 Deltaproteobacteria bacterium | reverse complement strand
GCGAGACTCCCGAACGTGAGTCGCCAATTTCGCGCGCGCATCGCTCTCCTTTTGACCCTCTCCGTCGCCGGACGCGAGGCCAATGTTTTTTGGTGGTGCGGGCGACGATACAACTCGTCGATCGCCCGCGCAAGAGGAGTTCGCAACGCGCGGCGCAGTTGCCGAAACCCGGCCCCGCCGTTACGATCGCGCTCGAGACCATGAACAAGACACTCGTCGTCCTCGCCTGGACCGTGGTGGGCCTCTTCGGCGCCGGCGCCCTCGGCGCGATCGCGATCCACCGCGGGGAGCCCATCAACAGCGTGTGGTTCGTGGTGGCCGCGGGCTGCTCGTACCTCGTCGCCTATCGCTTCTACTCCGCCTTCATCGCGGCCAAGGTGCTGGCGCTGGACAACACCCGCGCCACCCCGGCGGAGCGCAATGACGACGGCCGCGACTTCGTCCCCACCAACAAATGGGTCGTGCTCGGGCACCACTTCGCCGCCATCGCCGGCCCCGGACCGCTGGTCGGCCCCACGCTGGCCGCGCAGTTCGGCTACCTGCCCGGGACGCTGTGGCTGGTGGTGGGCGCGATCCTCGGCGGCGCGGTGCAGGACTTCGTGATCCTGTTCTGCTCCATTCGCCGGAACGGAAAATCGCTGGGCCAGATGGCGCGCGAGGAGGTCAGCCGCCGCGGGGGCGTCATCGCCCTGATGGCCGTGCTGGCGATCATGATCATCCTGCTGGCGGTCATCGCCCTGGTGGTGGTCAACGCCCTGAAGGATTCCCCCTGGGGAACGTTCACCCTCTTGATGACCATCCCCATCGCGATGCTGATGGGCGTCTACATGAGGTTCTGGAGGCCGGGGCGCGTGCTGGAGGCGTCCACCGTCGGCTTCGCCCTCATCCTCCTCGCTCTGGTGGGCGGCAAGTGGGTGGCGGAGTCGCCCGAGTGGGCGAGGGTGTTCACGTTGAGCGGTACCGCCCTCGCGGGGTCCATCATCGCCTACGGGTTCGCGGCCTCGGCGCTGCCGGTCTGGCTGCTCCTGGCTCCGCGCGACTACCTCTCGGCCTTCGTCAAGGTGGGAGCGATCCTGGCCCTCGCGGTCGGCATCATCTTCGTGCAGCCTGACGTACACATGCCCCCGCTGTCGCGCTTCATCGACGGCACCGGCCCCGTTTTCGCGGGCACCATCTTCCCCTTCTGCTTCATCACCATCGCCTGCGGCGCGGTGAGCGGCTTCCACGCCCTCATCTCGTCCGGAACCACGCCCAAGATGCTCATGAAAGAGGGGGACGCGCGGCTGGTCGGCTACGGCTCGATGCTCATGGAGGGTTTCGTCGGGATCATGGCCCTGGTCGCGGCCTGCGTACTGCAGCCCGGCGTGTACTTCGCGATCAACAGCCCGGCGGGAATCGTCGGCTCCACAGACGCCGCGGCCTCGGCGATGATCACGTCCTGGGGCTACGCCCTCGACCCCGGAACCATGACGCGGCTCGCGGAGCAGGTCGGCGAGAAGTCACTTCTCAACCGCACCGGCGGCGCGCCCTCCCTCGCCGTGGGCATGGCGCAGATCTTCAGCGGGTCCATCGGGGGGGAGCGCCTGATGGCGCTCTGGTACCACTTCGCGATCATGTTCGAGGCCCTGTTCATCCTCACCATCCTCGACGCCGGCACGCGCGTCGGCCGCTTCATGGTGCAGGACCTGCTCGGCAAGGTGCATCCCGCGCTCGGCAAGACGTCATCGCTGCCGGCCAATTTGTTGGCGTCGGGATTGATCGTCGGCGCGTGGGGCTACTTCCTCTACCAGGGCGTCGTCGATCCACTCGGCGGCATCAACTCGCTGTGGCCGCTCTTTGGCATCGCAAACCAGTTGCTCGCCGCGACGGCGCTCGCTTGCGCCACCACGATCCTGATCAAATCCGCGAAGCCGCGCTGGGCATTCGCGACGGCGCTGCCACTCGCGTGGCTGCTCTCGGTCACGATGAGTGCGGGCTGGATGAAGATCTTCGCGCCTGATCGTCGCCTCGGATTTCTTGCGCAGGCCGATTACTTGACGGCGCAGATCGCGAGCGGCGCGATTGCCTCGGAGAAGGTGCGGGAGACGCACGCCTTCATTTTCAACGCGCGCCTCGATGCGGCGCTGACGGCTCTCTTCATGGTGCTCGTCTCGATCATCGTGCTCGATGCGGCGCGCGTTTGGTGGAAGACGCTGCGGCCGGCCGCACCAAATTTGGCGCCGCTCGCAGGCGGCATGCGATGACCTCTTTGCGAGCAGTCCTCGACGCGCTCCGCGCTTTCACGCGTGGCTTTCTCGGTCTGGCCGCACCGATGCCGAGCGATCCCGCGTCCGCACGCAAGCAGATCCAGGACACCGCGGAGCGTCGGCCGCGCTGCTGCTAGCCGCCCGCCGCACCCACTACGATTCAACCGATGCGGGCTTGCGTGAGCCCGTCTCCTCGACGTCTCGCGTGTTGGCCGCGGTCGCGGGAACGGCCAACACGGGGCAAGGTGCATGGCGCAGCGTGCGTTCCGCGACGCTGCCGAGAAGCATGTGCGCGATGCCGGTCCGTCCGTGGGTTCCCATCACGATCAGGTCGGCGCCGAGCTTCGTTGCCATCTCGCAGATCGCGGTCGCCGGCGTTCCTGGCACCGCGTGCCATTCACATTCCATCTCGAGGGTGCGTGCAATTTCCGCGAGTGACGCTTCGGCGGCGCTCGTTGCAGCCATCAAGTCTTCCCCGTAGGAGGCCACAGGTACGATGCCGCCCACGGAGGCCGGAAACGCGGTGACCGGTTCGACGACGCTGTGCACCAGGTGGAGCCTCGCTCCCGTCAGAGCGGCCAGCTCACACGCGTAGCCGAGCGCCGCCTGCGCGGGAGGGGAGAAATCGTGCGCCAACAGGATCGTTCGGAAGAGAGTCATCGGCTGCAGCTCCTCTTGTCGATCGGCGCCGCTCTCGCGTCCGCGTGACGCACTCTGCTGTCACGGAATACGCAGGCGGGGTCGATCGCTTCGTCTCGACGTCCTTCAGGCGAGCAAATCGCGTGCCACTGGCGCCTCGTCGTGTGTTCGACGCGCGGCGACGCCGGAAGCCGCTACGCATGCGTGTTTGTACAAATGAGCAAGCGATTTCCACCAGGTGCGGTGCGGCGCGCTCTTTGAAATTGTAACGGAATGCGACACGCACTCCGCTTCGTTCTCGTTCTCATCCTGATCGTCGCTCCGCTTCTCTCGAGCGCCGAGACCGATGCGCCGCCGGCACCCCTCGTGATTCCCGACTTCGTGCGCGCTGCGGTGGCGGCCCCGAATCGCAGCGACGCCGATCGCGCGCTCGACGCCGGCCGGAAGCCCGCCGAGACGCTCGCCTTCTTCGGCATCCACCCCGGCGCACGCGTCGCAGAGCTGGGCGCCGGCGGCGGCTACACCAGCGAGCTGTTGGCGCGCGTGGTCGGACCGACAGGACGGGTCTGGGGTCAGAACTCGACGTTCCTGCTGGAGCGCTTTGCCGAGAAGCCTTGGTCCGAGCGTCTCGCGACGCCCGCGCTCGCCAACGTCGTGCGGCTCGACCGGCCGTTCGACGATCCCTTCCCCGAAGACGTCACGAACCTCGACGCCGTCCTGATCGTGCTCTTCTATCACGACACGGTCTGGCAGAAGGTGGATCGTGCGCGAATGAACCAGGCCGTATTCAGGGCGTTGCGTCCGGGTGGCATCTACGGCGTGATCGACCACGCGGCCGCGGCGGGTCGCGGCAGCCTGGATGTCGAGACGTTGCACCGCATCGAGGAGTCGGTGGTCGTGCGCGAGATCGAAGCGGCGGGGTTCAAACTCGTCGGCGCCGCCGCGTTCCTGCGCAACCCCGACGACGCGCACGATTGGAACGACTCGCCGCGCGCTGCTGCGGAGCGACGCGGCACCAGCGATCGCTTCGTGCTGCACTTCGAGAAGCCGAAGTGAGCCGCACGCCGACGGCAACCAATCGGACGGAATCGAGACCGAGACGCAAGCTGGCTTAGCCTTGCTCGCAAGGAGGCGATAGGCTCCGCGACCGCGCCCTGGGAGATCTTGCTTGATCGAAGTTCGCGACGTTTCGCGTGTGTATCGCCGCGGCGCCGATGAAGTCCATGCGCTCGAGCATGTGAGCTTGCGCATCGAGCGCGGTCGCTTCGCCGCCTTGATGGGTCCGTCGGGTTCCGGCAAGAGCACGCTGCTGAACATCCTCGCGGGCCTCGACCGCCCGACGGCGGGCATCGTCGAAGTCGCGGGCCAGCGGCTCGGCGATCTCTCCGAAGATCAACTCGCGGCGTTCCGCGCGCGCCACGTCGGCTTCGTATTCCAGTTCTTCAATCTGATTCCGGTGCTGAACGCGCGCGCAAACGTCGAGTTGCCGCTGCTGCTCACGAAACTCGGCAAGGCGGATCGTCGCAAGCGCGCCGAGACGGCGCTTCGTGTGGTGGGCCTCGAGGAGCGCAGCGATCACAAGCCGAACGAGATGTCGGGCGGCGAGCAGCAACGCGTCGCGATCGCGCGCGCATTCGTGACCGACCCCGAAATCATCGTCGCCGACGAACCCACCGGCGACCTCGATGCGAAGAACGCCGTCGAGATCCTCGCGCTGCTGCGCGATCTCGCGCGCGAGTTCGGCAAGACCGTCGTGATGGTCACGCACGATCCGCGCGGTGAAGCGTATGTGGATGAGATCCATCATCTCGACAAGGGGATCCTTCTCGACTCTGTCGCCGGCAGTGCGGGGCGACCGGCATGAAGTTCCTGCCCTTCATCTGGCGCCAGCTCTCGCGCAACAAGATCCGCACCGTGCTGACGGCGGGCGCGATCGGCATGGCGGTGTCGCTCGTCTGCATCCTGCTGACGATGCCGGCGGGCATGGACGCGATTCTCTCGAACCTCGCGTCGAACACGCGCATCGTCGTGCACAACGAGGCCGGGCTCGTCTATCCGCTGCCGTACTCGTACATCGGGAAGATCCGTTCGCAACCCGGTGTGGTGTCGGCCGCGAGCTGGACCTGGTTTGGCGGCGTGTTCCGCCAGGAGAAGGGCGTCGAGTTTCCGAATTTCGCAATCGAGCCCGATGCGGTCGGCTCGGTCTGGGAGGATTGGAAGCTCCCCGCGCAGCAGCTCGAAGACTTTCGCCGTTACCGCGACGGCGCGATCGTCGGGCGCAGCACGCTGCAGAAGAATGGCTGGAAGATCGGCGACACGATCACGCTGAAAGGCACCGTGTATCCGGTGGACCTCGCCTTTCGCATCGTCGGCGAGATCCCGAACGACCGCTCACCGCTCTTCTTGTTCCAACGCGAGTATCTCGACCAGGCGCTGCGCGCTGCCGGCCGCGGCGGTCTCGACATTCTCGGCACCGTCTGGGTGCGCGTGGACGACGCCGCGCGCGTGACGCCGCTGATGCGCGAGATCGACGAGATGTTCCGCAACAGCGAGGCGGTCACCGCGTCGGAAACCGAGAAGAGCTACTTCGCGAACTTCTTCTCGATGCTGCAGGGCTTCGTGACGGTGATCTTGATCGTCACCGGGCTCGTCGCGCTCTGCATCGTATTCATCGCGGCGAACACCGCGAGCATGGCGGTGCGCGAACGCATCGGCGAGATCGCGGTGCTGAAGGCGCTCGGCTTCAGCCGCCGGCTGATTTTCCTGACGCTGCTGTCGGAAGCCGTGCTCCTCTCTACGCTCGGCGGTGTGCTCGGCGTGCTCGGCGCACTCGGACTCACGCAGTTGCTGCGGACGGGGAGTGGCTGGAATCCGGCGCTCGGCCCGCTCGGCTCGTTCATCGTCACGCAGGCGATCCTCGTGCAGGGGCTCTTCCTCGCGCTCTTCGTCGGCATGCTCGCGGGCGTCGTGCCGGCGCTCGGCGCAGCACGGCGAAGTGTCGCCGAGACGCTGCGCGAGGTGATCTAGCGTGCTCCCGCTTCGCTACGCACTCGGCAATCTCGCCGCGCGCCGCACGCGCACGCTGCTGACGGTCGCGGTGATCGCGTTGGTGGTCGTCGCGACGACGCTCTTCGGCAGCCTCGTCTCGAGTTTGCGTCGCACGCTGGTCGGCACCGGCAACGAGCGCAACTTGATCGTGATGCGCAAAGGCGCCACCAACGACGGCTCGAGCGTGATCCCGCTCGAAGCCTTCCAATCGCTGCGCTTCTTCGACGGCGTCGCGCGCGACGCGGCGGGCAATCCGCTCGCATCGCCCGAGCTGGTGGTGCAGCCATTCTTCCGCACGGCCGTCGGCGGTCGCGAAAACGTGTTGGTGCGCGGTGTCGAAGCCGTGGCGCTGCAGGTGCACGACGAGGTGGCGATCGTCGAGGGCCGCATGTTCCAGCCCGCGAGCGGCGAAGCGATCGTCGGCAGCGGCGTCGCCGGCCGCTACGTCGGCGCGAAGGTCGGCGACACGCTCGTGTTTGGCCGCGGACGCTGGCAAGTGGTGGGACGCTTCGAGAGCCAGGGCTCCTCGTTCGAAAGCGAAGTTTGGGTCGATGTCCGCGAACTCGCGGCCGACGCCAAGCGCTCGATCCCGTACTCCGGGCTGCGCCTGCGCGCCGCCGAGGGCGCCGACCTCGACGCGCTGGTGCGTCGCATCAACGACGATCCGCGCTACGCGCTCGAAGCGTCGCCCGAACCCGCGTACTACGAGAAGCAGGCGGAGTCGGCGAACGCGCTCTACTTCATCGTCGTCGGCCTCGCGGTGCTGGCCGGAATCGGCGCGATCTTCGGCGCCACCAACACGCTCTACGCCGCGGTGCAATCGCGCCGCGCCGAGATCGGCACCCTCCGTGCGCTCGGTTTCTCGCGCACGTCGATCGTGGTGTCATTCCTGATCGAGTCGCTGGTGATCGCGTTCGGTGGCTTCGTGATCGGCGCGTCGCTGGCGGCGCTGCTCGGGCGCCTCGTCTCGTGGTGGCTCGGCGGCATCGCGTTCGGCGCCGCCACCTTCACCACCAGCGTGATCCAACTTCGTGTCGGCGCGAGCGATCTGGTCACCGCGTTCCTGCTCGCGCTGGTGATCGGCCTGGTCGGCGGCATCGCGCCGGCCGCACGCGCCGCGCGGATGCGTCCCATCGAAGCGCTGCGGAGGGCTTAGCCACTTGGCACCTGAAGACCGACGAGCCGCGCGGGAGGATCTCGCCGCGCTGCGCATCGATCGCGACGCGGTGCCGTTGCGCCGCGGGCCGAACACGCGCCGCTGGTTGCTCACCGCGGCGCTGGTTGTCGTCTTCGCGGGCGCATCGATCGCCGCGTGGCGGATGACACTCGGTCGCACGCCCGTCGTGCAAGTCGCGATCGCGCAGCGCAGCGGTGCGGGCGCCGTCACTGCGGGCGCCGTGCTCACCGGCTCGGGCTACGTCGTCACGGGCGAGCGCTACATCTCGCTCGGCGTGCGCGTGCCAAGCCGCATCGAGCGCTTTCTGGTCGAGGAAGGCCAGCACGTCGAGAAGGGCGACGCGCTGGTGCAACTCGACGCGCGCCAATACGAAGCGGCGCTCGCGCAATCGCGCGCCAGCCTGCTGCGGGCGCGCGCCAACGCGGATCTCGCCCGCAAGGAACTCGCGCGCGCCCGCGCGCTGATCCAAAAAGGTGTGCTGTCGAAGTCCGGCCTCGACATCAAGGAGAACCAGCTCCGCGTCGCGGAGGCGGACGTCGCGCAGCTCGAAGCGGCGATCCAGCGCGCCGAAGTCGATCTCGAAGACACGGTGATTCGCGCGCCGACATCGGGCGTGATCCTCGAGAAGTTCAAAGAGGTGGGCGAGATCGCGGTGCCCGGAGGATTCGAGGGTTCGGGCGAACTGATTCGCATGGCGAACTTGAAAGACATGCGCGCCGAACTCGACGTCAACGAGGCCGATCTCGCGCGCATCACGATGGGCCAGCCCGCCGAGGTGAAGCCCGACGCCTACACGGAGAAGACTTACAAGGCGCGCGTCGTGAAGCTCTATCCGCAGATCAATCGCCAGAAGGGAACGCTGAAAGTCGAGGTCGGCATCGAGAGCCCCGACGAATGGCTGCGCCCCGACATGAGCGTGCGGATCGCATTTCTCGAGGAAGCAAAGCCCGCCGCCGCGGGCGAGGAAGCGTCGCTCGTGCTCGCGCCGCGCGAGGCGGTGCGAACGGAGAACGGCGCGTCGTTCGCGTGGGTCGTCACCGGCGGCAAGGTGCGTCGCCAGGCAATAGAGACCGCGGGCGAGCGCGGCGCGCAGATCGTCGTGTCGAAGGGACTTGCTGGCGGCGAGGCGCTGGTGATCGGGGGCGACGCAGCCGATCTCAGCGAGGGCCAGCGCGTGGCGCTCTCGGACGCAAAAGTGGGTAGCGACTGACCCGACTCGAGCCGTTGCTGCGAGACGCGCGGTCCGAGCACAGACGTCGGGTCCAGGAGATCGCCACATCGATGCGTGTACGAAGACGGAAGGTCCTCCTTGTTTTGATCGCTGCCCTCGTTTTTGGCGCCACAACGGTCGCCTATGCCGCCTACGTCTCGCCCGCAGATTTTGCATGTGTGTATGCCGACTTCGCGGGGCTGGAATCTCTTCCTGATGGAGCACTCGTCGAACCCGGCATGTCCAGATCGGAACGCGCGGGATTGCCCGAACTCCAGTCGCAAGCCAGAGCGCGGATCGAATCGACATTTGGCACTCCGCGCTCTCACCCGACGGTCGTCTTCTTTCGAGACTCACGGGCATTCTGGCCTCTGCTGGTCAACCCGTACGGCAGCGCGGGCTCCATCGGCGAGGGATCTTGCGTCCTCATTGGTCCAAAGGGTCGAAGTGTCGACGTCGTCGCTCATGAACTCATGCATCAAGAATTGCTCGAACGGGTCGGCTACTGGCGCTTGATCACAGAAATTCCTGTCTGGTTCAACGAAGGCGTTGCGATGCAGGTTGATTTTCGGCCGCAGTACGCGCTCGCGCAGAGTGCGGGCAGCGCAATCGATACGGGCTCGGTTCGCGCGCTCGACTCGATTGGGGAATTCAATGACGGCGACGACGAACAACTGACGCAGCACTACGCGTTCGCGAAGGCGGAGGTTGCACGATGGCTCGACGAGATCGGGCGCGATGGCCTCTACCTTCGTCTCGAGCGCATTCGTGCTGGCGAATCTTTCGCTGCCGCTGTTGCCAACTGAGCGCGGAGAACCCACCCGCACTCCAGTCGATCGCCTACTGAAGCTCTCGGACCCGAACTCGACTCGTACTCCCTATGCTCCGCATCATGCAATCAGCATTCTGCTACCGACGGATCAGCGGCATCCTCCTCTCGCTCAGCTCCGCACTGCTCCTCTCTGCCGCTTCCGCCACTTCGGCTGGAGCGCAGAGCTATACATTCATCAATGTCGCGGACAAGACGCAGGAGTTCTTTTCCTTCTCTCCGCCGCAGCTCAGCAACAATGGCACGCTCCTCTTTTCCGCGGGGCTGGACACCGCAATCACCGGCATTTTCACGAAGGTCCCCGGCGACTCGACCACCACGATTGCAACCCTTGGGACGGAGTTCCTCCAATTCGGCGGCAGCTTCGCCTCGATCAACGCGAGCGGCGTCGTTGCTTTTCAAGGGAACAACCAGCTGCTGAATCCCAGCCAGGGGATTTATTCCGGCACGGGCGGCCCGCTCACGCCCGTGGCCCAGAACAGCGTCGTGTACCCGCCCAGCAACTTGGAGTTCAGCGAGTTCGGCACCGGCGGCGTGGAAGCGATCAACGACGCCGGCATCATCGCCTTCTACGCCATTCGCCACGCGAGCGCCGGCGGTGGCAGCGGAATCTTCACGCGCAGCAGCACTGGCATCGGACCCATCACCACCGTCGCGGACAGCACCAGCGGCGCGTTCCAGGAAATCAGCACCAACATCGCGATCAACGGCGGCGGCTCGGTCGCTTTCCGGAGTCTCACCTCCGCAGCGGGCAGGGGCATTTTCGTCGTCGCTCCTGGCGGCGCGATCACCACCATCGCAGACGATTCCGACGGCTTCATCGGCATCGCGGAAGGCCCGTCAATCAACGATGACGGCGCCGTCGTCTTCCTCGCCTCTCCATTCCTCGCAGTGCAAGCCGTCGTCACCGGCAGTGGCGGCGCGCTCACGACCGTCGCCGACACCAACGGGGCGTACCAGAGCTTCCAGTTTGGCTTCTCGATCAACAACAGCGGCACCGTCGTATTCGATGCGATTCTCGACGACACGCGCCGCGGCATCTTCACCGGGCCGGATCCCGTTGCCGACAAGGTGATCCTCGTCGGTGACACACTCTTTGGCGAGACGGTGACCAGCTTGCAGTTCTACGACGGCCTGAACGACAACGGGGACATCGCCTTTCTGTACGGCCTCGACAATGGCGTCGATGGGGTCGCCCTGGCAGTCGTGCCCGAGCCGGCGACGAGTGTCGGCCTGCTGGTTGCGGCCGGCGCCGTGTCTTTGCTCGGCCGCAGGCGGAATAGCTGCGGCCGCTCCGTCACGGCGGCTCGCGACGCGTGGGCGGGTGCCCTCTCGAGTCGGCCGCCTGGCTAGCGAAGCTCCGCTTCGAGCGCGCGCTCGAGCGTCTCGGTGCGAAAGCGGAAACCGAGTTCTGTGGCGCGCGCCGGAATCACGCGGCGGCTGCCGAGCAATTCGCCCGCCATTTCGCCGAGCGCGGCGCGGACTGCGAAGGCGGGCGCCGGTACGAGGGCAGGGCGGCGCACCGCGCGCGCGAGTTCGTTGGTGAGTTCGGCGTTCGTCACGGGATTCGGTGCGACGGCGTTGATTGCGCCGCTCCAGCGTTCGTCGCGCAGCGCCGCGAGGATCATCGCGACGAGGTCATCGACGTGGATCCACGGAACCCACTGCGCGCCACTGCCGACGCGGCCGCCGAGGCAGAGGCGGAAGAGGCGCGCCAGTTGTGCGAGCGCGCCGCCTTCGCGCGCGAGCACGATGCCGATGCGCAGCGATACGGTGCGCACGCCGAGCGCAGCGGCGGCGCGCGCTTCTTCCTCCCACGCGACGCAGACGTCGGCGAGAAAGGAGTGGCCTGGCGCTGCCGATTCGGGAAGCATTTCCTCGCCGCGATCGCCGTAGTAGCCGACGGCCGAGGCGCACACCAACACTTTCGGGCGTTCCGCCGCGGGCAAACGCTCGATCGACTGCACCAGCGCGTGGGTCGAATCGATGCGGCTCGCAGAGATGCGATCGCGGCGCGCCTTGCTCGGCAGGCCGCCGAAGACCGGCTCGCCGGCGAGGTGCACGATCGCGTCGCAGCCGGCGATGCGCGCGCTCGGGATCATCACGCCGTCCCACGCGACGGCTTCGACGGCCGAGGGCAGGTTTGCGCTCGCCGGGTTGCGCGTCGCGGCGCGAATCGAGAGGCGATCGGCGAGCAGTGCGCGCACCAGGCGCTTGCCGACGAGGCCCGTAGCGCCGGTGACGAGGACGACGCGCGGTGCTTCGCTCATGCGGGCACGAGGTTTGGCGCAAAGGCTTCGAAGGTTGCTTGGATCGCGCGTGGGTCGATCGCGAGCGGCGAGATCACCGGCGTCGTCACGCCCGCAGCGACGAACTCCGCAATCTGCGCGCGACACTGCTCCGCCGTGCCGAGGATGCTGATGCGATCGACGAAGCCGTCGTGCATCGCGGCGGCGACGGCAGCGCGATCGCGACGCGCAAAGGCGTCGGCGACATCGCGCGCCTCCTGCTCGAAGCCGCACCAGGCGAAGAACTTGTTGTAGACGGGCGCCGCCGCGTAGCCGCCGAAGGCGAGGCGCACGAGGTTGCGCGCGCTCGCGACGTCGTCGGTGACGAGCACCTGGAAGCGGCAGACGATCTCATCGCGCGTCGCGTCGCGCCCCGCCTCGGCGGCGCCCGCGCGATACGCCGCGAGAATCTGCGGCACCGCCGTCACCGGAAAGAGATTGATGATCAGCCCATCGCCGAGAGCGCCCGCCATGCGCAGCATCTTCTCGCGCAGTGCCGCGAGATAGATCGGAACCGGCTGCTTCGGCACGTTGCCGAGTCGGAAGCCAGTGGAGTGGAAGACGTCGCCCGTGAAGTCGGTCTTCTTGCCGGCGAGTGCCTGACGCAGAATCGCGACGCTCTCGCGCACATGCGCGAGCGGACGTTCGAACGCCACGCCGTTCCAGTCGCCGATGATCGCGTGGCTCGACGATCCGAGTCCCAACACGAAGCGCCCGCCCGAGAGCTGCTGCACGGTGGCCGCCGACATCGCGAGCACCGCGGGCGTGCGGTTGTAGACCGGCACGATCGCGGTGCCGATCGTCGCGCGCTCGGTCGCCATCGCGAGCGCGCCCGCCAGCGCAAACGAATCAGGTCCGTTCGTCTCGGCAAGCCAGATCGCGTCGTAACCCCACTCGGTCTCGGCCTTGCGCGCGAGTTCGACACATGCCCGCGCATCCATCCCAGGAACGGGCAACGTGATCGCGAGGCGCCCAAGCTTCAAGCGATCCGACAATGAATCTCCGAGCACCTGCGCGGCGCGCTCCCCGTTTCCCGCGTAGCGAGCCAACGGCGAGCGGCGAAGTCCATAAGGCTCGCGGTCGCCAATGAATCTCCCAACCCACTCCGAAGCGCCCACTCCGATTCCCGCGTAGCGAGCCAACGGCGAGCGGCGAGCCTCATCACTTCGGTTGCATCCGGATCGCACCGTCAAGCCGAATCGTTTCCCCATTCAGCATCGGATTCTCGACGATGTGACATGCGAGCGCCGCGAACTCCGGCGGATTGCCGAGCCTTCGCGGGAACGGCACCTGCGAACCGAGATAGTCGCGCGCTTCCTGCGGCATCATCATCAGCATCGGCGTTGCAAACAAGCCGGGCGCGATCGTGTTGACGCGAATCCCGACGGCCGCGAGATCGCGCGCGATCGGCAGCGTCATGCTCACGACGCCGCCTTTCGATGCCGCGTACGCGCACTGCCCGATCTGTCCCTCGTACGCGGCGACCGACGCGGTGTTGATGATCACGCCGCGCTCGTTCTCTTCGTTCGGCTGGTTCTTGCTCATGCGCGCCGCCGCGAGTCGCACCACGTTGAAGGTGCCGAGCAGGTTCACGCGCAGCGTCAGCTCGAAGAGTTTCAGATCGAAGGGCTTGCCCGTCTTGTCCACGGTGCGGCCGGCGGTGCCGATGCCCGCGCAGCTCACCGCGACGTGGATGCCGCCAAAAGTCTCGACGGCACGATCGAGCGCGGCCGTGACTTGCTCTTCGCTAGCGACATCGGCTTCGCAGAAGATCGCCGCGTCGCCGATCGACTTCGCGACCTCCGCTCCCTTCGACCGCCCGAGATCGAGGATCGCGACGCGTGCGCCGCGCGACGCGAGTGCGCGTACGGTCGCTTCACCGAGGCCCGATCCGCCGCCTGTGACGACGGCGCCGATACCTTGAATCTGCATGTTCTCCCTCCGCTCAGATCGTCGAGCCGAGGCAGACTAGCAAGCCGATGCGAAAGCGACGGCGAGGCGCGCAGACCACGGGCCGGGCCTGCCATCGCCGACGGCGCGCCCTTCGAGCGCGACCACGGGTCGCACGCCGCGGACGGCATTGCACGCGATGATCTCGATCGCAGCGGCGAGCTCTGCGCGCGTCACGTCAGCCTCGCGTAGCTGCGGAATGCGTTCGAGCAGCAGGGCGCGCGCGATGCCCGCCTGTGCGCCGCAAGCGAGCGGTGGCGTGACGATGGCGGCATCGTCGCGCACCACGATCAGGTTGGAGCGCGTGCCTTCGACGAGTCGGTCTGCGGCGTCGAAGAGCAGTGCTTCGTCCACGCCGGCTTCGCGCGCTGCGACGAAAGCCGCATCGTAGAGCGCGCGATCGCTGCGCTTCGCACTCGACGTGGGCGATGCACCGGGGTGCGCGACGATCGCTGCGACACAGCGCCACGTCGGGGACTCCGCGCCGATGGGACTCGACGTCCCGCTGAGCCGAATCGCGAGCTCTGGATCGAAGTGCGCATCGATGCGTATCTTTGCGTCGGGTCCGCCGCGCGTAGGCAACGCCAGCGCAGACAGCAGATCGAGGACGCCCGCTTCATCGACATCGCCGAGTCCGAGCAGGCGCGCATCGCGCGCGAGCCGCTGCGCATGCCGCGCGGCGAGCCACACCTGCCCGCCGTTGGCGCGGGCGCTGCTATAGCAGCCGCCCGCCTCGCTCACTTCCTCTGGTCGATCGGCAGGAACGAGCGGTGCTTCTCGCCGGTGTAGATCTGGCGCGGGCGCCCGATCTTGAAGTCGGGATCGCGGTGCATCTCCGCCCACTGCGCGATCCAACCGGGCAGCCGGCCGATCGCGAACATCGCGGTGAACATGTTCTCCGGCGTGCCGATCGCGTTGTAGATGACGCCCGAATAGAAATCGACGTTCGGGTAGAGCTTGCGCTCGACGAAGTACTCGTCCTTCAGCGCGATCTCTTCGAGATCCTTCGCGATCTCGAGCAGCTTCGAGTTGACGCCCAGTTTTTCGAGCACGCCGTCGCAGGCCTTCTTGATGATGCGCATGCGCGGGTCGAAGTTCTTGTAGACGCGGTGGCCGAAGCCCATCAGCCGCGAGGTGTCGTCCTTGCTCTTCGCGCGCTCGACGAACTCGCGCGCCGAGAGGCCTTCGTCACGAATCCGGACGAGCATCTCGATCACCGCCTGGTTGGCGCCGCCGTGCAGCGGCCCCCAGAGCGCATTGATGCCGGCGGAGATCGCGCCGAACAAGTTCACCATCGACGAGCCGCCGAGGCGCACCGTCGAGGTCGAGCAGTTCTGCTCGTGGTCGGCGTGCAGGATCAACAGCAGGTCGATCGCCTTCTCGATCACCGGATCGACCACATACGGCTCGCACGGCGTCGCGAACATCAGGTGCAGGAAGTTGCCGACGTAGCGGAGCTTGTTGTCGGGGAACATGAAGGGCTGGCCGATCGAGTGCTTGAATGCGTAGGCGGCCATCGTCGGCAACTTCGCGATCAGCCGGTGCACGGAGATCTCGACCTGACGCGGGTCGCGCGGATCGAGCGCGTCGGGATAGAAGGTCGCGAGCGCGCCGACGGCGGCAGACGAGGCGGCCATCGGATGCGCGTCCTTCGGCATCGCGCCGTAGAAACGCTTGAAGTCCTCGTGCAACATCGTATGGCGTCGGATCGATTCGCTGAACGCGCGCAGCTCGGCTTCGGTCGGGAGCTCGCCGTAGATCAGCAGGTACGAGACTTCCAGGAAGCTCGACTTCTCGGCGAGATCCTCGATCGAGTAGCCGCGATAGCGAAGGATGCCGTTGTCGCCGTCGATGAAGGTGACTGCGGAGCGGCACGCGCCGGTGTTGGCGTAGCCCGGATCGAAGGTGATGTAGCCGGTCTGATCGCGCAGCTTGCGCACGTCGATCGCGCGCTCGCCTTCGCTGCCGATCAAGATGGGCAGCAAGATCGTCTTGTCGCCGATGCGGAGTTCGGCGGTATCGACGGGCTTGGGCATGGGAAGCTCCCCTCGTGAGTCGGCTCACGGGCTCATGTGGCCGGCACGGATGATCGGAAAACTGAACCTAGCCGACGCATTCCCTCCCGAAAACCCGCGCCTCCTCAAGGCGCTGCGGGTTGCGGCGTCACCACCAGCACCGCACGACTTCCCTCGCGCGCCCGGAAGCGCACTGTCACGGGCGTCACGACATCGACGCGCTCGCGTTTCTTCTCTTCGATCACGATCGCCTTGCCGCCCGCTGCGATGAAGCGCTCGATCGACGCCGCATCATCCAGCGCCTCGACATGACGATGGCCGTAATACACGAGCCCGCCGGCCATCTGCTCATCGCCCACGAGTCCGATCGACTCGCCTTCCGGTGTCAGTGCGGCGGCCGCCTCTGCGATCGGACGCGGCGACTTCTCGGGATCGAGCGCCGGATAGACCACCGTGAAGACGACGAGCAGCAACGCCCACACGGCAACGACCGGCACAGCGAGTCGCAGCCGCAAGCGCGCGCGCGAACGCCAGAACGTGAGCTGCGCCACGACGGCCACACCCACGATTGTCACCATCGCCAGGCCGGACACGAGCGACGCCATTTCGTTCTGCAGCGGATTGCGAACCGCGATGAAGATGCCGCCGCCGAGGAGCGCCGCTCCGAGCACACCGGTCACAGCATGGAATGCGAGCGGGATGCGGTGCGCCGCCTCGACCCAACGCCCGAGCGCGTCGGCGAGCAGCAGCGAGACGGCCGGCAGCAGCGGCACCAGGTAGAGACCGCGCTTGCCGGTGGAGAGCGTGAAGAACACGAACGTCGCGGCCACCCACGCGAGCAGGAAGCGCCATGCGCGGCGGTCTTCGTCACTCGCGCTCGCGACGAACACAAAACGGCGTGCCACCCACCACACCAGCGGCGCGAGCAGGAACCACGGCAACGTCTCGGCCGGGAATTGGTAGAGGTAGTAGTAGAACGGTCGCGCATGCGACGTGCCCGCAAAGAAGCGACCCAGAAGATTGTCGACCACCGCTTCGCCAAAAAAGCCGGCCGGTGCGAGCGCGATCGCCGCCGCGATCCACGCGAGCGCCGGTCCGATCGACAACAGCCATCCCCACCACGGGAACGCGCGGCGCAGATCGCGCAGCCGCCCCTCCCACGCGAGGAATGAAATCATCACGAGAGCGGGCACGAGAAGACCGACGGGTCCCTTCGTCAGCAGAGCGAGTCCGAGCGACACGTGCATCCAGATCTGTGACACGCGACGGCGACCGATGCCGCGATCGAGATGCCAGAACGCGACGAGCGCAAGCGTCTCGAAGAGCGCGAGCACGACATCGAGCTGCGCGCGGCGCGCGTTGTCCGCGAACTCGAAAGTCGTGAGCAGCAGCGCGGCGCCGAGCGTCGCCGTCGCACCGCCGAGAATGCGCGCGCCAAAGATCAGTGTGACGCCGATCAGCGCCAGACCCGCGAGCGCCGAAGGCAGCCGCGCGGCGAACTCCGTCACGTGACCGAAGGGCGCACCGGCGGCGGCGGCCATCCAGAAATAGAGCGGCGGCTTCTGCGTGTAGGGCTCGCCGTTCAGGTGCAGCAGCGCGAGACCGCTCGCACCGAATTCCATCGAGCGCACGGTTTCCGCGACATGGCCGTAGCGCGGCTCGTCCGGCGCCCAGAGGCCGATGCCGCCGAGGCGCGCAAAGAGCAGCAGCGCGGCGCCGCAGAGCAGCAGCCCTCGCACCCAGGGACTCGCAGGCGCGGCGGTCAATGCAAATCCTCCCGACGCGCCCATGAAGAGATGGTCATTCGTGGCGGGCGCGGCCTTCCGCGGCGCCAACGCTGACGTTACCTTCGCAAACACGGAGGTGCCCCATGGCTCCCAATGATTCCGATCCGAGTCGCGCGCTTCTAGGACTGCTGCGCGATGCCACCGTGAAGCCGATCGAAGTCGCGCGCGTGCTCGACGACATGACGAACGCCGAGCGCATCGTCGCGATTCGTTCCGTCGGTCGCAGCGAACAGCGCCGCCTCTACGAAGCCGCGTCTGGCTTTCGCGAACTACGCATGACCGACATGGTTGCCGCGGACGTCGCTGCGATGAAGCCGGTGCACCACTACGGCAAGAACACGCTGCCCGCGTTCACGCACTTCGAGAAGCGCTTCACGCGCCCCGCCGATGCGGATGCAAACGCGCCGGCTCAGCTATGGGGTTACAACGAAGGCAACTCGCGCTGGATCACCGGCCCCGGCTACTTCGTGCTGCGCGCCGATGCGGATCGCGGCGAGTTGCTCGTCGATTACAACCTGGTGCCGCCCGCACATCCGCCCGAGTGGCCCGAGATCCGCCGCAACGAGAGCGGACTCTCGCGCTTCGTGTACGGCTTCATGATCGATCGCCTGCGCGGCGTCTCGAAGCATGTGACGATCGGCTCGGCGGCGCGCAAGGGCAAAGACCTCGGTTCGTGGTTCCTGCTCTGCCGCGAGTCGTAGCTTGAGCGCTAGTGGTGCCGCGCCGCCGCGCGTCTCGGTGATGATCCCCGTCTACAACGAGGAAGAATCACTCGAGACGCTGCACCGCGAACTCGATGCCGCGCTCGCGGGCATCGTCGGCGGCGCCGAGATCGTCTTCGTCGATGACGGCTCGAAAGACGCCAGCCTTGCGGTGTTGCGCGAAATCGCCGCGAAAGATCCGCGCGTGCGCGTCGTCGAACTCGACGGCAACCACGGCCAGACGGCGGCATTCGCAGCGGGCTTCGATGCCGTGCGCGGCGAAATCACCGTCACGCTCGACGCCGACTTGCAGAACGACCCCGCCGACATCCCGAAGCTCGTGGCAATGATGGACGCCGAAGGCGCCGACGTCGTGAACGGCGTGCGCCAGAAGCGCCGCGATTCGTGGGTGCGGCTGGTGTCGTCGCGCGTCGCCAACAACACGCGCAACTGGTTCACCAACGAGTCCGTCACCGATGTCGGTTGCTCGCTGCGCGCGATGCGAACCGAGTACGTGAAGCGCGTACGGCTCTTCCGCAACATGCACCGCTTCCTGCCGACGCTGCTGCGGATGGAAGGGGCGGAGAAGATCATCGAGATGCCGGTGGCACATCGCGAGCGGCGCTTTGGTGTGTCGAAGTATGGGATTGGGAATCGGCTTTGGGTGGGTATCGTCGATTTGTTTGGGGTGCGCTGGATGCAGGCGCGGCATTTTCGGGTGCGGGTGAAAGATCGAAGCTAAGGGTGCCCCCGCCCCGCGAGCCGCGCATGCTCCACCATCAAGCACGCGTCCTGCACCACCTTCACGCCCGCCGCGCGCAATCGCTCCGCACTCGCGTCATCGCGAATCCCGAGCTGGAACCAAACCGCGAACGGCAGCGGCTTCATCGCGAGAATCTCATCGACATGCGCGGGCAAGTGCTGCGGCGCGCGAAACAGATTCACCATTTCGATGGGTTCGCGCAGATCGCGAAGGCTTGCGACGCAGCGTTCGCCGAGAACTTCATCGAGTTTCGGTGAGATCGGAACGATCCGATGGCCGTGTTGCTGCATGTAATGCGGCACGCGATAGGCGTCATCGCTCGCGCCGGCTTTGACACCGACGACGGCGATCGTGTTGCAACGATCAAAGATCTCGCGCAGCAGCGAATCATCCTCACGCATCGTGGACTCCAAGTAGTGCTGGGTTAGGCTACGCCGCCATGTTCGCCCCCGCCCATCGCAACGCGTTCGCTGTCGCGCTCGCGTTTTTTTTCTTCGTGTCTGGCGTCGCGTTCCGCGCGGCGGCGGTCGATGATCCCGCGCTGCGCACGCAGATCACGAAGCTCGACAATGGGCTCACGGTGTTGCTGCTCCCGGACACCGCGACGCCGGGCGTGTCGTTCCAGATGTGGGTGCGCGCGGGCGCGAAGGACGAGACGAACTACACCGGGCTCGCGCATTTGTTCGAGCACATGATGTTTCGCGGCACCGATCGGCTGCCGCCCGAGTCGCACGAGCGGATGATCGAGGGTCGCGGCGGTCGCGTGAATGCGTACACCACGGCGGATGTGACGGTCTACTACGAAGACATCGCGCCGGACTCGTTGCCGTTGGTGATCGAGCTCGAGGCGGAGCGCCTCGCGAATCTGAAGATCAGCGAGGAGACGCTCACGAGCGAGCGGCAGGTGGTGCTCGAAGAGCGCCGGATGCGCTCCGAGGATTCGCCGGACGGACGCGCGTTCGAGGCGCTGCTCGGGCTCGCGTTCCAGGCGCATCCGTATCGCGTGCCGACGATCGGCTGGCGCAGCGACATCGAGAAGGTTCCCGTAAAGGACGTTCAGGCTTTTTTTCGCACGTATTACGCGCCCAACAACATCGTGATCGCGGTCGCGGGCAATTTCGATGCGGCCACGACGCTCGCGCAGATTCGCCGCGCCTTCGGCCAGCTCGAGCCTGCCACCAACATCCCGCGAACGCCGACGGTGGAGCCCGAGCAGCGCGGCGAGCGTCGCGCGGTTGTGTACTTCGATCTGCGCTCCCCGATTCTCGCCGCCGCGTGGCATGCGCCGGCTACCGGCCATCCCGATGCGGAAGCGCTCGATGTCGCGAGCCTCGTGCTCTCCGGCGGACGCTCGTCGCGGGTGTATCGCAAGTTGGTCTACGAGAAGCAGGTGGCGCTCGGCGCGCAGGGTTCGTACTGGGAGCTGCAAGAAGCGGGACTCTTTTATGCGTTCGCGAGCGTGCGGCCGGGCGGCGACATCGACGAGGTCGAGCGCTTGTTCATGGCCGAGATCGCCCGCCTGCGCGACGAGCCGGTGTCGCCCGCCGAGCTCGCGAAAGCGAAGCGCCAGATCGAGGTCGATCTGCTCTCCGGCATGGAGACCGCGAACGAAATGGCGAGTCGCATCGCGGGTGAGTACGTGAGCTTCGGACGGATCCGCCCGATCGACGAACGACTCGCGGCATATCGCGCGGTGACCGCCGAAGATGTGCAGCGCGTCGCGCGCACCTATCTGCGCGACGATCGCCGCAGCGTCGTACACGTGGTGCCGCCGCCGCCGACCGCGAAGGCGGCGAAGTGATGCGCGTGCGTTCGCTCTGGGCGGCGCTCGGAATCTCGCTGCTGGCCGCCGGTTGCTCGGGGCTGGGCGCGAAGCCGGCATGGGAGCAATTGCCGCCGCCGATCGTCGAAGGCCCCGTCGTTCCACAAGAGCGCCTGCATCGCGCGACGCTGGAGAACGGCGTCGCGGTGCTGATTCTCGAAGATCACGCGCTGCCGCGCATTGCGCTGGGCGTGGTGACGCGGCGCGGCGCCGACAGCGAATCGCTCGCGCAAGCGGGGCTCGCGGCGATGACGCTCGACGTGATGAAGCGCGGCGCCGGCAAGCGCGATGCGCTCGCACTGGCGCGCAGCGTAGAAGAGATGGGCGCCGCGCTTTCGGCGAGCGCGGGTTGGGATTCGGCATCAGTCGGAGTGGCCGGATTGTCGGAAGACACCGAGCGACTCTTCGATGTGCTGGCGGACGTGGTGCGCAAGCCGCGCTTCGATCCGGGCGAGGTGGCGCGCGCGCGCGCCGAGCAGCTCGCCAGCTTCGAGCAGGAGAAGGACGAGCCGCGTGCGCTCGCCGGTAAGCAGATGGCGCGCGTGCTCTACGGCGGCCATCGCTACGGCGTGTCGGCCGACGGCGAGCCGGCGAGCGTTGCGAAACTGGACGCTGCGGCGCTGCGCGCGTTCCATGCGCGGCTCTTCACGCCCGCGCAGTCGATCGTCTTCGTGGTCGGCGACGTCACGGCGGAGGCGGCGCTCGCGCAGGTGCGCACACACTTCGGTGACTGGCCGGCTGGCGCGGGGCTCGAGCACGGCACGGCGCCGCCCGAAGTGGCGCCCGCCGCGCGCCGCGTCGTGATCGTCGATCGCCCCGATCTCGCGCAGGCGTCGCTCGCGATCGGTCACGAGGGCATCTCGCGCCGCGATCCGGAGCGCATCGCAGCCGACTTGATGAACACCATTCTCGGTGGCGGCGGCTTCTTGTCGCGGCTGATGTCGCATGTGCGCGCCGACGAGGGGCTCGTCTACGGGATCGGCTCGGGCTTCGCGATGCGCTGGTATCCAGGGCCGTTCCTGATCAGCACCTCGACGCGTGTCGCAGAAGCCGGTCGCGTGGTCGAGATCTCGCTCGCGCAGATGGAAGCGATGCGCGCCGAGCCGCCCAACGCCGCCGAGCTGCGTCTCGTCAAGAGTTTCTCGGCGGGTCGCTTCGTACTGGGACTCGAGACGTCGTCGGCGATCGCCGGATCGCTGGTCGATCTCGATGTCTACGGTCTGCCGCCGGACTCGCTCGACACCTACCGGACGCGCATGCAGGCCGTGACGCAGGAGGATGTCGCCGCGGCGGCCACGCGTCTGCTGCATCCCGACCGCGTTGCGATCATCGCCGTCGGTCCCGCCGACGCGTTGCGACCGCTCCTCGAACGCTTCGGCCCCGTCGAAGTGGTGAAGCCGTAGTGCGACGATCGTTCAAAGCCGGGAGCGCGCTGCGTTTCGCCTTGACGGCGCTACTCGCGCTGCTCGTCGGCTCGTGCGCCTCGCAGCCGAAGGCGCCGCCGCGCCCCAAGCCAAGTGACGAGCTCGCGCCGAAGGCCTTCTTCTGGGAAGCGCAGGCGGACAACGGCGCGCGCCTGTTCCTGCTGGGTTCGGTGCACATCGGCGACGGCCGCGAACTGGTGCTCGATCCGCGCATCGAGGAAGACTGGGCGCAGGCGCAAGAACTCGTGGTCGAGCTCGATACGACGACGCTCTCGCCGATCGACGCCGTCGATGCGACCAACCGCTTCGGGCTGCTGCCGCGCGGCACGCTGCTCCGCAAGGTGGTCAAGCCCGACACCTACAAGCAAGTCGCGAAGTACATGAAGCAGCGCGACTACCCGATCGACCGCATCGATCGGATGCGCCCGTGGCTGGTGGCGCAGGTGGTGACACAGCTCGAATACGCTGCCGCGGGTCTCGAGGCCGAGAACGGTGTCGATGTCGCATTGATGCGTCGCGCGACGGGACGCAAGGGCATCGTGCCGCTGGAGACGCTCGATGAACAGGCGGCGCTCTTCGCGGGCCTGCCTGCGCCGCTGCAAGAGAAGATGCTGGTCGAGATCCTGCGCGAGGCGCAGGCGCTGCTGGCCGTCACGCGCGCAACGCTCACGGCGTGGGAGCAGGGCGACGAGGAAAAGCTCACCGGTTTGCTCTTCTCCAACGCGAACGGCGACGCGGCGCTCACCGAGTTCTACGAGCGCGTCTTCTACGGTCGCAATCGCGTGATGACCGATCGCCTGGTGGCGCTCTCGGCCGATGGTCGCCCGCGCTTCGTCGTGGTGGGCACGGGGCACCTGATCGGCGCGCAGGGAATCCCCGCGCTGCTCGCGCAACGCGGCTTCCGCGTCGAGCGCGTCGGCAGCGCGCGCGTGGTGCCCGGAACGATCGCCGCGCCCGCAGGCGTGATTCCGGCGCCGACCGCGACGACGCTCGAGCCGGCGCCGCCGCGCCCGACCTTGGTCGTGCCTGCGCCGGGTGCGCAGCCGGCACCGAGCAGCACGCCCGCGCCGATTGCGCAGCCGACGCCGCCGAGCCTCCCGCCCGCCCCGATCGCGCAGCCCGCGCCGAGCTCTCCCGCCTCACCGGCGGCAGCCTCCGGGTCGGCGCCCGCGATGGCGCTGCCGGCTCCCCCGATCGCTGCGCCTGCCCCGCTTCAGCCGACATCGCCGCGTCCGCCGTCCGCGCCCTCCGGCACTCCGAGCAATTCGTGGCTCAGCCAAGACGCTGCGCCGACGCCTCAACAAGATGGGGCGCCGAGCGCGCAGGAACTCTTCCCCGACGCTCCGAGCGCCGCGCCCGCAGTGGTGATCGAGGCCACGCCGGCGCCTGCGCCGACGCCGGCGCCCGACCCGCCGAAGCCCAAGCCCAAGAAAAAGCTCTCCTCATCGCCGGGGCGCTGAGCATTTTCGGATTGCTTCGGGCCGCCCCTCCAGATACTCTGCCGCCCGACCGATCGGTCGGAGAGAATCATGAGCGACGTCAACGCCAGCTCGCGCGACAAGATCCTGGAAGTAGCCGAGGCGCTCTACGCGCGGCGCGGCTTCGCGGGCGTCGGCATGCGCGAAGTCGCGGATGCGGCGGGGCTCGGCAAGTCATCGCTCTTCCACCACTTCCGCTCGAAAGTGCAGCTCTATCTCGCGGTGCTCGAGCGCGTGCTCGGCCGCATCGAGGAAAGGCTGCTGCCGATCCTCGCGTTGCAGGTGGGGGCCGCCGAGAAGCTCGATCGTTGGATCGATGCGCTGATCGACGAATTGGCCGAGCAGCCGGCGACGGCTCGGATGCTGCTGCGCGCGCTCTTCGAGGAGGAAGAGTTCGAAACCGGGAACTGGCCGGAAGGGCAGGCGGTCGATCGCCGACTTGCCGCAGTGCTCGAGGGCATCACGCGGATGATCGCGATCGGCATGCGCAACGGCGAACTGCGAGCCGCTTCCGCCCCGCACGTCGTCCAGACACTGATCGGTGCGACGATCTTCCACTTCGCGTCGGGTGAGATCGGCGAGGGATTGCTCGGCGGACCGCTGCTCTCAGCCGAAGCCGTACGCGTACGCAAGGAAGAGACGAAAACATTTTTTCACTACGGATTGGCTACGCGCCCCGTGCCGTCCGCAGAAGGAGAGAGATCGTGAACAAGTTGATGCAGGACCACCGCAAGCGCTTCGGCGATTTCGAAGTGATCGAGTTCGTGGATGATGCCGAGATCGCCAAGCTGCGCGCGAAGACCGACGTCGCGGCGCCGCTCACGCTGAACTGGACCTGGGAGTACGGCTCCGAGGTCGAAGAACTCCGCGCGCTCTACGAGAAGGGCAAAGTCAACCAGTGGAACGCCGAACGCGATCTCGACTGGTCCACGCCGGTGTCGAACGACGAATGGGTGCTGAGCCCCGAGGCGTCGATGCTCGCGCAGATCTGCAAGCTGATGGGCAAGGACGAGGCGACACAGAAAGCGGCCGCCTTCGACGAATTGGCGCACACGCTCTCGCAGCTGCTGCACGGCGAACAAGCCGCGCTCCAGCTCTGCGGCCAGCTCACCAACGCCTGCACGAAGATGGACGAGAAGTGGTACGCTGCGAGCCAGGTGGCCGACGAAGCGCGCCATCTCGAAGCGATCTCGAAGTTCCTGTCGCGCAAGGTCGGCACGATCTACCCGATCAACCCGACGCTGAAGGTCCTGCTCGACGAACTGCTGCAGGCGGATTCCGCACGCAAGAAGACGCTCGGCATGCAGACGCTCTTCGAGGGCATGGCCGTCGGCATCTTCGACCTGCTGCGCCAGGAGAGCCGCAACCCGCTGCTCTCCGACATGATCAAGCGGGTCGAGCAGGACGAGGCGCGCCACGCCGCGTTCGGCGTGCTCACGATGCGCCGTGCGGTGCGCGAAGCCGACAAGTCCGAGATGGATGAGATGGAAGATTGGGCGTTCGACATTCTCGAAGCGCTCAACGCCAACCAGCAGCTCGACATGCTGCAGGTGCTCGGTCCGAAGTACGGCATCGATGCCACCAACATGACCCAGGCGTTTCTCTCGATGCCGAACTGGGCGGAGCTGAACAGCCTCATCTACATGCACACGGTGGTGCCGAACCTTCGCAACCTCGGCCTCGTCACCGAACGCACCGAGTCGAAGTACCGCAAGCTCGGCATGCTCTTCGATCGCGGCAATCGCTCGATGTCGCTGTCGGGACTGACGCTGGTCGCCTGATCCCGAGCAGGATCCGTTTCTAGAGGAAGGGCCGCGGCGAAAGTCGCGGCCCTTCGCATTTCGGCGTAGCCCGAGTCAGTCGATCGAAGCGCATCACGCTAGTTGGCGCGGGTGTTGAAGCGAGAGCGCGAACGCCAGAGCTGCCAGGCCAACGCCGCGAACGCGGCGAAACCGAGCAGACCCGCGGCCAATCCGCGACCCCGACCGAGTGGATCGGTGACCGACCACACGAGCGTGCCGATCGCGATCTGCAGCACGTAGAGCGCTGCCCAAGGATGCATCCACGAACGCATCCGCCAGAAGCCGTACGCGCCCGTCGCGTAGATCGCCCAGTGAAGCGGCGCGGTCGCCTTCGCCGCCCAGCCTTGCAGCAGGAACCCGAACCAGACCTCCTGGTCGGCTGCGACCGGCGTCCACACCAGGTCGCGTGGCACGGCGACGAAGGCCATGTACAAGCAGAGCGCGAAGAGCGCGTTCATCCACCAAGGTCGATGGCCGAAGTGCATGCCTACGCTCCCGCCGCGCGAACTCGATCTCCGGCGAGCAGGCTTTCTGCGCAATCGACGATGGTGGTCGTTGCGGGACGCGGCGAGAAGCCCAGCACGCGTTGCGCCTTCTCCGACGAGACGGGATTCCTGCGGCCGAGATCGGGGATCAGCATCCGCAGCGGCGGCATGAACAACGCCAACGACCGGACGACGAAGTCCGGCAAGCCGCGGGTCGGAACCTTCTTCGCGCGTTCGCCGAGCGCCGATCGCAGCGTCGTCGCGATTTCCTTCATCCACACAAAGTCACCCGCCGCGAGGAAGCGCTGTCCCGCGGCCTCGGGCGACGTCATCGCACGGACGTGTAGGTCGGCCAGATCGCGTACATCGACGACGGAGAATCC
This sequence comes from Deltaproteobacteria bacterium, assembly GCA_031396445.1. Classification (GTDB taxonomy): domain Bacteria; phylum Myxococcota_A; class UBA9160; order UBA9160; family PR03; genus PR03. The sequence continues at coordinate 12,224 of JANNKU010000118.1, read as the reverse complement.
GAGGCGGGGAATGCCGGCGGGTCGGCCTTCCAACAGCCGCTGGGCAGAGCGCATGTGCAACAAGACCGTCGTCGTGGCCGCAGTCGAGCGCGGTGGCCGCGTGCGGCTCAAGAAGGTCGCGAGCCGAAAACGTCGGCGACGTGCGCGCGTTCGTGAACGAGACGGTCAGCAAGGACGCCAAGGCGGTCTACACCGACGACTATCAGGCGTACCGGAAGCCGTTCGTGAAAGGCGTTCACGCGCATGCTCGGCACTCCCCTCTGCACAAGCGCCAGAAGGACGGCAGCATCCGCACGTCGGTTGAGTGGGTGCGCGGCCAAGTCCATACGAACACCGTCGAAGGCGTCTTCTCGCTGCAGGACCGATTCATCATCGGCGAGTTCCACAAGGTCTCCACGAAGCACCTTCCGCGGTATCTCAGCGAGGTTGAGTGGCGGTATAACAATCGAAAGAACCCGTTCCTGTTCTGCGACACCATCCTTGAGCCTATTGGGGCGGATCGGATGGAGTACAAAGACCTGACGGCGTAGCAATCACGTGTGTTGGGCTGGTGTCTTTATCGTTTGGACACCGCGAGACACCCACCAGCATATTTGGCTGATACTTGTCGGTCTTTGTATCCAAAGCGACACCAATCGAAATTGGCCCATTCTCGTCAACCACAAGAAGTCGCATCAGCCTATGTCCGGAGTGGATAAAGGTTTCGCAGCCGTTGACGAGTTTGAGTTCCATCTCCAGGTACGGGTGCTCGCTGCATTCATCTAACTCTGGGACTACGATCGGGCCCGATCTTCCAAAGAAATGGAAGAACGCCAACCCCGGAACACCCTCCTCGATCCTGAGAAGCCTGACCGACAGACAATCATCGTTGGTCTCTAGATCCGGATGGCCGCGCGGGCACTCTCCGATCAGGATTGGATTCTTATCTGCCATGCGAAGCGGTACGACGCGCCTGTCTCCGCCGCCAGCCAAAAATCGACTCTCCTCTGTTATGAGAGTCCTCTCTAGATACGACCATCCAAATACTCCTGCCGCCCACACGAGAACAAAGGTGAGTAGAACTAGGCCGCGGTATGCGCCGGGCCAGAGGACCTTGCGAGCGCCAGCAACTAGGCCAGAGGCCATCATCGCCAGAAAGGCCGGCACAACGATGCGTGCCTCGGTCGGGTGGTTGACGATAAGCGACGGAAGTAACGGATCGAGTAGTTGTCGGACGTCTGAAAGAAGATCGATCCAGCCCATACGCGCTCGCCTTCCGACTCACCTGCCCTGAGTGCAAGCTTGCGGTGGGAGACGCTATCACGTGCCGGAGTCATGTACCTTGAACTTTCGTGGGCCAGAGAACCTCGACTTGCGCTCGGCACACCATTGGGTCGAAGAACAATGGAGCTGATCCGAACTCGCAGTCCTGGTCTTCCATCCGCCGACACTACCACGCTCACGGCTATTCACCGGAGTGAAGTACATAATCCAGTAAGCTTGCACTCGACTGTAAGTTCGTGGTAAACCGCTCTCGTGGCCACGATCTCCCCGCACCTCGACCTCTCTTCCCGCCGCGGCCGTCGGCGTCAGGAGCTGCGACTGCGGATCATCGCGTCCGCGATCGCGCTCTTCGACGAGCAGGGCTTCGAGGCCACCAAGGTCACCGACATCTGCGACCGCGCCGATGTCGCGAACAAGACCTTTTTCAACTACTTCCCGACCAAGAGCGACTTGCTGCGCGAGATCGCGCAGGGCGCACTCGATCAATTCCTTGGCGAGATCGAGGAAGCCCGCAAGACGCCAGGCGGAACGCGCGAGCGGCTGCACGCACTCTTCGCGCGCATCGCCGACAACGCGCTCGCGGCGGGGCCGATGCATCGCGAGCTGCTCGCGGAGATCATCCATGTGGCGCACGAGTCGCGCACCGAGCGGGAGCAGGCGCGGCGGCTGCATCAGGCGTTTCGAGCTTTGGTGCGCGATGGGCGCAGCGCTGGCGATGTCGGCGCTACACACAGCATCGAGACGCAGACGGACATGCTGATCGGCGCGTTCTATGCGCTGATGCTGAACTGGGCGAATCTCGACGACTATCCGCTGCGTCGGCAAGCGCTCGCAGCGGCGCGATTTCTGGCGGATGCGCTCTCCGGTGCGCCGCGCAGCGAGGAGAGGCGACGATGAGCCGCACGCGCAGCCAACACACGGCGCTGCCGATCCCGAATGGTTGGTTCGCGGTGGCGTGGAGTCGCGATCTGGTGGCCGGGGATGTGCGACGGCTTCGCTACTTCGATGAAGAGCTGGTGCTCTTCCGCACGCGCGCGGGTGAGGCGAAGGTGCTCGACGCGTATTGCCCGCATCTCGGTGCGCATCTCGCGGAGGGCGGGCGCGTCGTTGGGGAGTCGATCCGCTGTCCGTTCCACGGCTGGCACTTCGACGGGAACGGCCGCTGTACACAGATTCCGTATTGCGATCGCATTCCGCCGCACGCAGCGACGCGCGCGTGGAAAGTCGTCGAGCGCAATCACCTGATCCTCGTGTGGCATCACGCGGAGGACAAGCCGCCGGATTGGGAAGTGCCGCAGCTCCCCGAGTTCTCCGATCCCGCGTGGACGCCGCCGCGCACCTTCGAAATCGAAGTGCCGGTGCACATGCAGGAGCTGCACGAGAACAACAACGACCCGGTGCACTTCCACTTCGTGCACGGCAACCCGCAGATCGGGCTGCGTTCGGAAGTCCGCTTCGGCGAAGGCGGGCGCACGATGCACATGGTGACGCCGACGCGCCGCGAGACGCCGTACGGAACCTTCGACACGCGCCTCGAGACCGACTCGTGGGGACTCGGCATCGCGGCCGTGCGCATCGCGGGCATCGGCGACGCGGGCCTCTTGATGTTCTCGTCCACGTCGCCGATCGACGCAACGCATTCGCACTCGCGCTGGGTCTTCACCGTCACACGCAATCTCGCCGACGTCGCCGGCGAGGACTTCGTGCAGGGTCTGCAGACCGGCGTGATGCAGGACATGCGGATCTGGTCGAACAAGATCCATCGCGCGCGGCCGCTCTACTGCGAAGCGGACCAGTCGCTCGTCGAGTTCCGCCGCTGGGCGAAGCAGTTCTACTCGGATCCCGCGTGAAGGAGAACGCCATGGACCGCTACCTCGTGATCTCCTCCGATTGCCACGCAGGGCTGCCGCCCGAGCAATATCGCGACTACGTGGATCCGCAGTTCCGCGAGATCTTCGACATCGCGCTGCCGATCCAGCTCGAGGCGACGCGCGCGGCGGCGCAGCGCTTCCTGGTCGCCGACGTCAACGCAGAGTGGCGACAGGGTCGCGATCGCGCGCTCTCCGGCGCGTGGGATTCCGACGAACGCAATCGCGTGCTCGATGGCGACGGCATCGCTGCCGAGGTGATCTTTCCCGACGGCATCACCGAGATGAACATGCCGCCGTTCGGCGCGGGGCTGTCGCTGCCGACCGAAGGCATCGACCCGACACTGCAGTGGGCCGGTGCGCGCGCCCACAACCGCTGGCTCGCCGAGTTCTGCCAGATGGCGCCCGAGCGCCGTGCAGGCGTCGCGATCGCGCCGATCTGCTGGGACATCGATGTGGCGCTGCAAGAGATCCGCTGGGCGCGCGACAACGGACTGCGCGGGATCCTGATCCCGTCGATGTGGGGCGCGAACGCGCCGTACTCCCATCCGAAGTACGAGCCGATCTGGGCGGCGTGCGCCGATCTCGATCTCGTCGTGCACTTCCACTCGGGCGCCGCGCCGATGACCGATTATGGTGACGGCGCCGGCATGGTCGGCACCTACATCTCCGAAGTGTGCTGGTGGTCGGCGCGCCCGCTCACGTTCCTGATCTGGGCTGGCGTCTTCGAACGCAATCCGAAACTGAAGGTGGCCGTCACCGAATCGACGACGATCTGGGTGCCCGAGATGCTGCAGCTCCTCGACTTCCGCTACGAAGACACGCCCTATTCGGCGAAGCTCGGCGACTACACCAGCCACTTGTCGATGAAGCCGAGCGACTACTTCCGGCGCAACGTCTTCCTCGGCGCCTCGTGCATGCCGCGCCGCGAAGTCGAGCGGCGCCACGAGATCGGCATGCGCAACATCATGTGGGGCTCCGACTACCCGCATCCCGAGGGCTCGTGGCCCGAGACGGCGAAGCAGATGCGCGACTCGTTCCACGGGATTCCCGAAGACGAACTCGCCCTGATGCTCGGCGGCAACGCCGCGCGCGTCTACGGCTTCGACACTGAAAAGCTGGCGCCACTCGCCGCCCGCATCGGCCCCGAAAAGAGCGCGTTCCGCGCCTAGGAGAATTGCGATGGCTCGCGTTCGTTACGTGAAGAGTCTCGATCAGATCAAGCGCGCGGCGGAGATGAACCCCGAGTTCCTGCCGAGCACCGTGCGCTCGATCCGCTGCGTCTACGAGACCGACGCGGCGATCGTCGCTGCGGTGATCCCGCGACCGCTGCTGCCCGCAGCGCGTCCCGAGGTCTGCGTGACCTTTTCGCATGTAGCGATGGAACTCGGCCCGGGCATCACCTTCGAGATCGGCTCGGCGATCTTCGGCGTGCGCGCCAGCTACGACGGCGCCGAAGGTGTCTACCTGTTGACGATGCCGATGACCGCCGAGCAGGCGGTGATCGGGGGCCGCGAGACCTACGGCGAGCCGAAGAAGATCGCCGCGATCGACGTGACCGCGGAAGGCGATCGCGTCACGGCGCGCGTCACACGGATGGGCGTCACGTACCTCGAAGCCGAAGGGACGCTCGGCGAATCGCTAGTCCCGCGCGACTTCACCGAGATCGCGTACTGCGTGAAGGCGTTTCCGTCGTGCGAGCGCGGCAAGGGCTTCGATCAGGAACCGCTGCTGGTGCGCCTCAACTGGAAGCATCAGCAGAAGAGTGTGCAGCGCGTCACCGGTGCGCTCACGTTGCGCGAGTCGTCTTTCGACCCGGTCGCGGATCTTCCGCTCCGCAAGCTCGTCCGCATGGAATACGAAGTCGGTCGCACCGAGAGCAACGGCGAAGTGCTGCGCGCGATTCCCGGCGAGTGGCTACTGCCGTTCCTGCACGGCCGCTACGACGACCCGACCGCAGAAGGCATTGAGGTCTGAGCGCCGCCAGCCATTGCTCCGGGTCGGAGCCGCAAGAGCACAAGCTACGCGCGCTCGTGATCTTCGACGCCGATCAGAGGACCGGCGCGCACGCGGAACTCTTCGGGCGCCGGATCGCGACCGGCGCCGGCATGGGACACATCGAGGGTGCCGACGCCGCCCGGCCCGCGATGCACTAGGGCGTCGTGACCGTCGTCTTCTCCTCGATCGTCGAACCGCCTGGATCTGTCGTCACGGACCGCTCTCGGTCGATCGTCGAACCGGACTCTCCCTGTTCGCCCGTGCGACCCGTAGAACCCTGGGCGCCCGTCACACCTGTCCTGCCCGGAGGCCCCGCCGGCCCGGCACAGGCCGCCGAGATCGTGAAGAGCGCGATGGCCGCAAACAAGAATGAACGCTTCATCGAAGTTGCCTCCTGTTGGGGACCAAAGACTCGCTCCGCATGTGGGGAAGGCGACATCCGATCCTATTCAGTGTCCCGTTGCTCCTGCATGAGCCAGGCCAAGCCGCGGAGCTCTGTGCGACACGCGTCTCGACGAATGCGATCGCAGGTCGCGTACCGGCTGCAGGCTTTGTAGAAAGGGTCGACGGATTGCACCGTTCGCGGCAAGAGACACAGTCCCTTGATTCGTACCGCGGAGGGGCCAGGAGACTGACCCAAGACTGCCTCCGCACGTCTGGCCGCGCAGCCATCCCCGTCCACTTCGTTGCACTCGCTCGCCGTAGCTCACGCTACGCCCCGCTCGCGCGCCTCGCGGACGGGGCGTCTGCGCGCCCAGCCGCACGGCACAGTCTTGGGTCAATCTCCTAGCGGTAGCGCGCCGCTGCCTTCGTCAGCTCGCGCTTCACGTCGTCGCGCAGCGATGCCGGCTCAAGCACTTCCGCGCCCGCGCCGAACGACAGCACCCAGGTGCGTACGTCGGCGGCGCCGCCCACCTCCATCGTCAGCTCCAGCGCGCCGCCCGCGCGTCGCTCCAGTTTTTGTGTCGCGTGCCATGTGCGCTCGGCGACCCAATCTGCCCAGCGCTTGTCGAAGCGGATTCGCACCAGCACCGCGGGCTCGTGGATCACGCCGAACGAGGAGCCCACATAGGTGTCGAAGTCGAAACTCGCGGGCACTTTGAAGCGCCGCTCGCTGCGTTTGATCGAGCGGATCCGCTGCACCGCGAAGGTGCGCACTTCGCCCGAGTGATGATCGTGCCCGACCACGAAGAGCGCGCCGGCGCGGTACCAGATGCGATACGGGTCGAGATCGCGGCGGCTCTCCTTGCCGGTGCGCCCGGTGCGGTACTCGATCGCGACGCTGCGCCGTTCGAGCACGGCTTCGTTGAGCACGCGGATCGTGTCACGCATCGCTGCGTAGTCGCCGTGATGGCCCGGCAATACTCGGAATGATTCGCCGAGGCGTCCGAGGAACTCCGCCATCTCCGGCCCGAGGCTCGCGCGGATCTTGTCGAGCGCCGAGCGGATCGAGTCGTGAAAGACGGTGCCTTCGAGTGTGCGCAGCAGATCTTCTCCGAACGCGAGCGACAGGATCTCGTCCGGCGTGAACGGCACGTCGCCGAGTTTGAAGTTGTCGAGGAAGCGGTAGAAGACGCGGTTGTCGCGGCGCTCCGAGAGCACCGGGAAGCCGGCCGCCATCAGCGCGTCGAGATCGCGGTACACCGTACGGCGATGGCACTCGAAGTCATTCGCCAGATCGTCGAGGCCGACGCCCCAACGGCTGCGTGCGAGTCGCTGGATCAGCCGCCACTGCCGCGCGAGCTGATCGCCGCGCATCAGGCGACGATGACGAGGCGGGTGCGGGCGGGGACGCGGGCCGTGAGCCGCGAGAGGACGTTGCCGCGCAACATGTGCCAGAGCATGCCGCGCTGTGAGGTGCCGATCAGGATCGCATCCACGCCGAGTCGGGCCGCCGCGTCGGCGATCGCTTCGCCCGCGTCGCTCGCGACGCGCCAGATCGGGATCGCTTCGGCGCCCTGCGCGTTCAACCACGCGACCGATTCTTCGAGCACGCCGCGCGCCTCGCGTGACGGCTCGGTGTCGCGCGGGACGAAGAGGCCCGGCACCTCGTCGATGAAGAGCACCGCGACGTCGAATTCCTTGCGTCCCCTGATGTGCGCCAGGGTTTCCTCGAGCAAGCGCTCGTTGCGTGTGCGCACGCAGACGAGTGTCTTCGGGCGATACGCCGGCGCGAGATCGACCGCTTCGGCGAGCGTCAGGATCTCGGCGGCGGCGGCCGATTCGCCCGCGATGCGCTCGGCCTCCTGGATCGTGACCGACGCCGCGGAGCGCGGTCGCCAGACGCCACGCCGGTACGCCAGGCCCCCGACCATCATGACCGCCGTGAGGGTGCCACCGAAGAGCGTCGCATCGGGCTTCGCCACCAGATTCGTCACCCACGCGACGAGCACCATCACGGTGGTGGCGACGCCCACCGCGAAGAGCAGCCCGCGCTGGCCTTCCGCCATGCGCACGCGATCGAGCGAGATCGACGAAATCGCGAATGCGCCGAGCAGACCGAACGCATAGAGCTCGCCGAGTGTCGCGATGACACCGCCTGTCATCGCGAGCACGGCGATCGGCATCACGACCGCGAGGACGATCGCGAGTGTCGGCGTGCCGAAGCGCGGCGAGCGCTTCAGCAGCGGGCCGGGCAGGAAGCCGCCGTCCGCGAGTGCGCCGAAGATGTGATAGGCGCCGACCAGCGCGGTGTTCGCCGCGAAGAGCAAGAGCGCGGACGCGGTGACGACGACCAGCCCGCGCAGCCACGGGCCGCCCATCGCGAAGGCGAGCTCCGATTGCAGCGCGTCCGGGTTCAAGCCGCGCGGATCGACCACGTTGGTCGAGAATGCCGTGAGCAGCGGCGAGGTCGCGAGCACCGCCACCACCACGAGACCCATCGCGATTCCGGCCGTGCGCCGCCTTGGTGTCGCCATCGCAGGCGAGATCTGCGCCAGCGATTCCAGTCCGCTGAACGCCAGCCACGCGGCCGAGAAACCGACCACCGCATCGCCCAGTGGCAATTGGCCAGCGGCGGCGAGTTGTCCGCCGATCTGATCCCAGTGCTCCGGCGTGGCGTTCCAGGACGAGAAGCCGACCAGCGCGAGTAGCACTGCGAACGCCGAGCCCCCGATCACCGCGCTGACCGCGGCCGACTCGCGGATCCCGACCCAGTTGAGCACGCCGAGCATCATCAACCCGACCACGGAGAGCATCGGCACCGCGTTTTCGATCGCGGGGAACATCGTCGCGAGGTAGGAGAATCCCGACACCGCGGAGATCGCGGCCGTCAGGAAGTAGTCGACCAGGATCAACATGCCGCCGAGCGCGCCGGCGCGCGGGCCGAAGGCATCGGTCGCGACCGAGACGACGCCGCCGCCGTTCGCGTAACGCGATGAGATGTCGGCGTACTTTTCGGCGAGGAAGACGAAGACGATCGAAGTGGCGAGGACGAAGCTGGCGGCGCTGGTGCCGACCTGGCGGAAGAGGATGCCGGGGACGTAGTAGACGCTGGTGCCGATGTCGGCGTAGACGATCGCCCAGCAGAGCAGCGGGCCGAGCAGGCCGATGTGCACGGCGCCGCGTCGCTCCGACGCGCCCGCCTTTGCTGTCGCTCCGCTCATGAACCCCCCGGAAGGCGGCGCAAGATAGCGCCGGGCGCGGCGCTGGAACCTCGCGACGAAGAATTGGCGCTAGTGATAGTCGTGCGAGTCGGGCAGCGAGGGCACAGGCTCCGGCGAATCCGCCTCGGCGAGCCCGAGCGCGACGAGTTGCTTCACGCGCACATGCAGCACGCCCTCCACGTTCTGGAGCGGCCCCGCGATCTCGATCAGCGGCGCCGTATGGAGTGGCACGCGAAAGCGCCGAAAGAGCTGCGGCATCAGCACCGCGTTCGAAGTGCCCGTCTCGTCTTCGAGGGTGAGAAAGCAGATGCCGTTCGCGGTGCCGGGTCGCTGGCGCACGATCACGTGGCCCGCCGTGCGCACCCAGCGACCGTTCGGGACATCGCGCAACGCCGTCGCGGAGAGTACGCCGCGCTGCGTGAGGCGATCGCGAAGATGCGTCATCACGTGCGGGCCGGTCGAGACTCCGCTCGCGCGATAGTCGGCGAGGGTCGTTTCGAGCGCGCTCATCTCGGGCAGCGGCGACGTGGCCGAAGGCGGCGCCGTGCCCGCAAAGAGCGAGCGCGGATCGCGCTCCAGCGCGGCGACCTGCCAGAGCGCGGCGCGACGCGAAGAAGCGTCGCGATCGATCGACGCAAGCGCACCGAGCTCCGCGAGCGTCAGCAACTCCGCACGCGAAAGCGCGGCGCGCTTGGCGAGATCGGCAACATGCGCAAACGGTCGCTCGTTGCGCGCGGCCTCGATGCGCTGCGCCGATTCGGCATGAACGCCGTGCGCGAAACGAAAGCCGAGCCGGACGGAGGGGCCGGGCGTCAGGTTATTTTCTGTCAGGTTATTCAGCGAGTCGGTGGGTGTGCATCGGTTTCCCGAATAACCTGACAGAAAATAACCTGACGCCCGGCCCCGTTCCTCTTCTTCGAGGTCGCATAGCCACTTCGATTGCAGGATGTCGATGGGGCGGACTTCGACGTCGTGGCGTTGGGCGTCTTTGATCAAGCTCGCGGGGGAGTAGAAGCCCATGGGCCACGCGTTGAGCAGGCCTGCGAGGAATGCGGCGGGGTGGTGGCACTTGAGATAGGACGAGGCGTAGGCGATCAGCGCGAAGCTGGCGGCGTGGGATTCGGGGAAGCCGTAGAGCGCGAACGAGGTGATGCCGCGTACGATGTCGTCTTGCGCGGTGCCGGTGATGCCGCGTTCGCTCATGCCGCGTCGCAATTTGGTTTCGATCGAGTGCATGCGTTGCTGCGAGCGTTTGAATCCCATCGCGCGGCGCAGTTCTTCGGCTTCGCCGCCGGTGAAGCCGGCCGCGGTCATCGCGAGGCGCAGCAGTTGTTCCTGGAAAAGCGGGATGCCGAGCGTGCGACGCAGAATCGGTTCGAGCGACGGATGCGGGTAGGCGACGGCTTCGCGGCCGGCGCGCCGCTCGAGATACGGGTGCACCATCTTGCCGACGATCGGGCCGGGGCGGATGATCGCGACCTCGACGACCAGGTCGTAGAAGTTCTTGGGCTTCATGCGCGGCAGCGTCGCCATCTGCGCGCGGCTCTCGATCTGGAAGGTGCCCATGGTGTCGGCGCGCTGGATCATTGCGTAGGTGGCGGGATCATCGGGCGGCAGTTTCGCGAGATCGATCGCGACACCCTCGTGTTCGCGCACGAGACGGATCGTGTGTTCGAGCGCGTTGAGCATGCCGAGCCCGAGCAGGTCGATCTTGATGATGCCGAGGTCGGCGCAGTCGTCCTTGTCCCACTGCACCACGCGGCGACCGGGCATCGACGCGGGTTCGATCGGCACCACTTCATCGAGGCGCCCTGCGGCGATCACGATGCCGCCCGAGTGCTGGCCGAGATGGCGCGGCAGGCCGCGCACGCGATCGACGAGGTCGAGCAGCTGATGGATGCGCTTCGCCTCGGGATCGACACCGCCCTGGCGCAGCAGCGCAGCGGTTTCATCGACGCCTTCGCGGTGTTCGAGCGTGGTGAGCACCTTCGTGAGCTTGTCGATCGCATCGGGCGCGAGGCCGAGCACCTTGCCCATTTCGCGCACGGCGAGTCGCGTGCGGTAGGTGATGACGTTCGCCGTCATCGCGGCGCCGCGCTGGCCGTAGCGCGCGAAGACATATTGGATGACGGCTTCGCGCTGATCGCCCGACGGCAGATCGATGTCGATGTCGGGCCATTCGCCGCGTTCCTCGGACAGGAAGCGCTCGAAGAGCAGCTCCATGCCGACGGGATCGACGGCGGTGATGCCGAGCGCGTAGCAGACGGCGCTGTTGGCGGCCGAGCCGCGGCCTTGCGCGAGCATCTGACGCTCACGTGCGTAGCGTGCGATGTCCCAGACGATCAGGAAGTAGCCGGCGAGGTCGAGCTTCTCGATCACGCGCAATTCGTGCTCGATCTGCTGGCGCGCGCGTTCGGGGAGCGGATGGCCGTAGCGAGAGCGCGCGCCGTCCTGGGTGAGGCGACGCAACATCGACGCCTGCGATTCCGCAGGCTCGACTCCCGCATACCCATCTGCATTTCCCGCGTAGCCAGTTCCCGCGTAGCGAGCCGAAGGCGAGCGGCGAGGAACATAGGTCGGAAAGCGGTAGCCGAGATCGCCCATCCGGAACGCGCAGCGCTCGGCGACCACCCGCGTAGCCGCGAGCCACGCGGGGCGATCGGCGAAGCGGAGCGCCCACTCCGCCGGAGCGAGCAGGTGCCGCTCGGCGTTGGGCGCGAGGCGACGGCCTGCAGTGTCGAGCGTCACATGATGGCGTAGGCAGGTGAGGGCATCGAAGAGCGGGCGGTCGGATCGGCGCGCGTGACGGACGTCATTGGTCGCGACGATCGGGACGCGCTGCGCCTCGGCGACGGCCGCCGCCCAGCGCGCTTCGCCCTCGGCGCGCCGGTCGAGATGACGCGAAATGTCCACCCAGACCTGTCCAGGCCCGAGTACGCCGCGGGTCCGATCGAGCGCCGCGGCGGAGAGCGAACCGTCGCCGCGCACCAGCGCGATCAGATCGCCCGCGTGCTCCTCGATTTCGTCCCAGCTCGCGGCCGCGTTTTTCTTGCCGCCCCGTTCGTGAGCCACCGTGAGCAGTCGCGAGAGCTGCCGATAACCGCGCTGCGACTCGACCAGCAGCAGCAACTCCGGCCCGCCCTCAACCGCGAGGCGGCTTCCCACGATCGCCTCGATGCCCGCACTCTCGGCGGCCTTGTGGAAGCGCGGAATTCCATAGAACCCCCCGCGATCAGCCAGCGCGACCGCGCCGTAGCCCAGTTCAGCCGCCCGCGCGGCGAGATCCTCGGGATTGCTCGCGCCCTCGAGAAACGAAAAAGCGCTCGCACAGCGCAGCTCGACGACTTCGGAGTGTGAATGGCGGGACACGCCGCCATTTTCGCCACGTGTTCGCCTCGAGTCAACGCAGATCGGGGCCGGGCGTCAGGTTATTTTTTGTCAGGTTATTGGAGGAACGGGCGCCAATAACCTGACAAAAAATAACCTGACG
>JANNKU010000109.1:0-25287 GCA_031396445.1 Deltaproteobacteria bacterium | reverse complement strand
CACCACCGGCAGCTTGCCGGTCTTGGCGACCTCCTCGACGAGATCGAAAGGGGCACCGAGATCGCGAGCTGCTGCCATGAGCTGCTCATGCCCCAACGACTGCAGCCGCCGAATACCTTCCGTGAGCGAACGCATGTGGCGCACTGCTTCGACGACGTTGCCGGTGCCGGCTTCACCCTTGGTTCGGATCATCGCGGCACCCTCGCCGATACGGCGGAGCGCCTCTCCGAGATCTCGGGCACCGCAGACGAACGGAACGGTGAACTGCCACTTGTCGATGTGGTGCGCCTCGTCGGCGGGGGTGAGCACTTCGCTCTCGTCGATGTAGTCGACGCCGAGTGCCTGCAAAATCTGTGCCTCGACGAAGTGTCCGATGCGGGCCTTTGCCATCACCGGGATCGATACCGCAGCGATGATCTCCTCGACGCGAAGAGGATCGGCCATCCGGGCGACGCCACCTTCACGGCGGATGTCGGCAGGCACGCGCTCGAGCGACATGACGGCGACGGCGCCAGCATCCTCGGCGATCTTCGCTTGCTCGGCGGTCGTGACGTCCATGATGACGCCGCCCTTCATCATTTCGGCGAGGCCGACCTTCAATTCGAAAGCCTGCGCACCAACGCGCTCCGCGCCGCTGCCATTCGAACCACTGTCGTGCTTGGATTGAGACATGCTTCCTCCAGAAGACGCCGGGGTTCTGGCGTCGTCACTTACAACCGCAGTCGCTGGCGACATCTGCCGCAGCGCCGTTCGAAGTCGGGTGGCCGTCGCGCTTCCACCAATCGAGTCCGCCGATCAGCTCCTTCACGCGGAAGCCGAGTTGGCTCATCGCGAGCGCGCCCTTGGTGGACGCGTTGCAGCCGATGCCGTCGCAATACGTCACGACGAGCGCATCGCGATCGAGCGCCGCAACAGTGTCGGCCCGCATCGTACGGTGCGGGATGTTGATCGCGCCGGGAATGTGCTCGCGCGCGAATGCGGCGGGCGAGCGCGCATCGAGCACGACGACGCCGTCGGCCGCTGCGATCGCGACCGAGAGATCCCACGAATCGATCTCGTAGGCCAGCTTGTTCGCGTAGTGCGTGTGTTGCGCGTCCATCGTCGCTCGTACCTCCGTCATACCGAAACGCGCTCGTCGATTTCGCGCAGCGGCGCCGCGCGCAGGCGCTCGCGCACGACACGTGCGAGTGCCGCAACACCGCGGCGGATCTCGTCCTCGCCGGCGAGCGCAAGCGAGAGTCGCAGCCCGCTCGAAGGACGGCGGTCGTGGCGGAACTGGAAGCCCGGCGCAAAAAGAACGCCGGCGCGCACCGCGTCGGGCAGCAGCTCGGCGGTGTCGAACGCGGCGGGCAACTCGACCCAGAGCTGCAAGCCGCCCTCGGGCGCCGTCCAGCGCACGCCGTCCGGCATCTCGCGGGTGAGCGCATCGAGCATCGCATCGCGGCGCTGCAAGAGCGTGCGTCGCAACTTGGTGAGATGACGCTCGTAGCCGCCACCAACGACGAACGCGGCGAGCGCCGCCTGCAGAATCTGCGAACCGCCGAGATCACTCGCGTGCTTCAGCGCGAGCAACGCATCGACGACGCGACCACGCGCCACGATCGCGCCGACGCGCGCGCCCGGGAAGAGCGACTTCGAGAACGACGTTAGCTGCACCACGAGACCGCGCGCATCGAGCGCCGCGAGAGGCGGAACGGGCTTGCCCGCGAAGCGCAGATCCATCTCGAAAGCGTCTTCGATCACCGGCTTGCCGGATGCCGCAGCAATCGCGAGCAGCGCGCGGCGGTGTTCGAGCGGCGTGCTCGTTCCGAGCGGATTGTGAAAGGTCGGCATCGTGTAGAACGCCTTCACGTCGGCCCGTTCGAGCACGCGTTCGAGCGCGACGAGATCCGGCGCGCCGTCGCGCATCGGCACCGGCACGGCGCGCAGCCCCTGCGCGGCCAGCGCGCCGAGCACGTTGTGGTAGGTCGGCTCCTCGACGGCCACCGCATCGCCCGCCACCGCAAAGAGTCGCAGTGCGAGCACGATGCCCTCGCTCGCGCCCTGGGTGAGCGTCACCGAATCGGCCGTCACGTCCATGCCGGTTGCACGCAATCGCTCCGCGAGTGCCGTGCGCAACGTGAGATCGCCTTGCGCCGCGCCATAGCGCAACAGATCGCTGCCCCCTTCGCTGAGCACGCGATTCAGCGCGCGGCGAAACTCATCGACCGGATAGAGTGTCGGATCGGGCACCAGCGAGTGCAGCGGTACCGTGCCGGCGGGCGCCGCGTAGCGCACGCGCGCACGCTCGAAGTCGAGCAGTCGATCGACGAGCGGCGACAACACCGGCTCGAAAGGCGCAGCCGCGTGGATTACCTCGGCCGGCGCAGGTCGCCGCACGAAGGTGCCGCGGCCCACCGTCGCTTCGATGAAAAGCGTGCGCGACAGCTCGTCGTAGGCCAGCGCGACCGTGTCGCGGTTCACGCCGAGCGTGCGGGCCAGCTCGCGGATCGTCGGCAGCCGATCGCCTGCGCCGAGCCGACCCGCCTCGATCTCGGCGCGGAAATGCGCCGCGATCTGCTGGTAGACCGGCTGTCCGCCAGTGTCTGGGCTGCGATCGAGGGCGATTGCCATTGGCCGAGACTACACGCCAGACAATCCGTCAGTCAATCCAGACAAAGAGTCATAAAATAGAAAATCTACTTCTGATTGACTGGGTTCGGCAGCACGCGAGAGAGCAGCGCGGCGCCGAGAACGGTCGCCAGCAGCGAGGCCGCCAGGATCCCCACCTTCGCGCCTGCGACGAACCGGGGTTCCTCGAACGCGAGCGCCGCGATGAAGAGCGCCACCGTGAAGCCGATGCCGGCGAGCGTGCCCGCTCCCAGGATTTGGGACCAGGAGACGCGGCTCGGCAGCTCCGCAACACCGAGGCGCACCGCGAGCCAGGCGAAGAGCGTAATGCCGAGCGGCTTGCCGACCAGCAGCCCGAGCATGACCGCGATTGCAACGCGCTGCGCTTGTGCGTCGCCGAGGCTGGAAGCGTCGAGCGCGACACCCGCGTTGCAGAGCGCGAAGAGCGGCATGATCGCGAACGCGACCCATGGATGAAGTCGGTGGATGAGCTCGTCCACCGGCGCGTGCTCCGCGCCGGGCAGCGGGCGGGCCGGTGTGAGCAGACCGAGCAGCACGCCGCCGATCGTCGCATGCACGCCGCTGCGAAGTGTCGCGTACCAGACCACCGCGCCGATCAAGAAGTACACACCGTAGGAGCGCACGCCGAATCGCGGGAGCAACACACAGAGCGCCAGCGCTGCAGCGGCAATCGCGAGCCACTGCGGTTCCACGCCGGCCGCGTAGAAGAGCGCGATCACCACGACGGCGCCGATGTCGTCGGCGATCGCCAGCGCGAGCAGGAAGACTTTCAAGCCCGACGGCACGCGCGGGCCGAAGATGCCGAGCGCGGCGACCGCGAACGCGATGTCGGTCGCCATCGGAATGCCCCAACCGCTGAGCGCCGGCCCGCCCCAGTGCAGCGCTGCGTAGATCCCCGCCGGCACGATCATGCCGCCGAGCGCGCCGAACACCGGCAGCGCGGCGCGACTCGGCGACGACAATTCGCCGCGCACCAGCTCGCGCTTGATCTCCATGCCGACGACGAAGAAGAAGATCGCCATCAACGCGTCGTTGACGAAATGGCCTAGCGACAACTCGAGCGCGAAGGATCCGATCTGTAGCGCGAGCGGCAGATGCAGCGCGTGTTCATACGCGTCGCGCAGCGGAGAATTGGCGAGCACGAGCGCGAGCACGGTCGCAGCGAGCAGCAAGATCGTGCTCGATGTTTCGAGTGCGACGAAGCGCGCAAAGACGCCGCTGATGCGACTCGCCGCGCGCGGGCGACTCGTCACGGCGCCGTCTCGGCGGGCGGCCCGGCATTGACGCGATTCATCGCGCGCGCGACCCCTTCCGCGAGCGTCACCTCGATCGCGTCGCTCGCAGCGTCGAGGTGCGCGGCGAGCTGCGCCTGCTCTTCGACGCTGAACGCTGCCAGCACGTGCGCGATGGGATCCTCGCCCACCGGCGGCCGCCCGATGCCGAAGCGCAATCGCGCAAAATCGTGTCGGCCGAGCTGCTGTTGAATGTCACCGATGCCGTTGTGCCCGCCCGCACCACCCGACGCGCGCAGCCTCAAACGTCCGAACGGAAGGTCGAGGTCGTCGTAGACCACGAGCAGATCCGTCGCAGGATCGATCGGGTAGGCGTCGAGCGTCGCGAGCACCGCGCGCCCCGACAGATTCATGTACGTCTGCGGTTCGAGCAGCGCCGTCTCAGCGCCGGCGATCGTTCCGACACCGAGGTGCCCATGCAGCCGCCGATCGTGTCGCAGCGCGATCCGGTGTCGCGCTGCGACGCATTCGACGATGCGAAAGCCCACGTTGTGGCGCGTGTGCTCGTACTCGGCTCCGGGATTGCCCAGACCAACGACGAGCTTCACATCTCGATCCTAGTCGGACTTCTTCGCAGCCGGAGCCGCCGCTGCGGCCGCCGCATCGCCTGCGGCCGGAGCCGCCGCTGCGTCGGCAGCCACCGGCGTCTCTTCCGCCGCCGGCAGCGCAACGTGCACGACGCCGAGGTCCGGATCGGTCACCAACGAGACACCGGCGGGCAGCACCAGATCGCGAACGTGGATGACGTCGCCAACTTCCATGTTGGTGATGTCGACCTCGATCGATGCGGGAATCGAGCGCGGCAGACACTCGAGTGCAACTTCGCGCAGCGAGTGTTCGAGGATGCCGCCGAAATCGAGGCCCTTCGCCTTGCCGATCAGGTGCACCGGAACTTCGACCTCGACGGTGCGCGTGAGATCCACCTGGTAGAGGTCGGCGTGCACGATCGTGCCGCGGATCGCGTGGCGCTGGAGTTCCTTCACCAGCGCGACGGGGCTGCCCAGCTCCGGCCGTCCTTCGACGGTGAGATCGAGGAGCGTGTTGGCGCCGCCGCTGCGCAGCACCTTCTCGAGCGCGCGCGGATCGATCGTCAGCGGCACGGATTCCTTGCCCTGTCCGTACAGAACAGCGGGAACGCGGCCGGCGGCGCGCAGCTTGCGCGCGGCGCCCTTGCCGGTCGTTGTGCGGGACTCGACGACGAGTGCAGTTTCGGACATGGGAGTCTCCTAGACGAAGAGAGAGCTGACGCTCTCCTCGTTGGTAATACGTCTGATTGCCTCGCCCAACAAATTGGCGATGGACATCACTTTGATCTTGTCGCAACCACGCGCCGCTTCATGCAACGCGATCGTGTCGGTGACGACGAGCTGTTGAAGATCCGACTTGTTGATGCGCTCGATCGCCGGACCCGAGAGCACCGCATGGGTGATCGCCGCATAGACGCCCGCGGCGCCCTGTTCTTTCAGCGCGCGCGCCGCTTCGGTGAGCGTGCCGGCGGTATCGACCATGTCGTCGACGATCACGCACTCGAGGCCTTCGACCTCGCCGATGATGTGCATGATCTCGGCGACGTTCGCCTTCTCGCGCCGCTTGTCGATGATGGCGAGCTTGGCGTCGAGGCGTTTCGCGTAGGCGCGCGCTCGTTCCACGCCGCCCGCGTCGGGCGAGATGATGCAGACGTTCTTGCCGAAGCTCTGCATCGCCGGCAGCAGCACGGGCGTCGCGTAGAGGTTGTCGACGGGAATGTTGAAGAAGCCTTGGATCTGGCCGGCGTGCAGGTCGATGCAGAGCACGCGATCGGTGCCGGCGGTCGAGATCAGATCGGCAACGAGCTTCGCGGTGATCGGCACGCGCGGCGCGACCTTCCGATCCTGGCGCGCGTAGCCGTAGTACGGAATCACCGCGGTGATGCGTCGCGCCGACGAACGGCGCAGCGCATCCACCATGATCAGCAATTCCATCAGGTGGCGATTGGCCGGGTTGCTGGTGGACTGCACCACGAAGCAATCGAGCCCGCGCACGTTCTCTTCGATCTCGCACTGAATTTCGCCATCGGAGAACGTCGTGACGCGCGCGCGCCCGGTAGGCACGCCGAGATAGGCCGCCACCGAAGCGGCGAGATCCGGATTCGCATTGCCATGAAACAACTTCATCCGCTGCAAAGCACCGTTCTCCATCCGAACCTGGCAACCAACCTCAAACTCAAACGACCAAGCCACCTGACCCGTGTTGGTGCGCCGCCGTCTTCGGCGGTGGCACGGAAATCACCAAACCGGAAATCATGAACTCAGAATCATGAAACTGGCTGGGGCGGGAGGATTCGAACCTCCACACACGGCTCCAAAGGCCGCTGTCCTACCATTAGACGACGCCCCAGGACTTCCCGCTCTCGGGAATCGAGGTGGGCGCGCCGTGCGAGCGGGTCACGAGCACGCTGTCCGTCGCTTCGAAGCGCCCCTCTTTACTTGCTGCCCGCGCTTGCTCCGCATCGCGGAACAAACCGAAAACCGAAGGCCCGCTGCCCGACATTGCGACCGCCCGTGCGCCGAGCCGCTCCAATTCGCACCGAACCCGCTCGATCCCGGGTCGGAGTCGCGCGGCGATGGGCTCCAAATCGTTGATGAGAAGCGCTGCGGAGGGAGACCAGCCTGCCCCGCTCCGAAGCGCGAGCATCCTACGACTGGGGCTCGGGGGCGTCAACGCGGCGTCGAAGGCGCGGAACACGTCGGCCGTGGCGAGTGGCGGGGACGGCGTTACGAGCAGCAGGTCCAGCGGCGGGAAGGTGGGGATCGGCTCGATCTCCTCGCCGATCCCGGTGACCCAGGCAGGCCGCGGATCCAAGAAGAACGGCACGTCGGCTCCGAGTCGCATCGCGATCGTCGCGAGCGCCGCAGCCGAGAGCGCGTTCGCAAAGTGCTGGGCCAGCGCGAGCAGCACTGTGGCCGCATCGCTGGAACCGCCGCCGAGCCCGGCGCCAATCGGAATTCGCTTGTCGAGCGTGAGACTTACACGAGAAGCCAGGCCCGCCGCGTCGAGGAACGCGCGCGCCGCGCGCGCTACCAGGTTGTCGTCGCCAGCCGGCAGGTCTTCGGCGCGCCCGACGATCTCGAGAGTGAACGAGGTCTGCGCGGCGGGCTCCACCTCGATGCGGAGGCGGTCGGCGACTTCGAGCGGGACGAAGAGGCTTTCGAGCAGGTGGTAGCCATCGCTCCGCCGCCCGACGACGCGCAGTCCCAGATTCACCTTGGCCGGTGCGAGGCGCCAAGCGGGAGCGCTCATCCGCTAGGAGGTCGCCGACTTCGTCGCTTCGACGAAATGTATCCGAACCTCGTAGAGCAGGTTCGCGATCAGCTTCGACTCCTCGTCGCTCAGGTTGCCGCGCGTCTTCTCCTCGAGCAGCTCGAGGATCTCGATGTTGTGGCGCGCGAGCGGAAGATTGCGCTCCGAGGGACGACCGCCTTCGGGCTCGGCCATCAGGCCGAGGCAATGCAGCGCCGAGAACGCGATCGACTGCGCCAGCATCGAGAAATCGACCTTCGGATCGGATCGATCGGGCTGCGGCGCGGCGGCCGTCGGAGGCGACGTCGCCTCATCGGCGCTGCCACGGCGGTCGATCACGGTGAAGCCCTTGTCTTCCGGATCTCGTTCGCTCATCCCGGGTGCTCTCCGAGTTTCGGCGGGCTCTCGAGGCGCGCCATCTCGCGGTGTGCGATCGCGAAGCGGTACGCGACGGTGGCGCTGCCCGCCACTGCGAGAACCCAGAGCGCGACGATCGTGTAGCCGGAGACCGCGCCGAGCCCGAGGATCGTCAGCCGCTCGCCGCGCTCGAGGAAGCCGCCTTCGAACGAGGGCAGGAATTGTTCTGCGCGCGCCTTCGCATACGAGGTCAGCACCGAGGCGATCATCGCGATGCCGCCGAGCAGCACCGTGCCCGCGTCGCCGAGAGCCGCGTAATACAGCATTACGCCCAGCAGCATCGCCATGTCGGCGAGGCGATCGAGCGTGGAATCGAGGAAGGCTCCGAAGGCCGTTGCGATCTTGTGGTGACGCGCGATCACGCCATCGACGAGATCAAAGACTCCGCCCACGAGGATCAGCACGGCGCCGAAGCCGAAGCGCCCAGTCGCGAATGCGACGCCGGCGCCGACCGAGACCAGTGTCCCGATGACGGTCAGGACATTCGGATTGACGGGGCGCCTGAACAAGAACGGGAGCGCGGCTTCGATCCAGCCGTCGAGCCGGTCGCCGAACCTCGCCTTGATCACGACGGACTCCTCATCCCTCCGAGCGAGGCGTCTGGGGCGTGGGCGCGGCCGCTTCTTCTTGCGGCGCGACCTTGTCGGTGAGGTCGGGCAGATCGGCGAGAGTTTTCGCCAGCTCCTGCCGGGTGATCCAGCCGCGGCGGTCGAGCATGCGGCGGTCGGTGTGCAAGTCGCGCAGAGCTTCGTCGAGCATCAGGCCCCCAAATGCGTGGTTGGGATCGAGAAAGCGAGGAGTTGGCCCCGTTGGGGAAGCGCACCCTAGCAAAATTGGCAGCGCTGCGGCGCGTCGGGTAGGGTTCGCCGGGTTTCGGCCGAGGGGGGTTCGTAATGAAACTCGATCGTCGTCTTTCCGCTTCGTTGGCTGCTGTCGCCGCGCTTTCGTTTGCGTGCGCAGGCGGCGCACCGCCGCAGAAGTTCGAGGAGCTGCCCTCCGCCGAGGAGCTCTTCAACAAGGGCGAGACACAGGTCGCCGAGGAAGAGAACGGCTTCCACTGGTTCCTCTCGCCGGACTTCTCGGAGTCGATCGAGACCTTCCAGGACATCATCGACAACTATCCCTACAGCGAGCAGGCCGTGCTGGCGCAGCTCGCGATCGCCGACGCGTACTTCAAGAGCGAGAAGTACGAAGAGGCCCTCTCCTACTACCGCGACTTCGTGGAGCTGCACCCGGAACACAAGAAGGTGCCGTACGCGATGTTCCAAACTGCGATGTCGCACTACAAGCAGAGCCGCGACGCTTCGCGCGATCAGACGGCTACACGCGAAGCAGTTACGGAGCTCGACCGGCTGCTCGCGCGCTTCCCGCATTCGGAGTACTCGGCGGAGGCGGAGACGATCTGGCGCGAGCTGCGAACGCGACTCGGCGAAAACACGATGATGGTCGCCGACTTCTATTTCAAGCAGGACGAGTTCCCGTCGGCCGCCGATCGCTACCGCGAGTTGCTGAACGAGTATCCGGGCCTCGGTCTCGACGCCGACGCGCTCTACAAGCTGGGCGTCTGCTACACGCGGATGAACCGCGAAGCCGAGGCGACGAAGATCTTCCAGGTGATCCTCGAGAACTACAAGGGAACGGACGTGGCCGACGCCGCGGCAGATCTCGTTCCCGAAGCGCAGTAGTCACACGCTCACTCCGATCCGGATGCGGAATGCCGCCGGTCTCTCCACCGACGAGCGCGTCGCCTATCAACTGGGCGTTCGTCATTTCGAATGTGGTGAGGACGAGGCTGCGATCGGTCACCTGACGCGCCTCGTTTCGACGCGTCCCCGCTTCGCCGACATCCACTACCTGCTCGGTCTGCTGCACGAGCGACGCGGCGATCTCGACGAGGCGACGCTGCGACTCGAATCCGCCGTTGCGCTGAACCCGAGCTACGCAGAAGCGCGTCTCGCACTCGCCAGCGTTTGTGAGCGACGCGGTGACTTCGACCGCTCCGAAAACGTCGTGATGTCGACGCCGAACGCCGCCGCCAATGGCGCGATTCCGCTCACGCAGGCGAAGCTCGCGAATCTGCAGGCCGCGCTCGGCGATGCGTATCGCGAGGCCGGCGAGGTTGGCGAAGCCATCGGGGCCTACCGCAAAGCGCTCGACCGCTGTCCCGGCTTTCACGATGTCCGTTACCGGCTCGGCGTCGCGCTGCGCGAGCACGGTCTGCCCGACCAGGCGATCCGCGAATTCACCCGCGTGCTGCGCGCAAACCCAGCCTATTTCGACGCAGGCGTACAGCTCGGCCTCACGTTCTGGTCGCTCGGCCAGGCGGAGCGCGCAGCGACCGAGTGGCAGGCCGTCGTCGCAGCGGAACCGGCGCGTGAGGATGCTCAGCTCTACCTGAGACTCGCCGCCCGCGGGGCTGGACAGGATCCGACCCCCCTCTAGCCCAGCGCCTGCTGACGCTTCTCTGATTCGGTACTTCTCTTTCTGTGCTGGTCGTGGCTCAATGCGGAGGTCGTCGCGGCGGCCACGCCAAACGGCCATGCCACCCCGGCGAGTCGATCTCGGAGGTGTCTCATCATGCACAGTCTCGAGCAAGTGCTTCGCAACCGCAGTCTGCTCACGGCCCACCCAGGCGACGTCGTCATCGACGTAGTCCGGCGCATGACAGCTGCTCGTGTAGGAGCGGTGACGATCCTCGACGGTGACCGTCTCGTCGGCGTCTTCTCCGAGCGCGACTTGATGACGCGCGTAGTCGTCGAAGGCCGCAACGCCGAATCGACCCGGATCGACGAAGTGATGACACGCGAAGTCGTCACCGCCGATCTACACGAAAGTCGCGACGAGTGTCTCGCAAAGATGCAAAGCGCGGGCTGTCGTCATCTCCCCGTACTCGCCCACGGCCGCGCGATCGCAATGATCTCGATCCGCGATCTCCTCGGGGACGAAATCGAGGAGCAGACCGAAGAGATCCGCCAGCTCCGCGCCTACGTCTGGCAAACCCCACCCGCCTGAGGAGTCGGTAGCGGTCCTGCGTCGACGTAGGCCGCCGCGACGAGCTCGTTGTGTGCGGCTCCGATGACGATCGCATCCGCGCGCACGCGCCGGGTGTACCGACAGCGCGTGCGGCCGGGCTAAGCTGCGCGCCGTGGGGGACACCGTCGACGTCATCGCGCTCGCCGTGCTCACCATCGCGGTGTTGCGCGGCTTGTGGATCGGTCTGGTTCGCGAGGTGTTCTCGCTCGCCGCGCTCGCGACGGCGGTCTTCGCGTTCCGCGCGTTGCGCGAGCCGGTCGCGGCGTTGATCGCGGAACGCACGACCTGGGATCCCCTCGTCGCGACTGCTGCCGCCGGTGGCGTCGTCGTGATCGGCGCGCTGGTGTTCGTCACGATCGCAGGTGCGATCGTGCGACGCCTCGTCGGCGTCGCAGGACTCGGCGCAATCGACCGCATCGGCGGCGCGGTGATCGGTGCGAGCGAGGGCGCACTGGTCGTCGGGCTCGCGCTGCTCGCGGTGACCGAGATTCTCGGCCCCGCCGACCCGCTCGTCGCCGGTTCGCGTGCGCTCGCCGTCTTCGAGCGCGTGCAGGAGTCGGTGGGCATCGCGCCCGAACGGCGCGCGGTCTCGCGACACGCGCCGCCTGCTAATCCGGCTCCACCCAACGTCCGTGGCGGCGAATCAGATCGATGAGCCTTGCGTCGGCCTGCGTCTGCGAGACGTGCCGCTCGACGCACTCGTGGCCAACGTAGAGATTCACCACGCCCGGACCTGACCCGACGTAGCCAAAATCCGCGTCCGCCATCTCACCCGGTCCGTTCACGATGCAGCCCATGATCGCGATCTTGACGCCCTTCAAGTGTTGCGTCTGCGCCTTGATGCGCGCCGTCGTCTCCTCGAGGTCGAAGAGCGTGCGGCCGCAGGACGGGCACGAGATGAACTCGGTCCATGTGGTGCGCTGCCGTGCGCCCTGCAAGATGCGATAGGCGAGCGCCAGCGCGTCGCCCGAGCGCGTTTCGCCGCCGCGAACCG
Source organism: Deltaproteobacteria bacterium (assembly GCA_031396445.1). GTDB lineage: Bacteria > Myxococcota_A > UBA9160 > UBA9160 > PR03 > PR03. The sequence continues at coordinate 13,641 of JANNKU010000109.1, read as the reverse complement.
GCACGGCGACCGCGTCGCCAATGCCATCGCAGAGAAGCGCGCCGAGATCGGTGGCCGCGTGCAGCAGTTCGCTCTCGTCAGTGGCATCCACCTCGCTGTGGTGCACCAGCACGATCGGCGCGCTCCAGTCGAGAGCGCGCATGCGAGCTGCGACGAGTCGCACCGCGGGCACCGGGCGTGCGGAATCCACCGACACCAGCACGCGGCGCAACGATGCCGCGCGCGAAGCATCGAATACACGCCCGACGCCCGAGAGCAACGCCTCAGGATCGCCTGACAGCGACCACTCGAGCGCCACATCCGCTGCCTCGGCGGCGCGCGCGAGCGCCGCGAGCTTCGCTTCCTCGTCGCCCAGCGCGACGGGTACGATCCAACGCGCCGCCAGATCTTTCGCCTGTGGTGCGAGCGACACTGGCATGCGCAGCGCGAGCGGCGCCGTGACACCGTGATGCGCCAGCGCCTCGGCGAACGCTTGCACGCGTGCGAGCGTGGCTTCGTCCGCGATGTCGAGACGCAGGCCTTCGCAGACGATTTCGCGGCGCGCGGCGAGCGCATCGGCGAGTCGCCATACGGCGGCCTCGGCGTCGAGCGGCGGTGCGCCGATCTCGAGTTCGGCGCGAACCGGCGCATCACCGCCGAGCTCGATCGATGCGCTCGCAACCGTTTCGCTCTTGCGGCGCACGTGCTCGTACGGATCATCGACGAACGGCGCGCCGGGATCGGGAACCGCAGTGCTGCGATGCGCAGCTTCCGCCCACTGCGTCGCGATACGTGCCGCAATCGCTCGCGCGACGGGAACCTCCTTGACCGGGTCTTCCGTCAGCGAAACGCGGATCGTGTCGCCGAGTCCATCGGCGAGCAGGGAACCGATGCCGATCGCGCTCTTGATACGGCCGTCTTCGCCATCGCCCGCCTCGGTGACACCGACATGGAACGGGTAGTCGCCCGGCTTGCCTTGCGTGGCGCGCTCGGAGAGCGAAGTCGCGAGCAGCCGGTATGCCTGCACTGCCACCTGCGGATTGCTCGACTTCATGCTGAAGACGACGTCGTAGAAGCCTTCGTCCTCACACACGTCGAGGAACTCGAGCGCCGACTGCACCATACCGCGCGCGGTGTCGCCGTAGCGATTCATCACGCGGTCGGAGAGCGAGCCGTGATTGGTGCCGATGCGCAGCGCTCGGCCGAGTTGCTTGCAGCGGCGCAGCAGCGGACGGAAGCGATCGGCGACGCGCGCCAGCTCTTCGTCCCATTGCGCGTCGTCGTAGTCGCGCACCTCGAACTTCTTCTTGTCGGCGAAGTTGCCCGGGTTGATGCGGACCTTCTCGACGTGTTCGGCAGCGATCAGCGCGGCGTTCGGCGTGAAATGGATGTCGGCGACCAGCGGTACGCGCACGCCGCGGCGAAAGAGTTCAGCGCGGATCTCGCCGAGCGCCTCGGCGTCGCGCACCGACGGCGCGGTGATGCGCACGATCTCGCAGCCGGCCGCCGCGAGCCGCTCCGTCTGCGCGACCGTCGCGGCAATGTCCTGTGTATCGGTCGTCGTCATCGACTGGATGCGGATCGGGTTGTCGCCGCCGATCGAGACATCACCCACACGCACGACGCGCGTCAGCCGGCGCCGCGGCGCAAACGGATCGCCCGGGAACGGCAGCTCGGAGCCCGCGCTCACGACGCGCCTTGAATGCGCGCGCGCACGATTGCGAACGCTTCGTCGATCTTCGAGGCGTCGCGACCGCCGGCTTGCGCGAAGTCCGGCTTGCCGCCGCCCTTGCCTCCCACCGCGGCCGCGGCTTCGCGAATCAGATCGCCAGCCTTGAAGCGGCTCGTCAGATCCGGCGTCACGCCGAGTGCGAGGGTGACACGATCGTCGGTCGCCGCCGCGAGCAGCACGACGCCGCTCTGCAGCCGCTCGCGCAGCGTATCGATCATCGCGCGCAGATCGCCGCCATCGGCGCCGTCGATCTTCGCGAGCAGCAGCGGGACGCCGCCAACCGACTCGACCTGCGAGAGGAGGTCGCCCGAAGCGGCGCTGCGCTGCGCGGATCGAAGCGCCGTGAGTTCAGCTTCGAGCGCCTTGCGCTCTTCGAGCAGCTTCTCGACGCGCGTTTCCAGATCACCGACGGGAGTGCGCAGCAGCTCCGCCGTGCGTTCGAGCGCGCGCTCCTGCGTGCGCCAACGCAGAAGCGCGTCGGGACCGGTGAGCGCCTCGATGCGCCGCACGCCGGAGGCGACGCCCGTCTCGCCGACGACCTTCAGCAGCCCGATGTCGCCCGTGGCGCGCGCGTGCGTCCCGCCGCAGAGCTCCTTCGAGAAATCACCGAAGCTGAGCACGCGCACGCGATCACCGTACTTCTCCCCGAACATCGCGAGCGCGCCGGCCGCGATCGCATCGCGATGCGACATCTCCTCGATGACGGCGGGCGCGTTCTCTTCGATCCAGCCGTTTACCAGGTCCTCGATCCGATCGACTTCGTCGCGCGTCACCGGCGCATCGTGGCTGAAATCGAAGCGTAAGCGGGACGGCGTGACGAGCGAACCGCGCTGCGTGGCGTTGGGCCCGAGCACTTCGCGCAGCGCGGAGTGCAGCAGATGCGTTCCCGAGTGGTGTCGCACCGATCCGCCGCGCGTTCTCGCGTCGACGACGAGTTGCGCGCTCTGATCGACGTGCACCTCGCCCGACAGGACCTTGCCGCGATGCACGATCAGCGCACCCGCGGGCCGCTGCGTGTCCTCGATCTCGATGCGGCCCGTACTCGTCTCGATCACGCCGCGATCGCCCACCTGCCCGCCGCTCTCGGCGTAGAAAGGCGTCTGCTCGACGATGACTTCGATCGCGGCGCCCGCACGCGCGGTCTGCACGGCGCCGCTCTTTGCAACCAGCGCCAGCACGCGAGATTCCGCGCGCAGCCCGTGGTAGCCGAGGAACGCACTCTCGAAGTCACTCGCGAGCTGCGAGTAGAGCGGGCCGACGGCTTCCTGCCCGCTGCCCTTCCACGCGGCGCGCGCACGCTCGCGCTGTTCGTTCATTGCGGTGTCGAAGCCGACCGAATCGAAGCCGAGTTGGTGACCGACGAGAATGTCTTCCGTCAGATCGACCGGAAAGCCAAAGGTGTCGTAGAGCTTGAACACGACGTCGCCGGGCAGCCGCTGCAAGTGCGCGGCCTTCGCCTTGCGCACTTCGTCTTCGAGCAGGCCGAGACCCTTTGCGAGTGTCTCAAGGAAGCGCTCTTCCTCGCGTCGCACGCGACCCATGATGTATTCGCGCCGTGCGACCAGCTCGGAATACGCGTCGCCCATCTCGTCGATCACCGCGTCCGCAACTTCGTAGAGAAACGGGCGCTCGATGCCGAGCAGTACACCGTGACGCGCCGCACGGCGCAGAATGCGGCGCAGCACGTAGCCGCGGCCTTCGTTCGAGGGCAGCACGCCATCCGCGATCAGGAACGCGACCGCGCGCGCGTGATCCGCGACGACGCGCAGCGACACGTCCTTGTCCGGGTCGGCGCCGAGCCGCACGCCCGAGAGCTCCTGTGCGCGCTCGAGGATGCCGCGGAAGATGTCGGTCTCGTAGTTCCAGTACACATCCTGGAGTACCGCGGCGATGCGTTCGAGCCCCATGCCTGTGTCGATCGACGGCTTCGGCAACGGCGTCATCGCGCCGCTCGCGTCGCGATTGAACTGCATGAAGACGAGGTTCCAGATCTCGAGCCAGCGGCCGCACTCGCAGGACGGATCGCACTCGGCCTTCGTGCAATTTGGCTGCTTTCCCCAGTCGTAGTAGATCTCGGAGCAGGGGCCACAGGGTCCGGTGTCACCCATCGCCCAGAAGTTGTCGGCCTCGTCGAGGCGGGTGATGCGATTTGCCGGCACGCCGACTTCGTCGCGCCAGATGCGCTCCGCTTCGTCGTCTTCGCGGAATACCGTGACGGCGAGCCGCTCGGCGGGGATCGCGAACTCTCGCGTCAGCAGCTCCCACGCCCACGCGATCGCCTCGGACTTGAAGTAGTCGCCGAACGAGAAGTTTCCGAGCATCTCGAAGAAGGTGTGATGGCGCGCGGTGCGGCCGACGTTCTCGAGATCGTTGTGCTTGCCCGACACGCGCATGCACTTCTGCGACGACGCGGCGCGCTTGTAGTCTCGCGCTTCTTCGCCGGTGAAGACGCGCTTGAATGGCACCATGCCCGCGTTGGTGAAGAGCAGCGTCGGATCGCCTTCGGGAACCAGCGATCCGCTCGCGACCACGCGATGGCCGCGCTCCTCGAAGAAGCGCAGGAAGGTGCTGCGGATCTCGCGACTGGTGAGGGGCAAGGCGGGTCCTCGGCGGTGGGCTGGCGAGTCTAACGGAGGGATCCGCCGTTGCCCCGAGGGGTTCAGAGGTCAATCACGCGAATCCCAGCTGCGCGAGCAGCGCGCGCACATCGACGTAATTGGTGTCGCGCACGACGAGTCCGTGCGCGTCGAACTCGCTGAAGGTCGCACCACGCACTTCAAAGCGACGACCGCTCAGTGCGAGCCCGAGATACGTGCCGCGATGCGTGCCGCTCATCAACCACTGGTCCGCATTGGTGTGGCCCTCGATCAACAACATGCGCCGCTCGATTCGCAGATCGGGGAACGCGTCGAAGAGCGCAGCAGTGCGCGCGCGGGGCGCGGAAGGTGGCTTCGTTCGCGGCAAGGATTCTTTCGCGCATCTCGATCCCCCCTGAAAAGCAATTCCCGCGTAGCGAGCCACAGGCGAGCGGCGAGGCTCATGAGTTCCGCTCGCCAATGAATCTCGACATCACACTCGCAGCACAACCCCGGTTTCCCGCGTAGCGAGCCAACGGCGAGCGGCGAGCCCCATGAGTCGCGCTCGCCAATGAATCTCGCCTCCCGCCCGCAGCTCAACTCCCGTTTCCCGCGTAGCGAGCCAACGGCGAGCGGCGAGCCCCATGAGTTGAGCCCAAGGTGGCGAAGGCGCAGGCCTCTCTCCATCCTGCGCCCCATGACCGCTACCGCCCCCCCTCACCCGCGCGCCGTGCTGCTCGGTGTGCAATTTCCCAACGTCAGCGACGGCGACTTCGAATCGTCGCTCGCTGAACTCGGGCGGCTCGCGAAGACGCTCGGGCTCGAAGTCGTCGGTCGCGTGACGCAGCGGCGCGGGCGACTCGCGACGGGCGCCGTCGTCGGGTCTGGCAAGCTGCAGGATCTCGCGAAGTTCACCGGCGGCACCGGCATCGTGCCGACGGGTGTGCCGGAGCATCGGCGCAAGGAAAAGGAAGCCGCGGTCGAGACGCGCGACGACGAGGACGACGACGAGACACCCGACGCCACAGTCCCGCGTAGCGAGCCGCAGGCGAGCGGCGAGGATCATGAGCAGCGCGCGACGATCGTGCTGATCGACCACGACGTGACGCCGTCGCAAGCGCGCAACCTCCAGCGCGCGACCGGCGCGGAGGTGCTCGATCGCACCGCGGTGATCCTCGCGATCTTCCAGCGCCATGCGCGCAGTCGCGAGGCGCGCCTGCAAGTCGAGATCGCGCGGCTCAACTACATGGCGCCGCGGCTGCGCGAGACGGGCGGCGGCAAGGATCGACAAGGCGGCGGCATCGGCGGTCGCGGCGCGGGCGAGTCGTCGATCGAGCTCGATCGCCGCAAGCTGCGCGATCGCGTCGCCGAATTGCGTACCGAGCTGGAATCGATCGAGCGCGATTCCAGCACGCGGCGCAAGCGGCGCGTGCAGCAGAACACCGTCGCGCTGGTCGGCTACACGAACGCGGGCAAATCGTCGTGGATGCGCGCGCTGACTGGCAGCGGCGTGCTGGTGCAGGACAAACTCTTCGCGACGCTCGACACGACGGTGCGTGCGCTGCAGCCCGAAACCGTGCCGCGCGTGTTGGTCTCGGACACGGTGGGCTTCATCAAGAAGCTGCCGCACGACCTCGTCGCGTCATTCCGTTCGACACTCGACGAAGCGCGCGACGCCGACCTGCTCGTGCATCTGGTCGATGCGTCCGACGCCGCCTTCCCCGCGCAGCTCGAAGTGACGCGCGAGGTGCTGCGCGAGATCGACGCAACCGAGGCGCCGCGCCTGCTGGTGCTGAACAAGATCGACAAGGTCGATGCGGAAACGCGTGCGCGGCTGGCCGGCGAGTGGTCCGACGCGGTGCTGATCTCCGTCAAGGATCCGGCGGACGTGGTGAAGCTGCGCGAGCGCATCGTCGCATTCTTCGAGCGCGACATGGTCGAAGAAGATCTCGTCGTCCCGTACACGAAACAGCGTGTCGTGGGCGAGGCGCACAGCGCTTGCCGCGTCGTTGCCGAGAGTCACGACGAACACGGGACGAAGCTGCGCGTGCGCGCGCGGCCCGAAGTGATCGCGAAGCTGCGCGCGGGGCTCTAGGCCAGTGCGCGGACCCTCGCGCGAAAGCGGCGCCTAGAAGCGCTCGAGATCGATCTCGGACTTCTCCGGCTCCGCGGGTGCGGCGCCGTTCGCGGACTCGGCGTTCTCCTCGGCGGAGTCGAAGTCGTCCCAGGTGCCGTCCGACGTGCTCGCGATGCCGCGGAAGCGGAGCGCGAAGTCGTCGGCGTTGGAGACGTGCTTCAGCGCTTCCTCGTAGGTGACGAGGCCTTGCTTCACGAGGCTCATCAGCGACTGGTCGAAGGTCTGCATGCCGTAGGTGGTGAAACCCTTCGCGATGCAGTCGTGCAGCTCCTTGGTGCGGTCCTTGTCGCCGATGCACTCGCGCACGCGCGCGGTCGCGATCATCACTTCGAGCGCGGGAACGCGGCCCTTGCCATCGGCGCGCGGGACGAGCCGCTGCGAAATCACCGCCTTCAAGATCGACGAGAGCTGGATGCGCACCTGCTTCTGCTGATACGGCGGGAACACCGAAATGATGCGGTTGATGGTCTCGGTGGCGTCGAGCGTGTGCAGCGTCGAGAGCACCAGGTGGCCGGTCTCGGCGGCGGTCAGCGCCGTCTCGATGGTTTCGAAATCGCGCATTTCGCCCACGAGGATCACGTCGGGATCCTGGCGCAGTGCGGCGCGAAGGGCGGCGGCGAAGGTTTGCGTATCGACGCCGATCTCGCGTTGGTTCACGATCGAACGGCGGTCGCGGATCAGGAACTCGATCGGATCCTCGATCGTCATGATGTGGCAGGTTCGCGCCGAGTTGATGTGCTCGATCATCGCGGCGAGTGAAGTCGATTTGCCCGAGCCGGTGGTGCCCGTGACCAGGATCAGCCCGCGCTGTTCGTTGGCGATCGATTCGACCACCTTCGGCAGCACCAGCTGGTCGATCGTCTTGACACCGAATGGGATCACGCGGAAGACGATGCCGACCGTGCCGCGCTGCTGGAACACGTTGACACGGAAGCGCCCGAGGCCGGCGATGCCGTAGGCGAGATCGCATTCGCGATTCGCCGCGAAGCGTTCCTTCTGCACCGCGTTCATGATGCTCGCGGCGATCTTCTCGAGATAGTCGGGAAGCAGCCGTTCGGCATTTTTCAGCGGCACCAGCGCGCCGTCGATCCTGAAGATGGGCGGCAGGCCCGACTTCATGTGGATGTCCGAGGCGCCGCCCTTCAGGGCGATCTTCAGGATTTCGTTGAGCTCGAGCGACATCGCGTAGATGGCCCCCTGCCCTCGGGAGGGCGGACGTGGACGGGCGGATTCCCCGAGGAGTTGTTTCGACCGCGCTCGGACTCGCCTTGAGCGACCTTCTGTGTCCCGCTTGTGGGACGCCCGCGCGCGTCGAAGGCGCTGCGCAACAGCGACCCGTACTCTCCCGGCAATGCGATGGGAGGTGGCACGGCGCGGCGCTGCGATCGGCGTGGTGTTCGGGATCGCGGCCGCGGCCGCGACCGTGTCGATCACGCCGGCACTGCGCGACGGAGCGACCGGCTTCTCCCCGATCCTCGAGCTGACCGCGCTCTTTGTGTGTGTTTACGCGGCGCTCGGAGTCGCCGCCGGAGCAGCGGTGGCCACGCTCGGCGCCCTCGGTGCGCGCATCGGCGCGCCGCAACTCGCGCGTCTCGGCTCCGCGCGCGCTCTCTGGCCGCTCGGCGGCCTGGCGCTCGGCCTCGGTGCCGTCAACGAGATCGCGCGCAGCAGCGATGCGCTGTCGGCCTGGCGCCACGGGATTCGCGCGGCGCTGATCGCGCTCGCGCTCTTCGCGCTCTGGCGCGCGTTGCGGCGCTCGACACCAACGAGCGACACGATGCGCGCGGTCGAGTCGATGCTTGCGCTGTTGCTGCTTCCCGCCGTCGCGGGAGCGCTGCTCTATGCACGGCGACCCCTGCCGCAGGACGCTACAGACGTGGCGACCGGTGGCGCGTTCGCCGTTGCGCCACGCTTCGCGTCCGAAGCGACCGACGCATTTCAGAATGTGCGCGATCCAGCGCGACCTCGCGTGCTTCTGATCGGTGTCGATGGCGCGTCGTGGGATCGCATCGATCGCGGCATCGCCGCAGGCCAACTTCCCACTTTCGCGCGGCTTCGGGAGCAAAGTGTCCACGCGCCGCTGCGATCGCTCGTGCCGACCTTCTCCCCGCTGATCTGGACCTCGATGATGACCGGCGTGGCTGCGCCGCAGCACAACATCCGGGATTTCTACCTGACGCAACTGCCGCGGCTCGGTGTCGAGAATCTCAAACTGCCACGCTCTTTCTCGCTGTTGCGGAAAGCGCTCGATGCAACCGGGGAGCTGCGCTTCGTGCCGGTCACCAGCAGTCTGCGCCGGCGCAAGGCGATCTGGAATCTCGCCGACGAGGGAGGGCTACGCACGGCAGTGATCGGCATGTGGGCGACGTGGCCGCCCGAAGCGCTGCAGCACGGCGCGATCGTCTCGGATCACGCGAGCTTTGCGCGCCAGCAGGAGTGGATCGATCGCGGCAAGACGAATCAGCCGCACGCTGGAGTCACGACCCATCCACCTGCGCTGGCGGAGCGACTGGCGCCGCTGCAGCGCGCGCCGGATTCCGTCACGCGCGAGGAACTCGCCACGTTCGTGGAAGTCGACGATGCGACCTGGCGTGAGTTTCAGCAGACGCGTCTCTTCTCGAAAGAGGCGCCGCTCTCCGCATTTCGCTCGAGCCATCTGAACGATGAGTTCTACGCGCGCAGCGCGCAGCGGATCTGGAGCGAAGATCGACCCGACTTGCTCGTGCTCTACCTGCGCGCGGTGGACGAGCTCTCGCATTTCTTCTACGACGCGGGCTCACCCGAAGCGGCGGCGCTCGGCTGGAGCGACCGCGACATCGTTCGCTTCGGCGGCGTCGTCGATCGCATCTATCAGTGGACCGATCGCGCGATTGCAGCGCTCGTCGACGAAGCGCTGCGCGATCCGAACACATTGGTCGTGATCGTGTCGGATCATGGCTGGGAGAAGGAGCCGGATGGTCAATACAACCACAGCGATGCGCCGCCCGGCATCTTGATGCTCGCCGGCGCCGGCGTTTGTAAAGTCTCGTGTCCGCCGCTCGACGCGCCGTCGATCTACGACATCGCACCGACGCTGCTCACGCGCCTCGGCCTACCGCTCTCCGCCGAACTCGTGGGCCACCCGCTCGATGCGGCGTTCACCGCCCCGCGCGCCGTCACACACATCGAGGCGTATGGCGCCCCCCAGATCGGAGCAACCGCGATCCCCTCGAACACCACCCCGCAGTTCCGCCAGAAGCTCGAAGCTCTCGGCTACCTGCGCGACTGAAGGGTGAGAAAGGGGACGGTCCCCTTTCTCACCCAGGGACCTGGAGGCCGGCGGTCATGCCGCCGTCGATGGCGATGGCTTGGCCGGTGATGAAGGAGGCGTCGTCGCTGGCGAGGAAGCAGACGAGGCGCGCGACTTCGATCGGCTCGCCGATGCGCTTGAGCGCGTGCGCCTTCCCGATCTGCTCGATGATCGCGTCGGATCCCTCGAAGCCGCCGAGCATCGGCGTGCGGATCACGCCGGGGCAGACCGCATTCACGCGAATGCCCAGTGCGCCCATCTCGATCGCCGCCGTGCGCGACATCCCCACCACCGCGTGCTTGGTCGCCGCATAGGATCCGAGGCCCGGCGTACCGACCAGCCCCGCGACGCTCGCGGTGTTGATGATCGACCCGCGCGCCGGTCCGGGATTGGTGGCCATCGCCTGGATTCCGTACTTCAGGCCATAGAAGACACCGTGCAGGTTCACGTCGATCATGTTGCGATGGGCGGAATCGTCCATCGCTGCGAGCGGCGCGTGCGACTCGATGCCGGCGTTGTTGAAGAGCACGTCGAGGCGACCGAAATCCGCGACCGCGCGCGCCACCAGCGCCTTCACCGAATCCGAGTCGCGTACATCGACCGCATGAAATACCCCGCCGATCTCCTTCGCGACGCGCGCGCCGTCCTGCAGATCGCCGATCACCACCTTCGCGCCCGCTTCCGCAAACACACGCGCCGTTGCCTCGCCGATTCCCGATGCGCCGCCCGTAACGATCGCGATCTTGCCTGCGAGCGAGTTCATGAGTTCCCCTCCCCATTCTTTTCGAGATGACACGAAGCGGGGTCCGAGAGAGGAGGTTCGGATGCGAACCCCTCTCTCGAACCCCGCCTGCAACCAACCAGCGAAGTTACTCCGCCGATTCCTCAGCCGAAACCAAAGCCGCCTTCACGGCCGGCACCTTCCGCTTCACACCCTTCGCCTCGTACACCGCTTGCGAGATGCGAGCCATCGTCTCCGGGTTGTCCTTCAGGAACTTGCGCGCCGCCTCGCGACCCTGGCCGATGCGCTCGCCCGAGTACGAGTACCAGGAGCCCGCCTTCTCGACGATGCCGCCTTCGGACGCGAGATCGAGCACGTCACCCTCCATCGAGATGCCCTCGTTGTAGATGATGTCGAACTCCGCCTGGCGGAACGGCGGTGCGCACTTGTTCTTCACCACCTTCACGCGCGTGCGGTTGCCGACCACTTCCTCGCGCTCCTTGATCGCGGCGATGCGGCGCACATCGAGACGCACCGATGCGTAGAACTTCAGCGCGTTGCCGCCGCTCGTCGTCTCCGGGTTGCCGAACATCACGCCGATCTTCATGCGGATCTGATTGATGAAGACCACCGTCGCGTTCGACTTCGACACCGTGCCCGTCAGCTTGCGCAGCGCCTGACTCATCAGCCGCGCCTGCAGACCCACGTGCGTGTCGCCCATCTCGCCTTCGATCTCGGCCTTCGGCACCAGCGCCGCGACCGAATCGACCACCACCATGTCCACCGCGCCCGAGCGCAGCAGCACGTCGGCGATCTCGAGCGCCTGCTCGCCCGTATCGGGCTGCGAGACGAGCAGCTCCTCGACCTTCACGCCGAGCTTGCGCGCGTAGCCGACATCGAGCGCGTGCTCGGCGTCGATGAACGCCGCCACGCTGCCCTGCTTCTGGATCTCCGCGACCGCGTGCAACGCGAGCGTCGTCTTGCCGCTCGACTCCGGCCCGTAGATCTCGACGATGCGGCCGCGCGGGTAGCCGCCGATGCCGAGCGCAATGTCGAGACTCGGCGAGCCGGACGGCACCACCTCGATCTCTCGATCGATCGCGTCCTCCGTCATCATCAGGATCGCGCCCTTGCCGAACTGCTTCTCGATCGTGCTGACGGCGAGGTCGATCGCCTTGCGGCGCTCGTTCTCGCGAACCGGCGATGCCGGGCTCTTCTTGGATTCAGTTGCCATGTTTTCGATCTCCTATCGAGTGTTCAGGGTGAGAGTGGAAATCATTGGCCGAGCGCAATTCGCTCGAGCGGCGTGTAGCGAGCGCCTCCGGGATCGAGGTCGCTCTGGAAGAGTGCGAACGAAGTGACAGCGAACGGTGACGCGTGGTCAGCGCGAATCACCGGATCGAGGCGGGGCATGCGGCCGCGGCGTTCGCGAATGCGCCCGAGCGTCAGATGCGGACGGAAGGCGCGCGGCTCGGCCGCGAAGCCCGCTGCGACGACCGCGCTCTCGACCTGCGTTGCCAGCGCCGCGAGCGGCTCGTGCGGCGCCACATCGAGCACGATGGCGCGCGGTCCCTGCGCCGGCAGACCTGCGAGCGCGCCGAGCTGCAGCTCGAAGGCGGCGATCCCGCGTGTTGCGCGCTGCGCAGCGGCAACGAGAGCTTCGATGCGATCGCGCTGCGTCGTACCGAGGAAGCGCAGCGTCACGTGGTACGACTCCGGCCGCAGCCAGCGCACGGCATCGCCGCCCGGCGCGGCAGCGAGTTGCTCCGCGACGGCGTGCGCAGCGCGGCGCGCGGCGTCACTGATCTCGACGGCAAAAAAGGTCCGGAGCTCCACTTCATTTCTTCTCCACGCGCCCGAGCCGCGGGATGTCGAGCGGCGCGCCGAGCAAATGACGCCGCACCCAATCGATCGCAATCTGAGCGGTGAGGCGGCGGTTGCGCTCGCGGTCGAAGGCGAGCTGCAGCTCGCGCACCTGCGAGCCTTCGGCGCTCGCGAGCGCGACGTAGATCAGCCCGACGGGCTTACCCGCCGAGCCGCCGGTGGGGCCGGCGATGCCCGTCGTCGCGACGGCGAGGTCGGCGCCGAAGCGCGCGCGCGCGCCTTCGGCCATCGCGCGCGCGGTCGGCTCGGAGACGGCGCCGTATTCGGCGAGCACGGCTTCGGGAACGCCGAGCAGCACCGCCTTCGCGTCATTCCAGTACGCGACGACACCGCCCTTGAAGAACGCCGACGAGCCCGGCGCGTCAGTAAGGAGCTGGCCGATCATGCCGCCTGTACACGATTCGGCGACGGCGAGCGTCGTGCGATGCTCGGTGAGCAGGCGGCCGGTGACGAGTTCGAGCGTGTCCTCGCCTTCGCCATAGACGAGGACGCCGAGCCGTTCGCGCAGCAGCGCACATGAGCGCGCGAGCTTGGCGTCCGCTTCCGCAGCGCTCGCCGCGCGCGCGACGGGACGCACGTGGTTGTCCGGGAACTGCGTGCGGAAGCCGAGCTCGACGCCTTCGGGCAATGCGACATCGCGCAGCATCTCGTCGAGGGTCGATTCGCCGATGCCGAAGGTGCGCAGCAACGACGCGCGCACCCAGCTCGTGACGTGCAGCCGCGACGCGATCCGCGGCAGCACCTGTTCGTCCAACATCTTGTAGAGCTCGCGCGGCACACCCGGCATGCAGAAAAAGAGCGCGGAGCCGCCCCCTTCGCGCGGGACTTCCAGCATCGTCCCCGGCGCGGTGCCGATCGGGTTGTCGAGCACCTCGGCGCCTTCCGGGAACCACGCCTGCTTCTCGTTGATCGCGGCCATCTCGCGGCCGAAGCGCGCGAAGAATCCGCGCAGCGCATCGAGCGACGGCTGGTGCAGTACGAGCTTGCGACCAAAGGTTTCCGCGAGCACTTCGATCGTGATGTCGTCGCGCGTGGGGCCGAGGCCGCCCGACACGAGCACCACCTCGGAACGCGCGGCGGCGCGGCGGAAGACGTCGGCGATGTCGTTGCGATCGTCGGCGCAGGTGACGTGGAAGCGCGTCTCGATGTCGAGCGTCAGCAGCCGCTGCGACAGGAACGACTTGTTCGAGTCGGTGATTTCGCCGCGCAGCAGCTCGTCGCCGATCGTCAGCACTTCCGCCTTCATCCGATCACCCCAACTCCCCAGATCAGGATTCCCATCACGACGGCGCCGAAGACGCCGGCCAGCACGTCATCGAGCAC
>JANNKU010000071.1:0-18218 GCA_031396445.1 Deltaproteobacteria bacterium | reverse complement strand
CGCGCTCGACCCGGCGCGCAATCCGTACCGGCTCGAGACGCTGAACGTCGCGACGCACGCGCCGCTGATGCGCGCGCTCGAACACGCCCACTACACCTTCCGCAAGAAGCTCTCGCACACCGCCGATTCGCAGGACCAGCGTCACCGCATGGTGCCGGGATCGCGGCCGCTGCTCTCGCGCACCGTGCCCGCGCACGTCGATGTGGTGGAACCCGAGCTGATTCGCGAAGACGCGGCCTGCCACGCGCTCTTCGAGGACGCGGTCGCCGATGCCTGGGAGGCGCGCGCGAAACTGCTGGCGCTCGGCGTCTCGCCGCAACTCGCGCTCTACGTGTTGCCCAACGCGCTCGCCGTACGCTTCGAAGAGTCGGGTTCGCTGCTGCACCTGATCCACAAGTGGACGATGCGGACCTGCTTGAACGCGCAGCGCGAGATCTGGCACGCGTCGATGGACGAGATTGAGCAGGTGCGCACCGTACACCCGGAGTTGATGCACCACGTCGGGCCGCCGTGTTTCGTGCGCAACGGCCTCGCGCGGCCGCGCTGCACCGAGGGCAGCCACTTCTGCGGCGTGCCGGTGTGGCGCTCCTTCCCCGATGTCGAGCGGAGGATTTGAGGATGCGCGGAAAAACGCTCGGGCTCGTGCTGGGAATCGCGCTGGTGTTGCCTGCGATCGCACAGGCCGTCGAGCTCGACGGCTACTGGTACGTGCTCGTGCACTACCAGGACAAGGACACGAACAAGCCGGAGGCGTGGCGCTGGGAAGATCGCGTGTGGAGATTCCAGAAGAAGGGCGATCGCCTCGAATGGCGCGAGTGGCCGATCGTGTCGCTGCAGAACGAGACGGGTCGCTTCGAGAATCTGTCGGGCAATCGCGCGGCGCGGGTCGTCGCCGCCTGGGAGCCGAACGCCGAGCAGCTCGCCGACATCAAGGACGGCCTCGTAGCGAACACGCGCGGCGAAAAGAACAAGACGCTGCGCGCGAGCGGCGGCGGAACGGGCTGGGAATCCGGCGACGGCGCAAGCGGCGCTTCCGCGATGGTGATCACGTACAGCGAGACGTGGACGATCAGCGGATTGCCCGACGCACCGGTGTTCTCGCGCGAAGACTCGATGGGATCGGCGAGCAGCGAGAGCATGGAGGGTCGCACGCAGTACCGCACCGAAGCGGTGCGCGACGGCGGTGCGGAACTCACCGGCACATTCGAGCGCGACGGGTCGCGCCGTGGCCGCTTCCGGATGATCCGCTCCAGCGAGGTCGGGCGCGCCGGCACCGACTCACTTGAGGATCGCCAGCATCAGGGCGTGCTGAAGCGCGCCGTCGAATCCGGTTACGTGACACCCGAAGAGGTCGCCGCGATGATGGGCGGCCAGGTGCAATTGCCGAGCGCCGCCAGCGGCGCCGATCGCGAGCAGGCGCGCGCGGCCATCAAGAAGGCCGTCGAGGACGCGGTGAAGGCGAACGGCAACGATCCGGCAGTGGTGTCGCCGCAGATCGAACGCATCACGGGCAGGATCGAGCGCGCGCTCTTCGACCAGGGCAAGAGCGTCGAGGAAGTGCAGCAGATGATCTCGCGAGGCGAGATCGGCCCGTGACCTCGGCGCCGCTTCGCGCGGCGCAGCGCGGCGACCTGTCGGCGATCGCCGCGCTCTGGGTCACGCTGCTCGAAAGTCACGCCGCGCTCGATCCCGTCTTTGCGCTGCGCGCGGACGCAGCGTCGGCGCTCGAAATCGAAGTCGCGCGCGCCTTCGCGGATGCCGACACGGCGCTCTTCGTCGCAGACGCGGGCGGGCGCGTCGCGGGCTTCTGCGCCGCGCACTTCGAGCGCAGCCCGGCGCTCGCGCGCGAAGCGTGTCGGGCGGAGATCACCGAGATCGTCGTCGAGTCCGCGTCGCGTCGGCGCGGGATCGGTCGTGCGCTCGCGGACGCAGCGCTCGCGTGGGCTCGCGATCGCGGCGCTGCGCGGGTGGAAGTGCGCGTTGCCGCGCGCAATGAAGCGGGGCAGGCGTTTTGGCGCGGCATCGGCTTCGGCGCATTCGTGGACGTGCTCGATCGCCGCCTGTAGTTTCCGCGTCGTCCCCAAAAGCCCAGGAGCGAGTCGTGGCCTTCAAGACCAATCCCCTTGCCCAGCAATTGAACGAGCGCCTCGCAACGGCGGCGCCGGCCGTGCTCGAGATGCTCTCGCCGCTCGGTCGCCGACTCTATTTTCCGAAGGGCATCCTCTCTCAGTCGGCGGAGGCGAAGCAGAAGGCGAAGCGCTTCAACGCGACGATCGGCATCGCTACCGAAAATGGTGGCCCGATGTATCTGCCGTCGATGCATCGCCATCTCGTCGAGATCGCGCCGAACGACGCCTACAACTACGCGCCGCCGGCCGGTCGCCCGACACTGCGCGAGCGTTGGCGCGAGAAGATCGTCGCGGAGAATCCGTCGCTGCAAGGCAAGTCGTTCGGGATGCCGATCACGACCAGCGCGCTGACGCATGGTCTCGCCGTCGCGGGCGATCTCTTCATCGGCGAAGGCGATCGCATCCTGCTCCCGGATCAACTCTGGGGGAACTACCGGCTCACCTACGAAGTGCGACTCGGCGCCGAGATCGCGACTTTCCCGTTCTACGACGGCAACCGCTTCCACACCGAAGCGTTCGCGAAGGCGCTCGCCGAGAATGCGTCGGGGCGCCACAAGCTGGTCGTGCTGTTGAACTTCCCGAACAACCCGACGGGCTACATGCCGACGCCCGCCGAAGGGCGCGCGATCAGCGACGCGCTCGTCGCGCAGGCTGCGGCGGGCACGAAGCTCGTCGTGATCACCGACGACGCGTACTTCGGGCTCTTCTATCACCTAGGCGAACCGTCGATGACGGAGTCGCTCTTCGGCTTGCTCACCGGTCGCCACCCGAATCTGTTGGCGGTGAAACTCGACGGCGCCACCAAGGAACTCTTCGCGTGGGGCCTGCGTTGCGGCTTCATCACCTTCGGCCCCGGCGATCCCGCAAGTGCCGAGGTCGTTTGCGAAGTGCTCGACGCGAAGACGCGCGGCGCGATCCGCGGTGCGCTCTCGAACAGCCCGATGCTCTCGCAGACGCTGGTCGAGCGCGCGCTCGAGACGTCGTCGATCGCCGACGAGCGCAAAGAGAAAGCCGAGACGCTGCGCGCGCGCGCAACGAAGGTCTACGAGGTCGTCAACCGTCCGAAGTTCCGCGCGACCTTCGACCCCTACCCCTTCAACAGCGGCTACTTCATGTGCGTGAAGGTGAAGGGCGTCGAAGCCGAGAAACTGCGCGTCCACCTGCTCGACAAACACCAGATTGGCCTGATCGCGACCAGCCCCACCGACATCCGTGTCGCCTTCTCCTGCCTTGAACTCGATCAGATCGAGCCGCTCTTCGAAACGCTGCACACCGCGATCGAAGAGCTCCGCTAGCGGCCGAGCGCCTCGAGGATCTTCGCGGTGGCTTTGATGCCGCGTTCCATGTTTTCGACGGAGACGCGTTCGTTGGGGCCGTGGATGCCGCGGGTCTCGCTGGGCGGGAGCCAGCGCGGCACGAAGCCGTACGAGACGATTCCCAGTTCGCGGAAGTAGTGGGCGTCGGTGAAGCCGGCGATCACGCGGGGCAGCACCAGCGCGCCCGGATCGAGTTCGTGCGCGACGCTTTCGATCGCACGAAATAATTCGGTGTCGGGCGGTGAGGAGCGCGTTTCGAACGCGAGGATCGGCTCGATGCGGATGCTCGGGTCGGCTACGACGTCGCGCAGCTGCTCGAGGAATTCGTCGCAACGTTCGTCGGGGAGCAGGCGCACGTCGAGTTCAGCGCGCGCTTCCTCGGGAACGACGTTCGGCGATGCACCTGCGCGCAGCACCGTCACCGCGATCGTGTTGCGCACCAGCGCGGCGCGCGCGTCGTCGGAAAGGAAGCGTCGTCGGAACTCGGGATCGTTCGCGAGCGCGTCGCCGAGGTTCGCGAGTCCCACGCGATTTTCGGGTTCGGCCAGCGGTGCGAGATCGCGGAACATGTGCGCCACTTCGGGGACCACGCGCACTTCGGTCTGCATGCGCCGAATGCGCTCGAGCGCGGCGACCAGGCGCGGCACAGGCCCGTGTAATCCCCCGGTCGAGGAGTGTCCCGCCGTGCCCTTGGCCGTGAGACGCGTCCAGCACGGCGCCTTCTCTGCGACCGCCACGCCCCACACGTCCGGCGCGCCATCGGTGCCGAGCAGGATCCCGCCGCCTTCGGTGAGCAGGAACTCGGCGCCGCGCAGCAACTCCTTGTGGCGCTGCGCGATGTAGCCGGCGCCATCGCGGCCGCCCGTTTCTTCGTCGGGCGTGGCGAGCAAGATCACGTCGCGCGAGAGCTGGGAGTTGCGGCGCGCCAGCTCTGCCATCGCGAGCAGGTGCATGACGGCGAGGCCCTTGGCGTCGAGCGCGCCGCGCCCGACCACGTAGCCTCCCGCGACGAGTCCGCCGAACGGATCGACCGCCCAGCCGTTCGGCTCGGCCGGGACGACATCGAGATGGGAGAGCAGCACCACCGGCGGGCGCTTGCCCGTCCCAGGAAGCCGCGCCCAGGCCGCCGCGCGTCCGACCTTCGACCCCTGGGACGGCGTCTCGATCACGCGCGCCTCGAGGCCCTCCCGGCGCGCGACCGACACCAGCAGCTCGGCCAGCGGGCGCTCGTCTCCCGGTGGGTTCACCGTGTTGATCTGGATCGCCTCGGATAGGAGCTGGCTGGCCGCGGCGCCGAGATCCTTGCCGGGGTTCGGGCGGGAGCGGCCGGGCAGCGGGAAAGCGCAGCTGACCAGCGCGACAGCTCCCACCGTCAGGGCTGCCACGGCCTTCAGATTCCGAAGGTTTGCGGCCCGCCTGCGGGTTAGGGTGGGTCCGCTGATGGGCAGCTCCTCTGCAACTGCTCTCTGGAATGAGCCAAGCAACGGAAACCCGATTACGAACTGTCACTTACAGTTGGATCGGGCCTTTGCCGATGCGCTAACCGTAGCGCCCGCCGCGCAGGGGGCAGGGAGGGGACCATTTGAGCGCAGCTTGCTCCGCTGGAGAAATCCAGCGACATCAAGGCCAGCGACACCGCCCGGCGGCATGCATCGCACGCGATGCATTGCGGGGTGGGATCGCTCGTATCGGCACTTCTCTCATAGGCGCCGTCGCGATCTTAGTCACCGTCAACTCGCTCTTCGTTTCACCCGCGATCGCCGGTCAGGGCACCGCCTTCGCGAGTCTCTCGGGCGGCGTCTTCGCCGCTTCCGCATCGACGAGCGTGGCACTCGCGCTGGCGACCAACCCGAAATCGCAGCAAGCGAAGACTCAGCTGGCGAAGTCCCAGCGAGTCGAGTCCTCGTCGCAAACGCTGCTGGCTGCACTCGCTGCGCCGAGCGAACGCGTCGTCGAAGGGCAGATCGCGCGTGGCGACACGCTCGCGAAGTCGCTTTCCGGGCAGGGTCTCCCGAAGCGGACGGTGTCGCTGATCCAGCGCGAGCTGAAGGACAAATACGATTTCCGGCGCGCGAAGGCCGGTCACACCTACCGCATCACGCTCGACAAGAAGGATGCGCTCGTCTCGTTCCACTACACGGTTTCGAAGACGGAGCACTACTGGCTCGAGAACGACGGCAAGTCCTGGAACGCGTGGCGCGAAGAAGCCGATGTGCGACGCGAACAGAAGAAGATCGCAGGCATCGTGACGACGAGCCTGCACGAAGCGATCGAAGATCTCGGCGGCGCCGAGAACAGCCGCCTCGCGAAAGACTACGCCGGCATTTTTGCCTGGGATCTCGACTTCTCGCGCGGCATCCAGCAGGGCGACCAGTTCCGCATTCTCTACGAGCGCACCTTCGCGCCGCAGAGCAAGGGGCGGGAACGCAACCTCGGCCCGGGCCGCATTCTCGCCGCTCGCTACCACGGCGGCGGCGGCGAACTCCAGGCGATCTACTACGAAACCGAAGCGGGCCGCGGCGGCTACTACCGTCCCGATGGCACCTCGGTGCAAGGCCAGTTCCTCGCGGCGCCGCTGAACTTCAGCCGCATCACGTCGGAGTTCACGCACGCGCGCTTCCACCCGATCCTGCACAAGGTGCGGCCGCATCCGGGCATCGACTACGCGGCGCCGGTCGGCACGCCGATCTGGTCGGTCGCGAATGGTGTCGTCAGCTACGCCGACTGGATGAGCGGCTACGGGCGGCTGGTGAAGATCATGCACGCCGACGGTTACGAGTCTTACTACGCGCACATGTCGCGCTTTGCGCCGGGCCTGCGCGTCGGTCAGCCGATCCGCCAGAAGCAGGTGATTGGCTACGTCGGATCGAGCGGGCTCTCGACCGGCCCGCATGTCTGCTTCCGCGTGACCAAGGACGGTGGGTTCGTTGATCCGTCGCGCGCGCGCATCGCGTCGTCCGTCGAGCGGATTCCGAAGAGCCAGATGGCGGCGTTCAAGGCCACACGCGACCGCCGACTCGCCGAACTCGGCCCCGCGCCGATCATCGCCACCGACGAGGCGATGTGAGTTCGTGATCTCGCCGCTCTGAACTCATGATCTCGCCGCTCGTCGTTGGCTCGGTACGCGGGCCAACTCATGAAGTCGCCGCTCGCCTCTGGCTCGCTACGCGGGACGATGGGGGAGCGGGGTTGGTTGCTGGCTTGACCGCGGCCTTGTGATGTCGCCGCTCGCCTCTGGCTCGCTAC
The DNA here is from genome assembly GCA_031396445.1 of Deltaproteobacteria bacterium. GTDB lineage: Bacteria > Myxococcota_A > UBA9160 > UBA9160 > PR03 > PR03. The sequence goes on along the minus strand of JANNKU010000071.1, from coordinate 11,527 downwards.
GCGAGACGATGGCGGGCGAGGCTTGGATGCTGTGTAGACCGCGAGCCATATGGATGTCGCCGCTCGCCGTTGGCTCGCTACGCGGGAACGAAGGCACGGAGCTCCGCGCGTGGCCCGCGTAGCGAGGCGCAGCCGAGCGGCGACTCCATGAGTTCGCGCGCTACACGGAAACGCCGGCGCGGAGCTCCAAGCCCGGCCCGCGTAGCGAGGCAAAGCCGAGCGGCGACTCCATGAGTTTCGGTCTACCCGCGTTGGATTTGCTGTGCGAGGATGCCGCGATGCAAGACGGCGCCCCCCCGCCCGAGGCTGATTTGCGCAGCCGTCTCGCCGCTGCGGGCAGCCAGCTCGGCGCACGCGAGTCCGCCCACCGCGCTGGGCTCGACGAGGCGAACAAGCGCTGCGACTTGCTCCGTTCGCTCGTCGCCGAAGCTATCGATGCCTTTCACACCGCCGCCGCGGGTGCCGGCGCGCCGCACCTGCGGGTCGAGGTGACGCCGCTGCGACTCGATGAGAAGCACGTGCGCGCGGTCGAGTTCGAAGTGCGCCGCGGTCGGCACGCTGGCGTCGTGACGGTGAAGTCGCGCGGTGATGTCACGTTGGTCGGGCCGTTTCGCACCGGCAAGACCGAAGGCCCCTGTCGCACTTTCCCGTGGGACGCCGAAGCAGAGATCTGCAACGCGCTCGGCGATTTCCTGCTGCGCTTCCTCGAAGAGGCTGCGACGCCTTGACGGCCACACGCTTCGAAGCGGGGAGGCGTCGCGCATGACGCTCGATCGCCAGGCGTCGGCCGAGCTCGAGCGACCGATCGAATCGCTCGAAGATCTCGTCGCGTACTTCCGCGTCGGCGAAAAACCGCGCGCGCGCTTCCGCCTCGGCATCGAGCACGAGAAGCTCGCGCTGCGACTCGGCTCCTTCGACCCGGTTCCATACGACGGACCGAACGGCATCGAGGCGCTGCTGCGCAGCATCGCCGAGCAGCCCGGCTTCGAGACGATCACCGAAGACGGTCGCGTGCTGGGTCTCGACGGTCCGGCAAGCGTGTCGCTCGAGCCGGGCGGACAGGTCGAGCAGAATGGCAGCCCGCACACTGAATTGCGTGCGGCGGTCGCAGAGATCCACGAACACCTCGCGCTGGTGCGACGCGTGGCGGAACCGCTCGGCATCGCGCTCGTCGGTCTCGGCGCGCATCCGTTCCATCCCACGAAGGAACTGACCCAGATCCCGCGCGAGCGCTATCGGATCATGCGCAGCTATCTGCCGACGCGCGGCGAACTCGCGATGGACATGATGCACGCCACTGCGTCGCTGCAGGTGAACTTCGATTGGTCGGACGAGGCCGACATGGTCGCGGCGCTGCGCGCAGCGCTCGCGGTGACACCGATCGTCACCGCGTGCTTCGCCAATTCGAGCCTGCACGTCGGACGCCCGAGTGGCTTCGTTTCACGGCGCGCATGGATCTGGCGCCACACCGATCCGGATCGCAGCGGCCTGATGCCTTTCGCGTTCGAACCCGGCTTCGGCTACGCGCGCTACGCGGAGTGGGCGCTCGACGTGCCGATGTTCTTCATCGTGCGCGAGGGTCGCTACCACGCGATGCAAGGCAAGACATTCCGTCGCTTCTGGACCGAAGGCCACGAGGGCCAGCACGCCACACTCGCCGACTGGGACCGCCATCTGACGACGCTCTTCCCGGAAGTGCGCGTGAAGCGCATTCTCGAAGTGCGCTGCGCCGACGCGGTGCCCGCTGCGCTGCTGGGCGCCGTTCCCGCGTTGTGGCAGGGGCTTCTCTACGACCGCGATGCGCGCAGCGCCGCGGCCGCGCTCGCTGCGTGGAGCCCCGAGGAGCGCGATGCCGTACAGCTCGATGTGGCGCGACGCGGGCTTGCCGCCGAGACGCCGAGTGGCTCGATGCGTGAGCTGGCGCGCGCACTCGCGAGCATTGCCCGGCGCGGTCTCTCGCACCAAGGCCCGACGACGGCGAGCGCAGTCGATCTGCTCGATCCGCTCGATGAATTGCTCGAACGGGGGAAGAGCCCCGGTGAGATCGTCCTCGAACGCTGGCAGGGCGACTGGGCAGGCGCACCAGATCGCTTGATCGATTCCACGCGGTACTGATAGAGTGCCGCCGCCCCGCCCCGCGCGCGGCGGCAGGGAGGGCTCGATGGCGCAGAACTTCAAGATCAGCTTCTCGCTCGAAGAGAGCGACGTCGCCTATTTCCGCAAACTGTTCCGCGATGCGCGAAAGACCGCCGCAGGACAGGATCCGAGCGAGATCATCAAGGCCGTCGAGGCTCTGATCGGGCGGGTTCGCGAGACGAAGAAGATTCCGGCCTTCGTCGCGGAAACCGTCACGGTGCTCGAAGACCTGGTCAAGATGATCGAGGACGAGGACTACGAGCTCCCGAAGGCGCCGCGCGCCGAAGTGCTCGCCGCGCTCGCCTACTTCGCGGATCCCGAAGACCTGATTCCCGATACGGTGCCCGGCCTCGGCTTTCTCGACGATGCAATCATGATCAAGATTGCCGAAGAGGAATTCCGGCACGAGCTCTGGGGCTATCGCTCCTTCGTGAAGTTCCGAGCAGGCGCCGAAGTGCGGCCGTGGACCTCGGTCGCCAAGCGGCGCCTGCCCGACCGCTTGCTCGCGCAACGCAAGAAGATCCGCGAGGACGTCGATCGCAGGAAGAGCGAGCGCCGCACCAGCTGGTGGTAGGCGGATCGTTCCGATCGTGAGCGGGAGATGAGCGAGCGCGCGCGCATTCTCATCGTCGATGACGAGGAAGCGATCCTCGAGACGATGGCGTTCACCTTCGAGGACGACTACGACGTCCTCACCGCGCCGAGTGCGCCCGAAGCGCTCGGCGTGCTCGACGCGCACGCGCCGATCGCGGCCGTGATCACCGATCAGCGTATGCCTGAGATGACCGGCGTCGAGTTCCTGGCGCGCGTCTACGAACGCCATCCGAACACGACCCGCATCATCCTTACCGGCTACGCCGACGGCGACGCGATGGTGCGTGCCATCAACGAGGGCCATGTCTACGCCTACGTCACGAAGCCGTGGGAACCGGACGAGCTGAAGCAGCTCGTGCATCGCGCGGTCGAGCTGCACCGGTTGCGCCTGCAGAACGACCGTCTGCTCGACGACGTGAAGCAGGCGAACCGCTTCCTCGAAGCCGCGATCGACGAGATCCCCGTCGGCGCGCTCGTGGCGGATGCGGCGGGCATCGCGCGCGCCGTCAATCGATTCGGTCGCGAGTATCTCGGCCTGCGCGCCGACCCGCGCGGCAAGCCGCTCGCCGACGTTCTCGGCGCGGATGGATTGCACGAGCTTCGCGACACCGCCGCGCGTCTCGGCGAGACGGACGGCGCGCCCTACGAGGAGCTGGAGCTCTCGCTGGGCGGCGTGTCGCTGCGACTGCGCATCGCCGTGCGCACGATCCGGGAGGCCGCCAAGCCGATCGGGCGCGTGATCCTGCTCCGCGAGATCTCGCACGAGCCGCTGCGGCGTCACTTCGAAGACTTGGTGCAGGAGATCAAGGCGGCGTCGGGCGGCGTGCGCGCTCCGCTCGAGAAGGCGCAGCAAGAGCTCGGCGAGTGTGCGGCAAAAGTGAAAGCGTGCGGTGTCGAGTCGCCTGGGATGGCAGAGCTCGGCGAGCGCATCTCGCGGACGCGCACCGCGATCGAGCATTGGCTCGCCGTCGACGACGCGCTGGTGCGCGACGGCTATCCGGACGCGCAGTTGCTGCGCGAGCGGATGCGCATCGGTTTGTCGCGTTGGCCGATGCCCGACGAAGTTCCCGAGCGCGTGCGGGTGCTGGCGCAGCGCGTCGAGTCCTACTACCAGACGGGCGAAAATCCTGGCCAGCCCGTCCTCTGAGTCGCCGCTGCGCGCGATGCCGCAACTGCTGCTCGCGGTCGATCGCCTCGACCTGCGCGTGCGCTTCACCTGGGCCTTTCACGCGCGCGAACTTCGCTTCGAGCGCGAGACACCCGGCGGTTTCGTTCCGCTCTTCCCGGAGACGTTCTCGTTCCATCTCGATCGGCACGATCCCTTCGAGTTGCAGCTCCAACTCGAGGATCTCTGGTCTGATCCGCGCCGGCTCGACGCCGCTGCGACGCGGCGGGATTCGCAGGATCTCGTGCGACGCATCCTGGCCGCCGCGCCGGGCTACATGGAAGCGGTGCTCGATCATCTGGCGCAGGGCGGAAGACTGAACGGTGCCGCGAGTGTTCGCGTGCACGCGGATGCCGTGGTGCTGGCGCGCGTGATCGCGCACTTCCTGCGCGAAAAAGAACTGGAGGCGCACCCGGAGACGCGCTTCACGCGCTTCCATCTACGCAAGATCGTGTGGCGCGCCTCGTGGGCGCTGGTGCAAGAGCGCGTCGGCGATGCGCGGCTCGAGGAGTGGCTCGCGGCGCCCGCCGCCGGCGCGCGGCGCTCGCCCCCTGCCTTTACCGAGCGCGAGCTGATGCAGGCGCTCGCTGGCGATGACGACGCCGAAGCCGCCCCGCTGGTGCTCGCGCTCGCGGAACGCGCCTTCCATCGCTGGCTCGAAGACACCTGCCTCGACGCCAGCAACGAGGCGTTCGAGAGCGAGGGATCGCCGTTCGCGAGCCGCGAGGACGAAGTGCTGGCGGTGGTGAGCATCGACCCGCAGCGGCGCTTGTACCGCGTTTCGCACTTGACGCCGATGCTGCGTCGCCAGAGCAGTCGCGACTGCTTGCGTGTGTTGCGCGCGCTCGAGGTCTGGTTCCTGCGCCAATACGACGTACCGCGCGCGGGCGCCGTGATTCGCCACGAGGAGAACCTCGTGCGCGGGCGCGCGAACTTCACCGGCGTGCTGTCGTGGCATTCGACTGGGAGCTACTGCGCCGCAATCGGGGCGCTGCTCGCGCCCTTCGTCGGCGCGTCCTTCGCCTACGATCGCGCGCCGCTCTTCTTCGACATCGCCGCATCGGTCACTATGGCGGGCGTGCTCGGCGCGGTGCTCTGGTACCTGATCGTGCGCTTCCTCTGGCAGAAGGATCTCGCCTTCTTCCATTCCGGCGTGCCACGCGTCGGCGCGGGCATCATCGTCGGCTATCTGCCGGTCTTCTTGATCGACGAGGTCTGGGATCTCGCGCGACGTCCGTGGTTTCCGCTCGGCGTCACCGTTGCACTGATGGGAACGACGACACTGCTCTACCTCTACGTCGAAGTGAAGAGCCGCGTTCGCGATCCGCGCGTGGCGTTCTCGCGCGCGCGGCGTCTATTCCTGCTCGGCGTTCTGCAAGCGCAGGCAATGGGGTTGATGCTGACGAGCCTCCTCGGCGCCTTCATGGTCGCGCGCACATGGGGCGAGGATGGGCTGCTCTCGATCGTGGAGTTGCGCAACGTCACTCCCACTTTCGTGGGCGAGTTGCCGCGCATCATGGGCATCGAGCCTTTCTACGTCTTTCCGACCGCTGTGTTGCTGATGACTTTCTTCTCGCTCTTCGTCGGCATCTTCCTGCAACTTCTCTGGGAAGACCTCCCGATCACCGAGCCGCTTTGATGATTTCCGCACCACGGCCGCGGACGGCCGCGCGCCAACACGAGTCAAGGGGCTGCGAGTTGGGTGGGTGGTGGTGCGGGTGCAATAGCCTGACGCCCGGCCCCGCTGCGGCTACGCTGGGCTCGATGCCGGCGATCACGATTTACTCGAAAGAGACGTGCCCTTATTGCGATAGCGCGAAGCGTTTGCTCGCAGCGAAGGGGCAGACGTGGACCGAGATCGATGTCGAGACGGAGCCGTCGAAGCGCGATGAGATGATCGAGCGCAGCGGGCGTCGCACGGTGCCGCAGATCTGGATCGGCGAGCGTCACATCGGTGGTTTCGATGATCTCGCGGCGCTCGAGGATGCTGGCGAACTCGACGCGCTGCTCGGTTTGAAGCCGCATGTCGCCGGACCCGCCGAGCACGTGCGATTGCTGATCGTCGGCAGCGGACCCGCGGGCTGGACCGCAGCGCTCTATGCAGCGCGCGCCGAACTCCAACCGGTAGTCGTTGCGGGATTGATGGCCGGCGGACAGCTGATGCTGACGACCGACGTCGAAAACTACCCCGGCTTCCCGGAAGCAATCTCCGGCCCCGAGTTGATGGAACGCTTCCAGGCGCAGGCGGAGCGCTTCGGCACGCGTGTGTTCCAGGAGGACGCGACGCTCATCGATCTCTCGAAGCGGCCCTTCCGCGTCGAGACCTCCGAGCGCGCGTTCACCGCCGACGCGGTGATCCTCGCGATGGGCGCCACCGCAAAGTGGCTCGGCATCGACTCCGAAACGCGGCTGATGAACCGGGGTGTGTCGGCCTGCGCCACCTGCGATGGTGCGCTCTACAAGGGCAAGGCGATGGCCGTCGTCGGCGGCGGTGACACCGCGATGGAAGAAGCGCTCTTCCTGACGCGCTTCGCACCCGAAGTCACGTTGATCCATCGCCGCGACAAACTGCGCGCGTCGAAGATCATGCAGGAGCGCGCAATCAAGAACGAGAAGATCCGCTTCCTGTGGGATTCGGAAGTCGACGAAGTGCTCGGCGACGACTTCGTCACCGGCCTGCGCGTCCGCAACCTGAAGACGAATGCGAAGACGGATCTCTCGGTCGAGGCGCTCTTCATCGCGATCGGTCACAAGCCCAACACCGACTTGATTGCCGCGCAGGTCGCGCTCGACTCGACCGGCTACATCAAGGTGGAGTCGGGTTCGTCGCGCACATCGATCGAGGGCGTCTTTGCGTGCGGCGACGCGACCGATCCGACGTACCGGCAGGCGATCACAGCGGCCGGTACCGGCTGCATGGCTGCAATCGATGCCGAGCGCTGGCTCGCTGGCCAGGGGCTCGAGTAGGCACCGCCCGATGGCTGTGACCCAAGAGCGTCTCGAGCAACTGATCGCGCGCTCCACGGACATCGTGGTCGCCACCGACCGCAAGGGCACGGTGGTTTCGTACAACGACGGCGCGTCGAAGATCCTCGGCTACAGCTCCGACGAAGTGCTCGGCCAATTTGTCGGTCAGCTCTATCCAGACCTCGACGAAGCGAAGCGCGTGATGATGGCGATGCGCAGCGCCGAGCACGGCGGACTCGGCATCTGCGAAACGTTCCGGACCGCGTTCCTCGCGAAGTCCGGAGAGCGGATTCCGGTCGCGATCTCCGGAACCATGCTCTACGACGACGCCGGGCAGGAAGACGGCACGATCGGTTTCGCGAAGGATTTGCGCGAGATCCTGAAGAAGGATCAACTCGCCACCTGCGGCGAGGTCGCGATCGGTCTCTCGCACGAGATTCGCAACCCACTCGCGGTGATTCTCAATCAAGCAGAGCTGCTCGAGCGCGACGTAGAGCGACTCGCGGGCGAGAGCGACTGCTCGGTCGAAACCGAGCGCCTCGATGCGATCCGCCGCGAAGTCGCGCGCATTGCCGACGTGGTCGAGCGACTCGGCAAGATGGCGGCGGGCGATCAATACGAAACGGTCGAGTACGTTGGCCCGGCACGCATGGTCGATCTTCGCGGGTCGCGCGGTCGCCGCCGCCCGCGTGACCCGCGACTCGAAGGCGCGCGCGTGCTCGTGGTGGACGACGACGGCGGCATCCGCCACACGCTCGCGGAAATTCTCGAAGCGGAGGGCTGCAAAGTAGAAACGGCTGGCGATGGACTCGAGGCGCTCGCCAAGATCGAGAAGGGCGGCCTCGACGTCGTGCTGACCGATGTCGTGATGCCGAAGATGGACGGCTACGAGCTCTTCACGACCGTCCGCAAACGCTGGCCCGAGCTGCCGATCCTGATGATGACCGCTTTCCACTACGACAAGGATCACATCATCAAGCGCAGCCGGATCGAAGGTCTCGACGGCGTGATCTTCAAGAAGCCTGTCGACTCGGTGCGACTCTGCGCCGTGTTGGTCGAAGTGATCGGCGCCAAGAAGTGAGCGGCTCGCCTCGCTCATAGTGTGCGCGCGGCGCAAACGGCGACGACTCGCCGTACGCCTGCCCGCCGCAATGCGCGGGCGCATTCCGCGAGAGTCGCGCCCGTCGTCACGACGTCATCGACCACTGCGACGCATGCGACACCGCGCAGCCCCGCGCGCGCTGCGAAGGCGCCGTCGATGTTGCGGCGTCGCGCGCGCCGATCGAGCCCGGTCTGGCTCGCGGTCGCGCGCACTTGCCGGAGCGCGCTCCGATCGACGCGCGAACCGAGCGCGACAGCAACCGCACGCGCGAGCTCGCTCGCGGGATGAAAGCCGCGCTCGCGCAACTTGCTCGGATGCATCGGCACCGGCGCTACGAATGCGGGCGCGTCGCCAATGATTCGTCGCGCCCCGTCGGCGATCAGCGCGGCGAGCGCTGCGCCGGCTCGCGGATCGAGGCCTGCGAGACCCGTCGCCGGGTACTTGAATGCGTGTACCCAACGCGCAATCTCGCCGGCGAACGGCGCTTCGGCGGCGATCTGCGCGAGCGGCGAACGATCCTGCGCGCACGAAGCGCAGCGCGCCTGCGCGTTGGCCTGCGGGTGCTGACACAGCAGACAACCGCCCGTCGCAAGCCGTGGAATCGCGGCGATACAGCGCGTGCAGAACACGCCGTCGCGCGGAGCGGCGCCGCCGCAACGCGCACATGCGCGCGGCAAGAGCAGATCGAGCAGGTCGGCGATCGACACACGCATGCGTGCGCGCATACGGGACTCCACCGGGACCGGTGGGGTGAGAACTAAGTCGAAACGATCAGCGAATGCCCGGTCATTTCCGGCGGCGCCGGAACACCGAGCAGTGCGAGAACGGTGGGCGCGAGGTCCGCGAGTCCGCCGTTTTGCAAGCGGCGACCGCCGGCATCGCGCGTGATCCAGTAGATCGGCACGGGATTCGTCGTATGCGCGGTGTGCGGACCGCCCGTCGCGGGGTCGATCATCTGCTCGCAGTTGCCGTGATCGGCGGTGACGAGCGCCTGACCGCCCAGCGCGAGCAACTTCTCGGTCACGCGATCGAGACAGCGGTCGATCGTCTCGACCGCCTTCACGGCAGCCGGCAGCACGCCGGTGTGTCCCACCATGTCGGGGTTCGCGAAGTTCACCAGGATGAAGGCGTAGTCGCGCTCGTCGAGCTTTTGCAGCAGCGCGCGCGTCAGTGGTTCGGCGCTCATCTCGGGTTTGTGATCGTAGGTGTCGACGTCGCGCGGCGATGGCACCAGGACGCGGTCTTCGCCCTCGAACGGCTCTTCGCGACCGTTGTTGAAGAAGAAGGTCACATGCGCGTACTTCTCGGTCTCCGCCATCCGGAGCTGCGGGAGCCGCGCTGCGGCGAGGATCTCGCCGAGGATGTGTACCGGCATCTCCTTCGCGAACGCGACGGGTAGCGCGAACTCGGCGTCGTACTCGGTCAAGCAGACGAAGATGCCGGGCACGACGATCTTCTTGCGATCGAGTTGGCCTTCGAAGGAGCTCGGCCGCGCGCTCGTCAGCGCATTGGTGATTTCGCGCGCGCGGTCGGAGCGGAAGTTGAAGAAGAGCGCGGCGTCGCCGTCCTCGAGCGCGACACCGCCATCGATCACACTCGGCTGCACGAACTCGTCGCCCTCGTCGCGCGCGTACGCGGCGGCAACGGCGGCGAGTGCGTCCTTCGCGGCAATTCCGTCGCGGCACACGATCGAGTGATAGGCGCGGCCGACGCGGTCCCAGCGATTGTCGCGATCCATCGCGAAGTAGCGCCCGATCACCGTTGCGACGCAGCCATTCGCGGCGGCGAGGTGCGGCAACACGCGAGCGAGTTGGTCGTAGCCAGAGCGCGGCGGCGTATCGCGACCGTCGAGAAATGCATGCAGCACCGGTCGCACGCCGCGCCGCTTGCAAGCGGCGAAGAGCGCGACCAGATGCTCGTCGTGACTGTGCACGCCGCCATCCGACACGAGACCGAGCAAGTGCAGTACGCCCCGCCCGCTCGCGGCGACATCGAGCGCGCGCGCAATCGCCGGCACGCTCTCGGGCCCGTCCTCCGCGAAGACCTTCGAGATCCGCGTCATGTCCTGGTAGCGGATCCGGCCGGCGCCCATCGTCATGTGACCGACTTCGGAGTTGCCCATCTGCCCGGGCGGCAGCCCCACCGATTCGCCCGACGTCTCGAGCTGCGCGTGCGGAAACAGATCTCGTGCGCGCGCGAGGAACGGCGCGTGCGCCTGTGCGACCGCGTCGCCGGGGCCGCCGTCGCCCATGCCGAAGCCGTCGAGCACGACGAGCATCACCGGACCGCTCAACGCGCGCGCTCCGCGGGCGCATGCGTCGGCAGCGCGATCTGCTCCGCATCGCTCCATAGCCGCTCGATGTCGTAGTGCTCGCGCGCCTCGGGAACGAAGACGTGCACGATCACGTCATCGAGGTCGATCAGCACCCACTTGCCTTCGGCGTAGCCCTCGATGCCGAGCGGCTCGACACCGGCCTGCTTCATCGCCTTCTCGATCGAATCCGCGATCGCGCGCAATTGTCGATCGGAGCGGCCGGTCGCGACGACGAACACGTCGGCGAACGAAGACAGCTCCCGCACGTCCAGCGCTGCCACGTCCTCGGCCTTTACGTCCAGCGCCGCTTCCACGATGAGCCGCGTCTTCTGCACTGCGTCGAGCTGCTGCTTGGTGATGTGCCGACTAGCCTCCGGCGCCGCGAAATGCGCCACTTGCGAGCACGGCCTCGTGGACCGCGTCTGGAAGGAGATAGCGCACGGATCGCCCGTCTCGTAGGCGCTCACGCACCTCCGACGCGGAGACGTCGAAGCCCGCGATCGCGACGAGTCGCAGCCACGTGTCGGTGACGCGATGGCGTGCGGAGCGCTGATCCGGCGCCACCTCGATGTCATTGCGCACGAGTTCAGGGAGCCACGCGGCGAGACTGCCGGTGCGCAGCGGTGGCCGCACGATCACCGCGTAGTGCGCGAGCGCAAAGAGTTCCGCGGGCTCGCGCCACGCGCCCATCTCGGAGAAGGCGTCGCTGCCGACAATGAAAACAGGCTCGTCGGGCGCCAGCGTCGCGCGCAGCTCGCGCAGCGTATCGACCAGATACGACGCGCCGCCGCGATCGACTTCGATCGCCGACGCTTCGAAGCGCGGATTGCCTGCGATCGCGAGTCGTACCCACGCGAGTCGATCCGCGGCCGGTGCGATCGCGTCGTCGCGATCATCGACTTTGTGCGGTGGCGTCGCGCTCGGCACGAAGAGCACGCGCGAAAGGCCGAGCGCTTCGGCCACTTCTTCGGCCGCGCGCAGATGCCCAACGTGAATCGGATTGAAAGTGCCGCCGTAAATCCCAATGAGCGCCACGCTCAATCGGGCCGGAGCTGTCCGTCGCCGAAGAGCACGAACTTCTGCGTCGTGAGTCCTTCGAGACCCATCGGACCGTAGGCGTGCAGCTTCGAGGTCGAGATGCCGATCTCGGCGCCGAGCCCGAGTCGGTAGCCGTCGGCGAATGCGGTGGAGCAGTTGACGCCGACGGTCGACGAATCGACGCGCCGCACGAACTCCTGCGAGTTGGTGT
>JANNKU010000149.1:0-97839 GCA_031396445.1 Deltaproteobacteria bacterium | reverse complement strand
GCAGACGAGCGCGCGCGAACTCGTCGATTCGCTGGCGGGCGAGGGCGCGTGCGACTTCGCACGCGACGTCGCGACGGCGCACCCGCTGCGCATCCTCTCCACGATGCTCGGCGTGCCGCGCGAGGAGGAGCCGCGCATCCTGCGTCTCACGAACCAGCTCTTCGCGAACGAGGACGAGGAGCTCCAGCGTCCGGGCGTGACGCGCGACCAGGCGATCCGCGAGCTCGGCCTCGAGCTCTACCAGCTCTTCTCCGGGATCATCGAAGACCGCCGCAAGAACCCGCGCGACGATCTCGCGACCGTGCTCGCGAACGGGCTCGTGGATGGCCAGCCGATGGGTCCGCTCGAGACCTTCGGCTACTACCTGATCACCTTCACGGCGGGCCACGACACCACGAAGAACGCGCTGGTCGGCGGCATGCACGCGCTGATCCAGAACCCGGACGAACTCGCGAAGCTGCGCCGGGATCCCAGGCTCGTGAATGCGGCCGTCGAGGAGGTCGTGCGCTGGGCGACGCCCGTGAACTACATGCGGCGCCGCGCGGCCTGCGACACCGAAGTGGGTGGCCAAAAGATTCGCAAGGACGACTATCTGCTCCTCTTCTACGCGTCGGCCAACCGCGACGAGGAAGTCTTCGACGATCCCTTCCGCTTCCGCATCGACCGCGATCCGAACCCACATGTCGGCTTCGGGTACGGCGAGCATTTCTGTCTCGGCTCGCACCTGGCGCGCCGCTCACAGCGCGCGCTCTTCGCCGAACTGGCGCGGCGCCTCGAGCACGTCGAGCTGACGGGCGAGCCCGAGTGGATCCAGTCGAGCTTCGTCGTCGGCCTGAAGCGCCTGCCGATCCGCTACCGCATCGCGCGCGGCGTTTGATCGATGGCCGCTCGCGACCCCGTGATCGTCGGCATCGGTCTCTCCGACGCACCGCGGGCGCCGCATCTCGACTCGATCGGACACCATGTGCAGGCGATCCAGCGCGCGCTCGCCGACAGCGGGGTCGAGAAACGCGCGATCGACGGCTACCTCTGCGCCGGAATGGAGAACGGCGCCGTCGAAGCGGTGTCGATGGCCGAGTACCTCGGCATCGACCACCGCTACATCGACGGCACCATGACGGGCGGCTCCTCGTTCGAGTTCCACGTCCAGCACGCGGCCGCCGCGATCCGCGACGGCCTCTGCGACACCGTGCTCGTCAGCTACGGCTCGGACTTCCTGTCGCGCCGTGGGCGCACGCTCGGCACGGGTGGCTTCCGCGTCTCGAACCTTTCGGGCGCGGATCTCTACTCCGGTCCCTATGGCCTGCCAATCGTCGGCGGCTACGCGATGGTCGCCCAGCGACACATGCACGAGTACGGCACGACATCCGAGCAGCTCGCCGAGATTGCCGTGGGTGTGCGCGAATTCGCCGGTCTGAATCCGAACGCGATGTATCGCGATCCGATCGCAGTCGCGGACGTGCTCGGGAGCCGCGTGATCGCCGATCCGCTGCACCTGCTCGACTGCTGCGTCGTCACCGACGGCGGCGGTGCATTCTTGATGACCACAGCCGAGCGCGCTCGCGATCTCCGCAAGCCCGCCGTGCGCGTGCTCGGCGCCGCGGGCGCGCAGACGCACTGGAACATCTCGCAGATGCCGGTGTACACGACATCCGCGGGCGCCACCTGCATTCCCGAGGCGTTCGCGCGCGCGGGCGTGCAGCCGAGCGACATCGACACCCTCCAGTTCTACGACAGCTTCACGATCACCGTGCTCGTGCTTCTCGAGGACGCCGGGTTCTGCAAGAAGGGCGAAGGCGGTGCGTTCGTCTCACAAGGGCACCTGCGGCGCGGCGGCCGCCTTCCGCTCAACACCGACGGCGGTGGGCTCTCGGCCTGTCACTCGGGCATGCGCGGCTTGTTCCTGATCGCCGAGGCGGTGCGCCAGTTGCGCGGCGAGGCCGGCGCTGCGCAAGTTCCAGACGCGAAGATCGCGCTCGCGGTGGGATCGGGCGGCTGGCTCTCTTGCATCGGCGCCGTCGTGCTGGGGAGGGAGTGATGGCGATGGAAGTCGTTCGCGGTCGCACTTGGGATCGCCCGCAGCTCGCGCCTGGCAAGCTGGACCGCGAATTCTTCGAGGCCGCCGGGCGCGGCGAGCTGCTCTATCAAGGCTGTCCCGCGTGCGGTCATCGCCAGTTCTACCCGCGCGCGCTCTGCACCGCCTGCGGCGGCGACACCGCCTGGGCGACGGCCTCGGGCCGCGGCGTCGTGCACACCTTCACGATCGTGAGGCAGAATGGGCAGCCGCCGTTCAAGGGCGAGTTGCCCTACGCAGTCGCGATGGTCGAGCTCGAGGAAGGCGTGCGGATGATGGGCAACGTCACGGGTTGCCCGGTCGAGAACGTGCAGATCGGGATGCGCGTCGAAGCCTACGCCATCGAGTGTGGAGAAGGGATTGCGGTCCCATTCTGGCGACCGTCGGAGTAGGATCGTCGCGCCATCGCGCCGCGTCCGGGTGCGACGCCAATGTTCCTCGGCTTCGAAATGCGGAGGTGACTCCAATGAATCCCAACAAGGCGCTCTGGGAAAAGGGCGACTTCACGCGCATCGCGGCGAGCATGAGAGCAAGCGGCGAGGAGCTCGTCAGCCGACTCGGCATCACGCACGGGATCCGGGTTCTGGATCTCGGCTGCGGCGATGGAACGACGGCGCTTCCCGCCGCGCGTCTCGGTGCCGACGTCTTGGGCGTCGATATTGCGCGGAACCTCGTCGAGGCCGGGAACCGTCGAGCGCGTGACGCAGGTTTCGCGAACCTGCGCTTTCAGGAAGGCGACGCGTCCGCTTTGGCCGAGGTGAACGACCAGAGCTTTGATCTCGTCGTGAGCATTTTTGGCGCGATGTTTGCTCCGCGCCCGTTCGACGTCGCCAAGGAGATGGTGCGCGTGACGCGGCCCGGAGGCCGGATCGTGATGGGCAACTGGATTCCCGGCGACCCGACGTTGGTGGCGCAGATCCTGCGGATCAGCTCGGCCTACGCAGCGCCGCCGCCCGCAGGATTCGTCAGCCCGATGACCTGGGGGATCGTGGACGACGTGGTCGAACGCTTTGTCGCTGCTGGCGTTCCCACCGGCGAGATTTCGTGCGCGCGCGACACATTTGTCTTCAACGCCCCCGTGCCCCCGTCGGAGTTCCTCGCTTCATTCCGGACCTACTACGGCCCCACGATGAATGCGTTCGAAGCGGCCGAGGCGAGCGGTCGCGCGGATTCGCTGCTCGGGGAACTCGAGGTTCTGTTCAACGAGCAGAACCTCAGCCCAGACGAGTCGAAGACCTCGATTCCTGCGACCTTCCTGCGTGTGACCGTCCGACGCTGAGCGGAAGTCGCCGACTCCACGAGATCTAGACACTCGACATTGCGGTGGGAGTCTCGTCGCGGCCCTCGGGCATTCACTGGTTTGTGTATCGAAACGTCGCGCGCCGCTGAGGAGCGTCCGCAGGCGGTGATGATCCCGGTCGCTCCAGAAAGGCCGGAAGTCTCTTGCCACGCTAGCGTCGGCGCGGGGCGGAGACGCAGATGCGAATTGCACTCACGCGGATGTGGAAGCGGTGGTCGTTCACGAAGGACATGACGACCCAGCCGCTGGGTCTGATGTACCTGGCCGCTGCGCTGCGCGCTGATCAGCCGCACCACGAGATCAGCATCCTCGATCTCTTTCCCAAGCGGATGACGGTCGACGAAGCGGTCGCTGAGACCGTCCGGCAGCGACCTGCGATCGTCGGTGTCGGTGCGATGACCGGTGAAGCTGCGCAGGCGACTCAGTTCTTCGCGGGCGTGAAGGCGGCGCTTCCGGACTCGATCACCGTACTCGGCGGTCCCCACAGCACCACGTCCCCGGCGCGCATCCTCCAAGATCCCAACATCGACATGCTCGTCATCGGCGAAGGTGAGGAGACCTTCTGCGAACTCGTGCGTCGCGTCGAAGCGGGCGAGCGCAAGCCGGAGATCGCGGGCGTCGCCTTCCGCGACGATCGCAACGGGGGCATCTTCACCGGTCCCCCGCGTCCGCCGATCCCCGATCCCGACACAGTGCCGCACCCCGCCTGGGATCTCGTCGACATCCCGGCGTATTGGCGCGAACAGAACATGAACGGAATGTTCCGGCACCCGCGTCACATGTCGATCTTCACGTCGCGCGGTTGCCCTTACCGTTGCACGTATTGCCACAACGTCTTCGGCAAACGCTTTCAGGAACGATCTCCGGACAACGTGCTCGAGGAGATCAAGCTCCTGCACGACCGCTACGGCATCCGCGAATTTCACATCCTCGACGACATCTTCAACGCCAATCGGGAGCGCGCGAAGGAGATCATGCGCCGCATCGCACAGAGCGGAATGGAGTTGTCGATCGCGTTTCCGAACGGACTGCGCGGCGATCGGATGGACTCCGAGCTGATCCAGCTGATGGCCGCTGCCGGCGTCTACAAGATCTCGTACGCGGTGGAGTCCGCGTCGCCGCGAATCCAGAAGCTCACGCGCAAGAACGTGGATCTCGAGCGGATCCGACGCGTCATCGACGAGACTGCCGACGCGGGAATCCTGACCCAGGGCTTCTTCATGCTCGGCTTTCCGGGGGAGACGCGTGCCGAACTCGAAGCGACGATCGAATACGCGGCCGCGACGAACCTCCACTTCGCCAACTTCTTCGTCTTGAACCCGTTCGAGGGAACGCCGATGGTCGAATCGATGGGTACGGAGACGAATGGCTACGACTTCGCGGACCCCGAACTCAACAACTATCACGAGGCACGTCAGAGCATGGCCGCGGTGTCCGTGGCCGAGCTCAACCACGTCTGGCGTCGCGCGCACCGCGCGTTCTACCTCGACCCGAATCGCGTCTACCGAATCCTGCGAGATCTTCCTAGCTACACGCTGTTGCCGACGTATGCGCGCTTGTACCTGGCGCGCAGCCTCGGTTGGAGCTGGCTACGCTATGCAGCGTAGGTCTCGCGCAGGCGATCGATCAGGCGGACTCGGCGCGAGCAGCGCTTCGCCCCGTTGATGTGACCTCGATCGCTCGCGGCCGCGCTCGGACGCATCCGGCCAGCGCTACGAGCGCACTCAGGCCGAGCAGCGCCGCGGCGGGCTCGGGCACGAGATTCGGACTCTCCTGCACCGCGAAGTATTGCGACAGGTCGAAGCTGTTCCCGCCCATCCGATCATCGAACGCGGCCTGGTCGAGATGAAAGCTCACGGTCGCGTCACCGTTGCAAGCCCAGAGGCCCTTCAAGGTGAAGTTGCAGCCGGCATGGACGTTCCCGAAGTAGACGTGGTCTGGTGTCAGGTCGATCGTCTGCACGATGTCGTAGCCGTCGGTCAGCGCGAAGGGCGAGTTGGTGCGCATCGTGTGCGCGAACACGTCGGCGTTCGAGAATGGGTTGTTTTCGGTCGAGCTGACGAACGTGCCGCCCCCAGCCACCAATCCCGCCAATGGCGCAACGGTCACGGTTCCCGCCGTCGAGATCGACACCGGCACGGCATTCACGTTCACCGGGGGCGTCGCGAGCTGCGCCACCGCGAGCTGGAACTTGATGCGACTCGCCGCGTTCGTGCTGATCGGTTGTGGAGAGTCGGAGTTCTCGGCGTGCACCGACACCGTGAGTGGATCGCCGAAGCCAGTCGATGCGTCGGCTCGACTCGCTCCGGAGAGGTTGCCGATCGGGTAGAACCACAGGCGGTCGCAGCTGTAGTCGACGGGCGCCGCGATCGGGTCGATCGGCTCCATGACGCTCACACACATCAGTGACGTGATGCTCGTCGCATCGCTGAGCAGGACCGCGCGCGCCGCGCCCGTTCCGAGCAGCAGCGCGAAGCAAGCGGGCCAGGCGAGAGCGGAGATCGGAAGAGCCCATCGTGTGCTGATCATCTCACTCTCCTGAAGCGCAGAGCGCACGCCGGCGCCGCGCGACGCTAGAGCCAGGATCGCTGCCGCGCTCGCCGATTCGTCCGCCACTCGACGCGCGGGCGCGCCCGCGTCTATCGTCGGGCGATGAACTTGAAAATGGCGCGTTTTGCTCTGTGCTCCGTCGCGGTCGTGGCCCTCGGCGCGATGCCTGCCTCCGCGCAGCTCTCGAGCGCCGAACTCTTCGTGAACATCGACGCGGGTGTGTCCGCTTCGGACATGAACTCCCCGCTCGTCAGCGACAGCTTCAGCGACGGACCTCGCACCTTCGATGTCTTTCTCGCCAGCGGCAACATCCCGTGGGACCTGCAGGTCGAGTCCGGAGGCGGCGAAGCGGAGACGGAGGGGCAAATCGAGTACCTCGCCACGACGACGTCCCAGATCTTCGCGCGCGGCGACTTCACGATGAGGGCGGCGGCCGCGTCGCCAGCGTCGGCGCTCGCCGGCTTCGATGCCGTGATGTCGATCTCTTTCGAGGTGGAGACGCAGACCACGTTGTCGCTGACGGGCTTCGTTTCGACGGGGCGCGAGCTCAGCAACCCCGAGGTCGTGGTCTGTCAATTCAACGGGCAGGTGCTCGCCGGCGATTCGCGCGCCACGCCGCTTGCCGCCGGCACCTTCACCTTCGACGTGGAGCGCGGACTCTTTCCCGAAGAGACCGCCGTCATCGAATGCTCCGCGGCGTCGTCCGGAGGGCAGGCCAACTCCAACACGCTCGCCTGGGAAGTCACGGTGAATGGCTTGCCCGAACCCGAGACGACGCTCGGGACACTCGTCGGCGTAGGCGCGCTCGGGGCGTTGGCGCGACGACGCCGATAGACCATGCGCAGTCCGCGCCTCTGGCGAAACATCGGGCTGGCGTTTCTTGCGAGCGGCATCGCTGCGTCGAGCGCCGCGTTCCTGCTGCCCGATGCAGCCGTGGGAAACAGCGCGCGTGCGCTCCTGATGATCTTCGGGCTGACGGCGCTGGTCTTCGGTGGCGGCACCGCGCTCTCTCGGCTTTTCGACGCGCGCGAGCAGGATGCGCTGGTGCGGGGCGGAGACGTCATCACCCGCTGGCGCGTCGATGCGGAAACGTGGCGTGCGTTCATCGCGCACGACCGCACGCTCGATCAAGAATCCGGCGGCCCCGTCAACGAGCTTTCGATTCGAGACATCGTGCCCGCCGATGGCATCGAAGTGATCGTCGGCAAGTCCGCCGTCCAGATCGACGGCAGCATCCATGCACTGCCGCTGCGCGGCACGCCGGAGATCACGCATGTGGAGCTGAACACCAGCCGGGTGCGGCCATCGTTCGTCGAGCTACGGCTCTACTACCCCGGCGGAGGGCAGGGCGCGTCCGGTGTCCCGCGATCGGCCACGCGCACGGTGCTTCGGTTCCCGGTGACGGCCGGCGCGCTGCGCGACGCCGAAGCGGTGGTGGCGCACTACGGTGGCGCCCAGCCCGGCACGAAGGATTCCTTCCATGGCCAAGGAGACGGCACCGATCCGGAAGACCTGAGCACCTGCGCCCGCTGCGGCTTCTCCACACACAAGTTCATGTCGCATTGCTCCGAGTGCGGCGCGAGCATGCAATCGGTGCGATGGTCGCGCAGGTTCGGCATCGGGTTGTTTGCGTGCGGCCTCTTCATCTCCGCTGCCATCGGCGCGGTCATCGTGAACACCGCACCGCTGTTTCTGCATCCAGGCCAGAGCATCGATGGAGCGGAGTTCTCGGGCTCGGCCGCACAAGGACTGCTCTTTCTCGGAATCATGGGCATCGTGGCCGCCTTCGGCGTCATGGCCATGCTCTACGGTCTCTGGCAGGCCCTGAGTGGCAAGCGCGACAAGCGCGTGATCGGGTTCATCGTCGGCCTCGCCGCCCTGTTGTGGCTGATTGCCGAGATGCTCTAGCCGGCGATCCCGTCACGGCCTTCGACTGTGATGCGGTGCGATTCAGAGACGGTCGGCGACGGTCTCGCGGCTCAGACGTGCGACGATTCGCGAGGCCGAGCGCAGCAGGTTCTCGAGCAGCTTCATCTTCAGCCGCGGGCTGGAGGTCTCGAGCGATTGCACGGCGGCGCACGGGAGCACCCAGCACACGGACTCATCGTCGGCGCGGACGAAGGCCGTTCGCGTCGCGCGCTCCACGATCGCGGGCTCGCCGAAGCCCATGCCGGGCGAGAGCGTCGAGAGTCGGCGCAGCAGTCCGCGCGCGTCCTCCGAGAGTACGCTCAGCCGCCCGCGCACCAGCAGGAACAACGCGTCGGCGGGATCTCCCTTGCGGACCACGAACTTTCGCGGCGCGAACTCGCGGCGTTCCATCAGGCTCGCGAGCTCCTCGATCTCGAGCGCACTGAGACCTTCGAGGAATGCGTGCTCGGAGAGCGGCACTTCCACCGCGTCGCTCATTTTTGCGGAGTGCATTCCGAGCAGGCGCTCCTCGCACCACTCGAGCGCGAGATCGAGCTCCTCGAAGTGGGCGAGATGCAGCGCGCCCTCTCGAGAGCGCGATTCGTCGAGGAAGCGCGCCAGGCGCGGATGCCGATGCAATGCGACGAACGCGAGGCTCCGCCCTTCGGCGCTGAACGACAGCGCGAGCTCCAGCACCAACCGCGAGGCGGGCGTATCGATGTCCTGCGCGCGATCGAGGTCGAGCACCAGCGTCTTCACGTCTTCCGACTCGTCGCAGAGCCGGCGCGTCACGAGTTCGATGGCGCAAAAGGCGAGATCGCCCTGAAGCTGGTACACGACGGCTCGCTCACCGGTCGCCATCAGGATCGTCCGCTCGCGATCGGTTCGGATGCGCTTCGAGCCGACATCCTTCACGGTGAAACGCGACCGGATCGCCGACTGCGACACGCGCGGCGCACGCAGCGAGTGGAGCTCCAGTTCTTCCGAGAGCGCGTTGCACACGGCGACGCCACGCACGCTGTTGCCCCGCGCGTCGAGTGGCGGCGAGTAGACGCCGATCCCGAATTGCCCCGGCAGCACCGCGAGGATGCCTCCGGACACGCCGCTCTTGGCGGGAAGTCCGACGCGGTAGAGCCACTCTCCCGCGTAGTCGTACATGCCGCACGTCGTCATGACGCTCAGCACTTCGTCGACGTTGTACGGATCGATCGCGCGCTCTCGCGTCAGCGGGTTCGTCCCTCCGCTCGCGAGCGTGGCCGCCATCACTGCGAGATCGCGACAGGTCACTTCGATCGAGCACTGGCGAAAATAGAGATCGACGGCGCGCTCCGGATCGTCCTGCAGGATCCCGAAGTTCCGCAGCATGTGAGAGATCGCGCGATTGCGGTGCCCCGTGTCGCGTTCGGAGCGGTAGACGCTCTCGTCGAGTTCGACGGGGCGCCCGATGTGCAACGCGAAGAGCGCGAGGATGCGTTGCCATTGATCCTCTGCGGAGTGGCCCGCGACCAGCGACGAAGCGGTGATCGCGCCGGCATTGATCATCGGATTGCGCGGGCGACCGGTTCCGGCCTCGAGGCTGATCTCATTGAACGCGTCGCCGGTGGGTTCGACACCGACCCGCTCCAGCACCGCCTCCTTGCCGCGATCTTC
The DNA here is from genome assembly GCA_031396445.1 of Deltaproteobacteria bacterium. Classification (GTDB taxonomy): domain Bacteria; phylum Myxococcota_A; class UBA9160; order UBA9160; family PR03; genus PR03. Next base: position 88,357 of record JANNKU010000149.1, on the reverse strand, counting down.
GAGCGCGAGGCCGTACACGAAGGGCTTTGAGATCGACTGGATCGTGAACGGCTGCCGGGAGTCGCCAACTTCGTAGACGTGGCCGTCGACGGTCGCGATGCAGATCCCGAACCAGCGTGGATCTGCCTTCGCGAGTTCGGGGATGTAGCTCGCGACCTCCCCGTCCTCGAGGTCGCGGAAGCGCTCGTGCAGCCCATGCAGGTAGCGCGAGACGGGCGACGAGCGCAGCGAGGCCAGCGACTTCATTCCGAGTGGGCCCATACGCAAGAGCAGTGCCACCGCGCGGAGCTCGGCGCGCATCGGCCGCTCGACGAGTGACGCGGAGCGAGGCACGCGCTGCCCCGAAACAGGGCAGTCGTCCGCTACGCCATCGAGCGTACGGCGGCAAGCGTCGAAACGTGGCGCGATCTAGAGCGCAGACTTCTCGAGTCCGACTTCCAGGAACCACGCTGCGTCCGCTTCTCGCGGCAAGCGCTCGCGCCACGGTGCAGACGGGAGGAAGAGCCCGGCAGGACGCGGCGCCGTCGCGCGCACCGCGTTGCCTTCGACATCGAGCGCGATCACCCGCTCGACGGCACCGGCGGAAGCGAAGAGCGCCTCGACTTCGCGATCGGCGCGCGTGAGGTCGCAGGATCCGCGCTCGCGATTGCGCTGGAAGAGCGCGACGGCTGCGCGCTCGAGCGCTGCGAACGCGCAAACGCGCACGCGATGGCTGTGACTCCAATCGAGCAACTCGAGCAGGCCGAGGCCGTCGCAGAGCGGGCAGCGCGCGATCGCGGTGATGGGCCCATCGAACCACTCGAGCACGTCGTCGGCGTCGATCGAAAGGTGCGCGAGGTCGTCCGCACGCAAATGCGCGCAGAGCGCGACGGCGGGATTCATCCGGCGCGCAGCAATTGCACCAGCAGCGTCACCCAGAGGATCGCGAGCACGAACACCGACGCGAAGTAGACGCTGAAGCGCGTCATCACGTTGTTCGAGCCGAGATGGATGGCGGTGTGCACATAGCGCAGTGCGACGTAGAGCCACGCGCACGCGACGAGGAAGGTGCTGACGTGATGCGTCACATAGATCATCAGCACGACGGTGTAGAAGAGCACCGGCATCTCGAAGAGATTCGAGAAGTGGCGGCCGATCACGCGCAGCCTCTCGGGTTCGCCGCCGTCCGGGTATGCCTTGTAGAACGCGACGTCGACTTCCTTCGATCGCATCGCTGCGAAACGCTGCCCGCGCATGTGCATCAGCACGATCGATACGAGCAGGAACATCGCGAAGACGGGGTATAGGATCTGGGCGGATCCGGCTTCGTTCATCTCCGCATGCTGCCGGGTCGCGGCGAAGTCGTCGAGCGCCGCAAAGCGTCAGCCGCGGATCCACTCCTCCGCGCGCAGGATCAGCTCGTCGAGCAGCGCGCGCCGCGAGATCCCCTTCGGCGGATCGAAGACGAGCTGCATGATCGTCGACGTCACCAGGTTGATCAGCAGGTGCAGCGTGGCGTCCGAGAAATCCCGGCGCACGAAGCCGCCGCTGTGGTTGCGGATCTGCTGCGAGAACGCGACGAGTCGCGTGCCGACGTTCTGGATCGACTCGAGCTCGTTGGTGTACGGCACCTGGTAGAGGAAGACGGCGACGAGTTTCTTCTCACGCGTCACCGTGTCGTGGATCAACTCGATCCACGCGCGCACGGCGCGGCTCTCGCCGCCCTCCATCACGCGCGCCGCGCCGCGACCGATCCGCACCAGCACCCGATCGACCATTCGCTCGGCCACGGCGGCGACGATCGCGTCCTTGCCGGGAAAGTATTCGTAGAGCGAGGCGATGTTCACGCCGGCCCGCTCCGCGATGTGGTTGGTGGTGGTGCGCGCGTAACCGCGCTCGGCCAGAAGCCCAGTACATGCCTCGACCACCGCTTCGTAGGTCTCCCGCGAGCGGCGCTGCACAGGCCGCTTTTTCGGCGCGAGTTCGGGGCGTTGGGCGCGCGCACTCATGCGCAGGCTCGCCGCGGGCGATATCCGAGTAATCTGAGCATTGACTTGGATTAGCCTATCGCGCGCCGAGCCACGAGCCACCCCGCAGGAAGGAGTCACCCGCATGGCCGATCTCACCGCGAACTCGATGTTCCCCGCGCGCTGGCTCGCGGCCTTCCGGCAGCGCCTCGTCGATCAGATCGAAGCCGCGGGCGGACGCCACGACGAGCCGCAGATCTATGACGGCGAGCCGGGCGACCCGGGCATCTCGGGCGGAGCGGGCAGCATCTCGTGGGAGATCAACGGCGACCTCGCGAGTCTCGTGGTCGGCGGCACCGGCGCAATTTTGATGGAGGTGTTGCACCCGTCGGTGATGGCGGGCGTCTTCACGCAGTCGTCGTACCGCACTGATCCGCTGCGGCGCGCGCGCAATACACTTGGTTACGTACTGCGCTCGACCTTCGGCAGCACGCCCGCGGCGAAGCGCGTGATCGAGTCGGTCAAGAAGGTTCACGCGCGCATCAACGGCCACCGCCCCGACGGTGTCGCGTATCGCGCGCTCGATCCCGAGCTGATCGCTTGGGTGCACACCTGCATTCCGTGGGCGGTGATGAACGCCTACGACCGCTACCGGCGCCCGCTGAGTCTCGAAGAGAAAGATCGCTACCTCAAAGAGCAGGCCGTGATCGGTCGCATGGGCGGCGCCGATTGGGTGCCCGAGTCGGTGGCCGAACTCGACGACTACGTCGAGCGGATGCGGCCGCTGATGAGCATGAATGAGCAGACGCGGAACTTCCTCGGCTTCATCGCCGGCACCACCGACGACTTCGCAGTCGGCCGCTGGGAGCGCTTCGATCGCTGGGTCGGCATTCGCGCCTCGATGGCGCTGATGCCCGATTGGGCGCAGCGCCTCACCGGCACGCACATGCCGGGCGTGCTGCAACGCCTCTGGCTCCATCCTTCCGACCAACTGAAGGCGAGCACCGTCCGCTGGGCGTGCCCGGAGCTGCCCTGCACGCGGATGGCGATCGCGCGCGCGACGGGAGTGAGCACGCGAGGAGCTGCGACCGCCGCGGCCTGAGCGGATTCGCCTCCGCAGGCGAATCGATTCGCCACATCGAGGCTGCAATGTCCACCTACTCGTGGGTAACAACACCGACGAGGAGTAGGACTATGCGACGGAAGCACTGGTGGATTGGGGCTGCTGCGGCGGTTCTTTGTATGGGAGCGATGCCGCTCGACGCGCGAGCACTCGGCATCGTCGAGATCGTCTTCACGGAGTCGGGCACCGACGCGATCGTCGCGGCGCCGGGACAGACGATCACGGCCGAGATCCGCATCACGGCGGACGCCAACGGGATCAGCTCCTACGGCGTCTCCGTCGAGTTCAACGGCGACCTCGACTTCCTCTCGGCGACGGAACTGTTGCCGGCGGCCTTCTCGTTCAACCTGAGCGCGGGTGTCGATGGCAGCTCGGAGAGCAGCGTCGCGACGCCCGGTCGCGTGCTCACCTTCGAGGCGGCCACCTTCGGCGTCGGCGCGGTCAACGTGTCGTTCCTCGCCGGCACGATCAGCTTCCGCGTCGTCGCGCCGCTGAACAACGGTCCGGACATCACGACGGGCCTCTACAACGCCGGCATCGACGGCATCTTCGATAGCGAGGGCCTCGAGCTGGAGACCGAGTTTCGGTCGGCCGCCGTGACACCGGAACCGGGAACGGTGCTGCTCCTCGGCGCCGGCATCGCCGCCCTCACGGGCGGGCGACGAAACCGGCGTAGCTGAGCTCGGCTTCGACTACGGCAGCGCGCCCGACGGACCGGGTGCGCTGCCGAAGTACGACCGCAACACGTTGAAGTCGGGCAGCCCGATGACGCCGTCGCCGTTGTGGTCGGCGTCGGGATTGAAGTCGGTGTGGACGCCGCTGCGCTTGCCGAACTGCGAGCGCAGCAGGTTGAAGTCGGGAATCCCGACGCGGCCGTCACCGTTGTAATCGGGATCGCAGACGTTTCCGTAGCCGTCGTCGTTGCTGTCGCGCTGGTCGGTATTCGCGACGAGCGTGCAGTTGTCCTCGCCGTCGGCGATGTCGTCCCCGTCCGCGTCGGCAAAGGGTTGACCGGCGACGAGGCTGCCCTTCAGCACCGTGACGGGTACCACCACGACGTTCGAGGGATCGCTGGCGTTCGTGATCTGGATCTCCGCCGTGGAGGTCGACAGGTCCGACAGGCCGGCGGGGTCGGCTGCGATGGCGAGCGTCGTCGGCGCCGTGAGCGAGACCGAGGCTTCGCCGTTGACCGTGAGCCAGGGCTGGCTGCTCACGGCCACGAGACCGACCGAGCCGCCACCGCCGACGTTCGTGACGAGAAGGCTGCCCGTCTGCAGAGCCGTCTCATTGCCTGCGACGCTCCAGGAAAGTGTCGACGGAGTCGACGTGAGGATCGATCCGGGGAGACGGATCCGGTCTCCTACCACCACGGTCACATTGGCGGTGGCCGTGAGTCCTGCCGCGTTGGTGGCTGCGAGGGTGATGAGGTTCGTGCCGACTTCGAGATCGGCAACGGCCACGGCGGGCCCCGTGCCCAGGCTGCGATAGGCGTTGGACCACTCGAGGTTCGCGTCGGGGATGGGCTGCTGCTGGGGATCCTGAACCTCGCCCACGAAGTTCACGAGCTGATTCCATTCGATCTGGAGACCATCGCCCGGGTTCGCGATGCGTACGACGGGCGGTTTGGGTGCGACCTCGAACGGATCGCTCTCGGCCCGTGCGCTCTGAGCGCCATCGCTCGCCTCGACGCGGAACTGGCCCGTGCCGCCGCCGAGCGCATCGCTGTCGACGGAAACGCTCGCCCCGGAAAGGGAGAGCTCGATGGGCTGCCACGTGGCGCCCGCATCGTGGGAGTAGAGGACGTCGAAGGTCAGCGGGTCGCCATCGGGGTCGCTCGCCGTCCACTCGAGCGTGACCACGCCCGTCACGGGGTCGGGCGCGTTCACCAGCAGAACGTCGGATAGCGCGGGCCGACCTGCGCTCACGGCGTGGGTAGCAACGACCCGGGATGTGGCGCTCTCGACCACCCGAAGCGAACGAGTGTCAGGCTCGAACGGGACCACGACTTCGAAGCCCAGGCTCTGCGCATCTCCCTCGGAACTCTCGCGGGGAGTGAAGGCGTGGCTCGCCAGGATTGCGCCATCGCCAGCTCGGAGCTGGAGCACATAGCCGCCGTCGACCAGGGGCGGCACGTCGGCCACGCTGTCGAAGCGCCGTACGATGCCGAAGGCGCCAGCTCCCGACACGCGCGGGAAGCTTCCGTAGGCGAGGAGCCAATCGCCCGCAACAGCCGGAGCGCTTGCGCCCGCCAGGCGCCCCGCCGCGACGGGCGCGGCGGCCAGGGGCTGGAACGCCAGCCTGTTGTAGATCGCCTCGAAGTTCCACGAGCTGATGCCGTAGGGAGCGCAGTAGCTCATGGTGTCGCCGGCGGTCGATGCGCCCACGATCCGCACGACCGGGTTGAGCGGGTTGTTGGGGTCGCCGAAGTCGAGCCGCGCGTGGGCGACCTCGTCGGGCACGTTGGGTCCGCCGAAGGGCCCGCCCGCTACCAGGCGCCCGCCGATGCGTGCCGCCACGTACGGGTAGCCGTTGTCGCCGGCGCTTTGGTCCGGACAGGTCGGGGCCGCGCCCGGGGTCGGGTGCCCGCGACCGAGTGCATGGCCGATCTCGTGGGCCATGTAGTTCTGCTCATTCGATGGGTCCTTCATGGGGCCCACGGCGATCGTCTCGCCGCCCGGGTTGAACCCCCGCGTGAACAGCGTCGCAGGGGCCGTGCCGTAGGCGATCGAGCCGTAGATGTAGCGGTCCTTCGGAATCGTCCCCGCCGTGCGCATGGCCTGGAGCTGCTGCACCACGTAATCCCCGGCGCACTGGTTGCGATCGTCCTTGATCGTCCCCGGCACGGCCGCGAGCAGGTTCATGCAGGCCACATCCGATTGTCCTGCGCTGCAGCAGAGGCCGCCTTTGCAGATCCGCGCGTTGCAGACGTCGTTGGTCTGGTTGACGCGATTCTCGAGCGCGTTGTCCGTCACGCTGCGGAAGTTCACGCGGAGTCCGGGCCCCGGATCGTCGATCCCGCCCGATTGGCTGGAAGCGACAGGGTAGAACTCGCGCATCAAGCGCACGCTGTTCACGTCGTCGAAGAAGCCACCCGCCGCGATGCCTCCGGCGTTGCTGTACCGGAACTCGACGAGGTCGAGCAGCATCCGAGGCGATTGCGTGAAGATGAGGAGCGGGGAGGTCGCGGTGTTGTTCGTGAAGTTGTCCTCGACGACGCCGGCCAGCGGATTCACGGTGCCCTGGAAGGTCAGCGCGGTGGAGAGCGTCCAGTCGAGCGGAACCTCGAAGAGGAACGAATCGTTGACGTTCATCCGGAGCGGATCCGGCCTCACCAGCAGCAGCTTCCCGATGCGGTTCACCGGCTGCAGCCGGCCGAGGTACCCCTGGGTGTTGAAGACGTCCAAGAATGCCGTGACGCCCCAGACGCTCCGGGCATCATTCGACCTGACGTAGAAGCGCACCATCGTGCGCTTGTTCTCGATGAGCGTCACGTCGTTCGCGGGGTTCTGGATGCCCTGCGTCACCTCGATCCCGGTGCCGCGAACATCGTAGATCGCGATCGCCGTCGCTCCGTTGCGCAGCTTCAGCAGCGCGTTGGTTGCGCGGTTGTGGAAATAGAGATGGGTGAGGTCCGTGGTGAGTGCGTCGAAGCCGGGGCCGCCGTTGTTCACGGGCCCGAAGATCAGCGTGCTGTTCCGGTACAGGCGCTCTTCGCGGTCGAAGACGCCGCCCGGCACCGCGGCGCGGCGCTCCAGGTGGTACACGTTGTCCAGGTTGTCGCGCGTGATGGCATGGATCGTCGCGTTCGGATCCGTTGCGGTGTAGTACGGCGGGTAGCCGCCGCCGGGGAACACCGCATCGGTTATTAGAACCTGATTGCCCCTGCCGTAGAGGACGAAGGCGACGTTGTCTTCGCAGCCGTTGGGGTAGCAGCCTCCCTCGTAGAAGCCCTCTGCAAAGTAGGCCGAGACGCCGCTCGCCACGACGGTCTTCATCGCGCCGTTGGTGGTGTCGTCCGCACGCAGCGCGGTGCCGTTCAGCCAGTAGAGGTACCGGCCGTCGTACTGGAGGTCGCGAATCGCGCCCGCCGGTCCCGCTTCGAGGTTCGCCAGGAAACCGCCATCGCTCTTCCAGAACTCCCGAAGCAGGTCCTGGCCGCCCGGCTGGCGCACGACGACGAAGAGCACGGTCGGGTACTGCGCGTTCACCTCGGCGCTGGTGAGGGTCGTGCCCATGTCGACGAGCATCGTCGAGGGGTCGCTCTCGTTGGCGTCGCGCGAGCGCTTCTGGAGGGCGAAGTGGCCGCTCGGCCCCTGGTTGTCCACGAAGTAGAGGAAGCTCTCGTCCACCGCGATGTTGGAGAGCAGGCGATACGGGTTGCAGGTCGTCGCCGGCCGCGGCGGATTGACGCTCAGGAGCGTGCGCGGCGGCGCGGCGTAGGTGGTGCCGCGAAAGATGCGGGCGGGGGACGTCCCGTCTGAGGCTGCGCCCACTCCGCTGCAGGTCGGCGGGGTGTACCAGAATACGCCCGGATCATCGGAGAGAACGTTCGGGATCCCCGCGTACGCCACCTGGTTCGCGCCAGCCGCCACCAAGATCGTGGGAGCCTGTGCCTCCGCTCTCCCGCCGGCGAGAACGCCAAGCGCGAGACTTCCGATCAGCCCGAACAAAACGCCGCAACCGCTCCGCATGGTTCCCCCTCCGCTGGTGCAGGGGACACCCTACGTCTTTTCGTCCGGTGTATGGAATCAATTGCGGTGAAGATCGTCGTCGCGCCGCGCAACGAAGGTCCGGGCATCATGGCCGGCCTCTACAACAGTCGCATCGACGGAATCTTCGACAGCCAGCACCGCGTCGTCGAGACCGCCTCCGACTACGGCAGCGCGCCCGCCGGTCCCGGTGCACCGCCGAAGTACGAACGCAACACGTTGAAGTCCGGCAGCCCGATCACGCCGTCGCCGTTGTGGTCCACGTTGGGATTGAAGTCGCGGTTGATGTCGCTGCGCTTGCCGAATTGCGTGCGCAGCAGATTGAAGTCCGGGATGCCGACGGCGCCGTCGTCGTTGTAGTCGGGATCGCAGACGTTCCCGTACTGATCCCCGTTGGTGTTGCGCTGTTCCGCGTTCGCGCGCTGCGAGCAGTTGTCGCAGGCGTCGCCGACCGCGTCGGCGTCGGCGTCGAGCTGCGCGGGGTTCGACGCGACCGGGCAGTTGTCGGTGGCGTCGGGTATCCCGTCGCTGTCTTCGTCCGGGTCGGACGGCATCGCGATCCGCGCGATCCAGGTACCCCACCGCGAGCCGCCGGTTCCGCCGGGATGCCCGAAAGCGGGCAGGTTGTACTCCCGCGCGAACTGGCCGATCACCCAGAACTGGCGCTCGTCAGACGGATCGATCGTGACCTGGCTCGAGTCGCCCCAACGCTGGACCCCAGTAGCGGGCTGCCCGAAATTGCTGCCGTTGTGGTAGTCGTCGGTCAGACTGACCTTGAGAAGCAACTCGCCGCTGGTCGGTTGGAGTGCGCCGCTGGCATCCGCCGCGAAGGTCCGCGCCATCAGCGTGATGTTGCCGTCGGAGAGCCCATCGCCGTTCGCGTCTGTCTGCGTGAGACCCGAGCGGTTGTAGCCGATCACCACCTGGCCGAGGCTGTTGACCGCGATCGAGCCCTGGTAGTAGTCGAAGCCCGCCTCGCCGATCTCTCCCTCGTCGAGGAGGGCAAAGCTCGTTGCATCGATCACGGTGTATCGCACCCGCGACTCGTCGAGGCCGTCGGCATCCGGATCGACGGTCTGGACCATGAAGATCTTGCCCTGGGCCTCGTAGACGCTGCTGCCGATGCGCTCGCCCACCGTCCCGATGATGCGTCGGTTCGCGGGGATGGCCGCCGATGGCTGGCGCCCTGGGTCTGGGGACCTGATCGTGGAGAGCTGCAGATAAACTGGGTCCGACACGGACGCGTCGGTCGCCGACGACGAACTGAGACCGGTGACCTGGAACGCCAAGTTGTCGAACTCGACCAGCGATGTTGCGACCACTTTGCCCGTCGATCCCGCCGCCGAAGAGTTGACGCCCTGGAGCGTGAAGCCGCGATCCTCCGCGGCGGGCGTCACGAACCGCTTCATGTTGGTCAGCGTCGGAGCGCCAGCGCCGAAGAGGCTGTCGATCGGGATCACGTTCAGCGTGGTGCTGAGAAGACCTGGCGCGAAGTTGTTGGTGCCGATGTAGACCGCGTTTCGGTCGAGCGCGAGCGTCGGGTAGTCGGCGACAGCGCCAACACCTGCAAATCCCTCGAACTTGATCGACTTCCAGCCGCCGAGCGCGTCGTCGGTATCCGACACCGCGATCTGCACGTCCTTCAAATTTTCGCCGAACGACGTCACCACCCAGCGATCGACCGCTGCGTTGTACCGGACGCGCGCGTCGCCGTTGGCGCCGGTCTGGCCCGCGGCCGACCAGAACGACAAGTCAGAGAAGAGCGACAGCTGCGTGCCCGTGCCCTTGTCGAAGACGGCGTAGGCGCCAGCTGCGACTTCCATGTACTGCGTCAGGCTCGCCGCACCGCTCGGGTCCGGCGGAATGGAGTTGCGTCCGACCGAGGCGCTGTCGTATTGGCTCACGCCTTCGAAGCTCAGCTCGACGGTCTGGCCCTGCGCGGCCGTCGAAACGCAAAGCAGCGCGACGGCCCACGCGAGGGCGCCCAGTCTCGTATTGCTTCCAGGCTCGCGTCGATGCACTCGGCTCATGATTGCTCCCGCTGCAATCCAGGGTTACCCGCACAGCCCCGCAACAGCGTGAAGCCAGCCGTCAGCGTGCGGGGGATAGATACCCCAGACTCCAGCAGAGTCCGCGCCGCGGCGACCGCGAGAGTTCGAGCGGCCTGCGAAGCATCCGACTACGGCAACGCGCCCGCCGGTCCCGGCGCGCGGCCGAAGTAGCTGCGCAGCACGTTGAAGTCGGGCAGCCCGATCACGCCGTCGCCGTTGTGGTCGACGTTCGGATTGAAGTCGGCGTGCACGCCGCTGCGCTTGCCGAATTGCGCGCGCAGCACGTTGAAGTCGGGGATGCCGACGCGGCCGTCGTCGTTGTAATCGGGATCGCAGACGTTGCCGAAGTTGTCGCGATTGGTGTTCTGCTGGTTCGCATTGGCGCGCCGCGAGCAGTTGTCGCAGACGTCGCCGACGTCGTCGCCGTCCGCGTCGTATTGCTCGGGGTTCGCGCGCAGCGGGCAGTTGTCGGTGCTGTCGGCGGCGCCATCGCGATCGCCGTCGGCCGGCGGATCGGGCGGCGGCAACGCGATCAATTCGGTGATCGACGTCCACGGGTTGTCGGTTCCGCCGCCGCCCGCAACGACGCGCGGCACCAGTGTGAAGGTGTCGTTGCCGGGGAAGTCGGGGCCGAGATCGAGTTGCAGGAACCAATCGCGGTCGCAGCGCGGCTTCCAGCGGAAGCCGCGATCGGGCCCGCCCGTGACGACACGCGATCGTGTCGAGAGCCCGAAGCGATTGCCCTCGTCATCGACGATCGACGCTTGCACGGCGGGCAAGAGGCCTTCGAAGCCGAGCTCGACGTACTCGCCCGCTGCGTAGCCGTCGGGATCCGCGTCGGGATCACACACGTCGATCGGGATGCGCCCCGAGCCGCCGGGCGGTCCGGCGATCTCGACGGCGCGGCGGCGGCCATCGGGCTTCGGCGACACACCGATGCTCGAGAACGCACCGTCGACCGCGATGCCGACCTCGCGGAAGCCGAAGCTGTCACAGGTGTCGGGGATGCCGTCGCCGTCGCTGTCGGGCTGATACGGCTGCGGATCGATGCCGAGCTCCGGGATGCCGGGTGTGTAGGCGTAGATCACATCGTCGTCGTTCGGGCAGTCGTCGCAGGCGTCACCGTACTCGTCGCCGTCGGCGTTGGCCTGATCGGCATTCGAGACGAAGGTGCAGTTGTCTTCCTCGACGTAGAGGCCGTCGCCGTCCTGATCGGGATCGCAGGCGTCGCCTTCGCCGTTGTTGTTGCCGTCGAATTGTGTCGGGTTCGGGTCCTCGATGCAGTTGTCGTCGCAGCCGATGGCCTGGCCCGTCGTGCACGGAAGCGGGCCGCCGTTGTCGGGGATGCCGTCGTTGTCGTCGTCGGGATCGCAGCGGCGACCGAGACCGTCGCCGTCCGGATCGCCGTTCTCGTACCAGTTGCTCGGGACCAGCGGGCAGTTGTCGCTGCCCGTCGGAATGCCGTCGTTGTCGGCATCGCTGTCGCAGGCGTCGCCGATGTCGTCGTTGTCGAAATCGGTCTGCGACGGGTTCGACGCGTTCGGGCAGTTGTCTTCATCATCGAAGACGCCGTCGGCGTCGCCGTCGTCGGAAAAGTCCTCGACGCCATCGCAATCGACATCGCCCTCGCCGATCTCGACCGCGGCATACGCGTTGCGCACGGTGCAGAGGTTCGCCGCATTGAAGCCGTGGTACCCGAGGTTCACGAAGTTCTGCGCCGTCGAGACCGCGAGATTGCGCGCGTCGAGGAAGTTCGCGTTGGTGGGTTGCAAGAAGCGCGTCAGGAAGTAGACGAGGCGCGCCGTCTTGGTGCGACCCATGCCGACGACGTTGCGGCCGTTGAACGCGCCGCCGTCCGCCATCAGGAAGGTCGCCTTGTTCTGGATGCCGCTGTTGCTGTGTACGCCGCCGTTGTCCGAGCTGGTGACGACGAAGAGAGACATGCGATCCGCGTCGTTGCAATCGCCGAGGCCCACCGGACCGTTCGGGCTGTCGCATTGCCCCGTCAGCGGATCTGCCATCGAGCGGATCGGACCCTGGCCGTTCAGCAGTCCCTCGGCCATCAGCCAGTCGCCGGTATCGACGATGAGCGCCGCCATCGAGTCGGCGAAGGCTTCGTTCAGCGCGCCCGATTGATTCTGGTAGGTCAGGTTCGAGATCGAGTGCTCGATCACCGCGTGCGTGAACTCGTGCGCCACGACGTCGAGCCCGACGTAGTCGTCGTGAAACTCGATTGCGTCACAGGTGGGGTTGTAGGTGGCGTTCGGGTCGTTGCCCGGCGGGTCGGTTCCGATGTGCGTGTAGACCCGGATCTCGGCGTCGTCGTCGTCCCAGGAGTGGCGGCCGAGTTGGTTGTGATAGGCGAGATAGGTGTCGCGTGTGTGCCACCAGAGTGCGACGGCCTCGGGATCGCTTTCGTAGGCGTCGTCGAGCCCGCTCTCGCTGCCGATGTCGTCGTCGATCGTGGTGCCTTCGAAGCAGTTGTTGGAGAAGAGCGTGCCGCCGTTGGCGTCCTCGAAGTCGGCGTCGTAGTCGTCGAGACCGGCGCCGTCGTAGACGAGCGAATGCTGGAATGCGATCTCCAGCGTCTCCGCATCGACCAGGAACTGCATCGACGCGCCACCGCCGAGCGTCACGCGATAGACGAGGCGGGGTGCAGGCGAGTTGGCTTCGCCGAGCGCGGCGCGCGTGAAGAGCATCAGCGCGGTCTCGCTGACGACCGGCGCGTCGAGCCGTCCGAGCGCCAGACGCGCGGCGTCCTCCGCCGATTGCGGCGTGATACACGGGACGATCTCGACCTCTTCGATGTTGGGGAACGCAGGCAACAGCCAGCCGGCGGTGAAGGTGATGCGCGTCGTAGCGACGGCGCTCGGTTGCATTCCGACCGCGATCTGCGCGCCGAAGACCGGGATGCCGCGGAAGCTCTGGGAAAACGCGACGACTTCCTGCTCGGCGCTTGCGGCCCCGATCGGATGCAGCGCGAGATCGGGATGGTTCTGCGAGAAGACGTCCTGCCACTCCGTGAGGAAGCGTCGGGCTCGCACGGTGGGCGTGGCGCCGACCGGCGCGGCGACATCGAGCCGCAGCGAACGCGGGAAGCCGCCCGCGAAGCGCGCATCGACGGGCGTTGCCGAGGCGGCGCGCAGCCGGCCGAGCGCGGTGGCCTGCGGCTCGACGTAGCCGGCGGCGGGAGTCGCGGCCGCGAGCACAGCCAGCACTGCAAACGCGCAGGAGAGGCGAGCGGAGTGGCAGAGCGGGGAATGGGTCGCGCGCATGATGGAGTCCTCCAACCCTATAGGCGTGGCAGGCGATCGAACAATGTTCATCCGACGTGACTCTCGCACGCGTCGGGCCGAGGCGACCGTCACGCGTTCAGCATACGCCCGATCTCCCGCACATGGCCCGTTGCGCCCATGCGAACGAAGTCGTCGTGCGCGTGCTGTAGCAGTGCGCGACGCAGAGAAGCGTCCTCGGGACGCGCGAGCAGCGCCACGCGTTCGAGCAGCAGCAGAGGTGCGAGGTTGCGCGCGCCGGTCTCCGCGATCAGCCGATCGGCGGTCGCGAGGATGGCTTCGATGCGCGCGACTTCACTCGTGTCGCCTTGCGCGCGAATGATGGACGACAGCGCGAGTGCGGCTTCCACCGCGAGAAGGCGCGCGCCGGCATCGAGCGAGCGAGCGAAGGCGAGCTCGGCCGCGGCGCGTGCGCGCGCGATCTCCCCGTTGGCGAGTCGCACCTGTGCCGCCGTCCGCAACAGAGTCAACTGCGACAGCTTGCTCGAATCGCCGAGCGACTCGGCATGCTCGATCGTCGCGATCGCCGTCGCGGTCTGTCCGGTCAGCAGCAGGTTTTCGGCGAGCTGCGCGTAGGCGGCGGCGCGGAACCCGGAGAAGAATCGCTCGGTGTGTTCGACGTAGCGCTGCGCCACAACCAGGCCTTGCTCGGGCTCGCCGGCGCGACAGGCGATGGTGGCGATCCAACCGAGGCACATTCCCTCGAATACGCGGTCGCCGACGCTGCGCGAGATCTCGGCGCCACTTTCGAGAATTACGCGCGCGCGGACCAGCGAGCCGTCGAAGCTCTCGGCGCGACTCAGCTCGAGCAGCGCGCCGACGTGGATGGTGAAGCCCCAGTCGCGCAAGCCCCATTCGAGATGCTCGCGTGTCCACTCGATCTGCTCGGCAGCACGCGCATGCAACGCGGCGAGATCTCCGCGCACCAGCAGTGGCGCGAGCGAAGGCCAGTGCGCCATCGCGCGTAGCTCCGCGTCCGGCGCGACGCGCACCACCCGTTCGAACGCGGCGGCGTGCTCGAGCGCGGAGTCGATCTGCAGATTCGCAACTTCGTGGACCGACAGCCCCTGGTGCATCAGTGCTGTGTCGAGCGGCTCGCCGGTGGCCTCGGCCCAGCGGAGACCCTCCTCGAAGATCTGGCGGGCGTCTTCCGATGTGAGTCCGAAGCGAACGCTCACCGCGAGGAGCGCACGACACACCGAAGCGCCAAGGCTCGCGGCCGCCGGCTCGTCCGGCGCCTCGCGCAACAGCTCGCGAGCGCAATTCCAATGCCGCGCTGCTTCGGCGGAGTCGCTCGGAGCGATGAAGCCAGCCGCGCGCGCGTGCCACCGTGCGGCGTCGAGCGGACGCCCCGCCTCGCCGTAGTGATGCGCGAGCAGCGCAGCCTGCTCGTCGAGGCTGTCCGCGTCGAAGCTCTCGGTCGCGCCTGCAACCGCCAGATGCGCCGCGCGTCGCCGCTCGCGGAGCAACGACGCGAGCGCCACCTCCTGCGTCAGCGGGTGCTTGAACGAATACGCGGCGATCGGGTAGAGCGACTCCTCGTAGACGAACTCCGCATTGCGCAGCGCCGCGAGACTCTCGGCCAACTCGTTCGACGTGAGATCGATCACCTGCTCGAGGATCGGCCCGCGGAAATCCTTGCCGATCACCGCTGCGGTTTGCAGCACGCGCTTCTCGCGCTCGGGCAGCCGGTCGATGCGCGCCGCGAGCAGCGCCTGCACGGAGTTCGGTACGGCCAGCTTGTCGATTGGCGTCACGAGCCGGTAGCCACCGCGCTTGCCCTCGAGATGGGCGGACTCGATCAGCGAGCGCACGATTTCTTCTGCAAAGAACGGGTTGCCACCGCTGCGTGTGTAGATGGCGTCCGCCAGCCCCGCGGTGCTCGGATCGGCGCCGAGCAGATCGCCGAGCAACTCGCGGATCGCCTCGGCGCCGAGCGGCGCGAGCGCGATCTGCTGCACGTGCGAGCGCTGCATCCACTCAGCTCGATATTCGGGGCGGTAGTTCACGAGCAGCAGGCCGTGCGTACCGGAGACGGCATCGACCCAATCGCGCAGCCACGCTTCGCTCGCGCCGTCGAGCCAGTGCAGGTCTTCGATCATCATCAGGCCGGGTCGCTCGGCGGTCGATTGCTGCAGCAGCCGCCGCGACACACTTTGCAGTTGGCGCTGGCGCGCCTCCGCCTCCATGCGCGGCAGCGGCACGGTGGGGTCGGCCACGCCGAGGAAATCGAAGAGCACCGGCAGCACGTCGCGGAAGGCTTCGTCGAGCAGCAACAGCCGGCCGGCGATCTTCTCGCGCGCCAAGCGATCATCGTCGCGATCGCCGATCGCGAAGTAGGAGCGGAAGATCTCGAGGATCGGGATCAGCGGGATGCTCTTGCCGTGCGCCACGGCGCGACCTTCGTGAACATTGAAGCCCGCCGCGCGACACGACTCGAGGAACTCGTAGCAGAGCCTGCTCTTGCCGGTGCCGGCCTGCGCGACGACGCCGACCACGGCGCCGTGGCCGGCGCGCGCCGCCGCGAGCGCGGCTTCGAGCGTGCGCACCTCGGACGCGCGACCGACGAAGCGCGACAGTCCGCGGGAGCGCGACACATCGAAGCGATTGCGCGCGCTGCCAACGCCCGCGAGTCGGAATACATGCAATGGCTCCGCGCTGCCCTTGACGCGGAAGTCGCCGAGATCTTCGAGCGCGAAGAATCCCGTCACGAGATCGGCCGTGGCCTGCGACAAAAAACACGCATCCGCTTCCGCCAGCGATTCGACGCGCTGGGCGAGGCCCACCGTGTGGCCCTGTGCGGTGTAGTCCATGCGCAGGTCGTCGCCGATCTTGCCCACCACGACTTCGCCGGAGTTCATGCCGATGCGCGTCGCGAAATCGAGGCCGTGCTCGCGCCGCACCGCGCGCGCGAATTCGCGCAGGCGTTCGAGCAGGTGCAACGCCGCGTAACAGGCGCGCTGTGCGTGATCCTCATGCGCGATCGGCGCGCCGAACAGCGCCATGACGCCGTCGCCCGTGTATTGGTTGACGGTGCCTTCGAAGCGGTGCACGCCGTCGGCGAGAATCTCGAAGAAGCGTTCGAGAATCGCGTGCCAGGCTTCGGCGCCGATCTGCTCGGCGAGTGACAGCGATCCCTTCACGTCCGCGAACAGTACGGTCACCTGCTTGCGCTCGCCTTCGACGGCGGAGCGCGATTGCAAGATCCGCTCGGCGAGATGGCGCGGCGTGTAGTCGAGGGGCGAGCGTGCGGCGGCGGACACCAGTGGCGCGGTGGCGTCCGCCGCGATGGTCTTCGCTCCGCACTCTCCGCAGAACTTCGCAGCCGGCGGCAACGCGCTGCCGCAGCTTTTACACCGCATGGCGACGGGCGTTCCGCATTCGAGACAGAACTTCGTTCGCTCGGGATTCGCGTGGCCGCAGGCGTTGCAGTTCATGGCGCCCGGCACTCTACCGTCGATTCGCGAGGCGGCTGCGCAAAACAATCGAAGGGTGCGGCTCGGCTCTTCGCTGATACTCTGCGCACGATGAGCGCATCGACATTCCGCCAGGCGCTAGCGCGCGCATCGATGCGGCCCGAGACGGGCGTCGCGGTCGATTTCACGCAGCCCGCCGGCGAGGCGTCGCTGGCTCCGCACGACGGCGTAGCGTGGCAGGTGTTCCGCAACCCCGTCTCGCTCTTCGTCGGCGGCGTGACGGCGGTGATTCTCGAACTCGCCGAGCCGCGCGTGCGCTCCGGCGTCTGGGATCACACCAGCTTTCGCACCGATCCGCTGACGCGCATGGAACGCACGGGGCTCGCCGCGATGGTGACGGTCTACGGCGCGCGCAGCGTCGCTGAGAAGATGATTGCAGGCGTCTCGCGCATGCATGCGCGCGTGTCGGGAACGACACCGGATGGCGTCTCGTATCGCGCCGACGATCCGGAGCTGCTCGATTGGGTGCAGGCCACCGCCAGCTTCGGCTTCCTCGAGGCGTACTGCGCATTCGTTCGGCCGCTCTCGAACGCGGCGCGCGATCGCTTCTACGCAGAAGGCGCTCCGGCAGCGCGTCTCTACGGCGCCGTCGGCGCGCCCGCGTCGGTCGCCGAGCTCGAAGCACAGTTCGCGGCGATGCGACCCAAGCTCGAGCGTTCGGCGATCGTCTTCGAGTTTCTCGAGATCCTGCACCGCACGCCGATCTTCCCTGGCCCGTTGCGCTGGCTCCAGTCGATGCTGATTCGCGCTTCGGTGGAGATCACGCCGCCGTGGACGCGCGAGATCCTCGGGCTCGACGCACGCTACGGCTTGCGGCGATTCGAAGGCAGCGTGATCCGCGCGCTCGGGCGACTCGGTGAGCGCGTCGTGCCGCGCACGAGTCCGCCCTCCGACGCGTGTCGGCGTCTCGGTGTGCCGGTCGCGAGCCTGCGCAGAGCGGCCCGCGCACTCGGCAACTAGCGCGCGCGTCTCGCAATCGCGGCGAGAGCCAGCCACGCGCTCAGCAGGAGCGACACCGATGCGGGTTCCGGCGCAGCGTACGCACCCGGCAGCAGCGTGATTTCGAGATAGCCATCCTGACCGGCCAGGCCGGCGGCATCCCACCAGATGGACGGCGTCACGCTTCCCTGCAGGCGATCGCCAAACGGCATGGTGTAGGCGGTGGTATCGGCGGCGAAGGCGTTGCCATAGGTGTCGTAGAAGTCCGGCGTCGCCGAGATGCCGCTGCCGAACCACTCCGCCAACTTTGCGGTCGAGTCCTGCAGCGAGAGCAAGTAGAAGTATTTGCCGGTGCCGAGGTCGCCGATCCGCTCTTCCGTGATATCGGTCGGAAGGTCGAAGCTGGTCGCCGTCGCGTGATTCGCAATGTTCGTGGCGTTGCCGGTCCACCCGAAGGTGATGCCGGCGAGCAGATCGCCGACGATGCGGCCGGTGAGATCATCGACGATGCCGGTGCTCGCGGGGAACGCGATCGGTCCGCCATCGAGCACTGGACGCCCGGTCCAATCCACCGTGTAGGCAGGGTTGTTTCCGTAGATTCCCGTCGGTGCATCGAGGTCGGATTGCTGGATGTAGATGTCGAAGGCGCCGGTGCCCGTCGTTGCGCCATAGGTTCCGCCCGCGCCATGCAGCTTGACACCCGCGATGCCTGCGAGACCCGGGATCCGCGCGTTGGCGCCGCCGGGATTCAAGTCGTCCATGACGGTCGCGGTGAAGCTGTAGTCCTGCTCGATCAGGAAGAGCGGATCAAAAGGATCGACCGGGATGCCGCCGCCGCTGTAACCGAAGAGTACGGTGGACAGCGGCTCACCCACTGGAACCTTGTAGCTGGCAACGGAGATGGGCGATGTCCACGTGTTCTTCAGGTAGGTGAAGAGCGCGGTCCAATCGTGATAGCCGGTGACACCACCAAGAGACGGCGACGAAATCCGCGCGGTGCCACCGGTCACTGCCGGAGCAATCGCCGACGCCGGAACGCCGCTCGTGATCAGGTGGTCGAACATCGTCGATCCCGCCGCGGACGACTGCGGGTTCTTGCCGCTCGGATACGAGTAGAGCGTCCCATTGCCGTTGCGCGCGGCCATGTCGATCGGGATGCCGACGAAGTCCACGTACGAGACGTCGATGTTGTTGGCGCCGGATCCCCCGGTGTAGGTCTCGACGTAGTGGTAGACGACGTTGTAGTCGGCAGCGCCGATCGTTCCGGCAGCGGGCGGATCCACGGACTCGAGTTGAAAGCCGATGCTGAAGTAGATCCTGCCACCGAGGAAATCGTTGATCGCGAAGGTCGGAACCGAAATGCTCGCATATGGCGTGTTCGGAACCGTCGCGCGCATTTCCTGCAGGCTGTAGGAGTACGACGAACTCGTACTTCCGGTGTGGAGCGGATGACCTGGGCCATAGGTCTGCGCGGTCGCGGACGCACCGATCTCGGGGCCGAGGAATTTCATGTGGACCTGCGCGTCGGAGTGACCGGTCTGGTTGATCACGACGAATCGCGTGTTGGTCTGCGCCAGTACATTCGATGCCGGGCTGAGCAAGAGCAGTCCGAGCAGCACCGACCATCCGAGCTGGCGACGAGTGAAGGAGAGCAGGCCATCGCGCATCGTGTGTCCATCCCTGGCTGGGGTTCGAACGCTCATCATCGGCGAGCCGGTTGATCTTCACGAGCGATCTGTGCGCGATGCGGATGGGGTAGCTTGGCCCTTCGCCAAAGGGAGGGGCGGGCATGCGATGTCCTCGGCTCAGCGAGTGGATGGCTCTCCTGTCGCTGGCTGTCTGGCTCGGCGCCACCGGCTGCGGCGGGCGCGAGACGTCCGGCGATGCGCTCGCGTCGCAGAGTGCGGCGCGATCGGCGCGCGCCGATTCGATTCGCACGCGTACCGCAACGGTCGATGGCGCGCGGATCGGCGCCGCCGACACCGAGCCGGGCAACTGGCTCGCGCACGGACGCAGCTACGACGAGCAGCGCTTCTCGCCACTCCGCGAGATCGATCGCTCCAACGTTGCGAAGCTCGGGCTCGCGTGGTCGTTCGACACGGGAGTGGGACGCGGTCACGAGGCGACGCCGATCGTCGTCGATGGCACGATCTTCGTGTCGCTGCCGTGGAGCGTCGTGAAGGCGCTCGATGCGCGCA
The DNA here is from genome assembly GCA_031396445.1 of Deltaproteobacteria bacterium. GTDB lineage: Bacteria > Myxococcota_A > UBA9160 > UBA9160 > PR03 > PR03. The sequence goes on along the minus strand of JANNKU010000149.1, from coordinate 68,622 downwards.
GCGGCGCCGTGTTGTGGACGCACGATCCCAAGGTGCCGCCCGCATGGGCGCGCAACGCGTGCTGCGACGTGGTGAACCGCGGCGTCGCAGTCTGGAAGGGCAGGGTGTACGTCGGCACGCTCGACGGACGCCTCGTCGCGCTCGACGCTGGCACGGGCGCGGTCGTCTGGGAACAGAACACGATCGATCGCGACAAGCCCTACACGATCACCGGCGCACCGCGCGTCGTGAAGGGCAAAGTCCTGATCGGCAATGGCGGCGCAGAGTACGGCGTGCGCGGCTACGTGACCGCGTACGATGCCGAGACGGGCGCGCAGGTCTGGCGCTTCTACACCGTTCCCGGTGATCCCTCGCAGCCCTTCGAGCATCTGGAACTCGAAGCCGCTGCGAAGACGTGGAACGGCCGCTGGTGGGAGAGCGGCGGCGGCGGCACCGCGTGGGATTCGATGGCGTACGACGCCGAACTCGATCTGCTCTACGTGGGCACGGGCAACGGTTCGCCGTGGAGTCGCAAGCTGCGCTCTCCGGGTGGCGGCGACAATCTCTATCTCTCGTCGATCCTCGCGCTGCGGCCGGATACCGGTCGACTCGTATGGCACTACCAGACGACGCCCGGCGACAACTGGGACTACACCGCCGTGCAGCAGATCGTGCTCGCCGACCTCGAATGGAACGGCGTGCCGCGCAAAGTGCTGATGCAGGCGCCGAAGAACGGCTTCTTCTACGTGCTCGATCGCGCGACCGGCGAGTTGCTCTCGGCCGAGAAATTCGTGCGCGTGAACTGGGCGAGCCGCGTGGACAAGAAGACCGGACGTCCCGTCGAGACGGGGGAAGCCAATTACGATGAGCGCCCGCGTTGGGTGCTGCCGTCACCGAATGGTGGACATCTCTGGCACCCGATGTCGTACGACCCGGACACGAAGCTCGTCTACATCCCCGTGCTCGAACTCGGGATGCTCTACGCGATCGATCCCGCCTTCAAGCCAGTGAAGGGCGCCTGGAATCTCGGCCTCGACCTTCGGAACTTCCCAGCGCTGCTGGCGAAGCACGCGGCGGAGATGCCGGCTGCATGGGGCGAGTTGAAAGCATGGGATCCGGTCAAACAGAAGGTGGCCTGGAGCGTGAAACACCCCGGCTCCTTCAACGGCGGCGTGCTCTCGACGGCGGGCGGACTGGTGTTCCAGGGTACGAGCGACGGACACTTCGCTGCGTACGCCGCCGACAGCGGCGAGAAGCTCTGGGACATCACGACGAAGATCGGCATCGTCGCGCCGCCGATCTCGTACAGCGTCGATGGCAAGCAGTACGTGAGCGTGCTGGCCGGTTGGGGTGGCGGTGGCGTGATCGAAGGCAACGATGCCGGCATCTCGGCCGCGAGTCGCTACCTGAACCAGGGCCATCTCTTTACGTTCGCACTCGACGCGACGGGGACGCTACCGGAGGTCCCCGTGCGCAAACTCGAGATCGCCGACCCACTGCCCGAACTCGGCGCTCCGCCTGGCGCGGCGGATCGCGGCAGCGCGCTCTTCCACCGCTACTGCTTGATGTGTCACGGCGTCCTTGCCGTAGGCGCCGGCGTCACGCCGGATCTCCGCTACGCCTCGCCCGACACGCATGCGCGTTTCAACGACATCGTGCTCGGCGGCACGCGTGCGCACAAAGGCATGGCGAGCTTCGCGGATCTGCTGAGTGCGGACGACGCCACCTCGATTCATGCCTACGTGATCCAGCGCGCGCACGAAACGAAGGCGGAGAGCAACGCGAGCAAGGAGATCCAACCGTGACCGAAGAGACGATTCCGCTCGCCATGGGGCTCGACCCGCGCGTCTGGAAGCAGCAGATGCTCGCCGCCGCGGAGCGCGGCCCTTCGGTGATCGAAGAGGTGACCGGGATGATCTACGTGCTGCGCCAGCGCGAGATCGAGCGGATCTTGCACGAGCCGAAGCTGCACGGTGTCGGCCTCTCGCTCTTCGACCGGATGGGCATCAGCGACGGGCCGCTGCGCGCGTGGTACGGCGCGCTGATGTTCACCAACGACGGCGCCGCGCATGATCGGCTGCGGCGCCTCGTCTCGAAGGCATTCACGCCGCGCGCGGTCGATCGGCTGCGGCCGATCGCTGCTGCGAGCGTGAGCGAGCGACTGGCGATCGTTCGCGAAGCTGGCAAGGGCGATCTCGTCGCGGCCTTCGCGGGTCTCCCGATGCACGTGATGTGCTCGCTGGTCGGCGTCCCGGCGGCTGCCGTTCCGGAGTTCATCGCGTGGGTCGATGCGTTGAGTCCCGTCTTCCTGTTCATGGAGCCCGCGCAGATCGCGGCTGCCACCGCCGCGATCGAAGAACTGCTCGGCTACCTCCGACGGCTCGTCGAGGAACGCAGCCACGCGCCGGCCGACGACCTGATGACGTCGTTGCTCCGCGCCGAGAGCGACGGCGATCGCCTCACCCGCGACGAGACGGTCACGATGGTGGCGAACCTGCTCGTCGGCGGTCACGACACCACGGCGAGTCAGATCGGCTGCACCGTGCTGACGCTGCTCACGCAGCCGAACGCGCTGCAGGAGCTCCGCTCCGAACCGTCGCTGCTGGGTGCGCTGGTCAGCGAGACGATCCGCTTCGAGCCGAGCATCGCGGGCGCACCGCGCACCGTCGCCGCGCCGATGGAGATCTGCGGAGCGATGCGTCCCGCAGGCTCCATCGTGATGTGCTCCTTCCTCACCGCCAATCGCGACGCCGAGGTGTGGCAGGACCCGAACGCGTTCGTCGTGCGCCGCTTCACCGAAGCGAGTGCGCCGCGGCTGCTGTCGTTCGGCGGCGGCCCGCACTACTGCCTCGGCGCATCGCTCGCGCGCATGACGCTGGAAGAAGTCGTGCGCGGCGTCAGCGCGCTGGCGCCCACGCTCGACGCCGACCCCGATGCCATCGAATGGGTGCAGGTGCTCGGCCGCGCTCCGTCGCGACTGCCTGTCGCCATCTGAAGCGCCGCGTCGATCGCGTTGGATTCCGCTGCATCCACTCTGCGCCATCGAAGGACGCCCCATGCAGCGCTCGGCTCTCCCGCTGCGGTCAGCGCTTGCCGTAGCGGTCGTCGAGTTCCTTCACGAGCGCCTTCAAGCCATCGTCGGCTTTGGTACCGCCCACGTTGGTCACGAGAACCATTCCGTAGTCGCGTGCGGACTGGAAGAACACGTAGGCGATGTTCATCGTGTTCGAGCCGCCGTGAAAGACGAAGGGTTCGGGCGTCCAGTCGAGCGTCACCTCGCCCCAGCCGAGTGCGTAGCGACCGCTCGGCGGTGTACCCGGCGCCGGCTTCTCGCGCGTCATCGAGATCACCGGCGTGTGCAGCTTCTTCAGCGTTGCCGGCGTGACGAGCGCCGGGCCGCGCTTGCCTTCGCCCGCGTTCCACGCCGCCCAGCGCGCGAAGTCGAGCACCGACATGTGTGCGGCGCCGGCCGGCGCCATCGTCGGCGGAACATCGCCGTTCGGCCCCGCCAGCATCGGCACGGGCTTGCCGTCCTTCTGATCGTGCGCGAGCGGCGCATCGATGCGACCCATCGACGCTTGCGGGCCGATGCCGGCGGTCGCGAGGTCGAGCGGCGCGAAGACGCGTTCGGTCACGAGCTCTTCCCAGGTGCGACCGGTCTTGCGCTCGAGAATCGCGCCGGCGATCACGTAACCCATGTTCGAGTAGAGCCAGTCGGTGCCCGGCTTGAAGGCGAGCGGTCGCTTCACCAACTCGGCGACCAGCCAGAGACGCATCGAGTCGAGGTTGCCGGGCTGCACGAGTGACTTCGCCACCAGCGCCTCGATGACGTCGTCGTCGCCCGGAATGCCGCCGGTGTGCGAGAGCAAGTGCTCGAGCGTCACTTTCGCGAGTCGCTTGTCCATCTTCGGCGCGAGCTCGGGGAACACCTCGGCGATCGTCGTGTCCCAGCGCAGCTTGCCTTCTTCGACGAGCATGCCCGCCAGCAGCGACGTCATCGCCTTGGTGTCGGAGCCGAGGTGGAAGCGATCGTCGCGCGTGATGGGAATCGCAGCGCCCGCGCGGCGCGTGCCGACCGCGCCGACCGCGACGATCGTGCCGTCGCGGAACACTGCCGCTGCGAGCGCAGGCATGTCGTATTTCGCGAGGTAGGGCTGGAGCGTCGCGTCGAGTGAGTCCTGCGCGCTCGACGCGATCGGCAGGACGAGCGCCGCGAACATCGCGCTGAGCAGAACCGAGAATCGCGAGCGTCGCAGCATCGTCATGGAGCCTCCAATGACTCGAGCATCGGCGCAGTACACACCGCGACTGCGAATCGCGCGCTCGCGACTGGCACGGATCACGAGGTGATCTTCGCCTCGGCCTGCGTCGCGAGCCATTCCTCGCCGTTTTCGCGGTGCAGCCGCGCCGCGGCGCGCAGAGCATGCTCGCAGCCGGCGTCGTCGTTGCGGTGTCGCGAGATCTCGGCGCGCGCTTCCTCGACGCGCGGCAGCAGATCGCGCGCGTTCAACGCGCTTGCGGACTCCGCCGCGGATGCGAGCGTCGCCTCTGCGCCCGCGGCGTCGCCGCCAGCGACCAGCGCTCGCGCCAGCGAAATCCCGTTGGACGCTTCTGCGTGTCGGTATCCCATGGCGCGGGCAATCTCGATGCCGCGCTCGGCCGCGGCGCGTGCGGCGGCGATGTCGCCACGCCGCAGCTGGATCTCGACGAGGAGCGGAAGGCAAACGGCGACTGCAAAGCCTCGGGCGACGCCGCGGTCCACTGCGAGCATCAACGCCGGTTCGAGGTACTCGAGCGCCTCGTCGAACCGACCCGCAGCGAGTAGCCCTCGGCCCCGCGCGGAATGTCCAACCACCCGAATGAAGAGGTTCTGCGACTGCATCGCCCACTCGAGGGTCTGGCGACCGTGTTCGAGTGCGCCGTTCACGTCGCCCCGCGCCGCGCGCACCGAGGTGAAGCCGTTGTGAAGCCAGACCTGATCAATCGCGTTGCGGCTATCGCCGACGCTGCTCCGCCATGCGGCCAGCAGCGGCTCCATCTCGCCACCGCGGCCGAAGCGGAAGTGCGCAAAGAGGGAAGCCGTGTTGGCTGCGGCCGAGGGACGAAACCCGAGCAGTTCCTCGCCGAGCGACGGATCTTTGGCGCTCAGGCTCCCGACCTCGGTGATCAGCTGCGCGCATTGCTCCGGAAACTCGGACGCGGGCGTGATCGCGATGCCGGCTGCCAGCGTCGCTGCGAGCAGAGGGAGATCCTCTAGGCGCCGTGCCATCGCCAGGGCCTCGGCATTCAGACGCCGCGCCTCTTCGACGTTGCCAGCCGCGTTGCGCACGATGCCGTAGGTGGCGAGCGTCCAGGCTAGTTCGCGCGAGTCCGCTTCGCCGAGCTCGCGACGCGCTTCCGCGAAAAGTGTCGCCACCTCGGCCTCCGGTGCCGCGCTGCGCCCCGCGGCGTACACCAATCGGGAACGCGCCTGACCGAGCAGCGCGCGCGCCTCCGGTGTGCCGCTCTCCGCAGCGAGCAGCTCCGTCACCTTGCGCCAGTGGAAGATCGACTCCCCCGCGTTCAGGCCGAGCCGCGCCGCGGTGCGCGCTTGCCAGCGCGCGGATTCGAGCGGGCGCCCCGCCTGTTCCCAGTGGTGCGCGAGCAGCGGCGCGCGTTGATCGGCCGCATCGCCGGCGAGCGCTTCGAGCGTCGTTGCCACCGCTGCGTGCAGCGCGTGCCGCCGCTCGCGCAGCAGCGATGCATACGCCACCTCGCGCGTGAGCGGATGCTTGAACGCGTACTCGCTCTCCGGGTAGAGCGACGCCTCGTAGAGAAACTCGCTCTGCACCAAAGAGCGTACGGTGCTGCGCAGCGCATCGCGATCGAGTTCGGCCACGCGTTCGAGCAGCGTCTCGGCCACCTCATCACCGACTACCGCCACGGTCTGCAACAGGCGCTTGCTCGCCTCGTCGAGGCGATCGATGCGCGCCGCGAGCAGGCTCTGCACACTCGCCGGCACCTCGATGCTGTCGATCGGGTGCGCCAGCTCGAAATGCCCGCGCGCGCCGACGAGCGCGCCCGACTCGATCTGCGCTTGCACCACTTCCTCCATGAAGAAGGGATTTCCGCCGGTGCGCTTGCAGACGAGTTCGACGAAGCCGGCGAGGGAAGCGTGCGCGCCGAGCCAATCGCCGAGCAGTTCGCCCGCGGCGGCGGCATCGAGCGGGCGCAGCGCGATCTGCTGGTAGTGCGTGCGCCCGACCCAGCTCGCGCGGTACTCGGGACGGAAGTTGAGCAGGATCAGCGTGCGGGTGCCCGCCGCGACATCGACGAAGCCTTCGATGATCACTTCGGTGTCGGCGTCGATCCAATGCAGATCTTCGAAGACCAGCACCGCGGGCTCGCGCCGACTGCGCGCCGCGGTGATGCGGCGCAGCAGCGCGATCAATGCGCGCATCCGCTCGTCGGGCGAAAGATCGGGGGCCGGCTGCGCGGGGTCGGGCACGCGCATGAAGTCGAAGAGCAGCGGGAGCCAGCCGAGTTCTTCGGGCGCCGCCTGCGCGATGCTGCCGGCAATCTTCTGGCGCGCTTGCACGTCGCTGTCGCTTTGCTCGATCCCGAAGATCTCGCGGTAGAACTCGAGGATCGGCTGCAGCGGCACCGCGCGGCCGTGAGGCACACCAGTCGTGGTGCGCACGGTGATGCCCTGCGATCGACAGCGCTCGAGAAACTCGAAGCAGAGCCGCGATTTCCCGGAGCCGGCTTCGGCCATCACGCCGATCACCTGCCCGTCGCCGTCGAGTGCACGGCGCAGCGCCGTCTCGAGGCGTCCCATCTCTTCGTCACGGCCGACGAACTTCGAGAGCCCACGCGCCCGCGATCGATCGAGGCGCGTGCGCATCCGCCCGACGCCTTCGAGCTCGGCGACTCGCACGGGCGCATCGAGGCCTTTCACATTCATCGCGCCGAGATCGCGCAGCGCAAAATAGCCATGGACGATGTCGATCGTGCTGGCCGCGAGCAGCGCTTTGCCCGACTCGGCGAGCGTCTCCATGCGTTGCGCGAGCCCGACCGTGTGGCCCTGTGCGGTGTAGTCCATGCGCAAGTCGTCGCCGATCTTGCCGACCACGACCTCCCCCGAGTTGATGCCCATGCGCACCGAGAAGTTGAGCCCATGCTCGATGCGCAGCGCATCGGCGTAGGTCTTCAGCGTGTCGCGCAGGTGCAGCGCCGCGTAGCAAGCGCGCTGCGCGTGATCCTCATGAGATATGGGTGCGCCGAAGAGCGCCATGATGCCGTCGCCGGTGTATTGGTTGACGGTGCCTTCGAAGCGGTGGACGCCTTCGGCGAGGATCTCGAAGAAGCGCTCGAGAATGCGGTGCCACACTTCGGCGTCGAGTTGCTCGGCGAGTTCCAGCGAACCCTTCACGTCCGCGAACAAGACGGTCACCTGCTTGCGCTCTCCTTCGAGCGCGGACTTCGATTGCAGGATCTTCTCGGCGAGGTGCTTCGGGGTGTACGAGCGCGGATCGGGTGCCGGGCGCCGAGGCGCGGGATCTGCGGCGGCCCGAGGGTTCGCCCAGACGAGGACGGCGTCCTCGCGGAGTGCCACGCGTTGCACGTCGACCAGCTCGCTGATCAGCTCCTCGAGCTCGTCGCCGGCGAGGTCGAGTTCGCGGGCCAGCGCGCGGACGGAGAGACGCCCCTGTTGTTCGAGGACGTCCCGGGCGCGTTGGAGTTTGGCGACGAAGCTCAAAGCGCCGGTACGCGCAGATTTTTCATACGCGAGGCACCTCAGCCGAAAAACCGAGGAGCACGGCGTTGGCGCGGACGCGTTCGTCGGCGGTCAGCATGACGAGGGCGGGGAACGACTCGCGCAGGAAGAGGGCGCTCGCGAGGTGGATGGCGTCCAGCGTGCGCACGGGCTCGTTCGGAAACCCTTCTTCGGCGCGTCGCGCGATCGCTTCCGAGATCTCGACGATTGCCCAAGTAGAGACGGCTTGGGCGAAGAGGGCGCGCAGGTCGGCGCTTTGCGCCGCGGTGATGCGCCCCTCGCGCTCTGCGCGTCGCACTACGCGGCGCGTCTCGATCAACGCCAGGCGCGACGAAGTGACTTTCTCCGCCGCAGCGAGCGCCGCTCGGATCGCCTCGCCGCCGTCCTCGGCAAAGAGCCAACGCAACACAGCGCTCGTCTCCGCGTAAAGCGTCACCGCGCGCCGCGCTCGGCGTCGAGGAGATCGCTGCTTGCGACGGCGCCTCCCAGCGGCGAGGGCCGATAGGCGCGCGGATCCTGGGGCAGTCCCGGCGCAAGAACGCCTTCCGCACAGAGGCGTTCCAGGATCTGGTCGTGCGTGCCCAACACTGCGCCTGCGCTCGGCTGCCGGAGTTCGGCAACGACCACGCCGCGATCGGTCACCAGTACGACCTCGCCGTTCTTCACCTCGCGCAGATAGGCGCTGAGCCGGTTCTTGAGTTCTTTGACGGCGACCGCCTTCATCGAAACCAAAGTAGCCTCGTGTAGCTACTCAGGTCAATTGACGCGTTACCGCCCGCCGCCTCCGACAGAGCGCCGCGAGCGCGGCGATTGCTCCGGCAGCGCAAGCTGCGCTCGAGGGCTCGGGCACCGCGTAGGGTCTGCCGCCGGTATTGCGGCCAGGTCCGTAGTTGCACACCACGGAGTTCCCGAAGCTGAGACCCGGACACGAGGAGATCCTGCAGCCGACGAATTCGCTCGCGGCCCACACGATCTGCGTGTAGTGGCTGCAGACCGACGAACAGGTATTGGTGTCATAGTCGTAGCTCTGCACCTCGGCGGCCCAGAGCGCGACGGCCGCTACGCCGGTCGCGCCTCCACTGGAACCGTAGGCGTTCTCACCGACGTACCAGGGAACCCCGTCGCTCCGATCCGGATTGGTGTCGATGAAGCCGAATGGTGACGCGAGATCGACGCATTGATCCGCCCATGCCTGCGCGGTCGCGGCAGGATGTGGTTCCCGATGTCGAGCGCGATCTCGGCAGCCAGCTGTAGGCCGCGTTCAGCGAGCCACGCCTGCCGGAAGTCGCCGCGCGGATCAACGCCTTCGCGCCGGAGCTCTTCGAGGCGCGAGAGAACTTCCTCGAGCCGCAGCAGGCGCTCGCGTACGGACTCAGGCCGAAGAACCAACGCGATCCTCCAGACGCTCGCCGCTCGCCTGCCACTGGCGCTCGCGCACGGGCAGCCAGTCCCACCAGCGCATCCGCGTGCGCGTCACCAACTCCGTTTCGTCGTCGGGCGATCGGGTGTAGAGGCAGCGCCCACCCTCGATGATCTCGTGTGCGAGGACGATCGGAGCGTCGTCGAGGCTCACCAGGTCCAGCGGCAAGTGGATCGCCTCTTGCGCGCGGCCCTGGAGCTGGAGCAGCTCGGGAAGCGATAGCGGCGGGCGGGCGCAGACGGCGAGATCGAGGTCGCGCGGCGGGATGGAGCCGGGGCGCGCTGCGGAGCCGAAGAGGTACACGACTCGCACGCGCGGCTCTCCGGAGAGAATCGCCACCGCGCGCTCGATCGATTCATCGAGGGATCGCATTGCAGGCTCCTATCGGCGCCAACCTAGCGCGGCACTGGCCTGCTTCCGCTCGCCCTCCAGCGCGGACTTGGATTGCAGGATCTTCTCGGCGAGGTGCTTCGGGGTGTAGGAGCGCGGATCGCGTTCGGGCGGCGCGAGGTTCGCGGGCGGAGTCGATGCGACCCAGGCGAGCGCGTTCTCTTCGCGGCGCGCGACGCGCTGCACGTCGACCAGCTCCTCGACGACTTCCTCCAGCGCAGCGTCGTCGAGCTCGAATTGCCGTTGCAACATGCGCAGCGACAAGCGGCCGTTCTCTTCGAGGTGGCGCCGGACCTCGCGGACGACGTCGAGCAGATTCATCGCGGCGACGCCAACAGCAGAGCCACGCGCTCGGCGTGCCCCGTCGCGCCCATCTCGGTGAAGAGGCGATGCGCCTCGCGCAACCACTGCTCGCGGCCGACCGCGTCGGAGAGCAGGCCCGCGAGTCGCGCGCGCTCGACGTGGATCTGCGGCTCGAACGAACGCGCGCCGGTCGAGCGCACGAGCGCGAGCGCGCGATCGAGCGTGGACTCGATCTGCTCGCGCGCATCTACGCCATCGAGCGTCAGCCGCACGCGGACGCCGGCGAGCAGCGCGCGCACGTCGGCAACCAGCATCTGCGCGCGCAACGCGATCTCGTGCGCTTCCTCGGCGACCTGTCGCGCGCGCGGCTCGTCGCCGAGGCCGAGATGCGCCTCGGCGAGCGCTGCCACGAAGTAGGGCTCGAAAAAGAGGCCTACGTGCTTGGCGCGACCCAGTTCCAGCGCGAAGTCGAGGCTCTCTCGGGCGCTCTGCCACTGCTCGGCCAAGACGCAAGCCATCCCGTAGCTGGCGTGGGCCCCAACGCGGCCGAGCACGCTGCCGATCTTCTCGGCGGACTCGATCGCGCGCCGGGCGATCGACAGCGCTCCCGATGTGTCGCCGGCACGCTCGAGAGTGTCCGCCCGCATGAATTCGATCCAGCTCGCCATCTCGTTCTCGCCGAAGCGCAGCGCTCGCTCGTCGGCACGCTGGAACGCTGCGGCCGCTTCTTGAAAGCGGCCGAGATCCCTCAGGATCACCCCTCGGTGCCAGAGGGAGTCGGCGGTGCTGAGTCCGACCGTCGCGATCCCGAGCGCGGGATCGACTTCGCCGAGCGCGATCTGCTCGTCGTTCATCCGCTGTGCGCGGTCGAGATCCCCGACCAGCCAGAGCGTGAAGTCGAAGGCGGTTCGCGCCGACCACCGCAGCTCGGGATCGCCGGTCGCATCCGCCAGCACGACGGACTCTTCGAAGAGCGCGATGGCTCGCCGCGGATCCCCACGCGAGGCATGGATCAACGCGAGTGCGTTGTGGAGGCGCACCTGCTCGCGGACGTCGCCGCGTTCGATGGCGAGCGCCTTTCCCTCGCCGAAGATCTGGGCGGCGCGCTCGTGCGTCATGCCCACGCGCCAGCCGAAGTTCAGCAGCTCGCCCGCCGCGCGCAGTCGCAGCGCCACGCCCTCGTCCGAGGCTGGCGCGGCCTGAAGGATCTCCCAGACGCTTTCCCAGTGTCGCACGGCTTCCACCGGAGAATCGAAGCCGGCGACGCCGGCCGCGCGCGCGTGCCACTGCGCCGCCGTCAGCGCCTCGCCCGCCTGCTCCCAGTGATACGCGAGTAGCGCGGCGCGCTCGTCGAGTTTGTCGGCGTGTAGTTGCTCGATCGCGCGCGCGACGGCTGCGTGTAGCTCGGCGCGTCGCGCCCCGAGCTGCGACTTGTACGCGACCTCCTGCGTCAGCGGATGCTTGAACGCGTACTCGACCTCGGGATAGAGCGATGCCTCGAAAATGAACTCGGCGCGCGCGAGCGCAGCGAGGGAATCGGCGAGTTCGGCGTCGCCGATCCCATGGCGTCCGGACGTCGCGACGACACTTTCGAGCAGCGCGCCGGAGAACTCCTTGCCGAGTACCGACGCCGTTTGCAGCAGTCGCTTCTCGCGCTCGGGCAGTCGATCGAGGCGCGCGGCGAGCACGCTCTGCACGGTGCTCGGCAGTTCGAGCGCGTCGGCGGCGGTCGCCAGTCGGTAGGCACCCTTTGTTCCGACGAGACTCCCGTTCTCGACCAGCGACTGCACGATCTCCTCGATGAAGAACGGATTGCCGCCGGTGCGCTCGTGGATCCGCGCGGGTAGCGCCGCGACCGACACATCGTTGCCGAGCAGATCCGCGAGCAGCGCGGCGATCGCTTCGGCGCCGAGCGGTCGCAGCGGAAGCTGCTGGTAGAATGACTTGCTCATCCAATCGGCGTGATACTCCGGCCGGAAGTTCACCAGCCACAGTGTGCGCGTCTGCGCCGCGGCTTCGACCGAGTGCGCGAGGAACGCGTCGCTGCCCGGGTCGATCCAGTGCAGGTCGTCGAGCAGCAGCACCGCCGGCTCGCGTTCGCTGCGCGCCTGCACCAGGTGACGCACAAATGCGAAGAGCTTTTGCTGGCGACCTTCCGGGCTCATCGGCGGCGCGGGCTTCGCCGGGTCTGCGACGCCCATGAACTCGAACAAGATCGGCAGCAGCGTCTGGAAGCTCTCGTCGAGCAGCATCAGTTCGCCGGCGATCTTGCGGCGCGCCTCGTGATCGCTGTCGCGTGCTTCGATACCGAAGATGTCGCGCAGCATCTCGAGCAGCGGCAGATACGGAACCGTCTTGCCGTGCGCCGGGCAGTGGGCCTCGTTCACGCGGATGCCGCGCGCGCGGCAGCGCTCGACGAACTCGAGGCAGAGGCGGCTCTTGCCGGTGCCCGCATCGGCCACGACGCCCACCACCTGCCCGTGTCCCGCGATCGCCGCGTCGAGCGCGCTCTCAAGACTCGCCATCTCGCGATCGCGGCCGACGAACTTCGAGAAACCGCGCGAACGCGAGGAGTCGAGCCGCGTGCGCAGCGCGCCGACGCCTTGCAGCTCGTAGACGCGCAGCGGTGCGGAAACTCCCTTCAGCTCGAAGTCACCGAGATCGCGAACCTGGAAGTAGCCTTCGACGAGTCGAGCGGTGTGCGCCGTCAAGTAGCTGCTGTCGGCAGCGGCGCACTGCTCCATGCGCTGCGCGAGGCCGACCGTCTGTCCTTGCGCGGTGTAGTCCATGCGCAGGTCGTCGCCGATCTTGCCGACGACCACCTCGCCGGAGTTGATGCCGATGCGCGTCGACAAGCTGAGCCCCGCCGTGCGTCGCAGCTCGTCTGCGTAGCCACGCAACGCGTCGCGCAGGTGCAGCGCCGCGTAGCAGGCGCGCTGTGCGTGATCCTCGTGCGCGATCGGCGCGCCGAAGAGCGCCATGATCCCGTCGCCGGTGTACTGGTTGACGGTGCCTTCGAAGCGGTGGACGCCTTCGGTGAGGATCTCGAAGAAGCGCTCGAGGATGCGGTGCCACTCTTCGGGGTCGAGGTGCTCGGCGAGTTCCATCGAGCCCTTCACGTCGGCGAAGAGCACGGTGACCTGCTTGCGCTCGCCTTCGAGCGCCGACTTCGATTGCAGGATCTTGTCGGCGAGGTGACGCGGCGTGTAGTCGCGCGGCGAGCGGTCGGGCGAGGCTCTCGGCGCTCCCGCGACCTTCGCGCCGCATTCGCCGCAGAAGTTCACGCCAGCCGGAAGTTCGCTGCCGCAGCTCCCACAACGTGCGGCGGCAGGCGCTCCGCACGCGGAGCAGAACTTCGTCCGCACGGGATTGGCGTGGCCGCAGGCCGTGCAAGTCATGGCGCCCGACACTCTATCGCGACGCCACGGAGCGCAATCTATCGGGACCCATCGCGGCGCAGCGTGGCGAGTCGCTCCGCGACGTCCCACTCCGCCGCCCAGCGCTCCACATGCGCCCAATCGAGATCCGGAAGTGCAACGAGACCGAGCAGGTCGAGCTGGTCCTTCGGCCGATCTGCAATCAGCTTCAACACGATCAGATCTTCGGGCGTGGCGACGCGGATTCCTTCCGACGAGGCGCGCGCGCGACGCACCACTTCGCGTTGCAGCGCCGTCTTCGCGGTCTGGATCTCCACGATCGTGATCCGATCCGCCGACGCGAATCGAACGAAGTCCGGTCCCGAAGGCAGATGGCCGCCGTATTCGAGGGTGGCTTCGTAGCCAGAATCTGCGAAGACGCGGCGCAGGCGCAGCATTGCGGGCGCATCGATGTCTACCGTGACATCGATGTCTGCGGTGAAGCGCGGCTCGAGCCACGCATTGACGCCGTGCGCGCCGATCACTGCGTACGCCACCTCGGCGCGCGCGAAGAGTTCGGCGATGCGCACGACCGCCGAGCTGCTCACGGTCGGTAGAGGCCGAGGGCGCGGGCCTTTTCGTAGAACGGCGAGGGATCGTCGTCGCGCTGATCGAGTGCCGCCGCCGAGCGCCCTTCGAGGTAGAGCTGCCAACTCCGTTCGAGTCGCTCGGAAAGAGAGAGAGAGAGATGGCGCGCCGCCGCCTCGTCGTGAGATGCCGCCTTGTACGCGCCGATGCGGCGCATGTGATCGCGTTCGCGCTCTTCGGCCGACATGGATGCCACCCTAGCCCCGCGATTTCCGGATCGCCCGTGACAGGCGCGCTCTGCAATCGCCGCAGAAAGTGCAGATCACGCGCGCACTCCATCCGCCGCGGCGCGCCGCATGGCCGACACTTCGAAGACGGCGCCTTCGCACCCGCGCACCAGCTCGCAGGGAAGCGGTGACGCGGTCACCTCGGCAAAGAGTCGCTCCAACTCTTCATCGCCGTGGCTCGGATCATGGTGGAAGGTCACGAGTCGCTTCGCGCCCGCAGCGCCAGCAAAGGCGAGCGCCTGACCGAGCGAAGAATGTCCCCAGCCGACGTGCTGCGGGTACTCGGCTGCCGAGTACATCGCGTCGTGGATCAGCAGGTCCACGCCCTGCGCGAGCCCGAGGCCGGGCACGTAGTCGAGGTCGCCCGGGAATACATCGAGTCCCAGCGCCGGTTCATGATCGGGGATGTAGGCGATCGACACACCATCGGCGTCGATGCGATAGCCCACCGTCGGCCCTGGATGGCAGACCAGCTCGGCATGGATCTCGAAGGGACCGATGCGGAATGCGCCGAGTGACACCACATCGTGAAAGGTCGGCTGACGCGGGAGATCGCGCAGGCGCACCGGGAAGAGCGGCGGCGACAGATAGCGCGACAGGCGCGTGCGCAGATCGAGCGTGGTCGAGGACGGCCCCCAGATGTGCACCTCCGTCTCGGGACGAAAGAGCGGCTCGAAGAATCCCAAGCCCTGGATGTGATCCATGTGGAGGTGCGTCAGCAGCAGATCCACGCGCTGGACTTCGTCGGCGATGCTGTCGCCCAATCGGCGGATTCCCGTTCCGGCATCGAGCACGAGCAGGCTGCCGTTCGCCGCGCGCACTTCGACGCACGACGTGTTGCCACCGTATTGCGTCGTCTCCGGTCCCGGCGACGGCAGCGACCCGCGCGTGCCCCAGAGCGTGACCTTCATCGCGCGCTCTCCCAGAAGATCCCGACGGCGCCGAGGTGCCGGTTGCTGTGACCCAGCAGCGGGAATGCGGTGGCTTCGACACGACGCTTCACGCCGTCGAGGCCCTGGTACGAGAGGCGCCGGTAGCTCGGCCGCTGCTGGAGGCGCGCGACACTCAGTGGATGGTCTTCGATCTGGATCGGCGAGCCTTCGTCGTCGGTCGGCTGGAATGCGCCATACCACTCGCGCAGCGGCACGGGACCCAACGCAGAGAAGGGTCGCCCGAGCAGGGGTTCCGCTGCGGGGTTGTAGAAGAGCAGGTGGCCGTCGGAATCCGTGACGAAGATCGGCATCAGCAGTCGGTCCGCGAGCCTTCGGAGCAGGATCACCTCGACGGCGTGTCGGGTGCGCGAAGGCGGATTCGCCTCCGGCGCCGGCGGAGCCGCATCCTGTTCGTGCACGTCCCAGAAAATGCCGGCGGCGCCCATCATGCCCGACTCCCGCGTCGCGAGCGGAAAGGCGACGCCCTCGATGACGCGCGCCACGCCATCGAGCCCCGTCAACAGAAACCGGCGATGCGACGGCTCGGCGCGATCGGTGGCGCGCGTGAGCGGCTGCTCCTCGGGCGGAATCGCGACGCCATCGAGGTCGGCCGGCCGAAACAGGCCGGTCCACTCGCCGCGCTGGATCTGCCCGGTTTCCTCGAAGCGGCGCCCGAGGATCGGCTCGGCGGATTCGTTGAAGAAAAGCAGATCGCGCGCGCGATCGACGATCAGGATCGGCACCGCGAGGGTGCTCGCGAGCTGGCGCATCAGGACGATCGCGATCTCGGTCTGAGCCATCCAGGACTCCGGTGCAGGCGCAGTCGCGATTCTACAGGCGCAGACCCCCGCGCAACTTGAGAAAATGGATCTCGCACTGTGATCTGGCTCACAGGGAAGCCGCGCCGGACGTGCCATCGTCCCGCGACGGCTGACCACGTCGAGGGGATTCCATGACGATGCGCCCGGCCACCGAGATCGCCTTCGAGCTCTTCGCGACGCCGGAAGGTCGCCGCAATCCGTATCCGCTCTATCACGAGTTGCGCGCCGCGGCGCCGGTACACCGAAGCGCGTTTGGGTCGTGGATGCTCTCGCGCTTTGACGACGTCCGCGCCGCGCTGCGCGATCCGCGCTTCGGCAAGGACTACGCGCGCCAGACCGAGGCGCGCTTCGGGCCGAAGTGGCGCGAGCACCCGTCGCTCACGCGCGGCGAGCACTCGATGCTGAACGTCGATGGCCCGGAGCACACGCGTTTGCGCAAACTCGTGGTTAAGGGCTTCACACGTCGCCGTGTCGATGCGCTGCGCGAGACGATGGAGCGCAGCGTCTCGTCGCTGATCGACGACTACGAGAAACAGGGCGGCGGTGATCTGCTCGACGCCGTCGCGTTCCCGCTTCCGGTCACGGTGATCGGCGAGATGCTCGGCATTCCCGTCGCGGACCGGCCCCCGTTCCGCAAGCTGGTGCGCGATCTCGTCGGCACGCTCGAGCAGCAGCCGAGCGCCGCGATGATCGCGGCCGCCGACGCAGCGCAGCTCGAGATTCGCGCCTACTTCCTCGAACTGATCGCCGCCAAGCGGCGCAATCCCGCCGACGATCTGATCTCGCTGCTCGCGCGGCCCGAAGCCGGCGATCGCCTCGATGACGACGAACTCGTGACGCTCGCGACGCTGCTCTTCGCCGCCGGCTTCGAGACGACGACGAACTTGATCGGCAATGGCGTGCTGGCGCTGCTGCGCCATCCCGATCAACTCGCGGCGCTGCGCGCGGATCCCGCGCTATTCGAGAATCTCCCTGACGAGCTGCTCCGCTACGACGGCACCGTGCAGATGGCCGCGCGCGTCACGACTGCGCCCGTGGAAGTGTGTGGCGTTGCGATCCCCGCCGGCGAGCCGGTGCTGGTGCTGCTCGGCGCCGGCAATCACGACCCCGCGCGCAACCCGGATCCCGACCGCTTCGACCTCGCGCGCGCGAACGTCGATCCGTTGAGCCTCGGCGGCGGCGTGCACTTCTGCCTCGGCGCGTCGCTCGCGCGCCTCGAGGTGGACGTCGTGTTCCGCGCACTGCTCGCGCGCTTCGGCACGATCGAACTCGCAGCCGAACCGCGCTTCATGGACCGGCTGACGTTGCGCGGCCTCGAGTCGCTCGATCTCGTGTGTCACGCCCAGCCGTCACCCGCGACACGAACGCACGTCGCGCGGCCCGCGGCTGCCGCAACGAAGGCTGCGTCACCGACGCCGCTCGATCTCGACGCGGTGGTGCTCGGTCTGCGCCCCGCCGACGACGGAAGCTGGCGCGAGGCGCTGCGCGCGCGCGCCGAACGCGGCGAAGCGGTGCGCGGCGATCGCGTGGCAACCGCGGCGCTGCTCGCGCGCACTGCCGTGCTGCGCCTCTGCGACGCCGCCGAGCTCGACGAACTCGCGGCCACCGCGTACCCGCTCAGCTTCGAGCCCGGCGATGCGCTCTGTCTCGAAGGCGCCGAATCGAACGAGTGTTACGCGATCGCCGAGGGCGAAGCGCTCGTCACGATCGACGGCGGCGCCGTGCGCGACGTCGGCGAAGGCGACGTCATCGGCGAGCGCGGGCCGCTCGAAGATCGCCCGCGCAGCGCCACCGTGATCGCCCTCACACACATGCTCACCTGGGCGATTTCACGCGAGCGCTTCCTTGGCGTCGTCCGCCGCAATCCCGAACTCGCCGAGCGGATGCGCAAAGAAGTGGCGCGCCGCTACCAGGCATAGAGGCTCGGAGTTCGTACGCCGGCGAAGATCTGAT
Organism: Deltaproteobacteria bacterium; assembly: GCA_031396445.1. GTDB lineage: Bacteria > Myxococcota_A > UBA9160 > UBA9160 > PR03 > PR03. Next base: position 50,837 of record JANNKU010000149.1, on the reverse strand, counting down.
CCTCCGGAGCGAGTTGACACGGCTGCGACTGGCAAACGAGACTGGGCTGACACCCAGGGCGGCCGGCAACGGATCGCCGCGTCGTCAGGCGGAGCGAGATTCATGCGTGACACAGCTTCGCCGTCCGACGCACGCCCCTGGTGGATGACGGCGCTCGCCATCTTCTGTCTTGTCACCGTGGTCGTTCTCGTTCCGCGCGATCTCTTCGTCGCCAAGACGCGCGACGTCGAGGTGTGGTTCGGCTTCGAGTTGCGCGGCACAGCCGCGTTGGTGACGGCTCCGCTCCACTGGGCTGTGTTCCTCGTCGGCGCGTGGGGTTTCTGGTTTCAACGCTCCTGGATTCTTCCGGCAGCGGCCGCGTACTCGTTCTACATCGCGCTCTCTCATCTCGTTTGGAGTGAGGCCAGTCCCAATGGGCACGGCTGGGCCATCGGTCTGCTGCAGGCTGCGGCGTTGTCGATCCCCGGCGTGCTGCTGATGCGCGCGCGGCGCCGGACCGAGCGCGTCGCGCCGAGCGACACCGTTGGGTGAAGCGCGCATCAGCGCTCCGAACCTGCTCAGCGCGTTCCGAATCGTGTGTGTGCCGGTGCTGCTTGCGTTCGCGTGGCGCGGCGCCGTGACCCCGTTCTTGATCCTGTTCGCGCTCGGGCTCGTGTCCGACGTCCTCGACGGCGTGCTCGCGCGGCGCCTCGGTCGAGAGACCGCATTTGGCGCGCGGCTCGACCAGTGGGGCGACTTCGCGCTGTGGACTTCGCTGCCGCTCGCCGCCTGGTGGCTGTGGCCGGCGGTCATCGGCCGCGAGTCACGCTACGTGATCCTCGCGCTCGCCTGCATGCTGCTGCCGACGACGATCGCCTACCTCAAGTATCGAGCGGTGCCGGGTTACCACACCTGGTCTGTGAAGTTGGGCTCGGTGTTGATGGGGATCAGCGCGCCGCTGTTGCTGCTCTTCGACATCGCGTGGCCGTTCCGCATCGCGGCGCTCTTCCAGGTGGTGTGCGCGATCGACGAGCTGGGCATCACGGTGCTCTCCGCGGAGTGTCGGCACGACGTGCCGTCGGTCCTCCACGCTCTGCGTCTTCGCCGCCACCGCAAGAGTGCGTGATAGGATGCGCGCGCCGTGAACGTCGCCGGGAGACTCGCATGAAGCAGACTGCTCGGGTCCACTACAAGACCTTCGTCTACGACAGCTCGCGTTGGGAAGGCTTCGAGTTCCGTCCCGGCGACATCGTGATCAGCACGCCACCCAAGTGCGGCACCACGTGGATGCAGCGGATTTGCGCGCTGCTCGTGTTCCAGAGTGCGGACCTCGACAAGCCACTCACGAGCGTGTCGCCCTGGATCGACATGCTTACACGCCCGCACGCGGACATTCTCGCCGAGCTCGAGGCGCAGCCGCATCGGCGCTTCATCAAGACTCACACGCCGTTCGACGGACTTCCCTTCGACGAGCGGGTGACCTACCTCTGCGTCGGACGCGACCCGCGCGACGTGGCGCTGTCGTGGGACAACCACATGGCGAACACCGACGCGGCTGCGCTCTTCAGCGCCCGTGCTGCCAGCGTCGGCAACGACGACATCGCCGAGATGCTCGCGAACGGACCGCCGCCGCAACCCGAAAGCGAACGCGAGCGCTTCTGGGCCTTCGTGATGAACCCGGCACCGGCGACCGAGACGCCGAACTCGGTGCTCGCGGTGCTGCATCACCTCGCGAGTTTCTGGGCCGTCCGCGACCGGCCGAACATCGCGATGCTGCACTACGCGAATCTCAAGGCCGACCTGGAAGGGCAGATGCGTGCGCTGGCCGCGCGCCTCTCGATCTCGGTGCCCGAAGCGCGCTGGCCCGAGCTCGTCCGGGCTGCCAGCTTCGAGGAGATGCGCCGCAACGCCGACCGGCTGGCGCCCGCTGTCACCGAGTCGATCTGGCACGACAACCAGCGATTCTTCCATCGCGGCACCAGCGGCCAGTGGCAGGCCCTCTTCGAGGAAGGGGACCAGCAGCGCTACGAAGCACGCGTTCGCGAGCTCGCGGCTCCCGACCTGGCGGCCTGGGCCCATCAAGCAGCCCTCGGCTAGCTACTCGGAGCGCGGATCGCGCCACTCGTTTGTTGGGGGGCGAATCGATCCGCGCAGGCGCGCGAGGTCGTCGCGGACATCATCGGCGCCGAGCATGCGCGCGAAGCCGAGCATCGCGCCGGCTTCTTTGGAGCGGCTGAAGGCCAGCTCGAAGAAGCGCTCGCCGGCGATCTCGATCGGCCGGTACTCCGCAACTTCGCGGACCTGTTGCTCGGTGAGCTCTTCGAAGCGGGGCGATTCGAGCAGCCGCAGCGCTTCGGCGAGCGCGGCTTCGGTGAGGTCGCGTTGGAGCTGCCGCAGGTCCGCGCGCAGTTCCTGTTTCAGGTCGTCGTCCAGCAGGAGGTTTCGCGTCGGCATCACCGGAGCATCGCGAACGGGATCGCTGCCTGCTGTGAAGTAGATCACAGCGCTCTGCGGCTCGATCGGTGCTTCGAGCACGCACGATGCGTTCCGACGACCCGTCAGCGCGAATCGAAGCGCTGCGCGAGATCCGCGCGTGCCGTCGAAGTCCTCACGCGACCCCCGCACAGCAGGGGCAGGAGCCAGCGCCGACCGTCGAGACGGCAGTCACGATGTCGCTCATCGTGGTGCGGACACGAGCGACCGTGTCGGTGGTAGGTGCGCGATTCGTGTCCGCCGATCGCGTTGCAGCTTCGGCCCTCGTTGCGCCGAGCCCGCGGTAGCCAGTGATGATCTCGAAGCGGTGATCCCCGACGTTGGTATCGATCTCGATCGAGCCCGCGCCCGTCGCGCGCCACGCTTCGTGCACCGCGCCATCGCGGCGCACCTCCACGCGATCGACGTCGGGGAGCTGGCGCACGCTGAATCGCGTCGCATCGCCGCGGGCGCTCGAAGTCGCGGCGTAGCTCTCGAGCTGGAGCACGCCGCGCGCGACGTCGTTCCACGCGACGGAGAACCCGAGCTTCGGATACTCCGCATCCGTCACGGTGGGAGCGGAGAACTTGTCGGTGTCGTGCTCGTTGAAGGCGCGCCACCAATCGCCTTCGCCATCCAGCAGATCCTTCAGCATGTAGAGCGCGCTTTCCTGGCCGCGCGGGTAGCGCTCGCCGTAGCGGAAGAAGTGGCCGAACTCGTCCTCGTCGCTGCCGCCGTCGGCATCGAAGAAGCGCGAGTTCTCCAGCGCGGCCAGTTTTTTGCCGAGGCGACGCGCGGTCGTGTCGTCGCCGTACTCGCGCGCCATCAGGAAGCCGAGCGTCAGCGGGCGCGGATCGCCGCCGCCTGGAAATAGGACCGGCAGGTAGCGCTTGTCCCAGCCGGTCGATGCAACCGCGTTCCGGTACAGCACCTCGCCGAGCGCGCGATTCTGCGGAACGACGTAGATCGACGGAAAGAGGCCGAGGATGCGGCGATCGCCGTGTACGCGATCGAGGATCGGGTCGTAGTAGAGCGCGACCCATTGCAGCCGGCCGCGCGTATCGAAGCCCATGAACTTCTTCTTGAAGGTGTCTTCGACCCAGCGGTCATGCACCCAATGCGTGTTCGAGCCGAGCGTCGTGTCTGTGAGCTGCAAGCCGAGTCCCGCCGCCGACAGACAGAAGGGCCAGCTCTTGGTGTTCTCGCAATGTGGGCCGTGCGGAACCTCCGCCCATTGGTTGCTGAGATAGTCCGCGATGCCGCGATGCGTCCACGCGAAGGTGCGGTCGTCGAGACCGGCCATCTCGAAAGGCTTGTCCCACGTCGCCTCGCCCGACACCGCGCGGTGGATCGCGAGCAAGAGCGTGAAGAAGCCGCGAAAGAAGAGATTCCCCGGCGAGCCAATCGGGTCGGGCTGCAATCCCCAGGGCTCGATGCCGTTGGCGGTCCAACCGGGCACGTCGTAATGGCCCCAGAGATCCTTCGGGATCAGCCTCCGATACGCCTTTGGATAGTTCGCGCGATCGGGATCTGGCCCGATCTGCGTCAGCCAATCGACCGCCGCCCAGTAGGTGGTGTGGCGGCGGATCAGCTCGTCGAGGATTTGCGTGTAGACCTCGCGCCAGGCCGGCGTCTTGCGCGCGAGCAACAGAAAGGCGTAGGACGACTCCGAGAGATCGAAGCGCGCGAACGACAACATCGGCGCGAGGCTCTTGTCGTCCCACCACGGATGTGGATTCCCGCCCCGCGACCAATCGTCGGGCGTCATCGCCTTGCGCCAGATGTGGCGGAGAAAGCCGCGCACTTCGGGCTTCAGGCGGGGCGCGTTGGTGTCGGCCATCTGCGGGATTCTCCGCCGCGGATGCTGCGCTCAGTGGCTCCGCATGTACTCGAGCAGCGCGGCGCTCGGCGTGCCATCGACGAGCAGGCCCTTCGCGCGTTGGTACTCCTGGATCGCGGTGGCCGTCTTCGGGCCCATCGAGCCGTCGGGGGAACCGGCCGGCAGATAGCCCGCGCGGACCAGCTCGCCCTGGATGTCACCGATCATCGCGCTCGTCATCGCGCTGCCCTTGCGCGGCGCGTAGAGCTCGTTCGGCTGCGTGGCTTGCACCTGCGCCACGAGCTTGTTGTGCGCATCCATCAGCGCCGCCGCGATCAACTTGCCCTCGGCCGTGTTGCCGTAGCCACTGACTCCGACCATGCCCGCGACGCCGCCGCCCCAACCGCCGAGGCCACCGCCGCCACCAAAATCGGTCACCTTGGCGGAGCCTTCGGCGACACCCATCTGCTCACCACTCTGCGCGTCGGTCAGGAAGAGCATCGTCTGCGCTTCCTTGATGCGAATGCTCCCGACCGCGCCGCCGATCAGCGCGCCGGCGCCGCCGCCGAGCAGGCCTCCGACCGCCGAGCCGATCGCCGCGCCGCCGGCATTCGGATTGGAGAAGAGCACGTTGGGCGTGATCAGGTACTGCGTCGTGATCATCTTGCCCTTCGCGGTCTGCGATCCCTCGCGCAGCATGCCGCTCTGCCGCAGGTATTCCTCCTGCTCGATGTTGCGCATCGCGGCGCCGCGATCGACGACGCGGAAGCAACCCGATTGCGCCATCAACAGGCGCAGGATCGGCAGCGGCGAGGAGAGGCCGAGCGTCTGGAGCCCCGTCAGCGCTTCGGGACTCGCTTCGACGAGCGCCGCCGTGCCGAGTGAACGCGTGCAGCGCACGAGTTGGAGCGAAGCTCCCTGTGCGCCCGCAGAGCCGGCGGATCCCGAGACCATCGATCCGCCCTTGCCCAACTGCGGCGTGCCTTGACACGCGACAGCGACGAGCGTCACCAAGACTGCCGTGAAAACTCGCTGCATCGATTCGATCCTCCCCTGGAACCACTGCGATCGCTACTGAGGCTTTGCGCCCGGAGCCTGTTTCTCGATGGTGTAGCCGCCGCCGAATTGCGGCTTCACCGCCGTCTTCGAGCCGTCCGCGTTCTCGACCGTGTAGCCACCGCCGAAGCTCGGACGCACCGTCGTCTTCCCGGGGCCATCGGCGTTCTGGATGATCACCGGAGCGGGCAGCGGATCGCGGCGCTGCTTGCCCTCGAGATCGACGATCACACCCGGCTGCGGTTTGCCCGCCTTGCCATCGCGGATCGGCACGCCGACCACGACGTCGGTCGTCTGCGCAGCAGTGACCGCCGCGACCCCGAGACTCGCGACGACGATGGCAATCAAAGTGGCGCCGAACGCACGCACACGCATGAAGCACCTCCCAAGATTTCGAGCGCGTACAGCATGCCCCGAATCGAGCGCGAGCGGCAGCCCCAGCCGCGACTTGGTTGCGCTGCGGCGCGACCGTCGGTCATGCTCGCCAATTCCATATGCGCAACACGGCCCACCCGCAGCCTCGCGTTCCGATCGAGCCCGTGCGCTTGCTCGTCAGCGATCTCGAGGGACGCATCTTCGATCACCCGGAGTTGCTGCTCGCCGGTGTGCGCGGTGCGGGAGCCGAGGCGATCGCCGCGAGCGAATTGATCCCGCTGCCGCGCGGCTCGGATCTCTTCACGCTGCCCGGTCGCGCGCCGGTGGGTCTCGATCCCGCGACGGGTGCTCCGCTCTCTGTTTCGCGCTGGGAGGGCGGTGAGGCGCGCGCCGTGGCGGCGTTCGTGGCGCCGGCGCACACGGCGGGTCATCACGCGGCGTGGCGCACGCGACGCAACGCGCCGACGCTGCCGCTCTACGCCTACACCGCGGTCGGTTGGGCCGACGATCAGTACTGGACGAGCGCGTTTCGCTCCGACGAAGATCGCCGCCAGGACCCTTGGCGTTTTTCGCTGCCGCGAATCGAGGAAGGCGTGGCGGAGATGAAGCGCTTGCTGCCGCGCAATCGGGTGGCGCGACAGCTCGAGCGCTGCGCGCTCGAATATGGCTGCCGCGCCGCGCAGAATTTCTTCATCGGCCGCCACGAGGGACCGCTTCCGGTGTCGATCGCGTGCAACGCGCAGTGCGTGGGTTGCATCTCGCTGCAGCCGGACGGCGCGTTCCGCGCGAGCCACGATCGCCTGAACATCGCGCCGACACCGCGAGAGGTCGCCGACGCCGCGCTCGCGCATTTCGCGCGCGTGCCGCGGGGCGTGGTGAGCTTCGGTCAAGGCTGCGAGGGCGAGCCGACCTTGTTTGGCCCGATCCTCGTCGAGGCGACGCGCCGGATTCGCGCGGCCGGCGCGCGCGGCACGATCAACCTGAACAGCAACGCGAGTCGCCCCGACGTGGTGCGCGCGCTCTGCGACGCGGGCCTCGACGCGATGCGCGCCAGCATGAACTCGCCGCGCCCGAAGGTCTACGCGTCGTACTACAACCCGCGCGGCTACTCCTTCGCCGAGGTCGAGGAGAGCATCTCGATCGTCGTGCAGGCGGGCGGCCACGCTTCGATCAATCTGCTCTGCTTCCCGGGCGTGACCGACACCGACGCGGAACTCGACGCGCTCTGTGGCCTCATCGAGCGCACCGGCCTGCATCGCATCCAGCTGCGCAATCTGAACCTCGATCCCGAGCTGTACCGGAAGGCGCTGCCGCGCGGCACGATCCGGCCGGGCCACGGCATGCGCTGGCTGCGCGACGCGTTGGCGCAGCGCTTCCCGCAACTCGGCTTCGCGTACTTCAATCCGGCGGTGCGCAGCAAGCGAGCGAAAGCGGGCGACCTTCAGCAGGTGGAGATTCGAGTCGGCTAGATTGGCGCGATGGCGCGACTCCGCGTGCAATTCATCCACGGTCTCGAAGGCTCGCCGCAGGGCAACAAGGCGCGCGCGCTCGCGGCGGAGTTCGAGACCCGAACGCCCGCGATGGACACGAGCAACTTCGAGGCTTGCGTTGCGCTGCACGCCGAGGCGATTCGGCGTTTCGAGCCGGATGTCGTGGTGGGATCGTCGTTCGGCGGCGCCATTGCGGTCGCGTTGCTGCAGCGCGAACAGTGGAGCGGCCCGACGCTGCTGCTGGCACAGGCTGCGTTGCGTCAGGGATTGCGCGCGAAGATCCCGGCGGGCGAGCGGGTCTGGATGGTGCACGCGCGCGGCGACGAGATCGTGCCGCTCGCCGACAGCCAGCGCCTCGCGCGCAGCGGAACGCGGGGCTACGTGCAGCTCTTCGAGGTCGAAGACGATCACGCGCTACACGCGTTCGTGACGAGCGGGCGCCTGGTTTCGATGGTGCGCGAGTTGGCGGAGGCGAACTTGGATCCCGCCGCCGCCGGCAACGCGCCCGGCCGCGCGGAGCGTTTCTTCGCGCCGTTCTTCGACGAACCGATGCTGTGGCCGGTGCTCTTCGTGCTCGCCGCGCACGCGGTGCTGCTCGGCGCCGTCGTGCTGGCGCTCGGCCTGCGCGCGCACAACGTGTTCGCGCTCGGTGCGCTCGCGATCGCGCTGGTGATGACCGGCGACGTGCTCTTTCGCCGCTGGCGTGCCGGCGAGTTCGGGCGCATCGGCTGGGGCGTCGTCTCGCTGTGGACGCTCTCGGCGATCAGCGCCGCGCTCGCGACGCACTTCAAGCTCTTCTGATGCGCAGAGTCTTGTGATGCGCGGACCACGCCGACGCATCGCTGCGTTGATCTTCGTCGCGCTCGCCGTCGCCGCAGCGCGCGCCGCGGCGCAGCCTGCGCCCGAATCGTTCCTGCTCGACGCGCCGGGATTGCGCGTGCTGACACCCGCTGATCTCGCGCTGCGCCCGCCGCGCTTCCCGTTCCCGGTGGGCGAGCGCCTCGAGTACGCGGTGTCCTGGTTCGGGGTGCCCGCCGGCACAGTAGGGATCGAAGTCGCGCGCTACGTCGAGGCGGAGGGCGCGCGTTACGCGCATATCGTCGGCACCGTGCGCACCAACGCGGTCTTCTCCGCGATCTACCCGGTGGACGATCGCAGCGAGGCATGGATCGATCTCGATCGCTTCGTCACGGTGCGCACGCGCGCTCTCGAGAAGCACGGCGAGAAGCATTACGACGAATCAGTACGCTTCGATGCCGCGACCCATTTCCTGCACGCCCGGCTCGACAAGAGCCACAAGAATCAGCGTCGCGAACTGGTGCTCGACTTCGGTCCCTTCGTCTACGACACGTCGGACCTCGTCTACCTGCTGCGCGCACTGCCGCTCGCCGAGGGCTACACGGTCGGTGTTCCCACCTACGCGAACCGCAAACTCTACGAGTTCCGCATCGATGTCGGCGCGGCGAAGACCGTATCGAGCAAAGCGTTCGGCGCGCTGCCCGCGCTCGCGGTGCGTCCATCGACGTGGCTCGATGGCAGAGAGCACGCCAGCGGCGAAGGCATCGTGTGGGTGAGCGGCCCCGCGCGCGTGCCGGTTCGACTCGACGGCTGGATCCGCACGGAGCAGAGCTCGTTCCTGGTGCAGGGACTGCGCGCGGTGCTGACGCGCTACGTCGCGAATGCGCCGGGCTGGGCTGCCCCACACGAACCCGTGGTGGTGCCCGTGACCGCAATCCCTCCCACGCAGAATGGCGTTCCGCAATGGATGCCACCGCCATCGGTGCGCGCGGCACGTTCTGCATCTGGTGTCATGCCGCACGAGACGAAGGGATCGATTCCGACGGAGATCCTGCAGCGCTAGCGGTATGCTGGCCGCGCCGTGCTCGAAATCGCACTGCTCCTGATTCTCGCGCTCTTCACCGTGCTGGCAGCGCGACTGCTGCAACGGATGGGGCCGGTCGGGTATTGGATGGCTGGTTGGTGCGCGGCTGCCATCGCCGGTGCGATTCCCGCAGCGCTTCCGACTTTTGCGAAGCTGCAACTGATCGCGCAGCCGCTCGGCACGATCAGCGCCGCGTTGTTTCTCGCGGGCACGCTCGGGCTCGCGGGTCGCCCAGTGCCCCGTTGGTGGTGGCCGGCAACAGTGGCCTTCGGTTTGCTGCGGGCGGCGGTCGCGTCTCTCTTCGGCTCGCAAGCGGGCTACGCGCTGGGACTTCTGTGCGAACCGCTCGCGGTGTTCGCTGCGGCGTTCGTCGCGTGGCGCCTCGCGCAAGAGCAGGAAGCCACGATCTCGGGGCGGCTACTCGCGCCGGCGATGGCGTTGCTCGCGGTGGCGGGCGCCATCCATCTGCTGTCGCTCGCATCGGGAAGACAGATTTTGCGACTCGTGCCGCTGTGGCTCGCCGTCGCACCGCTCGTGCTCTGCATCCAGATTCAGGCCGCGGGCGATCAACTGCGCCGCGCGGTGCGACGCGTGCTCGAGGAGCGCGTCGCCGCGCGCACGCTCGAACTGGCGGCGAGCGAAGAGCGCTACCGAACCATTTCCGAACTCGCGTCCGACTTTGCATTCAAGCTCCGCATCGATCGCGATGCGCGGCTCACGCGTGTATGGACGGCGGGCGCCTTCGAGGCCACGCTCGGCTGGCGCGCCGAAGACATCGATGGCCACGGCTGGTTGCGACTGCTCGAGCCCGGCGCGCGCGAGCAGATGGATCGGGAGTATCGGCAGATCCAGGCTGGCCAACCGATTGCTCTCGAGCGCCAGCTGGTCGGTCGCGATGGCGAACCGCGCTGGATTCAGCTGCGGCTCGCGCGTGTCTTGTTTGGTGTCACGGGCAGCATCGAGGTGCTGGGATCTGCGCGCGATGTCACCGAGCTGAAGCGCGCCGAGCAGGAGAGCGAGCGCCTGCGTCGCCACGTCGAGCAGGTGCAGCGTCTCGAGAGCCTGGGCATCCTCGCGGGCGGCATCGCGCACGATTTCAACAATCTGCTGACGGTGATTCGCGGCAGCGCGCGGCTCGCGCTCGACGAACTGAGCGACGATGCGCCGGCACGGCCGCGTGTCGCGCGTATCGCCGAGGCCGCGCAACACGCCGCATCGCTCACCGATCAGATGCTCGCCTACGCAGGGAAGTCGTCGCCCAAGCGCACTCCGCTCGATCTCGGCGCGCTGGTCGCGTCGATGGCGGAGCTGCTGCGCGCGTCGGTGCCGGAGCGCTGCGAACTCGTGTTCGAGCCGAGCGGCGCGCTGCCCACCATCGAGGCCGACGCGGGCGGCATGCGGCAGGTGCTGATGAATCTCGTGCTGAACGCATCGGAGGCGCAGCGCGAGGAGGCCATGCGCATCGTCGTGCGCGTCGCGATGGTGGAAATCTCGCACGCGGAAGTGCGCGACGCGTTCGGCAGCGACGAGATCGCGCCGGGCGCCGTCGTCGAACTCAGCGTCAGCGATGACGGTTGCGGCATGGACGCTGCCACTGCCGCACGCGTCTTCGAGCCGTTCTTCACGACGAAGTTCTCGGGCCGCGGTCTCGGCATGGCGGCTGTACTCGGCATCGTGCAGGCGCATCGCGGCGCGATCTGCATCGAGAGCGAGTTGGGACGCGGCACGCGCGTGCGCGCGTTGTTTCCGCCGAGCGCCGCGCGACATCCCGAAGCGAGCGCGACATCGCGCACCGACGTGTCGCCCGCAGTGGGTGGCACGGTGCTGATCGTCGATGATGACGAGGGCATTCTCGAAGTGGCGAGCGAAGTGCTCACGCGCGCGGGCTTCCGCGTGCTTGCGGCGCGCGGCGGTCGCGAAGCGCTCGATCACGTGCGCGAGATCGGCGTCGCGGCGGTCGATGCCGTCCTACTCGATCTCACGATGCCCGACATGAGCGGCGAAGAATTGTTCCTGCGACTGCGCGAAGCGCGCAGCGATCTGCCGGTGATCCTGGTCACTGGCTATGACGCGGCGCGCGTTGCCGAACGCTTCGCAGCGCGCGGTCTCGACGCATTCCTCCGCAAGCCATGGGAGCCCGAGGAGCTCGTCGGCGCGATCCGGCAAGTGCTCGGCAGCTGAACGCGCTGTCGCGCCGAAGTCGTTGACGCGAGCGACGTCGCAAGGTCACCATGCGCGCGCGCATCGCAAGCGGCGATCGCTCTGCGAAGGGATTGCCAGCGATGTCGGTACGCGGCCTGCGACTTTTTTTGTGGCTCGTCCTCGCGGTCGTGCTGCCGGTTCCGATCTGGTTGCTCGGTCCGGGCTCGGTTCCCGCGCTCTACTTGTTCGAGCTCGGCAGCGTGGCGACCGTGTTCGGCTTGGCGGAGGGTCTTCGCGGCGTCGTCGGACTCACCGCGTTGGTGTTCGTGGGGCAAGCGGTCGTCTACCTCGCGTTGCTCTACGGAATCGCCGCCGTCATCGCGCGCGCATGCAGCCGCCACCCGTGGATCGTGTTCGTCGCCGCGGCCGCGCTGATCGTCACCGCAAGCGTGCTGCCGATCTATCACTCGCCCTACAACGCCCATGCGTCGCAGGTGACACTGCTCTCGGTGTACCCGTGACGAGGATCGCGTGGCTCGCGCTCGCGTCGCTGCTTCCGCTCGCCGCGCGCGCCGAAGCGCCGCGCACGGAGACGCGCGAGCCGTGCCACCACCGAACCGAGGTGAGGCAGCCGTTCTTCGGCGACACGCACGTCCACACCGCGCTTTCCTTCGATGCGGTGGGGCAGGGCACGCGCAACGGCCCGCGCGACGCGTATCGTTTCGCGCGCGGAGAAGAAGTCGGCGTTCAGCCCTACGACGAGGCGGGCAAGCCGCTGCGCACGATCCAGCTGCGCCGACCGCTCGACTTCGCCGCCGTCACCGATCATGCCGAGCTGCTCGGCGAGACACGCATCTGTTCCGCGCCCGGTCTGCCCGGCTACGACTCGGTCGTCTGCCGCATCGCGCGGCGCTGGCCGTGGCTCGCCTACATGCTGGTGAACGGCTCGATGTTGGATGTGAAGGATCCACAGCGATACAGCTTCTGCGGCAAGAACGGCGAGCGCTGCGTCGAAGCCGCCGCCGGACCGTGGCAGGAGATCCAGCGTGCGGCAGAGGAGTTCTACGACCGCAGCGCTGCGTGCCGCTTCACACCGTTCGTCGGCTACGAATGGTCGGGCAACCCCGACTCGAAAATGATTCATCGCAACGTGCTGTTCCGGAACGCCGTGGTGCCGGCGCGTCCCGCCAACTACATCGAAGACCGGACCGGCGAGCGGCTCTGGCAGCGCTTGCGCGATGAGTGCCTGGACGCCGGCATCGGTTGCGACGTGCTGGTGATTCCGCACAACACGAATCTGTCTGGCGGTCTGCTTTTCCGCACCGAGCGCGAGGACGGCGCCCCGCTGACGCGCGCCGACGCCGAATTGCGTGCCTCACTCGAGGTGCTGCTCGAAGTGACCCAGCACAAGGGCGATTCGGAATGCCGCGCGAGCGTCAGCGACCCGCTCTGCAGCTACGAGAAGCTGCCCTTCTCGACGATGCGCGAATCCGCGTTGCCGTGGACCTGGAGCACGCCGCCGGAGAACAGCTTCGCCCGCGAGGTGCTCGGCGCAGGTCTCGTTCTGCAATCGAAGCTCGGCGTGAATCCGTTCAAGCTGGGCCTCATCGCCGCGACCGACACGCATCTCGCAGCGCCCGGCCTGGTCGATGAAGACCGCTTCATCGGCCATGCGGCCGGGCGTTCGACGAGCCGCACCGAAGTGCCGCCGCTTCCCGACCAGTGGTGGTTCAATCCGGGCGGGCTCGCCGGTGTCTGGGCGGAGGAGAATTCTCGCGATTCGCTCTTCGAAGCGATGCGACGCCGCGAAGCGTGGGGCACCAGCGGTCCGCGCATCGTCGTGCGCTTCTTCGGTGGCTTCGACTTGCCAGAGGATCTGTGCAGCGCACACGACTTCGCCGCGCAGGGCTACGAGCACGGCGTTCCGATGGGCGGCGACTTGTCGGCGCCGACGCGCAGCGAAGCGGCTCCACGCTTCGCGGTGTGGGCCGCGCGCGACGCTGGAGTTGGCGACGCGCCCGGCACGCCGCTCCAGCGCATCCAGATTGTGAAGCTGTGGGTAGAGAACGGAGCTTCGCGCGAGCAGGTCTACGAGATCGCGGGCAACGCGGCGAATGGCGCCGACGTCGATCTCGCGAGCTGCACACCGAAGGGCGCGGGCGCCGACACGCTTTGCTCCACCTGGCGCGATCCCGACTTCGATCCCAACGCACCGGCGCTCTACTACGCGCGCGTCGTCGAGAATCCGTCGTGTCGTTGGACGCAGTGGGCGTGCAATGCGCGCTCGGTCGATTGCAGCATGGGCGCTCCGGACGGACTCGAAGCGTGCTGCGATGCGCAGGTTCCGAAGACGATCCAGGAGCGCGCGTGGACATCGCCGATCTGGTGGAGTCCGGACGCAGGCGAGCGAAGATCATCGAAGTGACGAAATCCGTGCGGAGCCTCGGGCGACGGAAGTTCATCACTGCCCGCCCGTGCGCCGCGGTGTCGCTGCTGCGAGTGCTGAGCGCCTGTGAAAAAATCGCCTCGGTCGCATCGCTTGCGGCGACAGGCCATCTGCTGCGTTGCTCCTCCTCGCCATATCTCGATATGACTCGTCGTCGCGCCTTGCATCTGGCCTGCCGGCGCGGCGCGCTGCTCGGTCGGCGATTTCTTCACAGGCTCTGAGCACGCGCCGCCGCGGAGCGCGAGCGCTACTTCGCTGAGGGGCGGCGCCGCGCGGCCGGTTGGATGGCGCCGTGTGGCGCGAGGCCGCGCACCAGTCGCTGCAGCGGTTCGCGGAAGTGCGCGAGCGCAGCCTTGCGATCGGACGCCTCGGCGATTGCAACACCCGCGTGGATCAGCGCGCCCGAGAGCAGCCGGCGCGTCGGCTCCACGGCGCGCTGCTCGATCCAGCCCGCTTCGACCCAATGCGTGAGTGCGTGATCGAGGAGCGCCGCGAGGCCCGACGCCTCCTGGATCTCGATCCATGGCTGCCAGCCCAGCACCTGCGGCCCGTCGCGCAGCAGGATGCGCTGCATCTCGGGGCGCCCGTATGCCTCGAGCAGCAGCGTCGCGCCGCGCTCGAGTTCTGCCGTGCCCTCGGCGATCCCCTTCATCGTGTCCTTCGCGAGGCTCGCGACGAGTTCGCGCAGCAGCTCTTCGAGCACCGCGACGAAGAGGCCGCGCTTGTCGCCGAAGTGGTAGTGGAGGGCGCCGCGCGTGAGTCCCGCCTTGGCGCCGATCGCGTCGGCAGAGGTCTCCGCGTAGCCGTTCGCGGCGAAAAGGCGCCGGCCGACCTTCAGCAAGAGCCGTCGCGTTTCGGCGGTGATCGCCTCGTTGGTGCGCGGGACGGGTCGCGATCGCCTTGACGCCACTTCCGTACCTCACGTATGTTTCTGCATACGGAGCGTATGTAATTCTCCCGCTTCGATCCAGCGCGATCCAGCGAGATGCAGCGGCTCTCGTCGAGGAGTGTTCGCCAATGACCCCGACCACCCAACGCGATGGCGCGCGACCGACCGCTTCCACGATCCCGGCATTCTGCGCGGCGGCTGCGAGCGGCGCGACGCTCGTCGCGCTGCTCGGCTACAGCATGGGTGCTGCGCAGGGCGAGGGTTGGCTGCTCGCGGCTCGCTACACGGCGCGACTGTCGTTCCCGCTCTTCCTGCTCGTGTTCATCGCAAGTTCGTGGAATCGGCTCGCGCCGAGTCGCGTCTCGCGATTCCTCGTCCGCCGCCGCCGCGCGCTCGGTCTCGCGTTCGCCACCGCGCACACGATTCACCTGGCTGCGCTCATCACGAACAACGTCGTCGCAGGAAATCGCCCGAACGCCGTCTCGCTGATCGGGGGCGGCGGTGCATATCTGATGATGTTCGCGATGGTGGCGACATCGAACGACGCCGCGGTGCGACGGCTCGGTCGCAACTGGCTTCGCCTGCACAAGCTCGGTGTCTACTGGATCTGGTTCGTCTTCACCTTCAGCTACGCCGGCCGGAGTTTTGGCGACAAGCCCGAATTCGCGCCGTACTTCGGCCTCGCGCTCGCCGCGCTGGGGCTGCGCATCGCGGCCTCACGAACGCGGCGATCACGGCGGGCGAGCGCCACCTCGCTCGCATCGGCCGAGGCGTGAAGCGGATGCGCTTCGAAGTTGCCGCGGCCTGGGGGATGGGCATCGTGTTGCCACTGCTGGAGATCCTGCGCCGCAGGACGAACTTCCATCCGATCGCGTCGTATGTGGACGACCTGATTGCGGGTGCGCTGTTGTTGATTGCGGCGCGCGCGGCGTCACGGCAGCGCCCGAATGCCGACGTGTGGCTCGCCGCGGCGTGGGGCGTTCTCGCGGGCGGGCTCTACGGAAGTTTCTTCGGGCAGCTCGAGGAGTGGCGTGCGGTGGATGTCTCCGGGCATTCCGGCCTCTTCGTGGTGTGCGTGAAGGGCGTTCTCTTTGCGGTGTCGATTGCTGCGCTCGTCTGCGCGCTGCGACGGCCGAACGCGCGGGACGCGAAAACCGCTTCCTGAACCTTCGCTGCGCGGCCGCATCCGCGTCGCGCTCGTTTCTTGAGCAACTCTGCTCTGCGGGCGGGCAGCGATCGGCGCAATTGCTCCCGCGACGGGCTGCTTCGAGCGCAGTCCAGCTCGATTGCATACACGCGAGGGCCGGCACGCTCATTGCTCTAGCAAGAACGCGCGAGTTCTCGTCGCTCGCAGCGGTCCGCGCGATGGCGATGGTCCTCGTGTCCGCCACGGCGAAGTCGTAGGCGAGAGGAGAATCTGCGATGAAGAAAATCGAAGCGATCATCAAGCCCTTCAAGCTCGAAGAGGTGAAGGGAGCCCTGATGGAGATCGGTGTACAGGGCATGACGGTGACCGAAGCGCGCGGCTTCGGGCGCCAGAAGGGCCACACCGAGTTGTATCGCGGTGCGGAGTACGTGGTCGACTTCATCCCGAAGGTGAAGATCGAAGCGGTCGTTCCCGACACCCTGCTCGAGAAGGCGGTGATTGCGATCACGGAATCTGCGCGCACGGGTCGGATCGGCGACGGCAAGATCTTCGTGAGTGATGTCACCGATGCGGTTCGCATCCGTACCGGCGAACGATCCGAGGGGGCGTTGCAGTAGGTTTGCGAGAGGCGCGCTAGGGGAGCGAGTCGGCGGCTGTGGCAACGGCCGCCGGCTCCACTTTTCCTACTCGACGCCGAACTCGGCCAGCGCGGAGCGGAGTTCGGTTTGCAGGCGGGCTTGTTGGGTCTGCGGATCCGCCGCCTTCGCGCTGGCGACCGGCTTCAAGCTCGCATCGAGCGACAGCGTGAGCGCGCTTCCTTCGAAGAGGTACCCGCCGGCCGGCGTGCGAACCCAGAAGAGCTCGCCATCGCGGAAGTAGTACGACGACGTCGTCGTCGTGCGCCCCGCTTGCGAGGCTTCCGTCACGGTCAGCTTCACGGGCTCGCCGTCGCGAACCCAGAGGCGCAGACGGCGCGGTTCGAAGCCGGTCCGCTCCGGACCGTCGGTGACCTCGCGCATGTCGAGGCGGTCGAGTCGGGCGTCGATCGCGCGCGTGTCGTCGCGCGCGGCTTTCGCTCTGGGATCGAGGTTCGGCGGATCGGGATCGGTGTTGCGGGTCGCCGCCGCCGGGACGATCGCGCCGCTCGCGCTGACCCTTTCGAGTTGCAGCTCCACCTGCGTCGGATTGCCGGCGGTGAGCACGCGCACATCGACGTTGCTCGCGAACCAGATGTCTTGATCGACGCGGATTCGAACGCGCAGTGCGTAGGTATGGCTCGAGCGGATCGAAGCGGGGTCGTAGCTGAGCGAGAACGCGATCGGAACCTGGCCGGGCGCATCGACCAGGCGCTCGGCGATCAGCGGTGCGGGCACATTCTCGTCGCTCACGTCCACGAGCTGCACTTCGACACGCGCGGTCGCTGGCAGTGCGATGTGCTCGCGATAGGTGATGCTGCCCGTGAGAGTCGCGGTGTTGCGCGGACCTTTGGGCTGCGCGCAGGCCACCGCGAGTGTGGCGATCGTTGCGATCAGCAATGCGACGGGAAGGCGATGGAGGTTGCGGTTGCGCACGGCGGCGCAGCTTAGCCGAGGCGTCTTTCAGCGCAGCGGGCCGACGGAACTCACTTCGTAGCGCTGGATCGACATGCGCTTCACGCCGAGTCCGCCGACCGCCTTCTGGAAGCTCGCCATGTGCGGCGCTGCGAAATGCGCCGTGAGCGCCGCCTGCGACTCCCACTCTTCGAAGATGCGGAAGACGCCGCTCTGCACGAGATCGCCCGAGAACGAGTAGGAGATGCAGCCCGCCTCCTTGCGCGTCTCCTCCATCATGCGAACGGCGGCGGCCACGGCTGCATCTCGGTTGGCGGGATCGATCTCGATTTCTCCGGCGATGACGAGCATGAGGCCTCCGCTTGCGAGTTAGACGAAGAACAGAAACGTCACGATCACGAAGATCGGGATCAAGACCGCGCTCGAGTAGGCCATGTAGCCGAAGAAGCCGGGCATCCGCACGCCATTCTCTTCGGCGATCGCTTTCACCATGAAGTTGGGGCCGTTGCCGATGTAGGTGTTGGCGCCCATGAAGACGGCGCCGCTCGAGATCGCCGCGAGGATCGCGGCCGCCTCGTCGCCCATCGCGAGATAGTCGGCGAGGTAGCGACCTTCGAGCGCGATGCCGGCCTGTCCGCAGGCGGCGGCTGCGAAGGTCAGATAGGTCGGCGCGTTGTCGAGAAAGCTCGACAGCAGCCCGCTCGCCCAGAAGAACTGCCACGGCTCGCGAATCGGCAAGCTCGCGGCGTTCTGGTTCAGCAGCAGCAGCGCAGGCGCCATCGTCACGAAGATGCCCGCGAAGAGCACGGCGACCTCGACGATCGGTGCGAAGCCGAAGGAGTTCGCTTCGCGCAGGCGCTGGGCGGTCGTCGCATAGGCGGCGATCGCGAGCGCAATCATCGCCGCTTCCTGGATTCCGGTGAGCCACGGTTCGCCGCCGGTGCCGATGCCGCTGCCGGCCGCATAAATCACCGCGATGATGCCGGCGAGGAACGCGAAATTGTGTGCGCCTTCGATGCGCAGCGGCTCGTGCTCGATCAGCTCTTCGAGCAGCGGTTCAGTCGTCGCGGCCTGCTCGCGATTCAGCGCGATCTGATCCCAGACGTTGAAGATGACGAGCAGCGCGCCGTTCACGAAGAGCCACTGCTTCCACAGTCCGAGCGTCCAGAGAAACGGCACGCCCTTCAGGAAGCCGAGGAAGAGCGGCGGATCGCCGAGCGGTGTCAGCAGGCCGCCGCAGTTCGACACGATGAAGATGAAGAAGACCACGACGTGGACTTTGTTCTTGCGCTCTGCGTTCGCGCGCAGCAGCGGGCGGATCAGCAGCACCGACGCGCCAGTCGTGCCGATCCAGCTCGCGAGCAGCGCGCCGAGCGCCAGCAATCCCGTGTTGACGATGGGTGTACCCGCCAGCGACCCGCGCACGACGAAGCCGCCGCTGATCACGAAGAGCGAGCCGAGCAGCGCCATGAACGATGCGTACTCGAGCGCCTTGTGCACGAGTTCGTGGACGCCGGCCGCTCCGAGTCCGAGCACGAGGTAGAGCGCCGTCGGAATCGCGAAGAGCGCCGCGACCACTCCCTTGTTGCGGTTCGACTCCCAGAAGTGACCGGCCGCGAGCGGCACCACCGCGATCGACAGCAACAGCCCCGCGAACGGCAACGCCGACCACCACGGGAGTGCTTGCGCGTGTTCCATCCGTCCTCCGGGCCGGGCAGGGTTGCCGGCGCGCTGCTCACGTCAACAGCGCCACGCGTCGCACCGCCCCGAAAGGACCCGCTTGGGTCACTCACGCAGGGATCCAGCTACGTTGGCGCCGGATCCACCGGGAGAAGTCCATGTTCCGCCATTCCGTGTCTCGCGCTGCGTTCGTGCTGGTCGGCTCGCTGCTCGCCGCAGCGGCAGGCGCCGACGTCATCACGGTCGCCAATACCGACGACGATGGCGCGGGCTCGCTGCGCGCAGCGATTGCCGCAGCCGTCTCTGGCGACGCGATCCACTTCGCGATCGAAGAGGGCGGTGTTCAGACGATCACGCCGGTTACCGCGCTGCCGCCGATCGCGGCCGGCGTGACGATCGACGGCACGACGCAATCGGACGCGAGCTGCGCGACGTGGCCGCCGACGCTGCGCATCGAGATCTCCGGCTACGCCAGTCCGCAGGGCAGCGACGGTCTGTCGGTCACTGGCAACGATGTGGTGGTGCGCGGTCTGATCCTCAACTCGTTCACGGGCGACGCGATCGAGGTGAACGGCGCTTCGGGGAACGTCTACATCTCATGCAATTTCATCGGTACCGATGCGAGCGGCACGCAGGACTTCGGCAATGCCGGCGCCGGCGTGCGACTCGTCGGCACCAGAGTCACGACGATCGGCGGGGCGATGGTTTCGGAGCGCAACCTGATTGCGGCCAATGCGATCGCCGGCGTGTGGATCGACGAGAACGCATCGGCCAACAGCGTCTCGGGCAACTACATCGGCACCGATGTCAGCGGCGCCGTGCGACTCGACAACTTCAACGGCGTCGTCGTGCACGGTGCGAACAACCTCCTCCTCGGCAATCTGATCTCGGGCAACGTCGAGAGCGGCGTGCTCTTCGACGTTGCGACCGCCACCGGCAACACGGTGGTCGACAATCTGATCGGTGCGAACGCCACCGACACCGCGGCGATCCCCAACGGCGGCGCGGGCGTCTATCTGCTGAACGGCGCGACGCTGAATACGGTCGGCGCGGTCGGCGCCGGCAACCGCTTCCGCGCGAACGGCGCGAACGGCGTCTGGGTGGACGGCGCGGCGTCGCTCCGCAACTCGATCCGCGGCAACTCGATGACGGGCAATGGCGCGATCGGCATCGAGCTCGGCGCTTTCTTCGAGAATCCCAACGACCCGGGCGATCCCGACGCAGGACCGAATCGGCTGCAGAACACGCCCGTGCTGATCGATGTCGCGTACGCCGCGGGTCTCAACCAGGTGACCGCGACCTTCTCGGTCCCGACCGAAACCGCCAACGCGACGTATCCGCTGCAAGTCGATTTCTACGGCGCCGACGAAGACGACGAGGAAGGCGAGTTCTACCTCGGCACTCTCAGCTACGACGCCAGCGACTTCATCGTCGGCACCGTGACGCGAAGCTTCACGCCGGCCGCGACCGTGACGGCCGGCGACGAAGTCGTCGCCACCGCGACCGACGCAGCCGGCAACACTTCCGAGTTCACCGCCACCGCGATCACCGTCGTCGTACCGGAACCCGCCGCGCTAGCGACAGGCGCCATCGCCCTCGCCGCCCTCACATTGCGTCCCAGACGCTGGCGCGTCCCCGATGCGGGCGAGATCTCAGAGCAGTGACGGCCGCGCGCCGACCTCGACGGCGGCGACGTAGCCGAAGTCCACCATCAGGTTCACGCCCGAGACGAAGCGCGACGCATCGGAGTTCAGCAAGATCAGCGGCTCCGCCATCTCTTCGGGCGTCGCGTTGCGACCAATCGGCGAGAGGAAGTGCTTCTCGAGGAAGTCCTTCGACACTTGCGCGTGGAAGCTCGTCAGCATCGGTGTGTCGGTGGGCGAGGGCGAGAGGCAGTTCATCCGGATCTCGCGCGGAACCAGCGAGACGGCGCGCGTCTTCGTATAGAACACGATGCACTGCTTCGAGAAGAGGTAGCCGTTGTTCTTGTCGGCGTTCGCTTCGAGCCACGCCTTGCCGGAGTCGAAGTCCGCGGTTTCGCAGAGCCGCTTCACCGCTTCGATGTTCTTCTTCCATCCCATCCCGGCCACCGAGGTGATGCTCGCAACCGCGCCACCCGCCGCGATGCGCGGCAGCACCGACTCCGTCAGGTGTCGCAGGCCGACGAAGTTGACCATCGTGGTATCGAGCGCAGAGAACGGCGGGCCGGGCAGACCCGCGCAGTTGAAGAGCCGATCGACGTGTGCGGGCAGCTTCGCCACCGCAGCGTCGATCGACGCGCGCTCGCGCAGATCGACCTGGATCGTCTGCGCCACCTTCGCCTCGACGGGATGCACGTCGAGCGCGTGCACCTCCGCACCGAGTTCCACCAGCGTGCGCGCCACCGCGGCGCCCATGCCCGTCGCTGCGCCGCTCACCACCACCGCCTTGCCCTGATATCCGAGGATGTCGCGCATCGATGCTCCTTTTCGATCGAGGCCGCAGCGTACGCGGCTCCGGGGTCGCAATGCAATCACCGGGCGACGTGGATCGTGGCCTGTGAAATTTCGGCCAAAGCAGCATCATCCCGCCCGCTTCGCCAGGCGCGGACCCGAGCGCCATCGAGTCACCCATGGAGGATGCAATGCCGGTCGATCTGCACGAAATCGAGGCGATCAAGCGCCTCAAATACAAATACCTGCGCTGTCTCGATCAGAAGCTCTGGGACGAGATCGGCACGTGCTTCACGGCGGACGCCAGGTGCTCGTACAGCGGCGGCAAGTACGCTTTCGACGGTCGCGACGCGATCGTCGATTTCCTGCGCAAAGCGATGGGCGCGCCGAGCTTCCACTCGAGTCATCGCGTGCATCACCCGGAGATCGAGTTCACGAGCGATCGGACGGCCAGCGCAACGTGGGCGCTCGAAGACGAGGTGATCGAGACGAAGGCGCAGATCACGATCCGCGGCGCCGCGTTCTACCACGACGAGTACATCAAGACTGGCGGCGCGTGGTTGATCTGCTCGACCGGCTACGAGCGCACCTTCGAGGAGATCGAGTCGCGCAAGGATCGGCCGAGCTTGAGACTGATGTCGAGCGCCTGGGAGCCGATCGGGAAGAGCGAATCGTGAGCGACGAGGAACGGCCTCGGATCTTCGCGCACTTCGACGCAACGAAGAGTTCGGGGCAAGACGCATGGGAGCAGAAGCGCCGCCTCGCGAGTGCGATGCGGCTGGTTATCGAGCGCCTCGTTCCGAGCAATGCGCCCGAAGACGAATTGCGCCGCGCCGCCGAAGGGCTCGAGCGCTATGCGGAAGCGCTGACCGCGCACCCGCGCCTCAAACACTTTCATGGGTACGCCGAGTCGGCGAACGCGGGCGATGTCGGCGCGTTCTTCGATCAGTCGCCGATGATCGGTCTCGCGAATCCGCTCGCGCCGCCGATCACGATCGGTCGCTCGGGGCCGCTGACCGCGATCGCATCCGTCACCTTCGGCGCCGCCTACGAAGGGCCGCCGGGTTGCGTGCACGGCGGTTTCGTCGCGGCGGCCTTCGACGAAGTGCTCGGCTACGTGCAATCGCTCGGCGGCAATCCCGGCATGACGGCGCGCCTCACGGTGAACTACCGCCGCCCGACGCCGCTGCTCACCGAGCTGATCTTCGAAGGCGAACTGGTGCGCACCGAAGGCCGCAAGATCTTCTGCACCGGCAAAGTTCGCGCAAACGGCGAGCTGACGGCCGAAGCCGAGGGCCTCTTCATCTCGGTGGATCGCAGCCGCTTCCAGGCGCTGCTCGAACAGCGCGAGCGGCGCGAGGACGCGCGGCGCGACGGCGAAAAGGACCCGGCGGGCGGCTGATCGATGCGCCTTTGTCACCGCCAGCGCTCCGACGGCCACTCACCCTCCAGCATGCAGGCACTCGTGCGTCTTTCGCTCGCGATCGGGGTTGCGCTCGTCGTTGCGCTTTCGGCAACCGGCAGCGCGGCGCAACTGATCGGCGTCTCGTTCAACGACGGGCTCGTCTACGACGTGAACCCGCGCACCGGCGCGGCGTCGCATCCGCGTGTCTTCACCGAAAATGCGGTGAACCTGACGCTCTATGCGGGCATCGCGTTCGCCGCCGATGGATCGCTGCTGCTCGCGACGGTGGAGGCGAACGCGGCGTTCCCGAGTCAGTTGTTCGCGGCGTCACTCGGTACGCCCGAAGCCACCCTGCTCGGCGCGATCGGCGAGCAGGTCGGCGAAGGCGATCTCGCGATCGACCCACTCACCGGCGATCTCTACGCGATCGGCCTCACCGATCTGATCTTCCCGTTCACGCTGCTGCGCATCGATCTGCCGAGCAGCACCGCGAGCGTCGTCGGCGAGATCGGCTCGAGCGACATCAGCGCGCTCGCCTTCGCTGCCGACGGCACGCTCTACGCGATCGATACCGGCAACGACACCGTTCTCGAACTCGATCCGACGAACGCGAGTACGCTCTCGAGTGTCGCGCTCTCCGAACCGCTCGGCGCGCTCGCCGGCATGGACTTCGATCCGCGCACCGGAACGCTCTACGTCGCCGACGGCGGAGCGGGCGGTGCGGATGCGCTCTTCACGCTCGATCCCGGAACCGGTGCGCTCACCGAGATCGGTCCGCTCGGAATCGAGAGCGGCTTGTCGGGACTCGCGGTGCCGGAGCCGGGCAGCGCGGCGCTGGCCCTCGCGATGATTGCCGCGCTCGGCACGCTTGCGGGCGTCACAGAACTGCGACGCTAGCGCTCCGAAGCCCGCACCATCGCCAGCAGGCACGCGAGCGCCGTCGCGATTCCGAGCGCCGCTTGCGGCTCCGGCACGCTCTCTACGTCGCTCGCTGCGACGAACAACGCACCCAGTGACGGCGAGAAGATCTCGAGCTGGGCGGTCCGGCTTGCGAAGCGCGAGAAGGCAGGCGCTGTCGCGGGAATCGCGTCGCTCGTGAGCGCGGTGGCGCTCGCGTCCACGAGTCGCAGCTGGAACGAGTTGTAGATGCCGTCGGTCGGAGCGTCGAGCTCCGATCCGTCGAGACCATCCGCAGCATGCGCGTAGAAGGCGACGACGTCGCCTTGCCCGAAGCCGTCTGTGATCTGCACGCTCCCCATTGGACTGGTCGCGAAGATCCCGTCGTTGCCGCCGATCGACACTTCGAAACCGGTCACGGCGCTCAGGTAGTCGCCGAAGATCGGGTTGAGCGGTGTCGCGTCGGGCGCCTCCGGGTCGTACGAGAAGTGGCCTTCGACCGGCGATCCGAGCGACACGGCAGAGGTGAGCGGGGAGTCCACGGAGGTGACGGTTCCGAAGAAGGCGACCTCGATTGGCTGGCAGGTGGACACCACCGGCGCCGTGCACGCGCCCGACACTTGGTTGCATGCGTCACGCGTGCAGGCGACTTCGTCGTCGCAGCCACAAATCGAGCACTGGGTCTGGCCGACAGCTGATGCGAAGGTGTTGCGCGGACACGCGCCACACGCGGACGCTCCAGCATTCCCGCCAAAGGTTCCTGTGGGGCACGGCGCACACGCCTGCGACGAGTTCGCACCGACCTCCGAGGACGCCGTACCCGCGTTGCACTCGGTGCAGGCTGTCGCGCCCAACACTTCGCTGAATTGACCCGCTGCACACGGCTGGCAGCTGCTGCTCGCGGACTCGGCCGCGAAGGTGCCGGCGTTGCAGAGCAGGCAACTCGTCTGGCCGCGTTGATCGGAGAAGTAGCCGGGCGGACAGTCTTGACACGCGGTAGCGCCAAAGTTCTCCGTGAAGCGCCCGGCCTCGCAGAGCGAGCACGCAATCGTGCCCTGTTGCGCGGCGAAGCTCCCGGGCTCGCAGCTCTGGCACGAAGCGGAACCAGCGCTCGACGCATAGGTGCCGACCGCGCACGGATCGCAAGAAAACGATCCCTGGTTCGCGGCGAAGGTGCCCGCGTCACACGCGAAGCAAGGCTCGATGCCGTTGGCGCCGAAGGAGCCCGGCGCGCACGGCGGGCCGCCGGCCTGCGCAGTGCCGAGCGCGAGCGAGACGATCAAGAGCGCTAGAGCGGGCATCGCGATCGATCGCATGAAGATTCCCCCTGCCGACGATGACGCGGCAGCATGCCACTTGCGCGGGGAGGATCCAACGTCGCTGTGTGCGGCTACGCTGGCCCGCCACACGGAGGACGCCGCGATGAGCAATGTCGAAGCGCGCGAGATCCACACCTTCTGTCGCGTCTGCGAGCCGGCGTGCGGACTCGTCGCGCAGGTCGAGGACGGCGTGTTGACGGCGCTGTCGCCCGATCGCGCGCATCCCGTGACGAATGGCTTCGCGTGCAACAAGGGCATTGCCGGCATCGACGTACACCGCGACCCGGATCGCCTCGATCATCCGCTGCGCAAGCGCGACGGCGGCTTCGAGCGCGCGAGCTGGGACGACGCGATCGGCGACATCGCCACGCGCGTGCGCGGCATCGTCGACCGGCACGGGCCGAACGCGGTCGCGTACTACATGGGCAACCCGACGGCGTTCAACACGCTGGCCGGGCCGGCCGTGTCTGCGTTCTTCGCGCAGCTGGGTGTGCGGCGTGCGTTCTCTTCCGGAACACAGGATTGCGCCAACAAGTTCGCCGGTTCCGAGGCGGTCTTCGGCTCGAGCACGATCCACCCGATCCCGGATCTCGATCACACCGAGTTCCTGCTGGTGCTCGGCGCGAACCCGCGTGTGTCGCACGGCTCGTTCATCTCGGTGGCCGATCCGATGGAGCGGATGCGCGAGGCGAAGCGCCGCGGTGCAAAGCTCTATTTCGTGAATCCGCGCCGCATCGAGTCGGTCGCGAAGAGCACCGGCGACTGGATCCCGATCCGCCCCGACACCGATGTGTATCTGCTCGCCGCGTTGCTCTGCGAGATCGACGCTGCGGGCGCTTTCGACGAGCGCGCGCTCGCGCAGCACGGAACCAACGTCGCAGCGTTCCGCGCCTTCATCCGACGCTTCCCTGCGGCGCGCGTGGCGGACGTCACCGGCATCCCCGCCGACACGATTCGGCGACTCGCCCGCGAGTGGAGCGCCGCGGGCGCGGCGTCGGTGCACATGTCGACCGGCGTGAACATGGGCCGCCAGGGAACGCTCGCGTATTGGCTGGTGCAGATGCTCTCGTTCGCGACCGGCAACCTCGATCGCCGCGGCGGCAACGTGCTCTCGGTCGGCTTCTACAAAAGCGCGAAGGCGGGTCGTCGCGATTTCTCCGGCGGCTTCGGCGACAGCGAATTCGGTCCGCTGCGCAAAGGCGCGCTGCCCGGCAACCTGCTGCCCGAGTTCATCACCGACGCGCGCGAACCGGTGCGCGCGCTCTTCGTCGTCGCGGGCAATCCGCTGCTCTCGATCGGCGGCGAGGAGAAACTCCGCAAGGCCTTCGCGCAACTCGAGCTGCTCGTCGGCGTCGATCTCTACCGCAACGCGAGCGGCGAGTACGCAGACTGGCTGCTGCCCTCGACCGACATGTTCGAGCGCGCCGACATCAACATCACCGGGCTCGGCTTGCAGCATCGACCGTGGGTGCAGTGGACCGATCCGGTCGTGGCGCCGCGCGGTGAGCGACGCGAGGAGTGGTGGATCTTCGGCAAGCTCGCGCAGGCGATGGGCCTGAAGTCGCCGTTCGACGGCGCGACGCAGGCGGATCCGTGGTCGCGCATCGATCACATGCTTCGCAGCCGCAACTTGACGCTCGACGCGTTGCGCAAACTGCCGCACGGTGCGGTCTTCGACGACGGCCTCGATGCGGGCTCGTTCTACGAAGAACACATCCAGACGTCGGACCACAAGGTCGATTGCTGCCCGCCGGCCTTTGCCGAAGCGCTCGTGCGCGCAGAGGCGATTTTCGACGAAGTGGCGGAGGAGGGTGTTGCGCGGCTGAAGCTGATCACGCGCCGCGATCCGTTCATGCACAACTCGTGGTACGCGAACGTGCCGGCGATGAAACGCGGCGCGCGCGATCGCAACCGCCTCGCCGTGCATCCCGACGATCTGCGCGCGCGCGGACTCGAAGCCGGCGCGACGGTGCGTCTGTGGAATGAGCACGGCGCCGTCGAGGTCGAAGTCGAGGTGGACGACGGCCTCGTGCGCGGCGTCGTCGCGCTGACACACGGATGGGGCAACCAGCGCACGCCCGGCATGCGCGTCGCGCAACGCACGCCCGGCGTCAACGCGAACGCATTGCTGCCGACCGGACCGGGCAGCTTCGAGCCGCTCTCGAGTCAGGCCTTCATGACCGGCGTGCCGGTGGAGATCGCTCCGATCTCCTGATCCCGCTACTCGAGATGACTCCGCAGCATCCACGCGTTCTTCTGCGCGACGTCCATGCGGCGCGTCGCGAGGTCGGCGCTGGCCTGGTCGCCGGCTTCGTCGGCGGCTTCGAAGAGTGCCTGCGCGGCTGCCGACACGGTTCCGTTGTCGGCGACGAGTTCGCGGATCATGTCCACCGCCTTCGGCACGCCGCGCGGATCCGAAACGTGCGAGAGCTTGGTGAACTCCGCGTACGAGCCGGGCGCCAGCTCGCCGAGCGCGCGGATGCGTTCCGCGATCTCGTCCACCGCGAGCCACAGCTCCGTGTACTGCGTCATGAAGAGCCCATGGAGCGTGGTGAACATCGGTCCCGTCACGTTCCAATGATAGTTGTGCGTCTTCAGGTACAGCGTGTAGCTGTCGGCGAGAAGTCGCGACGACGCGCGCACCACGGCGCTGCTTCCGTTCGTCTTCGTCTTCTTGGTCTTCTTCTTGGGCATGTCGATTCTCCTCGGTGGGAGGGCGAGCATAGACGCAACACGCAGCCCGGTCGAACGCAAAAACGCTAGAACGACAGGATCTCCGTCTCGAGCGTGATTAGATCGAGAACGCCGACGGCGTTGTGCCCCGGCAGGTGACCCGCGCATTCGCCTGGATTGAAGATGAGGCGCCCGTCGCTGCGGTCGATCGTGCGTCGATGCGTGTGGCCGTGGAGCGCGACTGCGTGTTCGGCATGCTGCGCGACGGCGAGATCGCGCGGGTCATGGACGACGACGATGCGTCGCTCCGCCCACACGAGTTCGAGCGGCGGCGCGGCGATCGTCATCGCGTAGCGCGCTGCTGCGGCTTCGAGCGCGGCGCGCTCGCCCGCATCATTGTTGCCGAAGACACCGAAGAGCGGCGCGTCGAGACGCGCCAGCACTTCGAGTGTCGAGGCTTGTGTGATGTCGCCGGTGTGGACTACGCGGTCCACGCCCGCGCGATTCAGCAGCTCGACGATGCGAGCGACGTTCGGCAGGTGGTTGTGCGTGTCGGAGACGATGCCTATGCGCAGGGGAGCTCCGGTCTCTCGGCGTTGCCGGGGCGACTGCGGGCCTTATGGGGTCTCGCCGCTCGCCTTTGGCTCGCTACGCGGGAACGTCCTTATGAAGTCTCGCCGCTCGCCTTTGGCTCGCTACGCGGGAACGTCCTTATGAAGTCTCGCCGCTCGCCTTTGGATCGCTACGCGGGAAACGGGCGTTGAGCTGCGGGCGGGATGGGGAGATTCATTGGCGAGCGCAACTCATGAGGCTCGCCGCTCGCCGATGGCTCGCTACGCGGGAAACGGGGCTCGTTGACTCCGATCGGTGCGGAGCGCTTCGTGCGCGGGCGCTTCGTGCGCGAGGCGCTCCGTGACCTCACCCAGCTACGCGACCTTCTCCAAGATATGAATCGCGCACGCGCTGCCGAGGCCGATCACGTGGGTCATGCCGAGTCTTGCGTTCGGGACCTGGCGCTTGCCGGCTTCGCCACGCAGGTGTGTCGCGACTTCGTAGACGTTCGCGATGCCGGTGGCGCCGAGCGGGTGGCCCTTCGAGAGCAGGCCGCCCGAGACGTTGACCGGCACCTTGCCGCCGAGCGCCGTCGCGCCGCTGTCGATCATGTGGCCCGCTTCGCCGTCGCCGCAGAGGCCGAGGTTCTCGTAGTGGAGGATCTCGGCGGTGGCGAAGCAGTCGTGCAGCTCGACGAGGTTGATGTCCTTCGCGCTGACGCCCGCCATTTCGTATGCCTTCTTCGCCGCGAGACGCGTGCAGGTGTTGACGTCGGGCATCACCAGATCGCGTTCCTGCCACGGATCGCTGGTGAGCACGGATGCCTTGATGCGGACGGCGCGGCCCATCAGCCCGAGCTCCTTGACCTTCTTCTCCGACATCAGCACCGCGGCGGCCGAGCCATCGACGTTCACCGAGCACATCAGTTTGGTGTTCGGGTACGCGATCATCTCGGCGCCCATCACGGTCTCGAGCGGCGTCTCGATCTGGTACATCGCCTTCGGATTCAGCGTCGAGTGGTGGTGGTTCTTCACCGACACTTTTGCGAACTGCTCGAAGGTGGTGCCGTACTTGCGCGCGTGTTCCTGGCCGGCTTCGGCGAAGACCGCGGGCATCGTCATCGAACCGAGCAGGCCTTCCTTCGGAATGCCGCCGCCACCACCGCCGCCGCCGAGCAAGCCGCCGCCCATCTTCTCGACACCGACCGCGAGCACCGTGTCGTAGACGCCGGCCTTGATCGACATCCAACCCTCGCGGAACGCCGTTGCGCCGGTGGCGCAAGCGTTCGCGCAGTTCACGACGGGAATACCGGTCTGGCCGATCTGCTGCAGCACGCGCTGTCCGACCATCGCGCCGGCCTGGCCGAGATTGCCGCAGTAGAGCGCTTCCATGTCCTGGATCTTCAGGCCGCAATCATCGAGCGCCATCAGCGCCGCTGTCGCGCCGAGCGTCTCGACCGCAGGCCCCGTGCCTGCCTTCATGAACTTGATCATGTCGATGCCAACGACATACACGTCGCTCATTTTGATTTCTCCTGGTGGGAAGTGGCGAACGAGCAGGCGCCTAGCGCGGCTCGAAGAAATACGAGAGGTACGAGTTGCCTTCTTTGTCCTTGCGACCGAGCGCGTCCTTGTACACGACGCGCACCGGCATCCCCATCTTGATCTTCGCGGGATCGGGATCGACGCCGGTGAGATTGCCCTTCACCGTGCCGCCGCCTTCGAGATCGACGATCGCCGACACGTACGGCACTTGAATGCCGGGGAACGAGCGGAACACGATCGAGTACACATAGAGGTGACCCTCGTTCGAGAGTTTCACCGGCGCGATCTTGTCGCGCGCGCCGCACTTCGAGCACACGGGGCGCACGCCGAGATAGATGGCGCCGCAGCTTCCGCACTTCTGACCTTCGAGATACGGATCGCCGCTCTCGGGGATCTTCAGGAAATCGACGACGGGCAGGGGCTTGGACATCGGATCGAAGTCTCCTTCAAGGGGCCGGAGGGCAGGGCCGCGAATCGGTTGACTCACGAGTCAAGCGGCGGCCGAGAATGCCAGCGTGGCCCACCGGGGTCAAGGCGCGAGCGCGATCCGTGCGGCACGGCGGCTCACGATGGCTCGGGCTCCACCGCGTGGGCGTGCAATGGATCGGGCACCGCGTTCTGCCAGCGTCCCGAACGAAAGCGCGCGGTGAGCAGCGTCGCCTTCACGATGTAGTCCGCGATCAGCGCGGCGAAAATCCATTCCACCGGCAGTTCGTACCATGCGAAGAGCGTTGCCAGCGTCACGCGCGCGCCGACGAGTCCGGCGAACACCGCGAAGAGTGGGTAGCGCGTGTCGCCTGCGCCGCGCAGCGCGCCGCCCATCGCGTACTCGATCGCCATCAGCGGCTGCACCGAGCCGAGGATGTAGATGAAGATGACGGTGAGTCGCACGACTTCGGGGTCGTCGATCATGAAGCGCGCGAGTGGTTTCGCGAAGAGCACGATCACCAGACCGAAGCTGCTCTGCACGAGCAATGCGAGACGCAGCGCGCGCCAGCCGCTGCGCGTCGCGCCGGCGCGATCGTGTGCACCGAGGTGTTGGCCGACCAATGTGGACGCCGCGATCGAGAAGCCGAAGCCAACGAGAAACGAGAACGACAGGATCGTGACGCCGATTCCATACGCTGCGTAGGCGTCGGTTCCGTAGAGCGACACTATCCACAGGAACACCAGAAAGCCGCCTTGCCACACCATTTGCTCGAGACCGGCCGGGTAGCCGATGTCGAAAATGCGGCGCACGCGGCTGCGCTCCCACCAACCCGATCCACCCACGCGCAGCACCAGCTTGCCGCGCCACCAGAGCAACACCAGCACGAGTGCGCCGACCGTGAAGGCGATGCCGCTGGCGATCGCGGCGCCGGCGACACCGAGCTCTGGCATGCCGAAGCGGCCGAACACGAGGCCGTAGACGAGCACGACGTTCACCACGTTGGTGAGCGCGCCGATCGCGAGCGGCGTGCGCGTGTCGCCCGCCGCGCGCAGTGCGGAGCCGAGCGCGAAGTGCACCGCGAACGCAAGCTGGAACGGCGCCAGCCACCGGATGAACGAGGACGCGAGATCGATCGTGTGCGCCTCGAGACGGAACACACTGGCGAGCGTATGCGAGAAGAAGAGCGCGGGAACGCTCACCACGAGCGCGACGCCCATGCAGAGCACGAGCGACGCGCGCGTCACGCGCTCGGCCTCCTCGCGATTGCCGGCGCCCCACGAACGAGCGACCAGCGCCGTCGTTCCCGCTGTGACCGCCATCAACAGCGCCTGCAAGATGAAAAAGATCCGGTTGCCGGTGGTGACGGCCGCAATCGCGGGCGCGCCGAGTGAGCCGACGATCTTGGTGTCTACGAAGCCGACCAGCGACGCGAGCAGATTCATCACGATCGCCGGCCACGCGAGTTGCCAGATCCCGAGCGCGGGGCCGATCTTTCGTTGCGGCGCCGTCATCGGATCAGGCTTTGCTCGCTATCGGCTCGGGAAACACGGAGGGGAGGGATCTCACGGCGCTCGAGTCTAGCCGCGGCGGAATTTACGCCATGCCCGTTTGCGATCGCGCATTCGCTGGCTGCCTTCACCGCGCTCTGCGAGAGTCCGCCGCCGCGATGAAGATCTCGATGACGCTTCCGACGATGGCGCCCGATTGCGACCGCGCGGCGCTGCTCGCGTGGAGTCGAGGCATCGACGCGAGACCGTTCGCGAGCATCGCTGCGGGTGAGCGCGTGAGTTTTCCGAACGTCGAGATCGGCGTCGCGCTCGCGGCGGCGGCTGCCGTCACAGAGCGCGTGCGCATCGCTTCGACGCTCTTCGTCGCGCCGCTGCATTCGGCTGCGCAACTCGCGAAGCGAGTCGCGTCGCTCGACGTGTTGTCGGGCGGGCGCGTGACGCTCGGGCTCGGCGTCGGGGGTCGCGAGGAGGACTACCGCGCATGCGGCGTCTCGTTCGCACGGCGCCACGATCGACTCGACGATCTCGTCGCCGATCTTCGCCGCATCTGGGCGGGCGGTGTGTGCAGTGAAGGATCCGCGCCGATCGGACCGACCCCGCTGCAGAGCGGGGGTCCGCCGCTGCTCGCAGCAGCAACGGCGCCGAAGCCGCTGGCGCGCGCCGCGCGCTGGGCCGACGGTGTACTCGGTTTCGATTTCGCTCCCGATCCCGCCGCGGCCGCGAAGCTCGTGCGCACCACCGAACTCGCGTGGCGCGACGCGGGCCGCGAGGTGCGCCCGCAATACACGACCAGCTTCTGGTTCGCACTCGGCGCCGATGCGCCCGCGCGCCTCGACGCTTATGCGCGTCGCTACCTCGCCATCTTCGGCGCCGCTGCGGCAAAGGCGCTCGCCGCGCGTTGCCTCTGCGCCGGCGACGCCGCGCTGCGCAGCGCGCTTCGAGATCTTCGCAACGCGGGAATCGACGAGTGCTACCTCGTTCCGACCACGGCCGACGTCACCGAGTTGGATCGCGTGCTCGATGCCGTGGATCTGGACTGAGGCGGCGCGGGCGCTGCTCTCCTCGCGGCTCTCGGATAGGCTAGAAACCCGCACGCCACGAAAGGAAACCGCGATGCCCATCCTCCACGATTTCTCCGCCCGCACGATCTCCGGCAAGGACTCTTCCCTGCGCGACTACGACGGCAAGGTCGCGCTCGTCGTGAACGTCGCTTCGAAGTGCGGCCTCACGCCGCAGTACAAGGGACTCGAGACGCTCTTCGAGACCTACCGCGCGCGCGGTCTCGAAGTGCTCGGCTTCCCGTGCAACCAGTTCGCGGGTCAGGAGCCCGGCAGCGACGCCGAGGTGCAGGAATTCTGCTCGCTCACCTACGGCGTCTCGTTCCCGATGTTCTCGAAGATCGACGTCAACGGTGTGTCGCGCCATCCGCTCTACGCATGGCTCAGCGCAGAGGATGCGAAGCCCGAAGGCGCGGGCGACATCAAGTGGAACTTCGGCAAGTTCCTGATCGGGCGCGACGGCAAGGTGATCGCGCGCTTCGCACCGCCGACTGCGCCCGAAGATCCGGCGCTCGTCGCGGCAATCGAGAAGGCGCTCGGCTGAGTGCCCGAGGCGATCGGCACCGCGCTCTGTCGCATCGACGAGATACCGGACGGCGCCGCGCGCGGCTTCACGATCGGCGGCGATGACGCAAAGGTGCGCATCTTCGCGGTGCGCCGCGGTGACGCCGTGCATGTGTACGTGAATCGCTGCCCGCACGTCGGCACGCCACTCGATTGGGCGCCGGACGAGTTCCTCGATCGCGAACGGCGCCACATCGTCTGCGCGACGCACGGCGCGCTCTTCCGCATCGACGACGGCCTCTGCCTCGCGGGTCCGTGCCAGGGCGACCAGCTCGAGCCGTTTCCGATCGCGGAGCGCGACGGCGTGCTCTACGCGCTCGACGAGTTCGCGGCGGACTTCGCGTGAGCTACACAACGCCAGAACACGACTGACATTCCGATCGGAGGCAAGACAATGGCAATCCAAGTTGGCGACAAGATTCCCGCGGCGACGCTGAAGGTTCCGAGCGCGGACGGCATCGCGGATCAGAGCACCGAGCAGATCTTTGGCGGCAAGAAGGTGGTGCTCTTCTCGGTTCCCGGCGCGTTCACGCCGACTTGTTCGAAGAAGCACCTGCCGGGCTTCGTGCAGCACGCGGCGGCGATTCGCGCCAAGGGCGTCGACACGATCGTGTGCCTGTCCGTGAACGACGCGTTCGTGATGAGCGCGTGGGGCAAGGATCAGAACGTCGGCGACAAGGTCGTGATGGCGGCCGATGGCAACGGCGAGTTCGCGAAGGCGCTCGGTCTCGACTTCGACGGCAGCAAGTTCGGCATGGGCCATCGCTCGCAGCGCTTTGCGCTGATCGCCGAGAACGGAGTCGTCACGCACCTCGCGATCGAAGCGCCGGGGAAGTTCGAAGTGTCGAGCGCGGAAGCAATTCTGAACTCGCTTTGATCGCGCCTTCGTGAGCCGCTTGCTGTTGATTCACGGCGCCTGGCACGGCGCGTGGTGCTGGGATCGCATCGTGCCGCTGATGCGCGCGGCGGGGCACGAGGTGATCGCGCCGGACCTGCCATCGCTCGGCGCGGATCGCACGCCGTGGTGGCGCGCGACGCTGCGATCATTCGCGCGCACGGCGCGCGAGGCGGCGCGCGGCGGGCCGCCGGTCGTCGCAGTCGGCCACAGCATGGGCGGCCTGGTGATCACGCAAGCCGCCGCCGAGGAGCCGAGCCTCTTTGCCGGGCTCGTCTATCTCTGCGCGTTCGCCCCGCAGCGGGGCGAATCGCTGATGTCGCTGGGTCGCACCGACGCGGCGTCGCGCGTTTCGGCGGCGGTCCGCTGGGGCTTCGGTCGCGTCGCGATCCGGCCCGAACGCGCGACGGACGCGTTCTACAACGGCTGCACGCCGGAGGACGCGCAGCACGCGATCGCGCGTCTCGTCCCCACGCCGATGCTGCCGCTGATCCAGCGCGTCGAGCGTCCCACGGATCTCGATGTGAAGCAGGCGTACATCGAGTGCACGCGCGATCAGGCGATCTCGATCGAGTTGCAGCGCCGGATGCATCGCCGCTTCGCGATGGAGCGCGTCGTCACGATGGAGGCGGATCACTCGCCGTTCGTCTCCGCGCCCGCGGAGTTGGCGTACCACCTCGACGCGATCGCTCAGGCCTTCACGCGCTCCGCTTCGTAGACGCGAATCTGCGGCGGCTCGGCGGCCAGCGCGCGCACGCCCGCAACGAACGCGAGGGATCCGGGTACGGCGAAGTGTGTCGCCAGCGCCGCGCGATCGCTCCACTCCTCGACGAAGACGAGGCGCAGCGGGTTCTCGACGTCGCGATGCACCGCGTGCGACAGACAACCCGGCTCGGTGCGCGAACGCCGCACGTGTTCGAGGCTCTGCGCGATCAGCGCATCGAGGCTGCCCTCGCGCGCGACGATGCTGCCGGTGACGAGAATCATGCGCGTTCTCCGCGGCGCCGCGCGCCGGCTTCAGGGTTCGATGCGATCGACGCTGTGAATGCGATCGAGCGCGCGATCGAACGAAGCGATTGCGCCGACGCCGGTCGCTTCTGCGCGCGCGACGAGAGTCGCCTCGACGAAATCGAGTCGCTCGACTTCGTAGAGCTGCAGCGCGCGTACCAATTCTGCCGGCCGCTCGGTCTCGATCGACGGGAAGGCGATCACTGCGCGCACCAGATCCGCGACTTCCGCGCGCGCGACCCGGTAGAACGATTCGAGTACGTAGACCAGTTCGGCGGCAACGATCTCGGTCAGCACCAGCGCGGGTGCTTCGGCGAGAAAGCGCGTGGCGCGCGCAGCTTGCGCCGGCGGATCACCAGTCAGGTGGCGGACCAGAACGTTGGTATCGACGAGCGCCTTCAAACGCCGCGTCGCCCTCGCGCGACGCGCGTGCGGCGCCGGACTTCGCTCCACGGAAGCCCGCGCTTGGCGGCGGGCACGCGCACGGAGCCAGCGAGATCGATCAGGCTGGCCGTGCGCGCGAGCACCGCGCGCTTTCCTTCGACACGAAACAGCACTTCGTCTCCCTCCTTCAACCCGAGCGCGTCGCGCACGCTCTTCGGGATCGTGACCTGGCCCTTCGATGTGAGGCGAGCGGCGGTATCCATGACGGGACCTCTGGGTGGAGGGTCTGCGTGCGACCCTCCTTACCTGAAATGGGATGTAAGGAAGCGCAGAGTCAGACCTGCCGCAACGGCGAACCGGCGTTCACCGTGCTCGCGCATCCTGCGCATTCAAGGCTCGTAGGCGACGAGCGCCACGCTGCAATCCGCGCAGGTGTCGAAGCCGGCGCGGTACTCAGCGAGGCAACCGGGACAGTAGGCGGCGGAGTGAGGTTCGGCGCGCGGCGGTGGCCGGCGCAGCTCTGCTTCGGCGATGCCTACCTGTGCCGCAATCGCGAGCACGTCGGCAAGCGCGCGCTCGCAGAGCGAATGACCGAGCGCGTCGTCCGCATCGCTGCGCTGCACGTCGCGTGTGCGCGCGGCCACTTCGCGGCGCAGGAATGCGAGGCGCGCGTCGCCCGCGAGCAGCGCCGTCGCCGCCACAACAGGCGCTGGAGCTCCCATCGCGGCGAGAAAGATTCGCTGCGGGAGGCGCAACAGATGCGGCGGGAAGAGCGTTGCTGCGAGCAGCGTTTCGAAGCGATCCGCGCGCGCGTCCGGCCGCAGCGCGCGATGCGCGCGCCATGCCAATCCGAGCGCGACGCCGTGCAGCGTCGCGAGAACCGGGAGCGAAGCGAGCAGGGCCGTCGTCTCATCGAGTGTCGCGATCGCGATCGGCAGCGCGACGAAGAGCGCTGCGATGTACGCATCGCAAACGGTGCCGAGCCAGCGCAGCGCGCGCCGAGCGCCATCGACGCGTGCCTGGAACGCGGCGACGTCAGCTGCCTCGCGATCAGTCGCGACGAACGCGTCGATTCGGTCCGCGGGCGTCGCGAGGCCGAGCGCGGCGAGTCGCGCGGCGCCGGCTTCGGCGTGTTCTGCCGACGCGGCGCGTGCGAACGGGCGACCGCCGACGCGCAGCATCGATCGACGGGCTACGACGTCCTTCAGCGCGTCGAAGCCGACCGCGCGCGATGCCGCTTCGCCGAGATTGCGCGTGCCGAAGCGACGCAATACCACGTCGCTCGCGACGCCCGCGTCGCCGATGCGAAACGGCAGCGGCGCAGCGAGAACCGCGATGCGCCCGGGCCGCAGCGGCAGCAGCGCCGGCCCGTCGCTCTGTCGCGCGCGAAAGCCGTTTCGCGCGGATGCGAAGAGCAGCGCGCCGGGGATCCCGAAGAGCAGGCCTTCCCAGAGATAGAAGAGCGCGAAGACGGCGAGGAGCTCCACGAAATCCGATCAGGTCGGCGTGGTTCCGCTGCCCACATCCTTCTTGCGACCGAGCAGGCGCGCGACGCCTGCTCCCACGCCGACGAGCACGGCGACGATCACCTTCCAGGACTTCGCGAGCAGGCCCGACTTGATCAGCACCGCACCGGCGCCGCCGAGGATCAATCCCTTGAGCCCCATCTCGGCGATCGAGTCCTTGCCGGGCAGGTATTCGGCGTAGGTGTTGCCGGGGCGGAAGCGGTAGTCGCCGAGCAGTGTATCGACGCGCGCGGATGCGGTTGCAAGTTCTTCGGGCGCAGCGACGAGCGTCACCGTCATCACGCCTTTACGGCCGAGCAGCTTGATCATGCGGTTGATCGTCTGGTGCCCTTCGCTCGCACCCACGATCGCCCAGGTGAGGTGATTCGATGCGGTGTCGTAGTGCGGCTCTTCCTGCCAGCCGAAGATCTCCATCGGCGCCCAGCCGCGCTTCGTGCGTTCCTCGTTGCCGGCCATCGTCGCCTCGCGGATCGAGGCGAGCATCGCCGCCGCGTCGAGTTCGTCTTTCTCATCGTCCTTCACATAGCCGATCTCGTTCCACTCGAAGACCAGGAACCACTGTTCGGCTTCGGTCGCCGGAGCGACGATCGCCATCTCGTCGCCGCTCGCCGGGTTCTGCGACAGGTCGAGGAACGCGCGCGTGCCGGCCTGATCGAGAAAGAGCAGGCCTTCGCCGAGATCGATCTCCGCGAGGTCGTTGCCGATCGGCGCGCCGGCCGTACCGACCTTCCACGGCAGTGTCGGCGGCGCTGCCTCGGGCTGCGCGGGCTCGACCGCCGCAACGGACGCGCTTGCAACGCCTAGACACAGCAGCGTGGTTCCCAGGACGACAGCGAATCTGTGGATCGTGTGCATGCCCTTGTCCCCCCGAGGTTTCGTTCTCGGCGCATGCTAACAAGCGAGTCGAGATGGGGGAGGTGAGTCGGAGTCGAGCGCGGATTCCGGAGGAGGCGACATGCACGGTACGCAGCGATTTGCAGCGATCGGCGGTCGCGCGTGGCTCGGCTTCCTGCTGGTGAGTGCGTGCGCGCTCCAAACAACCGCGGTGCGCGCGCAAACCTCGCAAGACAAACACCATCTGTTGGCACAGGCGGGCAACCCGTTCGAGGGCGACATCGAGGACGACAGGTTCGATGGCCGCGCCGAGCACCTCTTCCAAGACGGCGTGCCGGGCGTCAACCCGACTTACTTCTTTCACCATGCCGTGGCAGACGGCGATTCCGGGTTGCTGTCGATCTCCTCGATCGTCTCGATGGCAGAGGGCCGATCGGTGGCCTTGATCGAGGAGACGATCAATCCGGGCGCGACGACGAGCGACACGGTGACCGTTGCCGCGACGCTCAACTGGAGCGGCTCCGGCTCGATGGGGATTGGAAGCGGCAAAGTGGCGGCGGGGCTGCGGCTCGGCCAGTGCGGCGCGGGCTGGACGAAGCGCTTCTGCTCGCTTCCCTCCCAGACCAGCGAGGGGACCGAGTGCGTGGGCACCGCGACGAATTTCTGATCCTCGAGCGCCTTGCTGCTGACCGTTACACAGATCCGCGACACTCCCATCGGGAGCAGTTCTCGCTTCTTTGTGGAAGCCCAGATCGAGGGAGAAGGGGGCCCCAGTGGCGAGTACGAAGCTTCGGGACAGCTCTCGGTCGAAGTTTCCGGTGCGCCCTACGAATTCTCTTCGCCGACCTTCTTGACGGTTCCCGAGCCCGGCGCCGCAGCAGTCGCCGCGACGGTAATGGCTACGCTGGTGACCCGCGCGAGGCGCCGGGCAAGTTCGACGTGTCGAGTATGGAAGCAGTGCTGAAGGCGCTCTCGGCGCCGAGCGGAGGGAGCAGGATGCAGCGCAATCGGCGGTTCGGGGCGATCGGCGGTCGTGGTTGTCTCGGCTTGCTCGTCATGAGCGCCTGCGCGCTCCACGCGGAAGCAGCACGCGCACAAACCGTTGTGGACAAACACCATCTGACGGTAAATGCGGGCAGCCAGTTCCACGGCGACGTCGAGGAGAACCGATTCGACGGCCATGCCGAAGCGGTCTGGCAGGGCGGCGTGCAGGGCACCAATCCGAGCTTCTTCTTTCACCAGGCCGTGGCAGACAGCGATTCCGGAGTGCTGTCGATCTTCTCGAGGTTCTCGCTGCTAGGGGGCGCCGGGGACCCGATCGTCGTCGCAGGGAACAACAACTCGTACGCCACCATCGAGGAGTCGATCGATCCGGGCGATACGCCGAGCGGCCCGGTGACCGTCACCGCGCGGCTCACCTGGAACGGTTCGGGGTCCCTGACCGACGGCTCCGGCGACACTGATGACGGTTCGGTCAGCGCGGGGCTGGCCGTGAACAACTGCCAGGTGAGCTTCCGGCAGAGGTTCTATTCGGACCCATCCATCATCGTGCCCGGCGAGGACATCGTGAACTGCTCGCAAACTTTCAATGTCACGAGCGTCGGTAGCGCGAGCCCCGGGTTGCTGACCGTCACGCAGAGCATGCCCGCGGAAGCTCTCCCGACCCGCTTCTACGTGACGGCCTCGGTCTCGGGAGAAGCGGTCCCGACCACTTCGCTCGAATACCTCGACAGCGGCGAGTACGCGGCTTCGGGATCGCTCACGATCGAAGTCTCCGGCGTGGACTTCAGCTATTCGTCGCCCACCTTCTTGACGGTTCCCGAGCCGGGCGACGCAGCGCTCGCTGCAACGGCGCTGGCTGCAGTGGCGGCGCTCGCGAGGCGACAGACCCGATGAACTTCACTCGTCTTCGGCTCGCTGCGCTCCCCGCTTGCGGTCAGTGATCGCGTAGCTCCAGTCGCCCGATCTGGTTGCGGTGTACCTCGTCGGGGCCATCCGCGAAGCGCAGCGTACGCGAATCGGCGTAGAACGAGGCGAGCGGGAAGTCGGCGGACAAGCCCGCCGCGCCGAACGCCTGGATCGCGCGATCGAGCACGCGCAGCGCCATCGCGGGCGCCGCCACCTTGATCATCGCGATCTCCTTGCGCGCGCCCTTGTTGCCCACCGTGTCCATCATCCACGCCGCCTTCAGCACCAGCAGGCGCGTCTGCTCGATTTCGATGCGCGATTCGGCGATGCGTTCGAGCGTCACCGTCTGCTCCGCGATCGCCTTGCCAAAGGCGACGCGCTGCTTGGTGCGCACACACATCAGTTCGAGCGCACGCTCGGCCTTCCCGATGAGGCGCATGCAGTGGTGGATGCGGCCCGGACCGAGGCGCCCCTGCGCGATCTCGAAGCCGCGGCCCTCGCCGAGGATCAGGTTCGCGGCGGGCACGCGCACGTCCTTGAACTCGAGCTCGGCGTGACCGTGCGGGGCGTCGTCGTAGCCGAACACCGTGAGCGGTCGCACGATGCGCAGGCCCGGCGTATCGCGCTCGACGAGGATCATCGACTGCTGTTCGTGGCGCGCTGCGTTCGGATCCGTCTTGCCCATCACGATGAAGATCTTGCAGAGCGGGTGCGGCGCGCCGGTGATCCACCACTTGCGGCCGTTCAGCACGTACGAGTCGCCATCGCGAACGATCGACAGCGCGATGTTCGTTGCGTCGCTGGAGGCGACATCCGGTTCGGTCATCGCGAACGCGGAGCGGATCTTCCCTTCGAGTAGCGGGAGCAGCCACCGTCCTTTTTGTGCTTCCGAGCCGTACTTCGCGAGCAACTCCATGTTGCCAGTGTCGGGCGCCGAGCAGTTGAAGATTTCCGGCGCGACGTGCGAGCGGCCCATGATTTCGCAGAGCGGCGCGTACTCGAGGTTCGTGAGACCGGCGCCCCACTCGTTGTCGGGCAGGAAGAGATTCCAGAGTCCCTCTGCGCGGGCTTTGCCTTTCAACTCCTCGAGCAGCGGCGGCGCTTCGTTCCAGCGGCTCGGCGCCTGCGCGATCCATTCCTCGAAGCGCGCTTCATTCGGGTAGACGTGTGCGTCCATGAACGAGATCAGCTTGTGACGGATCGCCTCGACCTTGTCCGTGTGCGCGAATTGCATCTACAGAGCTCCTCCGAAGCGATCGCCGAACGCCATGTTCCCGAGCGGACGGCGGGTGAGTGGACCGTGGCCCTTGCGGGCCGGCCAGCCGATCGGCACGAACGCCGCCGTCGCCCACGGATCCGGAATCTCGAGCAGCGCGCGCACTGCCGGCTCGGCCTTGCAGAGCAGCGTCGTCAGTACGCAGCCGAGTCCTTCGACGCGAGCCGCGAGCAGCAGGTTCTGCACGGCGGGATAGATCGATGCGCCGCCGACGACCGACGGTCGCCCGAGTCCGTCATCCGTGATCGACATGCGCCGCACGTCGAATACGAAGACCACGATCACCGGCGACACGTCGAGGTGTTCGCCCAGATGATTGGCGGCGTCGAGCATGCGGTCGCGTTTCGCGGCCGCTTCGCCGGTGAGCCCCGCCGATACGCGCATGTACTCCTTCGAGTACTCCTGCCAGAGCGGCAAGTAGAGATCGCGCAGCGCGCGACGCTTCTCGGCGTCGCGGACCGCGATCATCCGCCACGGCTGCGCGTTACCGCCGGTCGGCGCGAAGGTCGCGGCCTCGAGCACGCGCCGCAGCACGTCGTCCGGAATCGCGTCGGGACGGTGGCGCCGCACCGCGCGACAAGTTTGCATCGCCTC
Organism: Deltaproteobacteria bacterium; assembly: GCA_031396445.1. GTDB lineage: Bacteria > Myxococcota_A > UBA9160 > UBA9160 > PR03 > PR03. The sequence goes on along the minus strand of JANNKU010000149.1, from coordinate 9,103 downwards.
GTAGAGATCCATCTCTTAGCCCCCTCCGCCACCGCGCGTCTGCGATGGGCGGCCCAGCATACCGCTGCCGGGAGCGCGGGAACGGTGCCCGGCACCGATCAGAGGAACGGCGCCACGTGCTCGCGCCACGTGCGATCGGGATCGTCGAGCATGCCGAGTCGGAGCGCGCAATCGTGGAGCAGAACGCGATCGGCGGCGGGGCGTTGCGGCGCACGGGGATGGATCGCGTCGCTCGCAAGTGCGCCGGTGAGTTGCAGGAAGAGCGCGGCGCTGTGCTTGTACGCAGGGATCGGCGCGCGGAAGCCGACGTTGCCGAGGTGCTGCAGCACGTCGTTGCGTGCGAGGAACGCAGTGTCGCCCGCCGCGAGCGCCGCGTCGCGCTCGGCGAAGCGCTCCGGCGCGAAGGTCGCGAGTCCGAGCAGGTAGTCGCTGCCGTACGCGACGAGATCGATGCCGAGATCGTTACCGGTGTAGACGCGCCACGACGGCCGTACGCGATCGCGTGTCGCGAGCCGGCGCAGCTCCAGCGCGCGATCGAGCGACGAGTGCTTCGCGCCGATCAGTTGCGGCACGCCGAGCAAACGCTCGAAGGTCTCGTCGTCCCAGATCTCTCCGTGCGGCGCAAAGAGCGGAGACAGCTCGAACGCGAGCGCTCCTTGCGCGGTCTCGCGCGCGACGTCTGCATAGAGCGCCGCCTTCTCGGCCGGCGCGAGCGCCTTCATCGCGGGGCACTGCACGATCACCGGAACTGCTCCGCGCCGCTCGATCGATGCAATCGCTGCGCGGTAGCCGGAGCGCGGATCGGCGGCGCCGAGCGCGAAGGCGCCGGCGTAGAAGCGCGCGTTCGGACCGAGCGCCGCGCGCGTCGCATCGAGCACCGCGTCGCGCTCGGCGGGCGCGAGCAGATCGCCGAAGCCGGTGTCCATGTTTACCGCGACGTCGAGGCCCGCTGCGCCCGTGCGCGCGACGTGGCGCTCGAACGCGGCGAAGTCGATCGCGCCGGCGGGCGTGTACGGAAGCAGCGCCGCAGCGATGCCGTGCGGACGGCGCGCGCGCAGTCGGTCCCACGCAGCGACGAGCGGCGTCGGAGTCATGGCTGCAGCGCGCGCTTGGCGGCTTCGAGCGTCTCGCGCTCCGGCCGCTGGCGGTAGAAGTCGTCGAGCGGATAGCAGCCCGACACGAGTCCGTTGCGCGGCGCCGTCGTGCAATCGCTGAAGGTGCGGCAGATCAACTTGCGCGCGAGCGGGCGACCGGCGAGTGCGTCCGCCGGAAGCTGCGGATAGGAGAGCACCATGCGGCCGAGTCCCACCGCATCGAAATAGCCGTCGCGCAGACACGCCTGCGCGACGTGCGGGATCCACTGCTGCAAGTACGTCCAGCCGGATGAGACGACCACCGCGCCTGGCGCCGCACTCTTGATCGCGTGCGCGGCAGCGAGCAGCCGTACGACACCGATCAGCGGATCCTCCGGTGGCGCGTAGCCATCCGACGGGGGAAACAACGCCGGCCGCTGCGCGTGCGGCGCGTAGTACGGACTCGCCGCGGTGACATTGATCCACGTCACACCGGCGGCGACGAGTTCGCGGACCAACGCGATCGGCTCGGTGAGATCGCTGCGCGTCGGATCGTCGGCGTCGATGCCGAAGCCGCCGAGATAGGGCAGGGCGCAGGCCTCGGGCTCAGCGTCGCCGCTCGCGTTGCGCCGGTGCGGCACTACGTCGAACGCGGAGAGGCGCACGCCGATGCGCAGCTCCGGCGCTGCGCTGCGCACGGCGGCGACGATCGCGTGCAGCAGCCGCAAGCGCTCGGCGAGGCTCGGTCCGCCCCAGCGGCCGCCGCGCGTACGCGCGGGCAGGCATTCGTGCAGCAGGTAGCCGTGGCAGTGCTTCACATCGACGAACGCGAAGCCCGCCTGCTGCGCGAGCGCCGCGGCGCGCGCGAAGTCGCCGATCAGCGCATCGACCTCGGTATCGGAGAGCACGGCGGTGTCGTTGTCGATGCCGACGCGGCGATCGAGGATCGGATGGCGGTACGCAATTCGCGGTCGCCGTACGCCCGCTTGCGGCATCGACCAGCGCCCGCTGTGCGTCAGTTGCAGGCCCACCACGGGCGCCGAGTGTCCCGCATGCGTGGCGGAGTCGAGGAGCTCCGTGCGCAATTTCGCGAGCGCTGGCACGCTGCGCTCCGTGACGACGAGCTGATGCGGATTCGCGCGCCCGTCTTCCTGCACCGCCGCCGCTTCCGCGCCCCAGATCCAGCCGGCGCCCGACGCACCGAAGCGTCGCCAGCGGCGTGCTGTGAGTTCGCTCGGCAAGCCGTCGGCGGTGCCGTCCCAGCCTTCCATGGGCTGGATCACGAAGCGATTCGGCGCGACGAGCGGTCCGCGCGGGCCGACGCCGAGCGCCAGCGGCGCGGCGAGCGGCGCGTCTGCGCCCGTCTCGATCGCATCGTCGCACGGCAGATCGAGATCGAGCGCAGCGAGCCGTGCGCGGAGCTCCGCCGGTGTTCGCAGCGTTGCGATGCGCGGGAAGCGCTCGCTCACGCTTTTCCGAGTTCCGCGAGTGTGTGGCGCAACCATGCGGCGTCGTCTTTGAGCTTGTCTTCGATCGAACGCGGCTCCCATGACAAGAACTCGATCGTGAGCGGTTCCGTGTAGCCAGCTTCGAAGGCGGCGCGCAGGATCGCGCGGTAGTCGAAGACGCCGCCAGCGAGCGACGCACCGGGCGGCATCGGGCCCGCGCCATCTTTCGCGGGCTGCACGTTCTTCAGATGGAAGTAGCGCGAGAGCGGGATCAGCCGGCGCGCATCGTCCGGCTGCTCTGCGGCGAGCGACTGCGGCAGCAGGTCGATCACCTGATAGTTCAACGCGAAGTTGGGGCGATCGACCGCAGCGAAGAGCCGCTCGATACGCGCGGGCGTGTCGGCGAACGATCCCCCGTGGCGCTCGACCACGACGTCGATGCCCACCACGGCCGCCGCGTCGCAGGCGGCGCGCAACAGTGTCGCGATCGCCGCAAAGCCGTCTTCGGGCTCGCCGGCGAGCGGCTCCGCCCAGACGCGCATCCGCGGCGCACCGAGCGCTTCCGCGACGCGCACTTCGCGAAGCGCGGTTGCGATATCGACGGCGCCCGCGCCGCCGACTTCCGCGCGGCCGAGGTACGAGCCATACGCGAGCATCGTAGCGCCGGTCGCGCGCACGGCGCGCGCCGTCTCGCGCAACACTTCGAGCGCCGCGGTCGGATCGACGTGTGGCGCGCGGGCAGTCGCCTCGATGCCGTCGAGCCCGCAAGCGACGGCCAACTCCGCCACCGCCGCGAGCGGTCGATCCATCGCGGAGATCGAGCAGAAACCGAGTTGCGGACGGCTCATGACCTTCGCACGCCTCCGTGTCCGATGAACTGCGCTCGCTTGCAGCTCGCTGCGCGGCGCCTTCGACGTCTTGCGGGCTGCGCGCTCGTGGACTCGCTTGCGCTCATGCGATCCTCGCCAGGTCTTCGAGTTTGACTTCGTGCGCGAGTGGCTCGCCGCTTGCGAAGCGCTCGATCTCGTCGAGCGCGAGCGTCGCCATGCGCTGCGTCTCGGTGCCCATCGCGCCGGCGATGTGCGGCGTCAGAAATACGTTCGGGAGTTCGTAGAGCGGCGAATCGGCCGGCAGGATCTCGGGGTCGGTGGTGTCGATCACCGCGTCGATGCGACCGGCGACGAGTTCACGCTGCAGCGCATCGCCGTCCACCAGCGCGCCGCGCGCGGTGTTGATCAGCACCGCGCCATCGCGGAGCAGTGCCAGGCGACGCGCATCGAGCAGGTGCTGCGTCTCGGGCAGCGACGGTGCGTGCAGGCTCACCACGTCGGAACGGCAGAGCAGATCGTCGAGCTCGACCTTCTCGGCGCCGAGCGCCTCCGCATCCGCAGCGGACAGATACGGATCCGCCACCAGCACCGTGAAATCGAACGCACGCAGGTGTTGCAGCACGAGGCGTCCGATCCGCGATGCGCCGACGATGCCGACCACTTTCTGGTAGTTCCCGATCGGCGGCACCTCGTTCCACCAGAGTCGGTAGTTGCGCACTTCGGCGTAGCGCCGTTGCAAGCGGAAAGCGCGCTTGCCTGCGAGCAGAATCGCCGCGAGCGTGAACTCCGCGACCGGCACGGCGTTCGCCATGGCCGCCGACGAAACGCGCACACCGCGCTCGAAGCAGGCCGGATCGACGTGTCCTTTCACGGTGCCGGCGGCATGGATGATCGCCGCGAGATGCGGTGCCCGAGCGAGCACCGCGGCGTCGATGCGCGGCGAGCCCCACGCGGTGAGCAGGATCTCGGCGCGTGCGAGCAATTCCGCCGCGCGCGCGTCATCGAAACGCGTGAGCGGTTGCGGATCACAAACTTCGACGAGAGTCGCGAGCCGCGCATGGTGAGCAGCGGTGAACAGATCGGGAGTCAGCACGGGCGCCCACGCAAGAACGGTGATCGGTCGATCGGAACGCAATATCGCCACCTCGTTTCGAGCACCCTAGCCTCGATGCGACTCTAGAGCTGCGAGCATCGTTCCCGCGTAGCGAGGCAAAGCCGAGCGGCGAGCCTCATGAGTTAGAGGCAAAGCCGAGCAGCGAGTTATATCGAGCCGGCGCGGTACAGTACCCGGCCGCGTGGCTGCAACCGATCCCAATCAACACCCGGTGTTCATCTACGCGCTGCGACCGCGCAGCACGCCGCTCGCCATTCCCACGCAAGGCGCCCCAGATCCGCACGCGGAGACGCCCTTCGCCGCGAGCTTCGCCGAGCGACGCGCCGCGTACTTCGAGTGTGTGCTGCGCACGCCGACGCCGGCGCATCTGTGCGCGGTGTTCCATGAAGTCGCGCGTCTCGCGGCCGGTGGACCGGCGCACGTTCCGCTCTTCGAAGCGGCGCTCGACTACGTCGATGCGCGCCTCGATTGCGCCGATTTCGTGCTGCACGGCATCCTGCGCCTGCTCTTCCAATTCGGTGACGATCCGCGCTTGCCGCCCGCGCTGATCGAGCGCGCGCACGCGACCGTGCGCAATTTCAAATACTGGCCCGACGAGCCCGGCAGCGATTCGCTCTGCTCTTGGACCGAGAATCACCAGATCCTCTTTGCGTCGGCCGCGATGCTCGCGGGCCAGCTCCATCCCGACGCGCTCTTCTCGAACTCCGGCGCCACCGGTCGCGACGTCGCGGCAGCGGGGCGTCGCCGCGTATCGCGTTGGCTCGAGCTGCGCTTCCGCACCGGCTTCAGCGAATGGCTGTCCCACGTGTATTACGACGAGGACGCGGTCGCGCTGTTGGCACTCGTCGATTTCGCCGCCGACGCCGAGATCGCGAAGCGCGCCGCGATGGTCGCGGATCTGCTCTTTCTCGACATGGCGCTGCACCACCATCGCGGCGTCTTCGCTTCGAGCCACGGGCGTTCCTACGAGCGCGCCAAGATCGCGGCGCGCGAAGAGGGCACCACCGATCTCGCGAAGCTCGCGTTCGGTGTGGGTTCCTTTGCGTGCATCGAGAATCAGAGCGCCGCAGCGCTCGCGCTCTCGACGCAGTACCGTGTACCGGCGGCGATCGTCGCGATCGCGAGCGAGCGCCGGGACGCGGTGACGATTCGCCAGCGCATGGGCTTGCGCCTCGACGCGCTCTCGCGCTTCGATCTCGACCCGCGCGATCCCGAAGCCATGATGGTGCTGCTGTCGCTCGAGGCGTACGCGCATCCGCGTACGATCGACGGCTTCGTCGCATTGCTCGATCGCTTCGGCTGGTGGAACAACGCGTTCTTCGCGCCGTTCGCGCGGCAACGCGTGCTGCTCACATGGCTGCATCGCGCGCGCCTGTTGCCGCTGCTCGCGCGTGCGGTCGAGTGGGACATGAGCCGCAACGTGCGCGACGAAGTCGATCTGATCACGCACCGCACGCCGGAGTACCAGCTCAGCTCAGCGCCCGATTGGAACGCGGGCCGCGGCGGCGATCAGCATCACATCTGGCAGGCGACGCTCGCGCCGGATGCGGTCTGCTTCACCACGCATCCGGGGCCGCGCACTGCGCGCTCGCCCGGCTGGTGGACGGGATCGGCGACGCTTCCGCGCGTCGCACAGATCGAGAACGTGCTCGTCGCGATCTACCGGATCCCGCACGCGCCGGCGCTCTACGTGCAGAACCGCAATCTCTTCACCCACGCGTGGCTTCCGCGGGACCGTTTCGACGAGATTCGCGAGCGCGATGGATGGTTCTTCGCGCGCAGCGGCGACGGCTACCTGGCGCTGCGCTCGCAGCAGCCGGCGCAGTGGACAGACGCCAACGAGGTGCGAGCCTCCGGGCGCGACAACATCTGGATTTGTGAGCTGGGACGGCGAGCTAGCGACGAATCCTTCGAGCGCTTCATCGCCCGCATCGCGGCGGCGGAACTGCGCTTCGGCCGCGGCTCGGTCCGCTATCTCTCGCCATCCCAGGGGCTCATCGACTTCGGCTGGAAGGGCGCTCTGCGCCGCGACGGCGCAGAGATTCCGCAGCGCAGTTTCCGTCGCTACGAGTCGCCGTGGGTGACGGCGCCGTTCCCGAGCGACGAGGTCGCGATCGACGCTGCTGGAGCGAAGCTGCGCTTGCGATGGAGCGACGCGACGCGCGTCGTTGCTTGAGCGCGGCTACTCGACTCGGAAGGTGATGCGACGGCGCGTGTCGAAGACCTGCCACAGTGCCGTGCCGTTTTCCGCGTCTTCGACGAAGAGATCGCGGTCTTCGAATTCGACGCGCGTCCACGGGTTGTCCATGCGCGGGTAGTCGGAGATCGGCACGGTGTCGCCACGCACGACGAGGGGGCCCGTCCACGAAAATTGCAGTGCGCCCTGACTCGGCGATTCGTACGCAACATCGAAGAACGGCGCGCGCGTGCCGCGTGGAAGACCGGTCGTCACCGGCGTGACGGTCACCGCCGCTGCGCGCACAGCATCCTGGAACGCCACGAACGAACCCCACGCCGATTCGCTGCCGCACTCGATGATCCACACGTTGTCGGGTCCGCCGCTCGCGACCAGGTCGAAGGGCAACGTCATGCCGTTCTTCGCGACCGTCGGACCGTGGTCGACGAACTCTGCCGTGCGCCACGAGTAGAGCGCGACGTAGCCGGCGCCGTGGCGCGCGAAGGTCCAGTGGCCGTCGCGCACGACTTCGTCGAAGTGATCCTGCGGGAGGTACGCGTGCGTGTAGGGCTCGTAGCGCGTCAGCGCGCGGAACGGTCCGCTCGGCACGACGGTGTACTGCGGTGCGTACAAATGAATCGCGACGTTCTCATGCTGCGCAGTGCGCGGCTGCGAAGCCGTGCCGGTCCACGAGCCCGGTTCGCCGTCGTCGCGCCAGTCGAGGGTATTGCGGGGCGGGATGCCCGGATGCGTCGTGAACACCAATGCGTCGGGGCCGAAGGTCGCCTGCCACGAGTGGTACTGATTGCCGCGCGATCCCTTGCGATAGTCCTGCGCGCTGGAGAGCAGGTAGTCGGCGGTCCGGAAGCTGTAGGTGTTCACCTGTTTCGTCAGCCCCGCGGACGCAGCGTGCGGCAACGCCGACGCGGCGATCTGCGCGAACGCGAGCGTGCCGACGGCATCGCGAATCGCGAGGAAGGGCTGAAAGAGCTGCGATTCCCACAGTCCGTAGGCATCGGCGACCTCGAACACCTGCGGCAGCACCTGCCACGCCGACAGCGCGCCCATCGACCAGAAGATCGGGAGGTTTGCTTCGTCGCGGAAGTCGAATCCATACGGGCCGGGCGGCGGCGGGATTGCGCCCGTCTCGTCGATCACGAGTTGGCCGCTGGCATTCGTCGTCAGCGGCGCGAACTCGTCCAGCGGAATGCCCATGCGCTCGCGATTCACGAACGGCGCCTCGCTGCGCGCGATGTCCAGGATCACCTGAGGCAACCGGTACTTCTTTGCCCGCGCCAGCAGCGTCGGCCCGGTCTGCGTGCCTGGTTGGTATCCCAGCTCGCTGGTGTCGAAGAGCAGCTTCGTGAGGCCGTAGGTGTCCTCATCGAGCGCGCGCATCTTGTCCTTCTTGTAGGTGCGCCCGTGGCTCGCGCCGAAGGTGCCGCGGAAACTGTTCAGCGCGATGTCGAGCAGGAAGCGGTCGAGCAGCAGCGCCGCGCCGTTCGCGATCTGAGGATCCTGCGCGTACTCCACCAGCGTGAGCAGCGGATTGATGTCTTCTTCGTAGTAGACGTTCGAGTGCCATTCGTCGAAACCGAAACGCGCCTTGTTCGCGAACCAGTCTTCGATCAAAGCGCGCGCATGTTCCTGATGCTCCGCGCCAGTCATGCCGGTGGTCGTGAAGACGCGATCCGGAAAGGTCTGCCCGGCGAGATACTCGATCGTGTGGAAGATGATCTGGTGGTTCTCCGACCAGTACCACATGTCGTCGGTGATCCCGGCCGGTGTCGGTTGCGTGTACCAGAACTTGAAGGCGAGGATCGCGTCCTCGGTTTTCTGCCACAGCGCGGGATCGACGGCGGGATGACCGCGGTAGCCCAGCAGCGCGTTCATCAGCTCGAGCACATTGAAATCGCTGGTGTCCTCGAAGGTCGACAGCTTCGTGAAGATCGCGTTCCACGCGTTCGGCCCGAAAGCGCCGATCGGGACGGCGTAGCCGGGCTCTTGTTCCTCACGCTCCATCTGCGCGATCGCATTCACCGGCGAGCCCGGGCTCAGGGTCGCGGTCGCGTGCTGGAGATAGTCGAGGCGCCGCGCCGCCGACACGACCTCATCCACCGACCCCGGCGCAAAGAGTCCGCCGGGCGGCAGCCGGTCGCAGGCAGCCGCCATCAGCAACCCAACCGCAAGCGCAGCCAGCGCTCCTTCACGGCCTCGTCGTCGAATCGTCATGTTTCGCTCCCGCTGTGGCATCGCATCGAGTAAGTGCTCGATAGCGGGGCCGGGCGTCAGGTTATTTTTTGTCAGGTTATTGGACGATGCCACGCGGGCGCCACGTGCACCTGGATAACCAATAACCTGACAAAAAATAACCTGACGCCCGGCCCCGCTATCGAGCACTTACTCGATGCGATGCCACAGCGGGAGCGAAACATGACGATTCGACGACGAGGCCGTGAAGG
>JANNKU010000147.1:0-12277 GCA_031396445.1 Deltaproteobacteria bacterium | reverse complement strand
CAGAGCCGCTCCTGCTGCAACTCGGTCATCAGCATGCCGAAGCCCTGCCCTTCCGCGCCGAGCAGGTTCGACACCGGAACGCGGCAGTCCTCGAAGAACAACTCGCTGGTGTCCTGGCCGGGCAGACCGAGCTTGTCGAGCTTGCGTCCCTTCACGAAACCCGGCGTGCCTGCTTCGACGAGCAGCAGCGACATGCCGCGATGCGGCGGCTTCGCATCCGGGTCGGTTTTGCAGACGACGATGAAGACGTCACCGATCTGACCGTGCGAGATGAAAGTCTTCGAGCCGTTCACGACGTAGCGATCGCCATCGCGAATCGCGCGCGTCGAAATGCTCGCGAGGTCGGAGCCGGTGCCGGGCTCGGTCATCGCGACGCCCAAAAGGACGCGGCCCTCGATGGCGCCGCGGAGGTACTCCTCCTTGTGTGCTTCGGAGCCGAAGTCACGGATGTATGGCGCGCAGATGTCGACGTGCAGCGAGAACATCAGCGCGTGCGCGCGCAGCGCTGCGAGTTCTTCCATCACGATTGCGTCGAACAGGAAGTTGCCACCCGCGCCGCCGTACGCCTCGGGCATGCTCGCGCCGAGGAAGCCCTCTTCGCCGAGTCGCAGCCACGTCGCGCGATCGGGCATGCCGGCTTCGTTCCACGCTGCGATCTTCGGCGCGATCTCCTTTGCGGCGAAGCGCCGGAACTGTTCGCGATAGAGCTCGTGGTCCTCGCCGTAGACGTCTCGCTTCACGCGTCCTCCGTTTCGCCGCGCATGTTTGCACGCGCGGAGGGAGACTGCGATCGGCCGCTGGGCGCCTCAGGTGCAACCGCGTAGCGCGTAGAGCACCAACAACAACGGGATCGGTACACCGATCGCCCACAACAGAATCCAGCCGATCTTGCCTTCCTGAAGCCGCTGCGCGCGTTGCGATCGCGGCCGGGCGCTGGCTGCAAGCGCGGACGGCGCATAGGCCGGTGAGTCGGAACTCGGGAATGACTCCATCGACGAAGCGTCCACCGCATCGCTGCTCGCCGCGCGGGCGCAGTGATCGCAGCAGAAGATCGCCGTGCCGCGATCGACGCCGTGACCGATGATGCGGCACGCACAGTGCTCACAGCGCGGAGCGAGCGCCTGGATCGCGCACTCGAAGCTGTCGAATACATACGTCGCGTGATCCGCCGTTTCGACGCGGAAGGCTCGGTCGTAGACGTTTCCGCACACCACACAGCGATCCATGACTCGGTCCTCCATCAGGCGTCGCTACGAAGCGGTTGGCCACCTTCGTAATCATCAGCGGCATCGCTCGCGAAGTCATCGATGCGGCGCGGCTGCTGCCACTCTTCGAACGCGCGATCGAAACGCGGACGACTCGAGTCGTCTTCGCATTTCTCGTTGCGCTCGACGTCCGCATCGCGTTGCCCAGGCGTTCCGGGCCTGCGTCGCGGGCGGTGCTCACCGGTATCCGGCATGCGCGTCTCGACCGATTTACGTCGCGGAGCGTTCGAAGGCAATTGCGATCTCCTTCTCGTTGCTTCGAGAGCGCACGAGCTACGCGCTACTCGAAGAAGCGTTCGGCCTGGGCCTTCGCCGTCTCGTATGTCGCGTCGGCAGACGATTTGCACGCGCTCTGTGCGTCACCGGCCAACGCCTCGCAGCGCTCGGTCGAGATCTTGCGCTCGCCTTCGATGCGGGCCATCGCCACATCGAGACTCGCGTCGTTCAACTTCTCGGCGCCGTCGCGCGCTGCTGCACGCACGTCCTTCGCCTCGTCTGCGACCTCGCGACGCACTTCGGCTGTCTTCTCGGCTGCCGCGCCGCGCGCATCGGCGACTTGCTCGGCCGCTTCCTTCCGGGCGTCGGAAACGTCGTCGCGAACCTCAGCGGGACTCTCTGCGCGATCGCAGCCCATCGAGACTCCGAACACACACAACGCACCCAAGATCGCCGTAGACAGGGATCGAATGAACATGGAAATTCTCCGTTTCATGTGCGCCGAGAATCGGCGCGAGGCAGTGGAGATCTCCCATCGCAAGGCGCGTGCCACTGTCGTGCGGTGCGCGGTGACACGGAGGCGCCTGCGCGCCGAGTTGTTGGCGATCCGTTCCGCGAATGGGCGGCGCGTTTGTAGAATCTTCCGCGAGCACCCGACCGATGATTGCGTCGCTCCCTTCGAACGCGCTGCGCGTCTCGTCGGAGTCCATCCCGGTGAAGTGCTCGACGCCGTCGGGGCCGCAGAAGTAGGCGAGCAGCAGCCGCGGCCGTTCGGCAGGCGGAAGACCGAGCAGTCGCACGACTTCATCGGCGCGAACGAGATCCTTGGGCTCCCCCAGCGCGCCGCTGCAATCGTTGCGGCGCGGAGGTCTTGGCCCAAATAAGTTGACGCCGGGCTCCGATCGCAGCGGTCGCGTTTGTTAGGATCGCCGGCATGATCACACGCATCGATCGGATCGTCCTCGCCGTGCCGGATCGCCGTGCGGCGGCCCTTTCGTGGCAGCGGCTCTTCGATGCTGAGGTGGTGCGCGAGGACCGCGTGGCGACGCTGTCCGCACAGCGCACGGTGTTGCGTGTGGGCGAGAGCGAGGTCGAGCTCCTCGATCCGCATGGCATCGGTCTCACCGCGCAGTTCATCTCGCGCTTCCGCACGCCGATCTTCGCGGTGGGATTCGCAGTGCGCGATCTCGCGCAAGCGCAGGCGAATCTCGATGCGCGCGCGATCCATCACGTTCGTGAGGGCAACCAGGTGTTGCTCAGCGGTGAATGGGTCGGTGTGCCGGCGTTGCGCGTCGTGCTGACGCAGGACGAGAAGCGCCAGTCGGCGGGCCTGCTGTCGCGGATCTACGAAGCCACGCTGCTCTATCAGCACCATCATCGCGCCGCGCGACAGCTGGCGACGGTCTTCGAGATGAACCCCAGGAGCTTCGCGCCGATCCGGTCGGATCAATTTGGCTACGAGGGCACTCTGGCGTTCTGCGATCCGGACCGACTCGATCGCGTCGAGGTGATCACGCCCTTCGACCGCACCAAGACGATGGGCCGCTTCTTCGCGCGCCAGGGTCCCAGTCTCTACATGTTCTACGCCGAAGCGCGCGATACCGCGGCGCTGCGCGAGCGACTGCTCGAGCGGGCGCCTACCGACTGGTCCGGCGAACGCGCCGGCGCCGCGCCCGACAACCTTTTCGTGCATCCGAAGGCGCTCAGCGGCGCGCTGCTGGGCGTGAGTCGCGAGAGCGTGGCGTGGACCTGGTCGGGGCGTCCCGAGCGAGTTCGTCCCGCCGCCTGAGCTTCGTTCAAGGAGTCTGCGCTCTCGGCCGATCAAGGTCGCAATGGCGACCTGGCTCCGACGCATGTTCCGTCCCGCCCGTGAACGCAGCCGCATTCCGGAGTTTCGTGACGCCGACGCGGCGAGCGCGCTCCGTGTTGCACTCGCAGAAGCCGAGGAGTGGGCCGCGCACGCGACCGCCCTCGCCCGCGTGTTGCGCGAGACGAAGGCGGCTGCGCAACGGCTCGAGTACTTGCACTCCGAGCCGGCTCCGCCGCGCGCCCACGGAAGGCTGCTGCACTAACTCGGCGTTGCGCCCTCGCCGATGCCGCGCTCGAGGCGCGTGACCAATCGGTCCACGCCGCCGCCCGCGAAGCGCTTCGACTCCTGCCCGTTCGCGTACACCACGTTGGTGGGCAGTACGTCTAGCTCCGCAATCCAGGGATTCGCGCGCTTGAACGAGATCAGCCCCGGCTTGTCGAGCAGCAGCTTGCCGAAGCGAACGTGACGCCAACGCGCGTCGGTTGCGAGAAACGCTTCGAGTTCGGTGGTCCACGCAGCACACGCTTCGCACACGCTTCGCAGTCGCTCTTGCCCAGCATCAGCACGGCCGCTGGCGAGGCGACGAATGCCTCCCAGTTCTGGCCGTCGATCTTCTCGAGCCTGTTTGAGCTCATCCCGCGAACGAGTCGCCCTTCTTCCAGTCTGCGCCGCAGAGTCCGCCGCTCTGCAGTGCTTGCACGGTGCGCAGCGTTTCCTGCGGGCTGCGGCCGGCGGAGAGATCGTTCACCGCGACGGTGCGGACGATGCCCTTGTCATCGACGACGACGGTCGCGCGGTACGCGATGCCCTGGTCGTCCTTCAGCACGCCGAAGGCCTTCGACACGGCGTGATTGGTGTCGCCGATCACCGGATGCGTGATCTCCTGCGGGAAGGTCTTGCGATCCGCGAACCATGCCTTGTGCGAGAAGAACGAGTCCGTCGAGACGCCGATCACGGAGACCTTGTCGTCGCCGAAATCCTCGAGCAGCGACTGGAAGCCCTTGATCTCCGTCGGGCAGACGAAGGTGAAGTCGAGCGGGTACCAGTAGAGGACGTGCCACTTTCCCTTGTAGTCCGCATTCGAGACGGTCTTCTGCTCGCCATTCACGTATGCGGTGGCGGTCCATGCGGGCTCCGGTTGGCCGACCATGGTCATCTGAGATTCCTCCCTGCAAAAAACGTTGGGTTGGGTTTGAAAGCGGGCCGCAGCATAGACGCCGAGGTGGACGTGGTCCAGATTTTGCTGCGCGTGAAAACAGGTCGCGACTCGGCGATGCGGCGCCTAGACTGCCGTTCCCGTCGGAAAAGAGAGGGAAGATCACCATGGTGGAGTCGGAAATGCTCTGGTTGGCCGCAGCAGGAAGCCTTCTCGTCGGGATCGTTCTGGGCGGCCTGATCGGCCGCGCCGGTTCGCGCCGCGAGACCGCGCGTGCACGCGAATTGGAAGAGCAACTGCGCAGCACCGAGGCCGAGCAGACGCGCTATCGCGGCCAGGTCTCGGAGCATTTCACCGAGACGTCGCGCCGCCTGCGCGACCTCACACTCCAGTACAAGTCGGTCTACGAACATCTCGCCGATGGCGCCCGCACGCTCTGCCCGGAAGGCACGATCGAGATTGCCGCGAGCCTGGCCGAAGCGGCGCTGCCGATCGCCGCGGGCTCCACGCTCGCGGAAGAAACCGATGCGCAGCTCGATCTCGAACTCGACCCGCCGGATCGCTGGTCCGCCGCAGCGACGGACGATGACGATGACCTCGGTCCGCTGCTCGACGAAGACACGCTGCCGCCGTCGGTGGATCGCATCGCCAGCTAGCAAGTCGATGCGCTAGCTGACGAGCCCCGATTCCTGCAGCGCGCCGTCGATGAAGCGTCGCACTTGCGGGTGGAAGCCAAAGCTCATGTGCGAGCCCGGGTACCAGAGCATCTTCGGGCGCTCCCAATGTCGCCACAAATCGCGCACCTGATCAGGCGGGACGACCTGATCGGCGCTCGCGCCGAAGATGTAGCGGCGCTCGTGCGCCACGCGCGGCACCAGCACCAGCGGTGACACCACCTTCTTCAGATTCACCGTCTCGCCGAGCCCGACACCAGCTTCTTCGGCGCGGCGCAGCGAATCGGGCGGACCATGGCGCCACGAGATGCGCGCGAAGTCGCTGGCCGGAATGCCGGCGATCGCGCACGTGAGTTGCTCATCGAAGCACGAGAGCAATGCGGTGCTGTAGCCGCCGAGCGAGAGCCCGAATACGCCGATCTGCGTCGCGCCTTGCGCGCGCACCCACGACACGATGCGGCGCAGATCCCACGCGGTCTGCGCCAACGCGTGCACCGTGTCGAGCAGATCGCCCGCGAGGAAGCCGTCGCCCGAGATCTTGCGGATCTTGCGCGGGCCGTGCAGCGGCAGGATCGGCAACACCAGATTGAGACCGTGACGGTCGTGCAGCCACGCGGGCCGGAACGCGCCGAAGTCGACCAGCGGCGAACCCATCTGATAGCCGTGGATGCAGATCAGCCACGGCTTCTGCGCTTCCGCTCGACGCATCACCCACGCGTGACCGGTGCGCGCCGGCGCATACGAGAGATAGCGATCGCGACCGGGTTCGCCGTCGTGCGGTTCGTAGCCACTCTCGAATCGCAGATGCTCGAATGCGCGACCGCGCACGCGCGCCGGTCGCAGATCCACCTGCTCGAGCGGCGGCGGCGTGCGGTGATAACTCTCGGGCTTTTCGAGAAAGCCGCGATCGCGGAAGAGCGCGAGGGCATCGTGCACCTCGGCGGCGACGCGTTCGCCGTCGCCGCGCAACGCGCGCGCCGGCGCGGAGAGCGTCATCTGCGCGAGGATCGCTTCGTCGAGCGCCACTTCGAGGAGCGTGCGCAGCGAGCGACCCGTCTCGGGCACATCTTCCTCGGGATCCTGCAATCGCAGCGCGAGAAGTCCCGTCGCAGCAAAGGCCGCGACCGACACCGCTGTCATAGCGACCGCGCCGAAGAAGCCGAGCCATAGCCACGACAGCAATCCGACCACGACACCCGCGAACGCACCGAGCGCACCGAAGTGGCGCTCGCGCGCATCGCCGGGCCAGAGCAGGCTCGACACGCCCGACGCCAACAGAAGGAGTCCGGGGATCGCAGCGAGCAGCAGCGAGATGAAACCGCGCCCGGCGCCGTACTCGAGCCAGAGCAATCCGGCCGCAATCAGCACGATCGCCTCGCGGCGCCAGAAGGGTCGATCGTCGGGTCGATCGTGGGGCACGGTGCACTCTCCTGTTGGCCGATGCGGCGAGCGCACGATAACGCGCAAGACGCAGCCGCTCTGCGCTCGTACCTTGATAGAATGCCTCGATGCCCGAGCGTCCGTTCGAAGGCGAAGTCTCCTGGCCCGATGCGCGCGGGCGCCGTTTGGTGTTCCTGCTCGACGCCGCGACGGCGCTCGAGCGGCGCATCCTCGAGAGCTGGATCCACCGCCACGACGCCGACGCTATGGGCGCCGACGTCATCGCGATCCCGCCTTCGCGCGGCCGCAAGCGTGGCGTCGGTGGCCTCGATGGCTTGCAAGTCGCCGTTTCTCAGGGCGACGATCCGCTGCTCGCACCGCTGCGCGTGGTGTGGCTGCCGCCGAAGCGCCCCGACGGTACGCGCGTCGTGCGGCTGCGCGATGTGTTGCTGCGCGGCGATCCCTTCGATCCGTCGCCCGGCCGCCAGCGGCTGATCCTGGCGCGCGACCGCGAACGGTGTCGGATCGTGCCGGGCGAGCCGGCGCCACTATCGGAGCTGCGCGAGCGCTGGCGCCGCGGCGGCGGCGCGGAGGGCGGCGAGACGACGTCGCTGCCCGACTTCATCGCGCGTCAGGCGCAGCTCGCGCTGGAACGCGCCGAGCGCCGGCTGCGTGGCGCTCGCTACAAGGTTCCGCGGCTGGTGCACGAAGAGATCCTCGCGCGCCCGTCTTTCCGCGGCGGCATTGCACGGCTGGCGCGCGCTCTCGGTCGCAGCGAAGCCGACGTTGCGAAGGAAGCGTCGCTCGATCTGCAGGAGATCGCGGCCGCGCACAACCCGATCACGATCGATCTCGCGACGCGGCTCTACCGCTTCATGTATTCCCGCGGCTATGACCGCGAATTGCGTTACGACCAGACGCGGCTCGAGCAGGTCGCGGCGCTGTCGCAGCGCTACCCGGTCGTGTTCCTGCCGACGCACCGCTCGAACCTCGATCATCCGGCGCTGCACTGCATGCTCTGGGAAAACGGACTGCCGCCGAACCACACCGCCGGCGGCATCAACATGAACTTCTTCCCGCTCGGCCCGCTCTTCCGCCGCGCCGGCGTGTTCTTCATCCGTCGCACCTTCAAGGACGACGAGGTCTACAAGCTCGTGCTGCACCACTACATCGATTACCTGGTCGAGAAGCGCTTCTCGCTCGAGTGGTACATCGAAGGCGGTCGCTCGCGTTCCGGAAAACTCTTGCCGCCGAAGTACGGGATGCTCGCCTATGTGGTCGACGCCTATCGGCGTGGCAAGAGCGACGACGTCTACCTGATCCCCGTATCGATCGCGTACGACCAGATCCAGGACGTCGGCGACTACGTCGCCGAGCAGCGCGGGGCGAAAAAGGAAGCGGAGAGCTTCGGTTGGTTCCTCGGCATCGTGCGCCGGTTGCGGCGCTACGGCGAAATCCACATCCGCTTCGGCGAACCGATCTCACTCGCGAGCGCGCTCGGCGCGCCGAACCCGTCCGCCGAACCGAATCCCGACGAGGACAACCTCGCGATCCAGAAGCTCGCGTTCGAAGCGTGTGTGCGCATCAACGAGGTGACGCCCGTCTCCGCAACGTCGCTGGTGACGCTTGCGCTGCTGGGCGTCGGCGATCAGGCGCTGTCGCTCGACGAGATCGTGCGCTCGCTCGAACGCATCGTCGAGTATGTCGAACGCAACAAGCTGCCCACCTTCGGAACCTTCGATTTGCACGCGGCCGAGGGCGTCGCCGCCGCGCTCGACGAGCTGGTGCGCAGCGACGTCGTGAAGCGTTTCGACGAGGGACCCGAAGTCGTCTACCGGATCGCCGACGGCGCGCACCTCGCTGCCGCCTACTACCGCAACGCGGTGATCCACTTCTTCATCACCGGCGCGATCGCCGAGCTGGCTCTTCTCGGTGTCGCCGATGACGCTGCCGACCGCGTGGAAGCGTTTTATGACGAGGCGCTCGCATTGCGCGACTTGCTGAAGTTCGAGTTCTTCTTCCCGGATCGCGAGCGCTTCCTCGCCGAGCTGCGCAACGAAGTCGCCTACCACGACCCGGAGTGGGAACAGCGACTCGCGGGCGGCGCCGAGGACGTGTTCGGGCTGGTGCGCCATTTCCGTCCGCTGTCGTCACACCGTGCGGTGCGGCCCTTCCTCGAGTCGTATCGCGTGCTCGCCGAGGTGCTGATGCGCTGGGGCACCGAGAAGGCGGTGGACAAGAAGGAATTGCTCGAGCGCTCGCTCGCGCTCGGCAAGCAGTGGGTGTTGCAGCGGCGCATCCACAACGCGGAGTCGGTGTCGAAGAGCTACTTCGAGACGGCGCTGCGCCTCGCAGAGAATCGCAAGCTGCTCGGCGCGGGCGCGCAGAATTCCGCCGCGCTCGACGAGAAGCGCCGCG
Source organism: Deltaproteobacteria bacterium (assembly GCA_031396445.1). Lineage (GTDB taxonomy): Bacteria > Myxococcota_A > UBA9160 > UBA9160 > PR03 > PR03. Next base: position 3,358 of record JANNKU010000147.1, on the reverse strand, counting down.
CCTTCGCAGCGGAGCTGGCGAGCGCCGTGCGCCGCATCGACGCGGTGGACGCGCTTGCAGCGGCGCGCCGCTCGGGCGTCGCGGACTAGCCGCGCGCGGATGGCGGCTTCCGAGTTGCAGACCAAGGCGCGCGGCCTCGCGGTCCGAGTTCGCGATCTTCGCCGCGTCTTCCGCAGCGCGGGCGAAGCCGATGTCGTCGCGGTCGATGGAGTCGATCTCGCGATCGCGGCGGGCGCGTTCGTCGCGCTGCTCGGTCCTTCGGGCTGCGGCAAGTCCACGCTGCTCCGCATGATCGCCGGGCTCGATGCGCCCGACGCGGGCACGATCCACTTTGGTGACGGCGGCGCCGCGCCGAAGAATGCGCTCGCCTACGTGTTTCAGGACGCGCACCTGTTGCCATGGCGGAACGTGCTCGACAACGTCGCGCTGCCGCTCGAACTGCAAGGACGCGCGGCCGGCGAACGACGCGACGCCGCGGAGCGCGTGATCGCGCAGGTGGGACTCACCGACGCGTTGTTGCGCCATCCCGCTCAGCTCTCCGGCGGGATGCGGATGCGTGTGTCACTGGCGCGCGCGCTCGTCACCGAGCCGCGTCTGCTGCTGCTCGACGAACCGTTCGCCGCACTCGACGAGATCACGCGCCAGGATCTCGACGACCAGCTCCGCGCGCTCTGGGCTGCGACCGGGATGACGGTGCTCTTCGTCACGCACTCGATTGCCGAAGCCGCGTTCCTGGCGGAGCGCGCCGTGGTGCTGACGCGGCGGCCCGCGCGCATCGTGCTCGAACACGCGATCGATCTGCCGCCGCAACGCGAGGCGGCGCTCCGCGGCGATGCGCGCTTCGCCCGCGAAACTTCGTTGCTCTACGCAGCGCTGCGACGCGGCAACGAGGCCGCGGCATGAATCGCCGCCTCATCGAAAGCGTGCTGCCGCCCGCGGCGACCTTCGTGTTGACCACCGCGGCCGCGGAGTTCGGCATTCGCGCGGCGGGCATCTCGCCGTTGCTGCTGCCGACACCGTCCGCCGTCGCGCGCGCGGCGCTGCAACACAGCTCGACGCTGCTGCCGGCGCTCGCGGCGACGGCGCAATCGGTCGTAGTGGGGCTCTCGCTGTCGATCGCGGTGGGGCTGCTCGTCGCGATCGCGCTCTCGACGTCGCGCTGGGTGGAACGCGCTTTCTACCCGTACGCGATCTTCTTCCAGATCGTGCCGATCGTCGCGATCGCGCCGCTGCTGGTGATCTGGTTCGGCTACGGCATGCGCGCGGTGGTCGCCGCGGCGTTCATCGTCTCGGTGTTCCCGGTGATCGCGAACTCGCTTGCGGGCTTGCTCTCCGTCGATCCCGCCCTGCGCGATCTCTTCCGTCTCTACGGCGCGAGCCGCACGGCCACGCTCTGGAAGTTGTCGCTGCCGTGGGCGCTGCCGAATGTGCTGACGGGGCTGCGCATCGCAGCGGGACTCGCGGTGATCGGCGCGATCGTCGGCGAGTTCGTCGGCGGCGGCGGGCTCGGCGTCGTGGTACTCGAAGCGATGCGCCAGCAGCGCACCGATCTGGTCTTCGCCGCCGTGTTGCACGCCGCCGCACTTGGACTCGCACTCTTCGCGGCGGTGAACGCAACCAGCCATTTCGCGCTGCGCCGCTGGCAGAACCAGGAGAAGGACGCGTGAGACGACTCGAAGCCTCGAAGTGGGTGTTTGCGCTGGCGATCGCGACGCTGCTCGCGGCATTCGCGTGCGGCGGTGAAGACGCGGCGAAGCGCGCTGTCGCGGGCAAGTTCGCGATCGCGCTGAACTGGAAGCCGGAGCCGGAGTTCGGCGGTCTCTTCGAGGCGCAGCGAAGCGACGCCTTCACGAAACGCGGCATCGAGTTGGAGATCACCGGCGGCCCGGGCGCGCCGGTGGTGCAGATGGTCGAAGCGGGCAAGGTGGAGTTCGGGATCGCTGCGGCGGATGAAGTGATGCTGGCGCGCGATCGCGGCACCGACATCGTTGCGGTGTTTGCGACGTACCAGACCAATCCGCAGGGCATCATGGTGCACGCCTCGCGCGGTCTCGCTGCGCTGCCCGATCTCTTCGCAGCGGGCGGCACGCTCGCAGTCGAGCCGGGCGTCGCATTCACGAAGTTTTTCGAGAAGCGCTTCGATCTCGCGAAGATGAAGATCGTCCCGTACGGCTTCAGCATCGCGCCGTTCCTCAACGACAAAGAGATGGCGCAGCAGGTCTTCGTGACGGCCGAGCCGATCGCCGCGCGCCGCCAGGGCGCCGATCCGCAGGTGTTCCTGATCGCGGCGTCGGGCTTCAATCCGTACGCGGCCGTGGTGATCACGACCGGCGCGCGCGCGCGCGGCGAAGCGAAGCGCGTCGCCGATTTCGTCGCCGCGCTGCGCGAAGGTTGGCGCGGCTATCTCGATGATCCGAGCCAGGCGAACGCGCAGATGGGAGCGCTCAACAAGGAGATGGACGGCGAGACCTTCCGACTCGGCGCGGAAGCGCAGCAGCCGCTGATCGAAGACGCGTTCACGAAGGAGCACGGGATCGGCGCGATGTCGCTCGCCCGCTGGACCGAGCTCGGCGAACAACTCCGCGAACTCGGGCTGATCGACAAACCCGCAGCGCCGCAGCAATGCTTCGTGGACGTCGATGCGCCGAGCGGCACGCCGCCCGCGCCGCGCTGAAGATCAGCCGCCGCTGCGCGACGTCACCTCGTAGAGCCACGCATCGCCGCCCGGCCGCGTCGGGTACTTGGTCGTGACGACCTCGCGAACGGAACTCTCGATGGCCGGATCCTCGACCTTCGTGAGTGTCACCGGATAAAGCTTGCCCTCGATGCGCAGCGTTGCGCGTCCATCTTCGAGCGCCTTGCTGTGCCACGACTTTCCCGGCGGATACTCGGTCGATGCGGGGATGTACGCCTTGCCGCCCGACACGAGAATCCAGGTGGTGCGCGACTGCGACTGCGATGCGAGTTGCAGCGCGATCTCCGGCACGTCCTTCGCGAAGCTCCAATCGCCGACCGGTCCGCTGACCAGCTCGCCGCTCACCAGCGCGCCGCCCGGAATCGGTCCGAGCGGGCCGTCGAGAAAGCGCGCACCGAAGAACGCGATGCCGAACGCCACCCCGAGACCGAGAACCAGACGAATGATCCAGCGCACGATCGTCATTCGGAACTCCTCCGTTGCGGGTGACCCCGCATGGTGACAGCGAGATCGGAATGCAGGTGGCTTCAGCAGCCGCGCAGCAGTCGGCCGGCGATTTCGCCGGTGTGGCGGCCGTGTTCCATGAAGACGCGGCCGTTGACGATCGTCGCGTCGTAGCCGAAGGCGCCCTGGCGGAAGCGACCCGCGCCGTGCGGGAAGTCG
>JANNKU010000019.1:0-63816 GCA_031396445.1 Deltaproteobacteria bacterium | reverse complement strand
GTCAACAGCCAGTCAACACGAGGACCGTCCCCTTTCTCAACGCGGCGCACCTTCTCGGCTAGTTTCGGGGCGTGCAACTTCTCGACTTTGGGTTTGCGGGGCGACCAGCCTTCGATGCGGCGTATTCGCGGGCTTTGCTCGATCTGGTGGCGAGCGGTGCGGCGCCGGAGACGTTTCGGCTCTATCAGCCGGATGATGTGCTGGCGTTCTCGAGCGTCGATGCGGCGAGCGCGGGGTTTGCGGAGGCCGTGGCGGCGGCGCGGGCGGCGGGCTTCGAGCCGGTGCTGCGACTCGCCGGCGGGCGCGCGGCGATCTTCCATCGCGAGACGCTCGCATTCGCGTGGACGATTCCGGCGCCCGAGTCGCGCGATGGGATTCGCACGCGCTTCGAAGCGATCTCGGAGATCGTCGCCGCGGCGCTGCGCAGGCTCGGCGTCGATGCGCGCATCGGCGAAGTGGCGGGCGAGTACTGCCCCGGCGAGTACAGCGTGAACGCGCGCGGCGTGCGCAAGTTGATGGGCGTCGGGCAACGCGTGATCCGTGGCGCGGCGCACGTCGGCGGCGTACTCGTGGTGCGCGACAGCGCTCGCGTGCGCGCGGCGCTCGAGCCGGTCTACGCCGCGATGCAGCTCGCGTGGGATCCGGCGACGACGGGCAGTGTCGAGGACGAGCTCGGCAGCGCGACACGCGATGACGTCGCCGCCGCGCTGCTCACCGAGCTGCGATCGCGCTTCGCGATCGAGGCGAGCGCCGCGCTCCCGCTCGATGCGGCGCTCACGCGCGCGGCGGCGCTCGAAGCGCGCTTTGCGATCGAGCCGGCGTAGCCGCTACACGCGCTCGCGATCCGGCTGCCGGATCGTGTCGGTCAGGAAGAACGTGCCGGTCGCGCGCGCGAGCAGCTTCCCCTCGGCATTCACGATGTCACCCTCCGCATAGGCGAGCGACTTCGTGCGCTGCACGCAGCGACCCGAGGTGCGGATCGTGCCGTGCTGCACCGGGCGGAAGTAGTTGATCTTCAGCTCCACCGTTGCGCAGCCGCGACCCGGCGGCAGTTCCGAGAGCACGGCGCGACCGAGTGCGGTGTCGAGCAGCGAGAAGAGCACGCCGCCGTGCGCGCGCTCGGCGCGACTCATGTGGCGCCGCTCGAGATCCAGCTCCAACACGAACGCGCCGTCCTGCATGCCGAGCGTGCGAATGCCCAGGTACTGGGTGAACTCGACGTCGTCGCTCACTTCGCCTCCCTCGCAGCGCCGCTCTGCAGCTGCGCGGCGACCGGCAACGCGAGACGCAGCTTCGCCCAGATCTCCTCTGCGAGCTGCGGCACCAGCGGCGCGAGTTCCTTGTCGAGTCGCTCGTGCACCGCGCTGCGACACTGCGCGCGTCCCTGCTCCGCGAGCCGCACCAGCGCGCCATCGCGCAACACCAATCGCGCGACGCTGCGCGGCAAGCTCAAGCCCTTCATGCGCTGCGCGAGTTGTTCGCGGCCGAGATACCAGCTCATCGCCGCGAGTCCGAGGCCGCCGAGTCCGCCGATCAAGAATGCGACGGGCCCGGTGGTGTTGAGCAGTCCGACCAGGATCGCGGCGCCGAGGTGATGACCGAAGCCGCCCGAGATCGTCGCAACGACGAGACTCACGCCCGCGGTGACGGCGGCGCCGACTGCCGACGAGATCTCGCGGCCGAGCGCGGTGCCGAGTCCTCCCGGCGAAGTGCGCGAGAGATCGCCCGCTGTGATCGCGAGGCTGCCATTCGAGCCGACGCCGAAGGTGCGGCCGAGTGTGCGCTCGATCGCCGCGGCGAGCGTCACCTCGAAATCAGCGCGAGCGCGCACGAGTTCCACCTCCAGCTCGGGCTCGAAGGCCTGACACTCCGCCTCCATGTCGTGCTCGAGCGACTGCACGCTGCCGCCCGCGTCGCGAAACGCGCGCAGCTTCGGAACGAGGCGCGCATCGTAGAGTCGCTCGCAGACGAAGTCGGAGACGGCGCCCGCGAGCTGCGCGGTGGCGCTGCGCACGTCATCGCCGATCGCGGACTCGATGCGCTCGATCTGGATCTTGCGCACGCCGGCGAGCAGCGACTCGAAGTACGCGTCGTCGAGCGCCAGCGTCACGGCGCGCTCGTGGCGCCGCAATCGCAGCGTCGCGGTGGCAACGAGCAGCGTGCGCGGGAGTACCACGAAGAGCAGCGCCATCATCGCCCAGAGGCCGATCCACGCCGCAGCGGGAACGCCCGCGGCGTCCATCATGCGCGCCGCGTCATCAGGATTCGGCTGCGGCCAGCCGAGCACGAACGCGGCGGGGCCCAGCACGCCGCGCAGCGCCAGCGCCGCGCTTTCAGGATCGCGAATGAAGGTGCTGCGCCACACCATTGCGTAGTCGAAGAAGACGCCGCGCACGAACATGCCTGCCACGGCGCCGACCGCGAGCGCCGCAGCCGATGCGTGGAAGAGGCGTCGCAATGCGGTGGCGGGAAGCGCGCCGGCAGCATCGAGCCACAGCGACCAGAAGCGCCGCGCCACCTCGCCGCTGCGGGCGGCGCCTGCGGCGACGTCGCGCCCATCGCGGCGCAAGCGCAGGAACAACGTCGGAATCGTGCGACCGAGCAGCCAGCCGCGCATGCCGCGCGGACGCGTCGCCTCCGCGCTTCGCGAAAGCGAAGTCAGCGCCGCACTCGTGCGTGTGCCGAGCGAGGCTGCGGTCGCGCTCAGCGAGTCTGATGAGCTGCGCTTGCGTCGTCGCCTCCAAATCAGCGGCGCCGCGATCATCAGCGCGTAGAGGCCGAGGTTCCACGCGACGAGCACTGCGATCGGGTTGTAGAGCACGTGGATCTGCGCGGCGGGGCCGAGCGAATTCGCGAGTGCGCCTACCAGGAATGGAAGCAGCAACGCGACGAGCGGTGCGCGCGGCGCATGCGCGAGTGCAAGCAGCGATCGGTAGCCGGCGAGATCGTGGTCGAGTCGATGGGCGGCGCGACGCGCGACCCACGCCGCCTCGCCCTCGGCATCCTCCGCGCTCGCAGCGGCGTCGGCCGCCGCCGCCTCGGGCGAAGCGGCGAGCGCCGGCTGCGTCTCCTCGACGGCGCGCACGAGCAGGATCTGGGCTGCGTCGGACGCGCGCATCGCGGCAGACTAACCCAGCGCGTCCGTCGCCACGGGTGCGAGTTCCGCTGAATCGCCCTCGATTTCGAGCCACGCCGCGATCTCTGCGGGCGGCACTTCGCCGCGCAGCAAGCGACGCGATTGCAGCAATCGCACGACGTGGAAGAAGAAGACGGCGAGCGCGAAGCCGGCCGTGACGATCGCGAGCACTGCGATCGCGCCGGGGTCGGCATCGAGGCTCGTGATGCGCTCGGCCGCGATCCACGTGGCGCCGCCACACACGGCCAGCGACGCCAACGCCGCGAACCAGACGCGCGCAAGCAGCCACGTGCTGCCGTGCGCGAGATAGCCGGCGAGTTCGCGGTGCGTGAAGTGATCGAGAAACCAGCCGGTGTCTTCGTCCACCGCGCGCAAACGCGGCGGCAACACGGTGGCGCCGGTCAGCGGGTCGATCGCAGCCAGGCCATTCGCATGCGCCTCGATTCCGAGCTGGATCCGCGCGTGGATGCGCTCATCGATCGGGAAGCGCAGCGCCGCGATGAACGCGAGCGCCGAAAAAAAGGCAGGCAGCAGCGCGAAGATCGCCTTGATCGCGAAGACCACCTGCGGCGTCTGCTCGACGTTCGGCACGTAGCCGATCGTCGCGAGCACCGCGATCGGAATCGCCGCGCTGGGGATCGCGACGAACTTCGGGAGCATCGCCCAGAAGGAGGAGTACTGCGCCTCGCGTCGCTTTCCGGTGTGCAGCTCGTCGTAGTCGATCACGTCGGCCTGGATCGAGGGTCCGAGGAAGAGCCCCGCGCCAAACGACGAGCCCGACCACGCGATCAAGAAGAGCGTCGGCAAGGTGTCGCCACGATCGAGGAAGAACATGCCGACGCCGCCGGTGATGCCGAAGAGAAAACTCGCGAGCCACGTCGGCTTCTTCCCGAAGCGCCGCGCCGCCCACATCCAGGCCGGCAAGAACAGGAATCCCGCGCCGAAGTACGCCGCGAGAAACGCCGCGAGCCAACCCGCTTCGTTGTCGGGCCGGATCACGTACGCGTTGAAGAACGGCATGAAGGTGCCGGGGATCGCGCCGGCAGCGCTTCCCACGACGTAGGAGCTCAAAAGAATTCGAAACGGGCGATTGCGCAGTGCGCGCCGTACGCCGGGCACGAACGGGTTCGACGCGCGCTCGGCGAATTCGCGGCGCTCGCGCACACGCACGGCGAGCACCACACAGGCCACCGTGAGAACGATGGCGAAGCCCGCGCCGAGTGCCGCGAATGCCGCGCGCTCGCTCATTCCGCCAACGCTGACGAGAACACCGGGCAGTGCCGCGGCGATCACCGTGCCGAGAATGCTGAAACCTTCGCGGTAACCGAAGAGCCGCGAACGCTCGTGGTAGTCGAGCGTCAGCTCGGGGCCCAGCGCGTAGTGCGGCAGCGAATACAGCGTGTGGAAGACGAAGTAGAGCACGAAGCTCACCGCGAACCACGTCGAGGCTGCGCGCACGTCGAGCGTTGCTGGCGGCGCGAAGAGCGCATAGAAGGCGAGCGCGCAGAGCGGCGCGCCGAGCGCGATGAACGGGCGACGCCGCCCCCAGCGCGAGCGCGAGCGATCGCTGAGCCAACCGACCAGCGGATCCGAGAGCGCATCGAGCGCGCGCGCCGCGGCGATCGCAATCGCGAGATAGCCGAGCGACACACCGACGACGTCCGAGTAGAACTTCGGCAGGTGGATGTAGATGGGAACCAGCATCGCGGCGCCGGCGAAACTCGGGGCGCCGTACAAGAACAAGAGCGATCGCGGCAGGCGCTCGCGCGGACGCTTGCTCGATTCCAAGCGGACTCCTCAGCTCCCTCGGCCAGCATTCCCGTTGCCGCACGGCGAGCGGGCGGAGGATGGCGCGATGGCGCGCGCTCGGCGAGTCGGCGCTCAGTCCGGCCGCTGCGCCCGCCGAAGATCTCCTGAGGAGCAGCGATGCACGGGACGGGCGACCTCGACTTCGATGGCTTCTGCTGCCACGACGATCCTCTCTACGGGATCGCACTCCGCACCGGCGACCCGGCGGCGGACGATTGGAGCTCCGATCTCGTCCTCGACATCGATCACATCGTCGAGTGGGTTCGCAGCGAATCGGGCATGCGCTTCCGCGTCGCGCCCGCGACGCTGACCTTTCACGGCGTCAGCGACCTGCGCATCGACATCGACTGGGGCATGCGCGGCTGGCAGGTCGCGCCCGCGCCGCCGACGGTTGATCGCATCGAGCGGGAACGCGTGCAGACCGAGATGCAACGCGTCTACCTCGACGGCGCCTACTACACGTGGCGCATTGCGCTGTCGTCGCCCGTGGGCGCATCGATCTCGTTCGCCGCGCTGGGCTTCGACCTCGCGCTCCGGCGCGAGCCGTTGCTGGTCGATGAACAGCGCTTTCCCGCGGCGCTGCGGTGGTCGGGCACATGAACGACGCGCAGCGACTTCATCTGCTGCTGCATAGCGCGCTGCGCGACGGCGATCTCGAAGTCGCGCGCTACGCACTCGGCAATCCGCTGGACTACGCCAATGCGCGCGACGCCTACCTAAACGTTCCCGTGCTCTCGTACGCGATCGCGCTGGCGCCGCTCGACCTCGTGCGCGCACTGCTCGAAGCGGGCGCCGATCCCAACTACGAAGACCTGGGCGGCTTCCCGTCGCTGCTGTGCGCGATCGACGCGCAGCGGAGCGACGGCGCGGCGCTGCTGGAACTGCTGCTCGATTTCGGCGCCGACATCCAGCAGCGCGGCATCAACGACTACACGCCGCTGCATCACGCCGCGGCGCGCGGCGATGCGGAGGCGGTCGCCGTGCTGCTCGCGCGCGGCGCCGATCCGGACGCGCGCACGCGCATCGACGATTGCAGCACGCCGCTGGAGGAAGCGCTGCGCGGGAAGTGCGCGGCGGCGATTCGCGCGCTGCGTTCGTCACGAAGCTGACGCTCGCTCGCGTGCGCTATCGAAGTGCCGCGGCGGCGCCGGCGCGGCGGCCGAAGAAGGTGCCGTCGCCGAGCGACAAGCCGCTCGAGTAGCCGCCCACCGAGACGCCCGATGTGCAGCGTCCCGCCGCAAAGAGACCGGCGATCGGCGCGCCGTCGGGACCCTGCACGCGGCCATCGACGTCGGTGTGCAGCCCGCCGAGCGTGAACGCGGCGTAGATCGATGCTTCGGTCGTGCAATCGAAGGCGCCGAACGGTGGCGTCACGAGCGGCGTCACATAATCGCGTCCCTTGTGAAAGACGGGATCCTCGCCGCGCTCGGCGTGGCGGTTGTAGAGCGCGAGCGTCGCTTCGAGGCTGCCGGCCGGCAGCGCGAGTTCGCGTTCGAGATCGCCCGCCGTCTCGCCGACCGCTGCGACGCGGCGCGGATACTCGGGCTTCTCGAAGACCGCATCATCGACGACGAGCCACGCGCGCCCGCCGTTGTGGAAGAGCGCGAACTCGCCGAGGCGGCCGTAGTACGCGTCTTCGTTCACGAAGCGCTGGCCCTGCGCGTTGATCAAGACACCGCGCTTGAGGCCCCACGGCTGCGTCGCGGGCAGCGAGATCGACGCCTTGTCCATGTGACGCGTCGCCGCGCCCGCCGCGATGCCGAGGCGGATGCCGCTGCCATCGTCGCCCTCGGCGCCGACGCGAAACTTGCAGCGCCGCACCAGCGGTAGATGCGCGGCGAGCATCGACTCGTTGTTGATGAAGCCCCCCGTCGCGAGCACCACGCCGCCGCGCGCGCGGATGGCGCGCGTTGCGCCGAAGGACTCTACGATGGCGCCGACGATCGCGCCGTCCGCCTCACTCACGAGCGCGACACAGCGATGATTCGCGACGACGCGCGCGTCGCTTCGCTCCACCGTCGCGAGCAGCGATTGCATCAGGATCGGCCCGGCCTGGTGTTCCATCTGCGGCACGTGACCGCGCGGCGCGGGCGTTGCGATCTCACAGAACGGGTGCGCGCGCTCGGAGCCCGACCAGACGAGGCCGTCATCGGTGGGCGGCTCGCCGCTGCAGCCGTAGTAGAAGACCGGCTTGAAGGGCACGCCTTGCGCGACTAGCCAGTCGTAGTGCGCGACCGAGCCGTCGCAATAATGTTTCAGCTTCGCTTCGTCGGCTCCGTCGCCGCAAGACGCCATCAAGTAATGGAACATCGCGTCGGTGGAGTCTTCGAAGCCGCACGCTTTCTGCAGCGCGGTGCCGCCGCCGAGGTAGAGCACGCCGCCGGACATCGCGGAGGTTCCGCCGCCGCCGCCTGCGCGTTCGAGCACCAGCGTCTGCGCGCCTGCTCGCGACGCTTCGAGCGCAGCCGCGGCGCCGGCGGCGCCGAGTCCGAGCACGAGCACATCGACGGTTTCGTCGAAGCGCGGAACTTCGTGGGAGGAACGGATCAGTCGCGACACTCGCGTTGCCGTCAGCCCACCGGATCGAGTACGACCACCGGAATCACGCGCGGCGCGGCGCGCGTCTGGTATTCCGCGTAGGGCGGGTAGATCGCGACCATCGAGTTCCAGAGTCGCTCGCGTTCCCCACCCTCGGCAATGCGAGCGCGCGCGGTGAGCGCCTTGGCGCCGACCATCAACTCACAGCGCGGATTCGCTTCGAGATTGCGGAACCAGGTGGGATGCGTCGGCATGCCGCCCTTCGATGCGATCACGACATAGCTCAGGGCGGCTTCGCCGTAGATCAGCGGCAACGGGCGCGGTTCGCCGGACTTGCGACCCGTCGTGGTGAGCAGCAGCGTCGGCAACACGCCCGGTCCGCCGAGCGGCGTCGAATCCCACAAGCGCGCCTTCTCCGGATCGCTCTTGTACAGCCTGATGTGTTCGGCGATCCAGGGAATCTCAGCAAAATTCGGCATCGAAAATCGTCTCCTCACGACGGGGGCGATGGCGCTCGCCGACTATAGTCCGCCGTCCGCGAATTTTCGCGCTGCGAAGCAGCGGAGGAGCAACGCTTGAGACGCTTCGACGCTCGGTCCGCTCTCGTCACGGGCGCCGCGGCTGGCATCGGTCGCGCGACCGCCATCCGGCTCGCGTCGGAAGGCGCACGCCTCTTCGCCTGCGACGTGGACGAGGTCGGTCTCGCCGAGACCGTCGCGACGATCACAGCGTCCGGCGGCGACGCCACCGCGCGGCCCTTCGACGTCGCCAACGCCGCTGCGTGTCGCGACGCCGTCGCAGCGGCCGTCGAGCGTTTCGGGAAGCTCGATGTGCTCTGCAACATCGCGGGAGTGATGTCGTTCGCGCACGCCACCGAGATCACGGAGGTGGAGTGGAATCGCACGCTCGCGGTGAACCTCTCCGGCGTCTTCCATCTGTGTCAGGCCGCGATCCCGCACCTGCTCGCGACGCGCGGCGTCGTCGTCAACATGGCGTCCGCGGCGGGCCTGAAGGGGCAGGCGTACACGCTGCCTTACTCGGTCGCGAAGGCGGGCGTCGTCGCGCTGACGAAGTGTCTCGCGGTCGAGTACGCGAAGCGCGGACTGCGCGTCGTCGCGATTGCGCCCGGCGGCGTCAAGACTGCCCTCACCGCGAAGGTGCGATTCCCCGAAGGCTTCGACCCCGCGCTGATCCAGAAGCTGATGCCGCTGATGGACCTCGCCGAGCCCGACGAAATCGCCGCCGCCGTCGCGTACCTGGCGTCCGCCGAAGCTCGCTACATCAACGGCGCCGTACTCAGCATCGACGGCGCGCAAACAGCAGGCTGATCACTCGCCGGTGAAGATCGGCTTGCGTTTTTCGCGGAAGGCGCGGGGGCCTTCGCGGGCGTCCTTCGAACTCAGTACGGCCGCCGAGACTTCGTTCTCGATCTGGAGACCTTGCGCGATCGGGAGACCGCTCGTGCGAACGACGCCTTCCTTGATCTTGCGCACCGCGAGCGGTCCGTTGGCTGCGATCTTCGCGGCGAGTTCGTGCGCCTTCGCGAGCAGCTCCGCTTGCGGCACGACGTAGTTCACGAGTCCCATTGCGAGCGCTTGTTGTGCGCTCACGGGATCACCAATCAGCAGCATCTCCATCGCCAGCGCGTACGGAATCTGGCGCGGCAGGCGCGTCAGCGAGCCGCCGCCTGGAATCAAGCCGACCTTCGCTTCGGGCGTGCCGAAGACCGCGTGCTCGGCAGCGACGCGCAGGTCGCAGGCGTTCGCCATTTCGGTTCCGCCGCCGAGGGCGGAGCCGTTCACCGCGGCGATCACCGGCTTGTAGAGCTCGAAGCCACGCAGAATCGCGTCAGTGAATTGCGACATGTCGGCGAGCAGTCGCGCGTCCCAGTCGGTCTCGGGCTTTCGCGCGCCAGTGACGAGCGGCATCGTGAGAATCAGATCGCCGCCGGCACAGAAATCGGTGTCGCCTGCGCCGGTCAGGATCGCGACGTGTGTCTCGCGGTCGTCGCGGAAAGCGCGCCATGCTTCCGCCATGCGCACCAGCATTTCGGGCGACAGCGCGTTGCGCGCGGCGGGTCGGTTCATCGTGAGCACGAGCACGCCGTCGCTGCGCTCGACCAGGAGATGCGGGGCGGCGCTCATCTTGCGCAGTCTACCGGCGCAAGCGACCTCGGCGAGCGAGCGCCGCGACGACACCGATCGCGGCCAGCGCGCTCGCGGCTGCGCTGGGCTCCGGCACGATCAGCTCGCCGCCGTTCTGGTTGATCGTGCCGCCCTGGTCGTCGAGTGCGGCGGCGTGGATCGTGCCGCCGGCCTCGAGATTGACGACCGCCTGCGCGCCAATCTGGAACGTGCCGTGCACGATGATGGTCGCGCCGTCTGCGATCGTCAGCGTGCCCGGGTAGCTCTGCGGATTGCCGAGCGTGAAGTACTCGCCGAGGTGCAGGTCCTGATCGAGTTCGAGCAGCGTGCCGTTGCCGGTCACGACGAGGTGCTCATCGGCGGAATCGATGCCCGCGACGCGCGCGAGGCCCTGTTGGTGGAACTCCGCTCCTCCGCGAATGCGCAGTACGTCGGGATCCGGGTTGCCCGGCACGACGTCGAGCGCTCCGACATTCGTCCAGGTTCCGCCGTTCATGTCGACCGTCGAGGGAGAACCGTTCACGGCGAGCGAGCCGGTCGTGACGTCCGTGGACTGCACCGACAGGTCGGCGCTGGTCACGGCGAGCTGATTCGTCACCTCCAGCACGGATGTCCCGAGCGACAGCAGGCCGATCTCCGCGACGCCTTCGAGCGCGACGTTGAGCACGCCGCATTCGACGCGCGAGTCGTTCGCGCGCACCGTTCCGCGCCATCCGCAGGCCAGTGTGCCGCTGTCGACGAACGAATCGTCGATGTACGTGAACGAGCCCGCATGGGTCTTCAGCGTCGCGATGGTCGAGAATTCAGAAATGTAGGCTGTGCCGAACGGGAAGACCTCGACTTGCGCAACCTTCGAGGCAGCGCGCACGCGGAGCGTTCCGTGCCGCACATTGATCCTCCCGCCGGTGATGTCGCTGCTCAGGATGTCGAGCAGCCCGTCGAGCGAAGTCTCCGAGGTCCCCGAGCCGACGTTGAAGCCGCCGGCGGCACCGTACGTCGCCTGCACGTTGCCCGTGCCGTTGTTGATGGTCCAGTGGCCGATCCCGTAGCGATCGACGCCCGACTGCTGCGATACCGTGACGATGCCATCCTCGGCCGACGCACCGGCGGTGCCGATTGAAACCCCCACGATCTCGTCGTCGGGCTCGATGTCGCTGGCGGCTATCACCGCGGGCTCGCCACTCGTGGCGACCGAGATGTTGGTTTCGCCCGACTCGGTCCAGTCCGCGTGGGCCGGAACGGCGAGCATGCAGAAGACGAGCGTGAGAAAGCGCAGCAGCATCGCGAGCCTCCCGTGGGACGCAGGAACCTACCTCAGGCGCTTCCCTCCGTCGCAACGCGCTTGGCCCAGCGGTAGTCGGGTTTGCCCGCCGGCGAGCGCTCGATCTCCGCGACCAGCGTGAGTTGTCGCGGAACTTTGTAGCCGGCGATGTGCTTGCGGCAGTGCGACTGGATCTCGTCGAGCGTCAACACGGCGCCGGCGCGCGGCTGCACGATCGCCGCGACGCGATTGCCGAAGCGCTCGTCGGGCACGCCGATCACCACCGCATCGTAGGCATCGGGATGCGACTTGATCGCCTGCTCGACTTCTTCGGGGTGGATCTTCTCGCCGCCCGAGTTGATCGACACCGAACCGCGTCCCAACAAAGTGACCTGGCCGTCGGCTTCGACGCGCGCGAAGTCGCCCGGCATCGAGTAGCGACGGCCGTCGGCACCGGTGAAGAAGACCTCGGCGCTCTTCGCGGGATCCTTGTAGTACTCGAGCGGGATGTGGCCGGTGCGCGCAATCTTCCCGATGCGCTCGTCGCCCGCCTCGAGCACGCGCAATTCGTCGTCGAGCACCACCGTGCCGGGACCGGGCTTGAAGGTCGGCCCGCCGCCGATCATCCGCGTGTTGCCCTTCGTGCAGAACAAGAGCCCGTTGCCACCGCTCTCCGAAGCGCCGACGCCGTCCACGATCAATAGATTGGGGAAGTGGCGGAAGAAGTCGTCCTTCACGGTCGGCGAGAAGACCGCCGCCGTGCTGGTGATCAAGAAGAGTGACGCCAGATCGTGTTTCTGTCCGGGCTCATCCAGCGCTTCGACCAGCGGCCGACCCATCGCGTCGCCGGTGATCATCAGCGCCTGCACCTGCTCTTCCGCGACGAGTCGCCAGACTTCCGCCGGCTTGAAGTTCGCGACCAGCACGTTCTTGTGGCCGACGAAGGAGCGGCTCATCACCGACCATTGCGTGGCGCCGTGCATCAGCGGTGCGATCGAGAAGTAGTTGCGCGGACCGGGCGCTTCGCCGCGCGCGATCATGTCGCTCGGTTGCTGCGCCTTCGCGCCGGTGGTCTGATCGATGCCGCCGCCGAGCGCGAAGAAGACATCTTCGTGGCGCCACAGCACGCCCTTCGGCAACCCCGTCGTGCCGCCGGTGTAGAGGATGTAGCGGTCGTCGCCGGAGCGCTTTGCGAAGTCGCGATCGGGCGAGCCGTCGGCCATCGCAGCTTCGAAGTCGATGGCGTCGATGCCCGCGAGCTCCGCACCACTGCCGTCTTCGATCACGATCGCGTGCACGAGATCCGGCATCGCGCTCCGCACCGCAGCGACACGCGGTGCGTACTGCCGCGCAAAGACGAGCGCCTTCAGATCCGCGTTCGCGACGAGATAGCGCAGTTCGTCTTCGACATAGCGGTAGTTGATGTTCACCCACACGCCGCGGATCTTGAAGACGGCCCACAGCGTCTCGACCCACTCGACGCAATTCTGTGCGTAAATGCCGACGTGATCGCCGGGCCGAACGCCGGATCGCGCGAGATGATGCGCGAGCCGGTTCGCGCGCGCGTCCATCTCCGCGTAGGTGCGCCGCACGTCGTTTGCGACGAGGCATTCGCGCGGCCCGAAGTGATCGACCGCCTGCTCGAAGAGGTCCGCGAGGTTGAATTCCATCGGCAACTCCTGTCCGACCCGTGGGTGCCATCAGTCTGGCCGACCTCGCCGCGCCTTGCCCGGCAGGTATCCAATTCGCCTCGAGTGGGCACGCACGTTCTGCGGATCCTCGATCCCATGCTGGAGTTGCCGATGAGTTGCCGCTCGCCCCTGCTCGCGCTCGCCTTCGCTGTGTTCGCCGCCGTCTCTGCGCATGCGGCGGGGCCGGTGATGTTTGGCGGCGCGGTGCTGAACGGCGCGGGCGGAATCTCTGGCATGGGGCGTCCGAACGACGTTGCGATCAGCCCCGACGGACTCTTCGTGTACGCGGCGGCAACCGCCGATTCGTCGATCCTCTGGTTCGCACGCAACCAGACGACGGGCGCGCTCTCCTTCGTCGATCGCGTCGTAGCCAATACCGCGACGCCTCCCGGCAGCGTCCCGCATCTCGATCGGCCGGTCGCGATCGCCGTGAGCCCCGATGGCGAGAGCCTCTACGTCGCGGCTGGCACCGCGGGCGCGGGCAGCAGCGCCATCACCTGGTTCGATCGCAACCCGCAAAGCGGTGCGATCACCCATGCCGGCTCGCTCACCGACGGCTCGGGTCCGGGCCTCTACCACCTCGATACACCGCTCGATGTCCTGGTCAGCGGCGACGGCGCGAATGTGTACGTGACGGCCTTCGAGGCGCGCGCGATCACCGTCTTCGCGCGCAACGCGCAGAGCGGCGACTTGTCGTTCTTGCAGGTGATCGTGGACGACACGAACGGCGTCGATGGACTCGAAGGCATCCAGCGTCTTGCGGAGAGCCCCGATGGAAGCTCCGTCTATGCGGCGAGTGCGAGTCGCCCGGTGACGGTGCCCGGTGTCGGCGGCGTGGCGGCGTTCTCGCGCGCGCCGAATGGCACGCTGACGTTTCTCGAAGTGGAACAGCAAGGTGTCGCGGGCGTGAATGGTCTGTGGGCGCCGCGCGATGTCACGGTCAGCCCCGACGGCGCGCACGTCTACGTCGCGGCAGGCGGACGCCCAGGCGATACGCCGCCGCAAGCCGGCGGCATCGCGCGCTTCGATCGCGCAGCGAACGGCACGCTCGCCTTCGTTGCGGCGATTCCTGAGAGCCTCTTCGGCGCCGGTGAACCGCGCGGAATTGCGGCGAGCCTCGACGGCGCGAGCGTCTACGCAATCACCTACGGCCGCTACTCGGGAAACAGCGGTCTCACGCCGGGGAAGTTTGCGGTGTTCGCGCGCAATGCGCAGAGCGGAGCGCTGTCGCTCGTCGATCGCTTCGACAGCGGCACGGAGGGCGTCTTCGGTCTCGCCGGTGCGATCAGCGTCGCCACGACACCGGACGGCGGCGTCTATGTCGCCAGCGAGCTCGACCCGCAGAGCCCGCCGCCCGGAAGCATCACCGGCGCGCTCGCGATCTTCCCGCTCGCGCCGCCAGGCCCCGAGTGTGGCAACGGCATCGACGACGATGGCGATGGACGCGTCGATTTTCTCGCCGACTTCCACTGCGCGAACTCGGCGGACATCTCGGAATCCGTGGACTGCAAGAACTTCATCGACGACGACGGCGATGGCGCGATCGACTACCCGACCGACGCGCAATGCACGAGCGCGGCGGACGGATCCGAGACCGTCGATTGCACGAACGGCATCGACGACGACGGCGACGGACTCATCGACGCGGCCGATCCCGCGTGCTCGAACGTGCTGCAGCTCAATCGCGAGAACCCGCTCTGCGACGACGGCGTCGACAACGACGGCGACGGCAAGATCGACTGGGACGGCGGGCCAGGCGCCGCCACGCCCGATCCGGAATGCAGCGGTAAACCGTACAGCGACGTCGAGAAGTCGGGCTGCGGCATCGGAGCAGAGCTGGCACTGCTCGCCCCGCTCTACGCACGAATGCGCCGCAAGCGGGCGCTGCGCACGCGCTGATCTCCGTCTGGGTGCCGGGTAGCTGCGCTCCTGCGAGAGCGGAGTACGCTGCCGCGCGAACGCCTTGATCGGAGAAGATCGCCGATGCCGCTCCGCCCTCTCTTCGTCGTCGCATTCGCTGCGCTGATCGTCGTCGTCATCGGCGCCGCAACCTGCGCAACGCCC
The DNA here is from genome assembly GCA_031396445.1 of Deltaproteobacteria bacterium. Lineage (GTDB taxonomy): Bacteria > Myxococcota_A > UBA9160 > UBA9160 > PR03 > PR03. The sequence continues at coordinate 49,173 of JANNKU010000019.1, read as the reverse complement.
GCCGCCGTTGGCATCTCGCGCAGCGCGGCGCCGGCCGCACCGCTCCCCGCGCTCACGCCGATCGGCCGCGAGGTCTCGTTCGAGTCCGACGTGAAGCCCGTGCTCGAGAATCGCTGCGTCGTCTGTCACGCGTGCTACGACGGCCCGTGCCAACTGCTTCTCTCGTCGCCCGACGGCATCGCGCGCGGCGCCAGCAAGGACTTCGTCTACGACACGGCGCGGCTGCGCGAGGCGGCGCCGACACGGCTCGGGATCGACGCGACGACGACGGCTGCGTGGCGCGACAAGGGTTTCTTCTCGGTGTTGGGCGGCGGCGCTGCGAGTTCAGACGCGACGGCGACAGCCACCAACTCTCTGTTCATCCAGATGCTCGCGCTCGGCAAGGCGCACCCGTTCGCGCCCGGCGCGCGACTGCCGGAGAGCGTGTCTCTCGACATCGATCGCACACTGTCTTGCGCGAAGCCCGACGAGTTCGAAGCGTATGCGAGTGAGCACGCGCAAGGCGGCATGCCCTACGGCATGGCTCCGCTGCACGATCAAGAACTCGGCGTCCTTGCGGCGTGGGCGACACAGGGCGCTCCGATGCCGGCGCAGGCCGACGCCATTCCGAGTCGCGCGCAGCAACAGGTGACGCGTTGGGAGACGTTCCTCAACGGCGACACGCTGAAGGAACGCATCGTTGCCCGCTATCTCTACGAACACTGGTTCGTCGCGCACCTGCATTTCGGCGATGAACCAGCGGGGCCCTTCTTCCGCATCGTGCGATCGCGCACGGCGAGCGGGCAGCCGATCGACGAGATCGCGTCGCGGCGCCCGTACGATGATCCCGGCACGCCAATTCATTACCGCTTGCAACCGATCGAAGGCACGATCGTTCGCAAGACGCACATCCTCTACGAGCTCTCACCCGCGCGGATGGTGGAGCTGCAAACGCTCTTCCTCGCGAACGATTGGCAGCCGACGGCGTTTCCGAGTCACGCGCCCGAAGTCGCGTCGAATCCGTTCGTCGCGTTTGCCGAGATGCCGCCGCGCAGTCGCTATCAGTACATGCTCAACGACGCGCATTTCTTCGTGGACACATTCATCCGCGGTCCGGTGTGTCGCGGTCAAGTGGCCGTGGACGTGATCGAAGACCAGTTCTGGGTGTCGTTCCTCGATCCCGACCACGATCTGTCGATTCGCGATCCGGAATATCTCGCGAAGACGAAGGAGCTGCTGAGTCTTCCCTCCGAGGACGCCGGTTGGATCTCGTACAACCGCAAACAGCGCCTGTACCTCGACGCGCGCGAACACTTCTATGATCTCGCCGATCCGAAGCATCTCGGTCCGTCGCTCGACGCGATCTGGGATGGAGATGGCAAGAACCGGAACGCGCTGCTCACCGTCTTCCGGAACTTCGACAACGCCACCGTCGTGAAGGGTTACGTCGGCGGCGTTCCGAAGACCGCGTGGATCCTCGACTACCCGCTCTTCGAACGGATCTACTACGACCTCGTCGCGGGCTACGACGTCTTCGGCCCCGCCACACACCAGGTTGCGACGCGTCTCTACATGGATCATCTGCGCATGCAGTCGGAGAACCTGTTCTTGACCTTCCTGCCGAACGATCGGCGTGAGGAGATCCGCGCGTCCTGGTATGTCGGTGCGACGAAGGACATCAACTACGCGCTCTCAGACAAGCTGCGCGGCCTGGATCACGGAACGCAGGTTCCGTTCAGCGGCTCGGATGTGAAGCAGGAAATGCTGGAGCAGATTCTCGATCGATCGGCGGACGTCGCGGGTCCGGCAGATACGCTGAACCGCTGCGCGAAGCCGCCGTGCGATCGCGCCGGCGCGACGGCCGAAGCGCGCGCGGTCGAGCGCCAACTACAGCGGATTGCGTCGGTGCGGGGCGCCTGGGTGTCCCACATGCCCGAGGTGTCGCTGCTCCGCGTCCGCGCGGGTTCACCGGGTGAACGCAGCCTCGTCTACGCGCTGCAGCACAACGTGGCGCACACGAATGTGGCGCTGATGTTCGGCGAGGAGAAGCGGCTCGTTCCCGAGGACGACACGCTCTCCGTCGTCCGCGGGCCGTTCGGGAGCTATCCGAATTTCTTCTTCGAGATCACACCCGCGGATGCGGGCGCGTTCGTCGATGCGTTGGGAGCCGTTGCAACGGATGCGGACTTCGAGCAATTCGCCGCGCGCTACGGCGTGCGCCGCACCGACACGCGCTTCTGGGCGACCTCCGATGCAATTCGCGAAGAGGCGCGGCGCGCGAATGCGCTGGAGGCGGGGATCTTCGATCTCGGGCGCTACGAGAATCGCTAGGCGAGCGAGACGTCTCCAACCGCGTCGATTCGCAGCGCGCGCCCGCAGAGTTCCTCGGTGGTCGCGGTGGCGACCACGGCCGCATCGTCGCAGAGCAGCAGCGCGCGGCGGTCGCAGTCGAGATCGCAGAGCAGCACCGCGCGCTTCGCTGCGCCGCCTTCGTAGAGCACCGTGTAGCTCGCGATCGTCGCAGCGCCTTCGACCGCATCGACGATCGCGACGCGTTCGGTCTCGCGCTCCGTCGCGGCGGTGACATCGTCGTGCGCGAATGGCGCGGCGCCCGGCTCGCTCGACCACAAGCTCACGCCCTGCTTGGTGAGAATGCCCGACACCGCGGTGACGAGTCCGAGGCTGCCAGGGTCGCCGCGCAGGATTTGCACCATGCGCACCAACGACTGGAGCGCGAAGTGATTCAGCGGTCCGCCGGCGAACGCCATGCCGCCCGTCACCGTGAGCGGTCGCGCGTCGTCAATCCCCATTTCGCGCATCTGGATTCGCACGGCGACCGGGAAGCACGAGTAGATCTCGCGATGCGCCACATCCGCGATCGATCGCTGCGTGTGCGCGAACACGCGCTCCGCGGCCTTCGCGAAACCGGCGCAGCGGTGCAGCGCGCGCCGCTCGGTGAACGGGATCATCTGATTCGCGTCGGCGGTGGCGAGCGGAAACACCCAGCGCGCGCGCGGAATGCCGAGCGCCTGCGCCGTCGCGACCGAACAGAAGATCAAACCCGCCGCCTGATCGACGTTCCACTGCGAGCAGTGCAACTTGCCGTACGGGAACGCCTGCATCGGATTACGCAGCGGATCGGTGATCGTCGCGGCCGTGACCACCTCGCGCGACCACGCATCCGGGTTCGTCGCTGCAACGGATGCGTAGCCAGCCCACAGCGACGCCACTTCATCGCGATGCTTCTCGATCGAAACACCTTCGGCCGCACGCAGCGCGTTCTCGATCATCGCGTACTGCGACACCGGCATGAACAGGCCCGCCTTCAGCTCGGGCGGACTCAAGATGGGCGCGTGCGGTCGCAGGACTGCGTCGGCCTCCGTCGCCGCCTGGCGCGTCATCGGCGCCTCGACGCCGGCGATCTTCGCGCGCAATGCGCGGTAGCGAGCCTCGGCGGCCGTGAGCAGCACGATGTCCGCGCGACCGGCGGCAATGTCGGCTGCCGCGCGCGCGAGTGACGTGGTCTGCAAGATGCCGAGCTCGGCGATCTCGGTGCGCGCGTTCGTCGCGCCAAAGTGATCGGCGACGAGGCGACACGGGTCGGAGTAGTCCCAGAAGCCGCGCGGCGCGCGCACGGCATCGGCGCGTTCGAGCAGCGCGCGCGTGCCGGCATCTTCGGCGGCGCGTTCGAGCGCTTCGATCATCAACGCGAGCGGCTCGCGCGCGCGCGCCGGATCCTCCTCGCGCTGCGAGATCGCAGCCACGCCCACCAGCACCGGCGTCCGCGGATCGAGCGTCACGCCACGAGTTCCAGAAAGTTGTCGCGCAAGATGCGGCGCTTGGCGTCGGCCGGCAGACCTTCGAGTTCTTCCGCGAACTCGGCGGGCCACAGCAATCCTTCCGGATGCGGATAGTCGGAGCCGGCGAGCACGTGCTCCGTGCCGAGCGTCTTCGTGAGTCCGACCACGTCGTCCTCGTAGAAAGGTGTCACCCAGATGTTCTGGCGGAAGGTGTCGCTCGGCTTGGACGGCGGCGCACCGAAGCGCCACATGTCCTTCGAGTGCAAGCGCGCGATGTGATCGAGCTTGCGCACCAGGCCCGCCGCCCATGACGAGCCGTACTCGACCGTCAGCACCTTCAGCGCTGGGAAGCGACCGAAAAGATTGTCGGCAACGAGCGCGGTGAGCGTGTCCACGATCGGCCGCTCGGTGAACGAGAGCGCGTACTCCATCAGCGAATGCCGGTGCGACGGCGGATGCGGTCGCAAACCCCATGGCACGTTGTAGATCTCAGAGAACGGCGTGCGCCCGATGTGATAGACGACGTTGATGCCCGCTTCCTGGCAGCGCGCCCAGAACGGATCGAAATAGGGATCGGCGGGCGAGCGGCCGTCGATCGGTCCCGCCGTCAACACCACGAAGCGTGCACCGCGCGCGAGCAGTCGATCGAGTTCGGTGAGCGCTTCGCCGAGATCGAAGAGCGAACAGAGCGGCGCGCCGTAGATGCGCGCGTCTGCGCCGAAGCCCCAATCTTCTTCGAGCCAGCGGTTGAAGGCGCGCAGACTCGGGTAGAGCGCATCGCGGTGCTGCGGCGCGCGCAGTTGCGTCTCGATGCCGACACCGGTGGTCGGCAGCATCAGACACGCTTCGACGTTCTGCGTGTCCATGACCGCGAGCCGCGCCTTGCGATCGACGAACTCCGGAACGCGCAGCGCGTTGATCGCGTGCAGACTCGGGCTGCCGCCCTCGTCACTCATGCCGCGCAAGAACGCCTTCATCGCACCGGGCGGGCCGACGCTGTCGCCCGCGCCGACGCTGAAGAAGTGACAGCGCTCGTCGCCGACGAACATGCGACCGGGGCCCGCGCCGCTGCGCTCGACGCGCACCGTGCGCGACTTCCACTGCGACTCGATGTGTCGCGTGAAGCAATCATCGGGTTCGTAGTAGTGATTGTCGGCGTCACAGATCGCGTACGGCAGCGTCGGCATTGGGGTCCTCGTGGGCCGGCGGAGAGTACCGCGCAGCCGAGCACGGGGAAGTGATAGGCTGGGCTCATGGCAGCCGCGGATCCCGTTCTGATCGATGCCATCGCGAAGGCTCTCGGCCCGATCGACGCGGTTCGGGTTGCCTACTTGTTCGGTTCGCGCGCGCGCGGGACCGCGCGTCCCGACAGTGACCTCGATCTCGCAGTTGCGTATCCGCGCGATGCCGACTCTGCGCAGCGTGAGTGCGCTCGACGCGCGATCGTCGCGGCGGTGACCGATGTGTTTGGCGCGCTCGGCGAACACACCGACGTCGTCGACCTCGAGTACGCGCCGTCCGAGATTGGTTTCGCAGCGATCCACGGAGTGCGTGTTCTCGCGCGCACCGAGGAGGAGCGCGTCCATATCGAGGTGCGCGTGGCGCGTCGTTACGACGATGAGAGCCCGCGCCGGGAACTCTTCCGTGCCGCAGCCAAGCGCGTGGCCGAGGAAATGGCGCGGAGATCCGATGGTCGATCGTGATGTCGTCGCGCGGCGCATCCTCGCGCTGAACGAAGCTGTCGCACATTTGCGCCGATCCGGCGCTGGCGACGAAGCGCGCCTGCAAAGCGAAGCGCTGCTGCGCGCCGCTACCGAACGCTGGATGCAGGTCGCAATCGAGGCTTGCATCGATCTGGCATTCCATGTCATCGCAGATCGCGGTCTTCCGGCGCCGCCGAGTGCGCGGGCGGCCTTTCGGCTGCTCGCCGCGGAAGACCTGATCGACGCGCCTTTGGGAGAACGCCTCGGCGATGCCGTGTCGATGCGCAACGTGCTCGTCCACGACTACGTCGGCGTGAATCTCGGCATGCTCGCGCGTGCCGTTCGCGACGACCTCGCAGATCTCGAAGCGCTCGCGGCGGCAATCGGTCGCTTGCTCTAGCGCGTCGACCCCGCAGGCTCGCACGCTGCCGCGGCAATGCCGTGCAGCATCCGCGCAAACACGAGTTCGTGCAGCGGGAAGATTCCGTACCAGTACGCGAGCCCCGCGAGACCGACGGGATCGAAGATCGCCGTCTGCTGGATCGTCGCGCCGTCGCCATCAGGTGTCACTTCGAACTCGAGCCAGGCGCGACCGGGGAGTTTCATCTCGGCGACGAGGCGCAGCCGGCGATCCGGCTCGATCGCTTCGACGCGCCACCAATCGAGCGCGTCGCCGACTTCGAGGCGATCCGGATCGCTGCGACCACGCCGCATGCCGACGCCGCCGGCGAGCAGATCGAGAAAGCCGCGCAGTCGCCACAGCCAATCGCCCCAATACCAGCCAGTGGCGCCGCCGATGCGGCGGATCGGTGCGAACGCCGCCGCTGGCGACACCGCGACATGAACGCTGCGCGAATCGACGAGCCGATTGCCGAAGCGCGCGCCGCCCCACTCGCGCGGCGCTCCGGCCGAGGAGAGCGCGTCGGACCAGCGCGTGGCGGCGAAGTCGTGATCTTCGTTTGCGAGCGCGCGCGCGATCGCTTCGCGCACGCCGATCGGCTGAATCGCGAAATCGCATTGCGTCGGCGCGGCGTCTTCGACGAGCGTGGGATGGCAGATGCTGTCGATGAGCTTGCGACCGACTCGTGCGTAGAGCGGCGTCACGAGACCGAGCCACAAGCTGGAAAGACGCGGCGTCAGCACTGGCACCGAAACATGGAAGCGTCGCAGCCGGCGCTGGCTTGCGTACTCGGTCATCAGGTCGCCGTACGAAACGCGATCGGGCCCGCCGATCTGGTAGACGCGACTCTCGCGCAGATCGAGATCGAGCGCGGCGCGCAGATAGCGCAGCACGTCCTCGATGCCGATCGGTTGCGCGAGCACCGATACCCAGCGCGGCGTGATCATCGCGGGCAGTCGCTCGACGAGTGCGCGGATCATCTCGAACGAGAGCGAGCCCGAGCCGATGATGATCGACGCCCGCAACTCGATCACCGGTACGCCCGACGCGCGCAGGATGCGGCCGACTTCGTGGCGCGAGCGCAGGTGCGCCGAGAGTTCGCGCTGCTCTTCGCCGAGTCCGCCGAGGTAGATGATGCGCTGCACGCCCGCGGCTGCAGCGGCGGCGCCGAAGAGTTCCGCTGCGCGTCGATCGCGCGCTTCGAAATCATCCGCGGCGCCCATCGAGTGAACCAGGTAATAGGCCGTCGTGACGCCGCGCATCGCAGTCGCGAGCGATGCGGCATCGCTCACGTCGCCGCCGACGATTTCGGTAGTGACGGGGCGATCGCCCGGGAAGAGCGCAGGTCGCCGTAACAGACAGCGCACGCGCAGCCGTTCCGCTTCGAAGTGTTGCAGCAATCGACCGCCGACATAGCCAGTGGCGCCGGTGAGCAGCATCAACGGCGCGCCGCTCACTTCGTCTTCATGCGCGCGGCGAAGTCCCAGCTCGAGAGAGACGATGGCGCGACGCGGATCGCGACCTCCGTTGCGGAGCGCGCGATGAGCCAGCGCGCGAATGGCGACTCGCGCGTGCCGAGGTAGCGATCGATCAGGAGCTCGAGAATCTCCGCGCCGCGCGCGCTGTCGAGCGAGGCGACACCGCGTCCGCGTACACCGTGATAGGGCGGCGCATCGGGCGCCACTTCGAAGCCGCAGCGTGGATCGAGTTCGAGGCGCTTCACGAGGAGCGCGCTGGACGACGTCGCACACCAGATCGCATCCTCGTGCCACACGAACCAGAGCGAGAGCAGTTGCGGGTGACCCGACGGCGACGCGTAGGCGAGTCGCAGCGGCACGAGTGTCGCGGCGAGATGCGCGTCGATCTGCTCGCGCGACCAGGGACCGGTGATTTTCATCTTCGGGTTTTAGCGCGCTGCTAGGGTCACGCCATGTCTCGGCTGCTTCGCGCGATGGGGATTGCCGTGGCGCTGCTGCTGCTCGCACTCGCGATTGCAGCGGGCGTTGGTTACGCGCGACGCGTGCAATTCGCGGAGCAAGTGCTGCTCGCTGAGATCAGCGAGCGCGGCGTGTCGCCTGCCGTGCTGCGCGTCGTCGATGTCGATGCGCGTGGCATCGCGATCGCCGATCTCGTGATCGGAGCGACCGGTGCGCCCGACCTCACGATCGCCGCGATCACGGCGACGTGGTCGCTGGACGGATTGCGCGCGGGGCGCCTCGATTCGCTGCACGTCTCCGGTGTCGAGGTGCACGGCACGCAGCGCGATGGAAAGCTCGCGCTCGGCGCGCTCGATGCGCTCTTCGCAGGCGATGCGTCGCCCGACACCGCGCCCGTGCTGCCGGCGAGCGAAATCGCGATCGACGCTGCGCGCATTCGCATCGATACGCCGCATGGCGTCGCGACCGGAACGCTCGGCGGCTCGCTGCAGAGCGCGGCCGACGGCAAGATCGTTGGCGAGTTCAAGCTCGCGCTCGATGGCGGCGGGCTGCGCGCGCGCGGCACGCTCGACGTTTCGGAATCGCTCGATGCGCCGGCGTTTCGCGCGGTGCTCGACGCCGACTCCGGGCTACCCGTCGCGGGCCGCATCGAAGTGCGCGGCAAGATTGCGCGCGAGAAGGGCGAGCGCGTCGTCGATGCCACCGTCGCGCTGCGCAACGCCAGCTACAGCAGCGACCTCGTTCGCATCAGCGGCGCGAACGGCGTCATCGCGCTGCGCGGCCCGCCGCTGCGTACGCCGAAGAAGCAGATGCTCTCGATGGCGAAGGTCGAGATCGGCTTGCCGCTGAAAGACGGCCTCGTCGAATTCACGCTGCGCCGCGACGGCACCGTCGCCGTCGCGCTGGTGACACTGCACGTTGCCGACGGCGAATTGCGCGCGGAAGACGTCGTACTCGATCTCAACGCGAAGCAGACGACGGTGACGCTGCAGGCGCGCGGTCTCGATCTCACGCAACTGCTCGCGAACGTCGATCTGCCCGGCATCGAAGGGACGGGCGAGGTGGGAGGCCAGCTCCCGCTGACGCGCAAAGAATCCTCGCTCTTCGTCGCGGGCGGTGTGCTGCACGCGGCCGAGAGCGGCGGCACGATCCGCTACACGCCGAGCGAGGAGACGCGCGCGCTCGGCGCCTCGCGGCCGCACGACCTCGGCATCGCTCTCGATGCGTTCTCCGACTTCCACTACGAGATTCTCGAAGCGCGGCTCGACGGCGAGGTGCAAGGCGAGATGAAGATCGGCCTGCACGTGCGCGGCGTGAATCCCGGCTTTCAAGACGGACGCCCCGTCGAGCTCAATTTGAATCTCGAAGCGCGTCTCGCAGACCTCGTCCGCGACGGCGCCGCCGCCTATCGTGTGCCGGACGTAATCGAAGAGCGCTTGCGGGCGTTTTCGGAGGGAGGCGGGAAGTAGCGCGCTTGTTCAGATCGCGACGACGTTGTGATCACGTCGCTGATCGATCTCCGCGGGATCCGCGCATTCGAGTAGCAACTCCACCGCTTCGCGCAGGTTGGAGGTTGCCTCTTCCACGGAGGAGCCCTGGCTCGCTACGTCGAGTTCGGGGCATAGGGCGACCCAGAGATCGCCCTCCTTCTCGAGGATGGCCGTGAAGCTGGTCTTCGCCATGATCGTCTCCGTCGCATCGGTGAGGGCGGCCCAAGGTAGCCCGATGAGTAGCGTGGGCGCGACGTGATCGGCACTTCACGCGGTATCGTGGGCGAACGATTGCGGAGATCTGCGTTGTGGAACCGTTCGCAGGGAGAACGTCAATGAATCGAGTGTGCGCCGGTCTGGCTTTGGCGGCTCTCCTCGGCGGCTGCACGCCGCGCGTTGCGATCGAGGCGCCGAAGGAACCGATCACGATCAACATGAACATCAAGATCGAGCACGAGATCCGCGTGAAGATCGACAAGGATCTCGACAAGGCGTTCGCCAGCAAGGAGGACATCTTCTGATGCGACAGCGACAGCGTGTGGGGTTGGTGGTTGCGTGCGTCGTTGGGCTCGTCGTGTTCGGCGCGGCGTTGCCGAGTGCTGCGCTTGATCTCGATGCGGCGCGATCGCAGGGACTCGTCGGCGAGCAGAGCGACGGCTTCGTCGGCGCGGTGTCCGCTTCACCGAGCGCCGATGTGGAGGCGCTGGTGGCCGAGGTGAACGACAAGCGGCGCGCGGCCTATGCGGAGATCGCCAAGAAGAACGGTACGGCGCCGAATGCGGTCGCTGCGCTGTCGGCTCAGAAGCTGATCGAGCGGGCGCCGACGGGGCAGTGGATCTGGGCGAACGGGAGCTGGTCGCAGAAGAAGTAGGGACGCCGCGACTGGTCTACATTTTGTCTAGATATTTTGTTGACATAATATGGGTTCCGTCTAAAGTGGTCGTGCAGGGCATCTAGCCCTCGGAGGATCGAAGCGATGAGTTCCAACCAGAATCCCGTTCGAGATCGAGCCGAAGCGCTGCCCGCCGAGGCAGGCCAGGGCTTCCACCCGGTCGCGCTCTCGAAGGCGCTCTTCTTTGTCGCCGCCGGCCTCTCGTTCCTGCTCTCGATCTATCTCTGGTTCTCCGGCGACCGCGAACGCGGTGTGTTCGTGGGGCTGTGGGTCCCGTCGATCTTGTCGGCCGGCACGCTGCTGCTCGGCGGTGCGCGCCGTGAGTGACCAGACGCTGCTGCTCGCCGGTTGCCTCGTCACGTTCATCGCGTGTGCAGGCACTTACCTGGGACTGCGCGAGGGATTCTCGTACGGTCGCTCTGCCAGACGCGAGCCCGTTGCGCAGCGCTCCGAAACGAACGAGCGCGCGCAGTGAAACCGCAGGTTGTAGGTGTGAAGTGACGGCTGCCACCGCGATTCCGATTCCGTCTCGCTGGGCGCTACTCAACGAGAGCCGCTTCTTCTGGGACTTCGCGCAGAGCATCGCGCGATTGCCAGGGCTCGCGGCGCATCCGCGCGGCACGGGCGATCCGGTGATGGTGCTTCCCGGCTTCTCGGCGAGCGACGCATCGACGGCGCCGCTTCGGGCATATCTCTACCTCCTCGGTCACGACGTGCGCGGCTGGGGCCTCGGCTTCAACAACGGCGACGTGCAAGCCTATTTGCCGCGCATGATCGCTGAGGTGGAACGCTGGTCGGTGTCGCGCGGCGCACGCTTGCGGCTCGTCGGCTGGAGCCTCGGCGGCTATATCGCCCGCGAAGTGGCGCGCGAGCGGCCCGATCTGGTGGAGCGCGTCGTCACGCTCGGCTCCCCGATCGTCGGCGGCCCGAAGTACACCGCCGCCGCGCACGCGCTCCAATGGCGTGGCATCGATCTCGACTCGATCGAAGCGATGATCACCGCGCGCGAGGCGACACCGCTGCAGGTTCCCGTGACGGCGATCTACTCGAAGAGCGACGGCATCGTCGCGTGGCAGGCGTGCATCGATCGCCACAACGCCGACGTCGAGCACATCGAAGTGTTCTGCTCGCACCTCGGCCTCGGCATCCACACCGAGGTATACGCGCTGATCGCGCAGCGGCTCGCGATGACGCGGGTGATGGCAGCCGCTTAGCGGTTGCCCTTGTAGTAGGCGCCGTCGGCGTCGTACCGTGCGCAGATGGACAAGCCGCTGTTGATCGAGCAACTCGTCGCGAAGCTGCAAGACGCCTTGCAGATCTCCGAACGCGCGCGCGACGACGCCGCCGAAGAAGCGCGCGAAGGCGCAACGCCCGCCGAAAAGCGCGACGACGCACGCGTCGCGATCGAGCAATCCGGCATCGCGCGCGCACAAGCCCGCCGCGCCATCCAACTCCGCGCCGAACTGAAGCTGCTCGAAACCTTCGACCCCGAGCCGCTGCCGAACAACGCACCGGTGAGCCTCGGCGCGCTCGTTGAAGTCGAGCAAGAAGACGGCGGCGTCACTGTCTTCCTCGCACCGGCCGGCGCAGGCGAAGAACTCACCGCCCCCGGCGGCGACGGCTTCTTCACCGTCGTGACACCCTCATCGCCCATCGGCCGCGCAATCATGGGCCGCTGCGCAGGTGACACCGTCGAGGCTCGCATCGCGGGCACGCTGCGCGAGTGGACGATCACGTGGGTGGGGTGAGCCGTGAACGGTGAACGGGGCCGGGCGTCAGGTTATTCCCTTGTCAGGTTATTCACGGCGGTGACCCCCAACCGGGCGTCAACTTATTGCGGTGTCAACTTGTTGGGATGGGTACATGGAACAAGTTGACGGCGGGATAAGTTGACGCCCGGCATCGAAATCCGAGGAGGACAAGCGTGCGGCGGGTTGCCGCTCGATCAACTCGGGGCGCTCATCGGTATCTCGCAACGCACCCTCGCGCGTCGCAGGGTCGAAGGTCGCTTGCTACCCCGTGAGTCCGAGAGGGTCTTGCGCATCGCGCGCGTCTTCGATCTCAGCGCAGCTCTCTTCGAGCACGACATCGCGTCGGCGAACGTCTGGTTGCGCGCGCCGAAGCGGGTGCTCGGCGGCGAGGCGCCGCTTGCGTTTGCGCGCACGGAGCTCGGCGCGCGCGAAGTGGAGTCGCTGATCGGACGCCTCGAGCACAGCGTGCTCTGCTGACCGCACGCAGCGAGAAGCGCTACTGAGCTTTCCATGATCACCGCCCCGCGCGAACGCCGCATCCAACTCGACGGCTGCTTCAACTTCCGCGACCTCGGCGGCTACGCCACACACGACGGCCAACGCGTGCGCTGGGGCAAAGTCTTCCGCAGCGACGCGCTCCACCATATCTCGGCGAGCGACCTGCGCCGCGTGCGCGACGAACTCGGCGTCCGCACCCTCATCGACCTGCGCTCCACCACCGAGCGCACGAGCGAAGCGCCGTCGCCGCTCGCCGCGCCGCCGGTGCGCGTCCACCACGTGCCGCTCTTCGATCGCGAACGCTCGGGCGACACACCGAGGTTGTCGCTCGACCAGACCTACCTGATGCTGCTCCGCATCGCGCGCGAACCGATCGCCCGCGCCGTGCAAGTTCTCGCCGCGCACCCCGAACCGGCGCTCTTCCACTGCGCCGCCGGCAAAGACCGCACCGGCCTCGTCGCCGCCGTGCTGCTCGGCGCCCTCGGCGTGCGCGACGAAGACATCGTCGAAGACTACGCAGCCACGCGTCATGGCCTCGTCGGCATCGTCGAACGACTGCGCACCTCGCCGAGCTACGAGTACGTCTTCACCGAACTCCCGCCCGACACGCTGCACGCGGAGCCAGAGATGATGGCGCGCGTGTTGGAGGAGGCGCGGCGGGAATTTGGGTCGATGCGGGAGTACTTGCTCGATGCGGGCGTGGAGCGCGCGGCGCTCGGGCGCCTCGATGCCGCGCTACTCGAGGGTGCGTAGCGCGCTCGGACGCGTGCGCGCCGCCGCGCTTAGTTGCGGCGTGCGCGGTGGCGTTCGTATTCGGCGGCGATGCCGAGTAGGGCGAGCAGGATGACGACGATGAGTTCCATGGGGGGCTCCGCGTTTGGTTGTGGTGCGGAGGAAAACGGATGGGTGGGGCGGGAGAGTGGCGGTGGGGAGGAGAGATGGACGCAGACTACTCGTCCCACTCGAACGGCGGATCGTTGCGACCCGCGTAGGTACTCGTGATCTCATTGATCATCTCAGCCCAGCTCGAGATTGAATCGAGCGCTGGCGGCCCCTTCCGTTTGGGTCTGCGCATCACGTCGAAGAACTGCACTTGGCCAAAATCATCCTCTCCAAATCCGTAGAACCCAATGAATACTCGTTCGAAGAGCTGAACCTCGTCAGTGGGCTTCTCTCGATTGGCGCGATGTCGGAAGGCTTTGACTGCAGCGCCAAAAGAAGAGGGCGAGGAAGCCGAACCATCATCGCAGCTGTCGACGGGCAAGAAGATCAGACACGCCAGGACGGAGTACGGTTGCCGAATGTGGTAGTCCGCTGCTTCTGCGCGCAGCTCGTTGTCGACCCGCGTGTAGTTCTTCGTGTACCGCTTAGTCGTGGGATCTCGGTAGTTGATCGTCTTGATCGATACGCCTAAACCGAGTCCGAGTTCCGTCGTGCTGTAGTTGACGTCGAGCTTCTTCACTCCCTTTGCGGCGCGAGCGCGTGATTCCTGCCCCTTGCCATCCAGCCCGGGAGTTATTCCGGGAAACTTTGGGCGGAGCGCGTTTGCGACTTTGGTCGCGAGCACGTGAGAGAGGCGCTCCGCATAGTTCTTCTTGTGTTCGCGCTTCGCAGTGCCGGCCGGCCTCGGCTCAGCGGCCTTCAGCTCTGCTGCAATGGTCGAGTCGGTCTTGCTCACTCGCCGGTCCTTCCGAGCCTGGGGCCTTGTGCGCGGTCATTGCAACGAGCTCGAGTGAATCGCGCAAGGCCGTGTCCGCACGTACCCGCTCACGCGTGTTCGTTTCGCTTCTGGCGTTGAGACCGGATCTGTCACGCGCTCATTGCATTCTCTGTCTGCGCAAAGCGAATCGCCGAGCGCACCCGCCCATCGCCCGTGGTAAGTTGAACTTTCGATGGGGAAACACTCTCGGTCCCGGTGAGAGGCCGCAGACAAATGAAGAATGCAGTCGGTTCGGCTACTCCGGCTGACCGCGGCAAGCAGCGGGGAGCTCGCCGATCTGGCGGCGCCACGCCTCTTCTCGCATGGCCGCGTGAGCGCAGCCAAGACGAGACACCGCCGCAATCGGAACTCGTCGTCGCCGGACTCTTCGCGGGGATCGGTGGGATCGAGCTGGGTCTACACCGTTCGGGCCATCGCAGCGCCTTGCTCTGCGAGAACGACCCTGGCGCACTCGCCGTACTCGGCGCGCGCTTCCCTGGTGTTCCGCTCGAGAAAGATGTTCGGCTCCTCGATTCGTTGCCGGCAGAAATCAGTTTGCTCACCGCCGGATTCCCGTGTCAGGATTTGAGCCAGGCAGGAATGACTCGCGGAATCCAGGGGCCGCGATCCGGACTGATCGGCGAAGTGTTCCGCCTGCTGCGACGCCAGCGGGTGCCGTGGCTGCTGCTCGAGAACGTTCCGTTCATGCTTCAACTCGGGCGAGGCCGCGCTCTCGACGTGATCGTGAGCGAACTCGAGTCGCTCGGGTATCGCTGGGCATATCGCGTCGTGAACTCGCGCGCGTTCGGTCTGCCGCAACGCCGACAACGCGTATTCCTGTTGGCGAGCATGCAGCATGATCCGCGTCCAATTCTTTTTGCTGACGATGCAGGTCCGCCGGATGAGGAGCCGAACGGCCTCGGTCATGCCTTCGGCTTCTACTGGACCGAGGGCACTCGCGGTTTGGGTTGGGCCGTTGATGCGGTGCCCACGCTCAAGGGTGGATCGACGATCGGGATCCCGTCGCCACCGGCGATTCTGTTCCCTTCGGGAGAGATCGTCACGCCCGACCTTCGTGATGCGGAGCGGATGCAAGGCTTCCGCGCGGATTGGACGCGCCCTGCAGAGCAAGTCACGCGCCGTTCGTTCCGATGGAAACTCGTCGGCAACGCCGTGACGGTCCACGTATCGGCGTGGATTGGACGACGCCTCGCCAAGCCTGGCCGCTACGACGGCACCTGGGATCCGCAGCTTCCGAAGGGCTCGCCGTGGCCCCGGGCAGCTTGGAATGTCGGACACGGACGTCATGCGTCACCGGTTTCAGTGTGGCCGATGCGACGTTCGTTGAAGCCACTGCACGAGTTCCTGAAATTCCCGACGCAACCGCTCTCGCTGAAGGCCGCAGCGGGATTCCGGTCCAGAACGAAGACGAGCGCACTGCGTTTCCGTCCCGGCTTTCTCGACGCTGTCGATGCGCACATACATCGAATGCGCCAAAGTCGGCCGAATGGCTCTGGTGTCCCGCGCTGAGCGAGTTCGAAACCCCACTCGTCAACGCCAGGATCTAGTCACTGATCCCATGACGTCAGCGCGTCTCGGGCGCATTCGCCAACACGGGACCGATGCGGAACTCGCTGTCCGTCGAATCGTCCATCGCGTAGGTCATCGCTATCGCGTGACCAATCGGGACTTGCCTGGATCCCCAGACATCGCAAACCGAAAGCGGCGTTGGGCGATCTTCGTGCATGGATGCTTCTGGCATCGCCACCCAAAATGCCCGCGCTCGTCAGTGCCAAAGCGCAATCGCGACTTCTGGATCGAGAAGTTCGCTGCCAACAGGGCACGCGATGAGCGTGCAACCGCCGCGCTGCGGTCACTGGGCTTCACTTCGATCACGATTTGGGAGTGCGAGATACCGGATGTGGATGTCGTGGAAAAGCGACTTGCGAGAGAGCTCCGATGAATCTCTCTTCGAGCCAAAGTGACGCGCCTATGAGAATCTCGAGCCGTGATGCCGCTGCGACACGCGACGCAGCTCGATCGACTAGAAGTAGGGGATGCTGCGGTGTTCGGACCTAGCGCCGTAGTCGATTCGATGATTCTCCGAGCAGGGGCAGGGAAAGCCTTCAAGCACGGGAATCTTTGGCAGTACCACTCGCGAAGCGACCATCACTCGACAGTCGCTTGCTGGGGCCTGCTGCTCGACCTGTTGACTCATTGCTCGCTCCTTCGCAGCCATGCAGAGCAAGGGCTGGTCGGCTACGGCATCAACCACGAGATGCGCGACTTTCGAACTGGGCGAAAGAAGAAATTGGATTTGGTCCTTTGTCGCCCCCGGAGCGAACCTGAAAACAAGCGTCGAAGACGTCGCACGTTCGCGGAGCGAGGAACCGAAATCGGCGTAGTCATGAGTAGCGCCGCCGGCGAGGCCCTCAGCGCTCTGCCGCCGATCAACGAGTTCGCAGTCGGTGCAGTTCATCTCGCCGTGGAAGCCAAGGCATGCATGACAGCATTCGGTAAAGCGCGGCCGAGGCTCTACGACGAGCTGAACTCGAGCCATCTAGCGATCCACGGCAACTCAGACCATGCGATCGCGGCGGGCCTATTCCTGGTGAATGTGGCTGACACGTTCGTCAGCCCGGGATTGAACGACTTCGACCTGAAGACGCATGCCGCCCGAGTGAGCACGCACAGACAACCTCAGGACGCACTCGGCGTCATCGAGAAGCTGCGAGAGGTGCCGAGGAGATCGAGGGAAGGCGACGAGGGGTTCGATGCCTTCGCGATCACAGTGGTCGATTGCCGGAACGACGGAAGTCCTGTGCGGCTTGTTGAGGCAATGCCTGCGCCCCAAGAAGGGGACATCTATCACTACGAGTGGACGGTCCACCGGCTAGCACAGCTGTACGAACAGAAGTTTCGCAACATCTCTGTCGCGTCTCATTCGTAGCGGGCCCGGAGCGGATTAAGCTGCCCCAATCACCCGCCCAATCTCCCTCCGACTCACTCCCAACGCCAACAACGCCAACAGCATCATCTCAAAACTCCCCTCCCCGCGTTCGAGCTTCGCCACACGCGGTTGCGTCGACTCCATGCGCGCCGCCAGTTCCTGCTGCGTGATTCCCTTGGCGAGTCGCTTCGAGCGGAGCTCGTTGAAGAGCCGAAGGCGCATCTCGACGATCGCCGACTCTTCGCGCGACAAGCCGAGGAGCTTTCGCGCCGAGCCTTCGACCCATCCTCTCGGAAGCTTTTTCTTAGCCATGGTCGTACTCACGCAGTCTTCGCCGGCATAACTCGATCTCGGTTGCCGGCGTGGTGGGTGTCTTCTTCTCGAACCAATCCACGATCAGGATCGCGTCGTCGTCGATGCGGTAGATGATTCGCAAGCTGACGCTGCGCTCGGCGTCGTAGATTCGGAGTTCGTGAACGTGGCGACCGATCGCGGGCATCGGGCGTGAGATTGGCATTCGAAGCAATTCGCCCATCTGAAGGAGCCGAAACAGGAATCCCGCTTCGATGCGGGCGTCCTCGCCAACCGGAGGCGTCGTGAGCGTGTCGAGCATCCAGCGCAGAGGCTTGTCGTCTTGACTCATCGTATACCTAAACGGGCATGTCATCAACTCGAGGTTGCATGCGCTCAAATCTGCAGATCACATGCCGCCTGAAGCGTGCTGGCGACACGCCTGGAGCCAAGACAGCAACATCCGTTCACTCCGTACACCGCAGGCGCTTGATCACGGCCTGGGTCGAGTCGGCTAGCCGTCGTCGATTTCGATCACGCGGCTGGCTCGGAATGAAGCGGCGCCCAATGCGGAGGCCCACGCCCCGCCCAGTTCAAGAATCTTCAACAAGGGCCACCCTTGTTGAAGGAAACCGCCCTTTGCTTTCATTCCAGCGCGCCATGAGCCCGATTTGTCGCAGGCGATGTCGCGAGCCTGTCGCAAGCTCACGCGCTCGGCGCTTCGAACCGGTAGTAGAGCCGGGTCGTCGAGCCTTCCGGAACGAGGAGTCCCTTGTCGACGAGGCCCTTCAGCTCTCGCTGCAGCGTGCGCCGCGTAACGCCGAGACCCAGCGATTCGAAGTCCTGGTAGTGGGTCAATTCGCTGCGGGTCACGCCGGCAATGGAATCGGGAATCTCGGATCACGTTTGGTCGATCGAAGAGATCGTCGGGCTGCTCGATTCAAAGTGGACCCACTACCCCGTTCTGAGTCACGCGGACCTTCGCACTCGCGCGGTTCGCGCTGCACGGCCCTTCGTCGACTTCGTGGTTTTCGGTGCCGGCGCACTCGCCACGCTCAGCAACTGCGTGCCGCCGAGCGATGCCAGAATATTTTCCACCCAGGCATTGAGGCTCGTGCCGGCCTTGGCCGCGGCGATCGTCGCCGCGCGGTGTAGCTCGGGCGAAGTGCGCACGATGAACTGTCCGGAGAAGGGCTTCTCGGGTTCGATCCCCTTCTCCTCGCACACTGCCAGGTAGGTCGCGATCGATCGATCGAACTCGCGCTCGAGATCGGCGACCGAGCGCCCGTAGAACGTCACGACGTCGCGGATGTTGAGAATGCGCCCGCGGAACATTCCCTCGTCCGGGTCCAGGTCGATCTGCGCGGCGTAGACGCCGCGTTCCATGATGCTCATTGGGTCACTCCCGCTGCGGTGAGGAAATCTCGCACGTCCTCGACTGCGTACCTTCGAAGCTCGTTTCCCGGGTGCGGGCGGTGCAGAACGAGGACGCGCCCGTTCAGGATCGCAGCCACCCGCGAGCCGGCGCGTTCCTCGATCTCGCCGCCAACAGCCCGAACCAGCGCGGCGAAGTCCGTGTACTTCACGCTCGCCGCGGTCGGCCGGCGAAGGATGACTTCGAGGGTTCGCTGGTGCTTCCGGCTCAACACGGGAATATTGATATCATAAAATGATATCAATTCAAAGCGAATCGTCGCCATCTGACGCACTCCCCATGTCCTGGGACCTCGTCGAGATCAAGCGCAGACCCGGGCGCGTCGATGGCGCAATCGAAGTCGGTGCATCGCGGCATGACTGCAACATGACCACCCGATGAGCACCGCGTTGATCGTTCCCTTCCAATCTGTTTAGGTAGCCCCCGTGCAAGCACCGAGACCGCGTCGCCTGCTGAGCCAAACCGCGCGCCACGTCGCGTGCGCAACGCTCGCCGCCGCCCTCTTCCTCGCCACCCCGCACCCCGCCGCCGCCACCACCGACACGACGCTCCCCCGCGCAAGCCTCCTCTCTCGCGCCCTCGCCGCCTTCCACCGCCTCGAAGCCACCGGCCGCGTGCACAACCAGGCGCTGACGGTGATCGACTACTCGCTGCCGTCTTCGCAGCGACGGCTTTGGGTGCTCGATCCGCAGCGTGTCGCCGTATTGTTTCATGAGTTCGTGTCGCACGGGCGGGGCTCGACGACTGACGCCGATCCGGATCGCGCGGTGCGCTTCGGCAACGAACCCGAGAGTCATCGCTCGAGCCTCGGAACGTTTCTCACCGGCGGGTCGTATTCCGGCCAGCACGGGAATTCGCTCGAACTCGTCGGGCTCGAGCCGGGCGTGAATGATCGCGCGCTGGAGCGGCGCATCGTGATCCATCCGGCCGAGTACGTGAGTGCGTCGTTCCGCGCGCTGAGTGGTGGGCGCGTGGGGCGCAGCTTCGGTTGTCCGGCGCTCGATCCCGCCGTGGCGCCTGCGATCATCGATCGCATCCAGAACGGCAGCGTGGTGTACGCCGCCGGTGTGATGGACGGAGATCAGGGCCGGTAGGGATATCCCGCCGCCAGCGCGCGTTCGAGCGCTGCGTCGTGGCGGTAGATGTCTTCGTAGAACGAGATCGTGCCGTCGGGTCGCGCAACGGCCGTCGTGTAGTAGATCACGACGGGGATCGGCTTCGCGAGCGCGACCGGCGTTTCGGTCTTTGCGGCGAGTGCGCTCTCGATGCGCGACGCGTCCCAGCCCTCAGGCCCGAGCACCCAGCGCGCGAGTGCGGCGGGGTCGCCGAGGCGGATGCAGCCGTGGCTGAAGTCGCGGCGCGATTGCGCGAAGGCGGCGCGCGACGGCGTGTCGTGCAGGTAGATGCTGTTGCTGTTGGGGAAGAGAAACTTCACGCGACCGAGGGCGTTCTTCGGGCCGGGTCGCTGACGCAGTTGTGCGCTGCCTTGCGCGAGCTTCGCGATCGCATCGGCGCCCGCGCCGAGCGCTGTGCCGCCGCTCACGATCTCCATGTTCTGCGCGGCGAGGTAGCCGGGGTTCTTGCGCAGCTTCGGCACGATCTCGTTCTTGATGATGCTGCGCGGGACGTTCCAGTACGGCGCGAAGACCACCGTCTTCATCGCGCCGGTGAAGGCCGGCGTTTCGGTGCGCAGCGCGCGGCCGACGACGACGCGCATCTGCAGCACGGGCCCATCCGACGGCGCGATTTCATCGAAGGCGGCGAGTTCGAAGGCCGGCACGTTCACAAATATGACTCGACCGTGTTCGAGCGGCGGGATCCAGCGCAGCCGCTCGAGCGCGAGTTCGATCTGCCGCACGCGCGCTGCCGGTGAGACCGCGAGCGCCTTCGCCGTCGCGGCGCCGATTACGCCGTCCGCCTCGAGTCCGTGTCGCGCCTGGAAGCGCTTCACGCCATCGACGAGCCCGCCGTCGTAGCTCGCGACAGGAGTCTGTGTGCCGACGGCCAGGTCGCCGAGCGCGGCGAGCCACGAGCCGAGTGCCAGCGCCGCTTCGAGCGGATCGCCGGGCGCGATCTTCGGCGTCAATACGACCGGCACGATCGAGGCGTCGCGCGCTAGCCGGAGATATTCCGCTAGATGCGCTTTGAGAAGGAGGTTCTGCGTGAAGTCGGGCTCGGCTTGCTGCACTACGTCGCGAATGCGTTCGTCGCGCACGGCATCCGCCACCAGCACCGCGAGGTCGTATTTCTTCGGGTCGATGTTGTAACCGAAGTCCAGGTTCTTGGGATTCACCTTGCCGATGTGCAGATCGGAGATCTGACGCAATACGGCGACGCTGAGCGCGACGTCGAAACGCGCCAGCGCTTCGGGCGAATCGTCGCGGCTCGCGGCGAGTTGCTGCGCTTGCTGGTCGAGCAGCGCGACGTCGTAGTCGCGCGCATCGAGGCCCTTCGCATCGGCTTCGCCCAGCACCGCGATCGCATCGCGCGCTTGCGCGCTCGGTCGCGCGTCGTCGAGCCAGAGCGGCGCGTACTCGCGCGGCTCGTAGAGACCGCGCAGGATGTACTGGTAGTCGGGGAAGCGCGGCCAGCGCAGGCCGTCGAGTTGCGCCGCATCGACGGTGGTGCGGAGCGCAGCGGCGATGTCTTCCGCATCGTCGGCGCGCGCCGGTGCGGACGCAAACACGAGTAGCGCGACGACCAGGAATCGCAGGCGGGATTGTTTCACCCGCGATCAGCTCGCGGCAAGCTTCTTGCGAGCGCGCATCGCCAACACCGCGATCGCAACGCCCGCGAGCCCGAACGCGCCCGGCTCCGGCACGACGGCCACGCCATCCTCGATGTCCTCCGACGCACATTCGAGTCCCAGCGTGCTGACCGGATTGCAGCGCGACGGCGTGCCGCCGGGCGTTTGCGCGAAGTACCCGTTGTCGAGGTACTCCGGCACGGGATAGTCGGTGCTGATGTACTGGGCGCCGCTCGCAAAGGCGGCGGTGCGGCGCGTGGTGTCGCCCGCCTGTGCGTCGTCGAGCGCGTCGGCGCGGGTGCGGATCACGTAGTTCTCGGCGACGCGATCCTGGATCCATTGCGCGTTGGCGATCGGGTCGTCGCGCATCATCACGGCGGCGTAGTCGTGTTCGGGCAGCGAGTTGACGAACATCGCGCGGCCTTCGAGGGTCGGGTGCGCGGCGGTGTAGTTGGCGCGATCGATGTTGCTGTCGAGCATCGCGACGACGAAGCGACCGCGCGTGTTGCGCAGTGTCGGCCAGCCGTCCTGCAGCACGGCTTCGCGCAGCGTCGCACGCGCGCCGCGCACCTCGTCCGGCGTGATCAGCAGGTTCGTGCCCGACTCGGGCGCGAGCACCGAGCGGATCTCGGCGTCTAGCTCATCGTAGTGGCAGACGGTGGGCGCGGTCGGATCGCAGATCGGCTCGTCGCTGAGCGTCTCGGGGTAGTAGATGCCCTTCGGCTCGATCATTACGAAGATCGGTTGATGGTCGCGGTGCGCGAGCGACCAATCGCGAAGTATTTCGAGACATCCCACGAGTGTCGGGCAGCTCGAGTTCTCGTCGAACTTGTTCTCGTGATGGACGAAGAAGATTTCGGTCTCCTGGCTCCAGTAGACGTCGAGTTCGAATTTGCGAACGCCCTGTTCACCGAGCTGCACGTCGAGCGGCGCGTGCGCGTAGTCGAAGTCGTGCGGGGGGGCGTTGGGGAGGTAGAGCGGCGAGAGCAGGTGATAGGAGTTGTGGGTGCCGATCGCCTGCGCGTGGTTCAGCCGCAGCACGTCGTCGCGCGGATAGGGATCCGGCACGGGATCTCCAGCGGAGGAGCGCGTTGCGACGAGCAGGGCGAGCAGAAACACGATTCGCGGCGTCATGGCCGCCGAGCATATGGAGTCGGCGCGCATCCCGCCGCCACGACGCGGGCGCAGCTACTTCGGAACGCCGCCGCGCGAGAGACAGTCGTCGCGCTGCATGAACTCGGCGCGGCCTTTGAGTTCGCAGCGCGTGATGCCCGCATCGCTCTCTTCCGAGCCCAGCGAGCGCGCGGTCTGCCACCAGCTCTTCGCGCTCGGCGCCGCGGGTGCGCCAGCAGCCTTCGCGGCGTCGCCCGGCTTTGCGGTGCCGGGCGTCGCAGCCACCTTCGCGCCACCCGCGCTCGGCGCTTCCTTCGCGCTGGGCCCCTTGATCATGTCGCTCGACTTGTCCATCTCGTCGAAGACGAAGCAGCCGCTCGTGGCGACGAGCATGAGCCCGACGAGCAGCGAGCGAAGGACGGGGCGCGCACGCATGTCGGCCCTATCGACGAAACGCGGCGGCCACCCGAGCTGCCGCTAGTGGCGCCTGCGAAGCGCAATCAGCGCGCCGAATACGAGCAGCAGCTCGGCACCGAGCCCGCAGCCATCCGGAGCTTCTCGATTGCGCCACGGCTTGCCGACACATTGCGGATCCGGCGCGGTGAGCGGAACGCCGCCGTTCGCTCACGCGCCGCCGTCGAAGTCGATCAGCGCGTCGTTGTCGTTGTTCGCGCCGTCCTGGCACTGCGTGTCCTCGCGCGTCGAAACTGACGTCTGGCAAGCGGGGTCGTTCGGGAAGTCGGCGAAGGTGTCGGCGTCGTTGTCGATGCCGTCGTCACACGGAAGTGACGACTCTTGCTCCGAAGGATCGATTGCGTTGCTGCAACCGGGATCAGTAGCGGCATCGATGTGGCCATCGCCGTCGTCATCGACACCGTTCGCGCAGGCCGGCGGATCGCCGGTGAACGTCACGGAGAGTGTCCCGATGGCGGGGAAGTACGGGGAGTTCGGGATGCTGGTCGAGATGAAGATCGGCGTCACCAGATTGAGTTGGCCACCGTTCTGGGCGGTGCTGCCCGTGGCGGAAGCCGGTCCGTGCGCGAAGCCCATCGCCGTGAGTCCCCCGCCCGCGTTGACGGTACCGGTCGTCCAAGGCGCAGCGCGTACCGTCAGATTGACACCCGAACCCCCAGCACCGGCCCACGTTCCCTGCCATCCGACCGCGCCGTCATAGAAGAGGCTGCCCGTGCCGGGCGTCGCGTGATCGAGTCGAATGAAGAGGTCGCTGGTTCCCGGGCATCCCGTCGAGGAGAACAGACACACACGAACGGATCCGAGCAAGCGCACGACGCCGGCAATCCGGCCGTTGGTGCCGCGCTCGAAGGTGCGCAGCGGAAGCGGCGCGCTCGTCGACCAGAGTCCGAAGTTTCCCTGCAGGCCGTCGATCGGCTCGAACGATGCCGGCAGCGGACCCACCGCTACACCGGTGGCCGCGATCGAGGAGGGCGCGAGCTGGACACGCTGGATCGCGCCACTCGCCGCGAGCGTAACCTCGGCCGTACTCGCACCGGGAATCACGAGCGGCGGGACCGCGCCAAATTTGAGCTGGAGCGTCGCGGTGAACGGCAGCTCGAAGCTCATGGCGGGTGACGCAGATACGAGACAAGCGAGAAACGCTGCAGCCGCGCGGGTTCCGATGCGGAGTGAGCGAGTCATGAGGTCTCCCTGGTGCGCGCCAGAATTGCTGCGCGCGGAGCCGTACGATCTCGTTCCACGCCCCTGCTGCGGATCAATTATCCGTGTCGTCACAAAGGGGTGTGAGCTGGGTCACAGCCGCGTGTGGTGATGACGAAGTCATCGAGGAAGTACTCGCCGGGCATTCGCGGAAGCTTCTCGACCGCGCCGATCTCGACTTGGAGCCGGTAGCGGTTGCCGACGCGCCGAAGCCAGGACGACAGGCCCTCGCCCATCGGACCGAGCACGGTTCGCTACCGCGGAAAATGATCGAAGAGGCCGGACATGATCATTCGCATCGCATGCAGGCCCGTATCCGCCGCGAAAACCCCAAGCCGGCGAAGAAGAGGCCGTAGTCGAGATACGGCGCGACCCAGATCGGCGCCGGTTCGCGCGGATGCAGGTAGAGCGGCATGTCGAGCGCCTGCGTTGCTTCGAAGATGGGTCGGAACTTCGTGGCATCGAGGTACTCGCCCATCGTGCGAAAGCCAGGTTCGACGTCATCGCCAGCCAGGAACTTCTTCCATTCCTCGGCGATCGCTTCCGTGACGAACGCTTCCTCGACGGCGATTCGCTTGCGCTTCATCGTTGCACTCTCCGAGCGACGAGACGCGGATCGAAACGCGCTCATGCGACGCGGTGCGAAACGGAATCCCGATGGAGATTGCGCCGGCGAACCGAGACGACGCCGAGACACGCAATTGCGACGAGCGACGCTAGACCCGTACCCGGCTCGGGCAGCGTCATCCAACCGCCCGTCGAGTTGACCGTGTAGCCGACCACTGACGTGCCCTCGCCGTCCACCACGTCGACGACGCCGCTCCATGCGAGTGTCGAGCCGAGATCGCTCGTGCCGCCGCATCTGACACCAATCGGAAGTCCGCGGCCGTCGCCGAACGCGAGGGCGCTGCCTGCGATCTCCAGCGAGACCGGCACGCCGAAGGTGAACGGAATCCGCACCTGATAGTCGATGGGAAATCCGGTGTCGCCGCTGGTGGCCGCCTCGATGTAGTCGGTCATCGATTCGGAATCGTAGGCACTCGACTGGCTCACGCTGCCGCCAACACTGTTCTCTGAGCCGAAATCGACGGAAGGGTCGACCGAGAGACCCCAGTTCGCGGATTGCAGGGCCTGACCGTTGAAGCTCGAGACCGCGTTCGTGAAGACCGAAAGCGCGCCCCCGACGCGCAGCGCGCCGACGATCTGGCCGCTGGTTCCGGCGAGACCCGGCGCCGTGACGGTGATGTCGTCGGACCAGGCGCCGCTAGCTTCCGCTTGACCGACGACGGCGTGGTCGAACGAAAAGTGCGCGTCGCTACCGTGGTACGTGCCGGTTCCCAAAGCGAAGAGCCGGAGCGACCCGAGCTGCGCAGTGCCGTAAGCCGACGAAAGCATCGTCGCCGCTGCATCTGACACGGATCCCGCGCCGCCGACGACCGCGGGCGGATCATCCGCATCGATCTCGATGTTGTCGACGCGATCGAAGGCGTACACATTGATGCTCGTCGTCGCCGCGTACGCACCGGGGGCGAGCACGAGGAAGGCCAGCGCTGCGAAATGCATTCCCATTGTCATTTGCTGCACTCCTGCACCGTGAAGTCTTTCGGCGGTGCGAACCATGCCTCATCCTGAACTCTTGCCGTGTAACGCCGTACGGTAGGTTGCTCGCGGAGCGATGGACAGCGCGCCGCGGAGAAAGTTCGTGGACTCCCCGCAGACTTTCGCCCTCTGCACGTCGCCGTCGGAATTACGCGGATCTTCGGGACGAGCTCTTCGTTGCGAAATCTCGCCGCAACTCTGTTACGGCTGCGATTCCGCGCCTCGCCGCGAAGCCCTCTGAGTCATCGGGCCGCGTCCCGAATCTCCGTGCCCGGCTCGGTCCGACGTTCGTCAGCAACCTGCTAGCGATTCCGCGCTGAGCGCGAGAGCCGCGCGCGCTGGCTACAGAGAGCGAGCGTCGCCCCCCCGCGCCCGCTTCGAGGGCGCGACGGATCTCGCCACGGGTTCGAAGAGCGGCTGGAACTGACCCCGGGGGCCGCGCTGCCATGTGGCCATCGCTTCGCTCCACGCAACACCGCCGGATGTCGAGTGCTCGAAGCCATCGTCGTGACCAAGAGAGTGGGGGCGCAATGGAGGACGGCGAGGCCCTGCTCGATTGACTCGAAGGAACAAGGGGGGCGAAGCGTCGCCAGTGGCGTCGAGGGCGGTGGTCGCCGCGGGAGCCTGGCTCGATCTGGCGCCGCGCGACGCTTTTCTGCCTGTGTCGAGAGCGTGTGTCGGGTCCTCCCGCGTCGGCAGCCCGATTCGAAAGAGTTCTAGCCATCCGACGCACGCGGCGCGTATTGTGTCATCTGCAGCCTCCAAGCCACGGGGAGTCACGATATGGCCGCTCGATTCCGAGTCGTTGCCTGCGCCCTGATGACACTCGTGAGTGGGACGATCCAGTCGGGTCGTGCGCTCGCCAATTGCAACGTGATCCCGGCCGCCACCAGCGACTTCCGCTCGGGGATCGGCAGCACCAATCGCCCCTTCGCGTCGCCCGACGATGTGGTCGAGGTCCGCGTGCGCCCCGCTGTCTGCGACGCGACGTCGTCCGGCTACGTCGACCTCGACGGCGACGGGAGTCGCAGCGACGACCACGTCGTCACGGTCCTTTTCACACCGCCCAATGGCGGCACTCGCAATGCCGTCGTCATGGCGGAGAGCTGCGCCGGAATCAATCTCGCCGGCTGCAACACACAGCTTGGTGGCGGCATGACCACTTGCGTAGAGGTCAATGGCGCTTCCATTCCTCTGGGCCTCGTCGTCAGCACTCCGAGCGCGCTCCAGTTCCGGTTTCCCGACACGGACGCGCGTCTCGATGCCAGCAATGACGACCGCACGCTCGCCGGGCCCGCGAAGATCGTGATCACGCGTCGCAACGCCCCGCTCGCTTGTCAGCTCTCGACGCTGCGCTGTGCCGATCTCGGCGGCAACACGCTCTCGAATGGCGTCGTCGCCTGCGTGGACGAACTCTATGAGCTGGACGGGACGTGTCGCAGGAACGTGGAGCAGCACGACCGGGTCTTTGCGAACTTCAGCGCGCTGCCGCCGCCGACCAGTCTGAAGCGCATGATCGACGCGCCGGGTGTGACCGAGGTGCATATCACCGCGGACACGGCGGGCAATCTGCTGCTTCCTCTTGACTACACAGATGTGTTGCTGCGGCTTGCCGGACGCCCGTTTCCGCTCCTGGCACGTGCGAGCACGAACCTCGACGCCTTCGCGGGGGGTGAGGTCGACAAGATCGCGATCCCGAGTGGGTTCGCGGCCTCCTACTCACCCGAGGGTGTCTCGCTGCCGCCGGTGTTCTCTCCGCTCTCGGATCCTTCGAGCGCAAGCGACTCGATCCTCTTCGGCTCGATCGATGCGCCGCGCGGCGTGTTGCGCGTCGTACGGCAGGCCTGCGAAGTGGGCTCGCAACAGGGGCTCGCTTGCACGAGCAGCGCCCAGTGCGGCGGCGATCCGTGCGTCGGGCCGCACTTCGAGGTGCGCGACCGCTTCCTGTCGGGCGTGGGCCCCGTCGCGCTCGGCACCGGCCAGTACTCCGCATTGCGCGATAGCCCGATCACGCTCGAGAGCGTGTCGCAGAAGCAAGCGACGGGATCGTTCGCGTTCGTCGTCTACGAAGCCATGGACGGCCAAGACCGCAACGGCGACGGCGACGTGGCGGACTTTGTCGTGACGCTTCGCGACGCAGCGACAGGCGTGCTGCGCCCAATCGGGCCAGGCGGCTCGCAGGGACGCGCGATCGTGCGGGTGCGGGACGGCGAATTCGTGACCCCCGCTCTCGAAAGCAGCGGGAACCTCGTCGCTTTCCTCGAGTCCGAGGCCAACCAGGGCAACACCGACGTGAGTGCAAACGGCGACGTCTTCGACTCGGTGCTGCGGATCTTCCGGCTCGATGCGACGTCTGCCTCCGAGGTGACCTCGGCGCCGGCCACCGCGGACGCCGCACTCGCGTTCGCGGGACGCATCGGTGCCTGGATCGGAACGCGCTTCTACTTCCGCAGCGCGGAGGCGCGCGAAGCCACCCAGCAGACGGAACGGGCGAGCGAGGCGATCGGCGGCGGCGAGCCGAATGCCTTCAGCGAGGCCACCTCGTTCGGCGTGCCACCGCGAGGACCGGCGACGTCTGCCGACGGCCGCTACGTGGTGTTCAACAGCGTTGCGAGCGATCTCGTGATCGGGGACCTGGCGCCGCGCGACTGCTTCCTCCGCGATCGCGACACCGACGCCGACGACGTTTTCGACGAGCCCGGTGCCGTCGCAACCGAGATCGTGAGTGTCACGAGCGCCGGCGCGCCAGCCGATGGCGGCAGCGACGAGTGCGTGATCTCCGCGGACGGCCGCTACGTCGCCTTCGTGACGACCGCGTTGAATCTGGACTCGGGGGGCACCACCGTGTGCCTAGACGGCGTCCCAGGCCGCTGCGACGACGTCATCGTGCGCGACCGCATCGGCGGGACGACGACCCGCGTCAGCGTGACCAGCTCCGGCGGCGAGCCCAACTCGGCAAGCAACCATCCCAGTATCTCGGCGGACGGTCGCTTCGTCGCCTTCGAGAGCGTCGCCAGCAATCTCGTATCAGGCGACACCAATGGGGCGGGCGACATCTTCGTCCGTGACCGGATCGCGGGTGTCACGGCCCGAGTCAGCATCGCTACCAGCGGCGCCGAGTTCGTCCTATCGAGCAAAGTGCCCGCCATCTCGGCGAACGGTCGCTTCGTCGCGTTCCACACTACGAACCCTGTGCTGTTCCAGATCGAGGTGCTGGTCCATGATCGCGACGCGGACGAGGACGGCAGCTTCGACGAGCCGGGCGCGATCAGCACCGAGGTGGCCAGCCTGACCTTCGACGACATCCCCGCGGCGGGAGCGTTCTCCTCGATCTCGGACGACGGTCGCCATGTCGCGTTCGAGAGCCAAAGCGCGCTCGTGCCCGGAGACACCAACTCGCAGTTCGACGTCTTCGTGCGCGATCGTGTCGCGGGTACGACCGAGCGCGTGAGCGTCGCGTCCGACGGGGCCCAGAGCTCCGGCGAGACCGGCGGACCGTTCCTCTCCCGGGATGGGCGCTACGTCGCTTTTTGGAGTCGCTCCCCCGACCTCGTCCCGGGCGATACCAACGTATGCGCGCCTCTGGCGACGGTGGGCGGGTGCATGGACTCGTTCGTGCACGATCGCGTGACCGGCGCGACGCGGCGCATCAGCGTCTCGACGGTCGGCGCGCAAGGGGACGATCGCAGCGCCGCGCCGACGATCTCCCCGGACGATCGCTTCGTCGTGTTCGAAAGCAGCGCCACCAGTCTCGTCCCGGGCGACGGCGTGATCCAGGACGTGTTCGTGCGCGGCATCGACACGGCCGATGGGGCCGCCGATCTCAGCGGCGACGGCGTCATCGACGACACCGTTTTGCGTGCGGCGGACGCGAGCGGAGCGTCGGTTGTTCTCGATAGCCGGTGTCCGGCCGAAAGCGCCGCCGTGGGCGGCGTGTACGTGGCGTTCCTGCGACCCGAAGCAGCGGGCATCTC
The DNA here is from genome assembly GCA_031396445.1 of Deltaproteobacteria bacterium. Classification (GTDB taxonomy): domain Bacteria; phylum Myxococcota_A; class UBA9160; order UBA9160; family PR03; genus PR03. Next base: position 19,242 of record JANNKU010000019.1, on the reverse strand, counting down.
TGCCGTCCCAGGCTGCGCGAGCGCGGACCTGAATGGCGATTCCGACACAGACGATCGCGTGGTCATGGTCGAAGACAGCAGCACCGCGGCGGTGCGCAATCTGCACTGCGCTGCGAGCCGGATCGCGCTCTCGGCGACGCGGCTCGCAGCGCTCGTGTCGGAATCCGATCAGGGGCTCGCGGGCAACGACTGGAGCGGAGACGGCGATGTCTCCGACCATGTGCTCGCCGTGCGAGCGCCGGGCGCATCCGAGCCGGCTTCGTGCGCAGACTGGGGCCCGACGACTCTAGCCGGTGTCGATCTGGGGGTTTCTGGCGACTTCGTCGCGCTGCTCAGCGACGAATCAGACGACGGCATCGCGGGCACCGCGCTGAACGGAGACGGCGATGCGCTCGACCGCGTGCTGCGCCTCGTCGCCGGAACGACCGGCGGCCTGATCCCGATCGTCGATGCGCAATCCCAGTCGGTGTCGCCACAGCAGGCCGAAGACTTCGTCGTCGGCGCGAACTTCGTGGCTTTCCGCACCCGCGAATCCGCGAACTCGAACGCCCCGGCGCCGGCATGCTCGCTCAACGGCGATGCGGACTGCGACGACGACGTGCTCCAGCTCTACGTCTATGCCACCGGAACACTCGTTAACTCGGGTCAGGCCGTGCTGCCTTGCCAGCTTCCGGAGTGCGACCCGCGCAAGCCGTATCGCGTCTCGAACGACACAGTCCGGTTCCTGACCTTCGAAGCCGATCAGGGACAGGACCTGAACCAGGACGGCGACACCGCAGACCTGCTCGTGCAGGTCTTCAATACGCAGGCCCGCACCGCGACCGTCGTTGCCGAAGTGGCGAGCCCCGCCCAACTCCAGGGCAGCACGGGAACGGCGCCCGGAACCGGCTCCGACCCGCTTGCCTCGCCCAGCGAAACGGTCGCCGCCTCCCCGAGCTCGCAGATCGCCGTGGCCCTCGGCCGTTGCGTCGAGGACCGCCTGGTGACGTGCTCGAACTCGATCGCCTGCACGACGGCCGGGGAGTTCTGCTTCACCGAGGCCAACGCCACGACCGGAACCTGCGTGCGCGACACCGGCGCGAGCTGTTACCCGGACCGGCCCGTGAGCACCAGCGGCTGCCTCGCAGGGGCGACCTGCGCTCGCGATTTCGTGGTGCTCGCGATCGCGGATCGCGACGCGGATCAGCTACCCGATGCGATCGACAACTGCCCGGGTGCAGCCAACACCAATCAGGCCGACGCGGACGACGACGGCGTTGGCGATGCGTGCGATCTCCAAACCTGCGGCAATGCAACCACTCAGCTCGACGAACAATGCGATGACGGCAACCTCGACGAAGGCGACGGCTGCGACTCGAACTGCCGGCTGACGATCTGTGGCAACGGCATCGTCACGCCTGGCGAGGCGTGCGACGACGGCGGCCTGCTGGCCGGTGACGGCTGCTCGCCGGGATGCGTCATCGAAGAGTGTTCGAACGGGATCGACGACGACGGCGCCGGCGACGTCGACATGGCAGACCCAGGATGCGCGAACCTGGCTGATCTCTCGGAGCGCAACACGGCGGCCGCCTGCGACGACGGCACGGACAACGACGCGGACGGTTGGACCGATTTCCCGAGCGACCCCGGCTGTCGCACCGCAGTGTGGATCCTCGAGAATCCGATGTGTCAGGACGGAATCGAGAATGATGCCGACGGCCTTGCCGATCATGACGGCGGACAGTCGATCCACGGCAACTGCAGCGGCGGCGCCTGCCCGCCGGGCGTGACCGATCCCGATGCCAACGGCGTTGCGAACCCCGATCCGCACTGTGTCGGGAAGCCGTACCTGAACACCGAGAGCCCGAGTTCGTGCGGGCTTGGCTTCGAAGTCGCCATTGGGATGCTCGTCTGGTGGCGCCTTCGCCGCCGAGCGCTGCGCGCTCGCGTGAGCGCCTGACCCGCAAGCGTCCGGGTTGGTACCGCAGCGCGTGAAGCAGCGACTCCTGGGCCACGCCTCGGAGCTGTCGACGCGCCGCTACGCCCGCGCCTCGCCGACAACGCGCTGGCGAAGTGCTGCCGCCCGCATGGGCGAGTTGGCGACGACCTGGCGACAAGCCTTCGGCGACCGAACCGAAGCGCGATCAACTGCTTGATGGTGGGCCCGCCTGGGTTCGAACCAGGGACCATGCGGTTATGAGCCGCCTGCTCTGACCACTGAGCTACGGGCCCGCGAAACCGGGCGGCACCAAGCTACCAGACGCGGCGCTCGCGAAGGCGGTCTCGCCCTCGATCGCGGCGATCACTTCGGCGACGAGGTCCGCGCCGCCGTCCTTGCCGTCGTCGGGCAGCGAGAGACCGAGTCGTACCACGACGAGCTTTGCCGATGGCACCACGAACACGTACTGCCCGCTGTGACCGCACGCGGCGTAGGTGTCGGTCGGCAGCTTCGGCCACGGTCGTTGCGACGGCTTCTTCGGGTCGCCTGCGTTCAGCCAGAAATGCGCGCCGTACTGGCCGTCGGGTGCGAGCGGCGTCGGGGTCGTGACGTAGCGCACCCAGCCCTGAGGCAGGATGCGGCGCCCGAACCAGACGCCGTCTTCGCGGTGCAATTCGCCGAAGCGCGCCCAATCGCGCGCCGTCATGAACGCGAACGACGAGCCGATGAAGGTGCCCGTCACATCGGGCTCGAAGAACGCGGAGCGCATGTCGGCGGCGTCGAAGAGGCGCTCGCGCGCCCAGCGCACTTGCGCACCGAGATCGTTGCCGTGCAGCTCGCGCAGCAGCCGCGCCACGATGTTCGCAGTGCCGCTCGAGTAGCTCCATACGGTGTCAGGCGGCGCGGCGAGCGGCTTGTTCGCCGCGAACGCGCCGACATCGCCGTACTCGAAGAGCATGCGCGGGAGGTCGTCCACCGGGCCGAAGTTCTCGCCGAACGCGAGCCCGCTCGACATGCGCAGCAGTTGATCGAGCGTGATCGCGTGGCGCGGATCGTCGGGAGACGACCACTCGGGCACCGGCGCGCGCTCGTGCAGCGCCATGCGACCGTCGCCGATCTCGATCGCCACCAGTGCGGCGGTGACGCTCTTCGCCATCGACCACGAGAGCATCGGCGTCTCGGGGCCGTAGCCCTTCGCGTAGCGCTCGGCGATGAGCTTCCCTTCGTGCGCAATGACGACCGCAGTCGTGCGGCGCACGTGATCGTTCGCGGGAACGGGCTCCGTGAAGGCGCGATCGATCGCGGCGGTGATCGCGGGCGAGGCGGGGTCCGTGGGTCCGGAGCCGCCGCGCGGCCACGGCGCTCCGGCCGGCAGCGGCTCGCGCGGCACATCGACACCGCGCGCCGTCGCCAGCGATTCGGCGCTGACATCGCGCAGCAGCGTGCAGCCGAGGCCCGGCCGGTAGATCGCGCGCGCGCGGACGAGGCCCCACCATGCGCGCCCCTCCACACCATCCGGCGTCTTCGCAGCGCCGAGCAGCGAGCCGAGCGGCGCGGCCTCGGGCGCGATGTAGGTGCGCAACAGGTCGTCGACGTTCTCGCCCGAGATCCATGCGAGCGAACACGCAACCTTCGCGGTGAAGCCGGCGCCTACTGCCGACACCGTCGAAAGTCCGCAGCCCGTCGAAGCGAAGGCGGCGCCGATGGCGACGAGCGCGAGCCGCGTTCGGTGGAGCGTCGAACTCAGCAGAAAGTCGCTCCGACGAGCGTCTCGGAGAGCGGCCACAATTTCCCAGCCGCATCGGCGTCGAGCGCCCATGGCGCGTAGCCGCTCATCGCCATCGCTTCTTTCGACGGTCCTGCGATGTGGCAATCCTCGAGGTAGAGCCCGCCGCGTCCCGCGAGCTCCGCCGCAGTGCTGGCCCAGATCTGTGTCGCGGCGCCCTGCTCGACCTTCTTCCAGCGAAAACCACCGGCGGGAGCGCGCGCGAGCATCACCTCTCGATCCTCCTTGCCGAGATGCCGGCCGAGTTCGGTGACGATCGCGCCCGGATGCACCGCGAAGCCGCGCACGCCGTCGGCCTGCAGCCGCCGATCCACTTCGAGCGCGTGCCAGATGTTCGCGGTCTTCGCCTGCCCGTAGGCTTCCCACTTGTCGTAGGTGCGCTGCTGGTAGTTCGGATCGTCGAGGTTCACCGGTCCGAAGCGGTGACCGCTGGAGCTGACGCAGACCACGCGTGACGGCGCGCCCGCTCGCAGTGCCGGCGCGAGCAAGCCCGTCAGCAAAAAGTGTCCCAGGTGGTTGGTGCCGAACTGCAATTCGAAACCCTGCTCGGTGCGAGCGAGTGGGCAGGCCATCACGCCCGCGTTGTTGAGCAGCACGTGGATCACCGGATGGCTCACGAGCGTCGCGGCGGCGAACGCGTGAATGCCCGGCAGCGAGCCGAGTTCGAGCGCGCCGACCGTGACGGCGTCATTGCCGGTGGCGCTGCGAATCTGCGCGGCGACCTTCTCACCCTTCACGACATCGCGTGCGCCGATCAGCACGCGGGCACCGCGACTCGCCAGCACGCGCGCGCTCTCGGCACCGAGTCCGCCAGAGCCGCCCGTCACCACGGCGACCTTGCCGGCGAGATCGATGTCCGCCGCCACTTCTGCAGCGGTCGATTCGAAACCAAAGCGCGACACTTCTTCTTGCTGCATGACTCGCTCCTCCGTGGGCCGCGCCGATGCTATCGGAGCGCGCGTCGCTCGCACCGCTTCGCGAGCATCGAAAGCGCGACGAGCGCCGCGCAGGTCATCGCCATCGCATCGGGTTCGGGTGCGCGGAAGAACGCGAACCTTCCCGGCGCCACGCCCGAGATGAGATCGACGAGGCCATCGTCATCGAGGTCCGCAAAGGTGGGTGTCGAAAATGACCCGGCGTTGAATCCGATGAGCGGGCTCTCATCACCGCTGAGCAGCGAGTAGGCCGGGCTCGTTGCAGTACCGGAATTTTCGAACCAGGCGAACGCGCCGCTCGAGATGCCCGACACGAAGTCGAAGTCGCCATCCGCGTCTGCGTCCGCGAAGGTCGCCACCGAGAAGTTGCCGACATCCACTGTGTCCAGTGGATTCTCGATTCCGCTGCGTTCGACGAAAAGCGGAAGGAGCGACGTGCCGGTGTTCTCGAAGTAGCGGAAGAGTCCGTCGCTGCCGCCGGTGACGAGATCGAGATCGCCGTCGGCGTCGAGATCCGCGAAGCCGGGCGCCGGATTGCTCAACGCGTCGATCGCATCGAACGGATCCGCCGCGCCGGTGCGCGCGACGTACACGGGATCCGTTGCCGTGCCCGTGTTCTCGAAGTAGGGCAACCCGAAGTGTTCGCCCGACACCAGATCGTAGTCACCATCCGCATCGAGGTCGGCGAACGCGGGCCACGAGTACTCGTCCACCAACGCGCCATCGAGCGGATTCTCGGCGCCGGTGCGCGCGATGAAGCTGGCGCTTTGCGACGTGCCGGCGTTTTCGAAGTAGAAGAACGCACCATTGCGTTCGCCCGCCAGGAAATCGAGGTCGCCGTCGGCGTCGAGATCGGCGAGCGCGGGCGTGGCGAAGCCGCCGACGTCGATGCCATCGAATGGATTTGCAGCGCCGGTCTCGACCGCGTAGATCGGCAGATCCGCGCGTGCGTTGCCAAAAGCGAAGATCAGCGCGATCGAGATCGCGGCGGCAAGGCGGAGGCGGCGCGATCGTCTGGCGGGGTTCATCGGGGCTCGGCGAGGTTGGCAGCTCCGCAGCGCCAAGTCACGCGAGTGGGCGAATCGCGCGGCGCGCGGCAGAGTCCGGGCAGCGAGGTCGATCACGATGACATGGCTCACCTACTTGATGGCGACGCTCTTTTCGCTGCTGGCGCTCGCCTGCGTCGGGCTGATCCCGATCGGCCTGCCGGGACTGTGGTTGATGATCGGCGCCGCTGCGCTTGCGCAAATGCTCGGCAACATTCCGTTCACCAGCGCGCCGTCGATCCATTTTGGCTGGACGCTGATCGGCGTATGCATCGGGATCGGCGTCGTCGCGGAAGCGATCGAAGCGATCGCGGGCGCAGCCGGTGCGAAGTACGGCGGCGCAACGCGACGCGGGATGGTCGGCGCATTCGTCGGCGGCATCGTCGGCGCAATCGCGTTCACGGGCTTGTTGCCGATCCCGTTCGTCGGCACGATCGTCGGGGGCCTCATCGGCACCTTCGCCGGCGCGTGGATCGGCGAAGCGAGCGCAGTGCAACAACGCGACCCGCAGCAGAAGTTCCAGGCCTCGCTCGGCGCTGCGGCCGGAAAGCTCGCGGGCACCTTCGGCAAACTGGGCGCTGGCGTCGTGATCTGGCTGCTGCTCGTCTACGGCGCCTTCACCGGCTGATTGCGCGCGTTGAGGCGCTCGCGCCGAGATGTCATTCTAGGCGCATGGAAGATCAACAGCAGTCGCAGCGACTCGCCGGACACGCGATCGCAGTCATCGGGGGCGCCACCGCGGGCGCCGAAGTCGCAGAGCGACTCGCTTCGGAAGGCGCGTTCGTCGCCGTCTTCGAGCAGAACCTGCGTCCGTACGGAAAGATCGAAGACGGACTCCCGCGCTGGCATCACGAATTGCGGCGCAAGGAGTACCGGACGATCGACGCGAAGCTCGCACACCCGAACGTGGCGTTCGTGCCGAACACGCGCATCGGTCGCGACATCGACTTCGAGGCGCTCGCGCGCGCGTGGGGCTTTCACGCGGTGGTGCTCGCGAACGGCGCGTGGCGCGATCGCCCGCTGCCGATCGACGGCGCCGACGCTTATCTGGGTCGCGGCCTCGTCTACCAGAACCCGTTCATCATCTGGTTCAACCACGCCGGCGAGAAGGACTACCAGGGCCCGCGCTTCGAACCACAGGACGACGTGATCGTGGTCGGCGGCGGACTCGCCTCGATCGACGTCGCGAAGGCGCTGATGCTCGAGACCACGCGCGCGAAGCTGCGCGAGCGCGGCATCGAAGAATCCGTGCTCGATCTCGAAGTGAAGGGCATCCCGAAGATTCTCGAGCGCCACGGCCTGCGCTTCGAAGATCTCGGCCTGCGCGGCTGCACGATCTTCTACCGGCGCCGCATCGAAGACATGCCGGTGGTCGAATTTCCCGACGGCGCGAGCGATGAGCGCCGCGCGAAAGTCGAAGCCACGCGCAAGAAGCTGCTCGACAAGGCGATGGAGAAATACCGCTTCCGCATCGAGCCGCTCTCGGCGCCCGATGGACTCGTCGTCGAGAACGATCAACTCGTCGGCATGCGCTTCCGCAAGACACGCATGGAGGGCGGCAAGCTCGTCGCCACCGACGAGACCTTCGAGCGACGCGGCCGCTACGTGATCTCGTCGATCGGCAGCATTCCGCAGGCGATTGCCGGCATCGACATGAAGGGGGAGCTCTTCGCGTTCACCGATTGGAATCTCGGCCGCCTCGCCGCGTATCCGAACGTGTTCTCGGCGGGCAACGTCGTCACCGGCAAGGGAAACATCGTTGCGTCACGCAAGCACGCGAGCCACATCGCGGAGCAAGTCGTCGCGGGCTTTCTCGGTGTCGGCGCGCACGGCCACGCGGGCGAAGGGGGCATGCTCGAAGACGCGCACGCCGCGGCACGCGCGACGGCCGAAGGCGTCGCCGCCTACGTCGCGTCGCAACCCGTGCTGGATGCGGAGCATTCACGACAAGTGCACGCCCGCGTCGCGAGCCGCCAGCAAGCCGTCGGCTTCACCGACTACGCGAGCTGGATCGAGCGCGTGACACCGCCCGACTTCGAGTAGCGCGCCCGTTCCGACGGCGCGTAGCGCCCCGCGAAGACGATGAACGGCAGGCGCGCAGCGCCTGACCGTTCCATCGTCGCAGAGTCCTCCGCTAGTTCTCGATGAACGATTTCAGCAAGCGCGACCGACTCGGATGCCGCAGCTTTCGCAGCGCCTTCGCCTCGATCTGACGAATCCGCTCACGCGTCACATCGAAGTCCTGCCCAACTTCCTCGAGCGTATGATTCACCTTCTCGCCGATGCCGAAGCGCATCTTCAGCACGCGCTCCTCGCGCGGAGCGAGCGTCGCGAGCACGCTGCGCGTCTGCTCTTCCAGATCGCCGTGGATCACGGCGTCCTGCGGATTCACCGAAGATTTGTCCTCGATGAAGTCGCCGAGATGCGAATCCTCTTCCTCACCGACCGGTGTCTCGAGGCTGATCGGCTCCTTCGCGATCTTCAGCACCATGCGCACCTTGTCGAGCGGCATCTCCATCTTCTCGGCCAGCTCTTCCGGCGACGGCTCGCGACCGAGTAGCTGCACCAGGTAGCGCGTGGTGCGCACCAGCTTGTTGATGGTCTCGATCATGTGTACGGGGATGCGGATCGTGCGCGCCTGATCGGCGATCGCGCGCGTGATCGCCTGGCGGATCCACCAGGTGGCGTAGGTGGAAAACTTGTAGCCGCGCCGCCACTCGAACTTGTCGACGGCCTTCATCAGGCCGATGTTGCCTTCCTGGATCAAGTCGAGGAACTGCAGACCGCGATTGGTGTACTTCTTCGCGATCGATACCACGAGGCGCAGGTTCGCTTCGATCATCTCGCACTTCGCCTGATGCGTGCTTGCGGTGGCTTCGGCGAGCTGATCGAGCGCCGCGCGCACGTCGTCGCGCGACATCCGCGCTTCCACCTCACGGTGCTCGCGCTCGGAGTAGATCGTGTCGAGATCGACGCGCGCCGCCGCGATGCGATCGGCGCTGTTGCCGAGGCGCATCAACGCGGTCTTGCCGAGCCGGCTGCGTCGCGTCGAGAGCACCGCTTCGGTGCGGAACTCTTCGGGCGGCATGCCGAAGGGATTGCTGAGCCCGAAGGCGGCCGCGTCGAGGCGATCGAATTCGCACGCGAGCTTGCGCAAGCGCTCGGTGATCTCCTCGATGCGCGCCTTCGCGAAACGGGTCTCGCGCAAGAGCCCGACAGCGGGGCGGAGCTGCTCTTCGATCTCGCTGCGCAAGCGTCCCCGCGCCACTTCACCGGTGCGCGAGTTGGCCATCGTGCCGAGCCGTTTGCCGACTTCGGAATCGATGCGCCGGAGCTGGCCGAGCGCGCGCGCGAGTGAGCGTGCGCGCTCCTCCACCGGCACGGCGCCCGGCACGGCTTCTTCGCCGTCGATTCCCTCGAGCGCATCGAGTCCGTCGAGGATGTCTTCGAGTGCGAGGTGGCCCTTGCGATGCTCATCGCCGAGGCGCAACACCTCGGCCAAACCGAACGGCGTCGCCAGCACGGCGCGAATCTGCTCTTCGATGCCGATCTCGATGCGCTGCGCGATCGTGACCTCACCCTCGCGCGTCAGCAGCGAGACCTGCCCCATCTCGCGCAAGTAGACGCGCACGGGATCGTTGGTCGATCCGGCGTCCTCCTCCTCACGCGCGTTGTAGCGGGCGGCCTGGGGGGGACGCGGGCGCGGACGCACGGGATCGACGACTTCGATGTCATTGTCACCAAAGAGCGTCAGCACTTCATCGATCTGGTCGGACGACACCATTTCAGGGAGTGCCCCGTTCACCTGGTCGAGTGTCAGGAATCCCTTGCGACGCCCCTCATCGAGCAAGCGCTCGACACCGCGCAACTCTGCGGCGGAGATCGGCGCGCTTTCATCCGCTTCCGCTTCGGGCGGCTTCGCATCGGGCGCTTTGGCTTCGGGTCGCGGCGGGGCGCTGCGGGCCTTGTCGCGACGGCGGGGCTGACGGGGAACGTGGGGCGCGCTGGAGGACATCGGGGGGTCTCCTTGGGAGCTCATGTCGCAGGCTCAACGGGAATGAGATTCGGTGGAATCGTGGAGAGGCGTTGCTCGGCTCTTCGCTGCTCGTGGAGCGGGGCGTAGTCCTGAAGTTGCGCATCCCCGGTGGCGATGCGCTGGCGAAGTTCGCGTCCCTGCTCGCGGCGGAGGCGCTTGCGCAGCGAACGCTCGATGTCTTGCAGCGCCGACTCCGCGAGCGCGGGCTCGATCGGCTCGCGGTCCTCGACCGCCAGCGCACGCAACTGCTCGGCGGCGGTCGCGTCGAGTTGCTCGGCCAGCGCATCGACGTCGATCGCGCCGTCCGCGTCGGCCATCTCGATGAGCGCGGCGAGCAGCCGTCGCCAACTGGAGTCGGGCAGCAGATCGAGGAACGAAGCGGCGGCGTCGCCTCGCGCCAGCGCCGGGAACTGGATCAGCAGGCGCGCCGCTTCGCGCAGCCAGCGCATCTCGGGAACCGGCGGCTCGGCAGCGGCGAGCATTTGCGCATCGGCGATCGGCGCGTCGTCGCGTTCGTGTGTGGCGCCACGGCGCTGCGCTTGTTCGCGTCGCACCAGCGCCTTCACATCTTCGGGTCGCACGCCGACTGCGAGCGCGAGCTGGCGTTCGTGTTCGCCGCGCTCGACCGGATCGGCGACCAGGCCGAGCAGCGGCGCCACGGCGGCGACGGCGTCGGACTTTTCCCAAGGTGTCGCGTGAGCGCGCGCCGACACGCGGCGAATCACCGCTTCGACGGCCGGCACGGCAGCATCCACCACCGCGCGCAGTGCTTCGGCGCCGTCGCGCGCGAGCACGCTGTCGGGATCGTCCTTCGGCGGCAGCGCTGCGGCGCGCACGCGCACGCCTTCGGGCAACAGGATCGCGAGGCTGCGCTCGATGGCGCGTTGGCCGGCTTCATCGCCGTCGAAGAGCAACACCACTTCGCGCGTGCGGCGGAAGAGTTGGCGCGCGTGCTCGGGCGTCAGCGCGGTGCCGCAAGTGGCGAGCGATTCGGGCATGCCGGCGCGCGCGAGCGCGATGCGATCGAAGTAGCCCTCGACGATGATCGCGCGCTCGCTGCGGCGGATCGCTTCGAGCGCTTCCGGCAAACCGTAGAACGCCTCGCGCTTGCGGAAGAGCGGGCTCTCGGGCGTGTTCAGATACTTCGGCCCTTCGTCGCCGTCGGGCTTCGGCGCGGCGCCCGGCAGCACGCGACCGCCGAACGCGACGATGTCGCCGCGCACGTCTTGAATCGGGAACGTCACGCGGCCGCGCAGCCGGTCGTAGTGACCGCCGTTCTTGCGCTCGGCAAGCAGGCCGGCGCGCTCGCCCATCTCGGCGGGGATCTGCGCGGACGCGAGTGCGCGCACGAGTTCGTCCCAGGAATCGGGCGCGTAGCCGAGGCCAAAGCGCTGCGCGGTCGCGAGATCGATGCCGCGCTCTGCCAGGTACTCGCGCGCGATCTGCCCGGCCGGACCGACGAGCGTCGTTCGGTAATGGCTCTGCGCCGCGGCGGTGGCTTCGCGCAAGCGGCGTAAGAGGCCCGTTTCGCCGGGTTCCGACTCGGTCTCGGGAATCTCGATGCCGCAGAGCGACGCCAGCGAGCGCGCGGCTTCCGGGAACGAGAGGTTCTCGTGCTTCATCAGGAAGACGAAGCCGTTGCCGCCTTCGCCGCATCCGAAGCAGTGAAAGATCTGCCGCTCGGGATGGACGTGGAAGGACGGGGTCTTTTCTTGATGGAAGGGGCAGAGGCCCTTGAAGCTGCGGCCGGTCTGGCGGAGCGAAACGTAACGGCCGACCAGATCGACGATATCGGTGCGATTGCGGATCGCTTCGATCGTCTCCTCGGGGATCCGGCCCACGACACGCCCTCCGGATTGGCTGCCGGATTTCCGGCTAGCGCCCCGACCTGGCGTCGGTCAGCGCGCCATCTTCTTCAGCTTCTTCAGCGCTCGCTTGCGTGCGGCCGCTTCCTTCTTCTTCTTGCGGACGCTCGGCTTGTCGTAAGCCTCGCGTCGGCGCAGCTCGGTGAGAATCCCAGCCTTCTCGACCTGCTTCTTGAAGCGCCGAAGCGCCTGCTCGAAGGACTCGTTGTCCTTGATCTTGACCAGCGGCAAGGCGAGGACCCCCAAAGACTTTCAGCGATCCTCGGGTGCCCGCCATCCGTGATGACTGGCCTCTGAGGATGAGTGGCCTGCGGAGCGCAGCCGTGTCAACGACCGTGTCGATCAGGGCGCCGGCCGCCGGCTCGACGAGAACGGTTCGAGGACAGGTCTACCTTCCCGTCTCCGCATGGTTTTTCGTCCTGGTATCGGAGTCGTGCGACCGGGTTGCGTGCTTCCGAGGACGGCAACAAGGCAGCGCGGAGGCTCGACTCGACTCACGTTCCAGAGCGAAGGGGCACCCTAGCGAAGGGGCTATGGGCGAGCAATGGAACGCTCACCTCGGATGCAACGGAATTCGCACCACGACGCCGAGTTCGCGCAGCCGCGCCTTGACCGCGCCTACCGTCGTCTGCCCGAAGTGAAAGATCGACGCCGCGAGCGCAGCCTGCGCGTGTCCGCCGCCGGGGCCGTCATCGAGCGCGGAGGCCAGATCCTCGGCGCTGCCGCCGCCGCCCGAGGCGATCACCGGGATCGACACCGCGTCCGCGACCGCGCGGACCAGCGCGAGGTCGTAGCCGGAGCGCGTCCCATCTTTATCCATGCTGGTGAGCAGGATCTCGCCCGCACCCGCGGCCGCCATGCGCTGCGCCCACTCGACGGCGTCGAGGCCGGTCGCTTTGCGACCGCCGTGCGTTGCAACCTCCCAGCGCGGCGGGCCGTCGCCCGCGACGCGCTTCGCGTCGATCGCGAGCACCAGGTTCGCAGAGCCGATCTTCACGGCGCACTCGCCGACTAGATCGGGGTTCTCGACCGCTGCGGTCATGATCGAGACCTTGTCGGCGCCGGCGTTCAGTAGATCTCGCACGTCTTGCAGCGTGCGCACGCCGCCGCCGACGGTGAGCGGCATGAAGACGCTCTCGGCGGTGCGCTCGACGATGTCGAAGAGGATGCGCCGGCGTTCGTGGCTGGCGGTGATGTCGAGGAAGGTGATCTCGTCGGCTTCTTGCGCATCGTAGAGGCGCGCGACTTCGACGGGATCGCCGGCGTCCACGTGATCGACGTACTTCACGCCCTTCACGACGCGACCGCGATCGACATCGAGACACGGGATGATGCGCTTGCACAGCATTGCGTCAGGTGCTCCGCGCGATCTCGAGCGCGCGCGCGAGATCGACAGTGCCGGTGTAGAGCGCCTTGCCGATGATCAGCCCCGCGACGCCCGGCGTTTCCGCCGCGCGCCGCACGTGCGCTTCCGATCCGACGCCGCCCGATGCGATCACCGGAATCGCGACCACGTGCGCGAGCGCTGCGGCGCCGTCGAGATCCGGCCCGCTGCCCATGCCGTCGTTCGCGATCTCGGTGTAGATCAGCGCGGCGACGCCGGCGTCTTCGAAGCAGCGCGCGACGTCGATCGCCGTGGTGTCGCTGGTTTCGAGCCAACCTTCGACCGCGACGCGTCCGCCGCGCGCATCAATCCCGACTGCGATGCGACCCGGCCAGCGCTGCGCCGCCGCGCGCACCAACGCGGGTTCGCGCAGCGCCGCGGTGCCGAGAATCACGCGCTCGACGCCGAGCTCGAGCGCCGCCTGTATCGCCGCCAGCGTGCGCATGCCGCCGCCGAGTTGCACTGGCACATCCTTCGCCGCCGCAACGATCGCGCGCACCGCGGCGAGATTGTGCGGCGCGCCGAGGCGCGCACCGTCGAGATCGACGCAGTGCACCCGCGACGCCCCGGCGCGCACGAAGCCCTCCGCGACCGCGCCCGCATCATCGCCGTACACCGACACGCGATCGTAGTCACCCTGCGACAAGCGCACGCAGCGCCCGCCCAGCAGATCGATCGCGGGGATGATCTCCAGAGAAGACAAGATGGTTACTGCGCAGCGAGCGGAACTTCAGCGACCAATCGGATCGCGCCCCAGCGCGCCAGCTCTTCCGACGTGAGCCAGCGCGTGCCGCCGCCGGGATACTGCGCGGCGGTGAGCGCGTTCACGCCGAGCGCCACTTGTGTGTGATCGAAGATCGCGGACCACATCGTCTTGCCGTCGGCGACGCGGATGATCTTCACTTCGAAGCCGACGCTCGACGGATGGATGCTGCCCATCGCGCGGCCGTCGCGATTGCGGAAGCGGTAGACGGTGCCCGCGATCAGCGCGTCGGCGCCGAACTTGTCGCGCGCCACGGCGATGGCGGCGCTCAGGTCCGCACCGACTTCGGCGTTGCCGAGCGCCGACGCGACATCCGAGAACGGGATCGTATCGACGCCGCGCGCCTGGAATCCCTCCGCGACGTAGCTCGCAACGAGCGATGTCGCGTCGGTCGGCAACGCCGTAGCGCCGGCGCGCGGCGCAGCGCGGAATGGCGCAACCGCGACGCGCTTCAACAGGAGCGGCTCGCCCGTCCCCGGCCCGCTGTCGCGCACCTGCACGAGATTCTGCGCACAACCAGCGAACGTCAGCGCGACGATCGCGATCCCCCATCCAACGACACTCCGCATCATCACTCCCCTCATCGGCACGAGGCCACCCACGTTGCAAACGCATCGAGCAGCCGCTTGCCGGCAGCCTGACTTTTTTCCGGATGAAACTGCACCGCGAAGATTCCGGGCTTCGCGACGGCAGCGGCGAAATCGCCGCCATACTCGGCGACACCAACCACCGTCGCCGAATCTGTCGGCAGCGGGCGGTACGAGTGCACGAAGTAGTAGTGATCGCTCTCGGGCAGCGCAGCGAGCATCGGATGCGCAGCGCCACTGTGCGACCAACGCACTTCGTTCCAACCGATGTGCGGCACGAGCAAGCGCTTGCCATCGGGCGCGATCGCCGGGAAGCGCTCGACGCGACCGCCGAGCAGACCGAAGCCCGGCGTCGCACCGTGCTCGTCCGCTTCGTCGTAAAGAAGCTGCAGGCCGAGGCAGAGTCCGAGATACGGGCGTCCGGCGGCGATCGCCGCGAGCACCGCGTCGTCGAGCCCCTTCGCAGCGAGGCTCGCGCGCGCGTCGCGAAATGCGCCGACACCAGGCAGCACCACGGCGTCTGCGCGGCGCAACGCGGCGGGGTCGCTCGTCACATCGACGACGAGCCCCGAGCGTTCGAGCGCTTTCGCGACCGAGCGCAGATTGCCCGCGCCGTAATCGACGAGCGCAACCTGGGCGGGCGTTGTCATGACGAGCGCACGCCTACAGAACGCCCTTCACCGACGGTACGTCCGTGATGCGCGGGTCGAGTTCGACCGCGGCCCGCAGTGCGCGCGCGAGTCCCTTGAAGATCGCCTCGACGATGTGATGCGGGCTCTTGCCGTAGCGAAGCTCGACGTGCAGATCGATGCCGGCGTTCTGCGAGAACGCGTACAAGAAGTCTTCGACCAGCGAGACGTCGAAGTCGCGCACGCGATCGTTCGCAACCTCGACCTTGTAGACGAAGAACGCGCGGTTCGAGACGTCGAGCGACACATCGACGCGACTCTCCGCCATCGGCAGCACGAAGAAGCCGTAGCGGCGGATGCCGCGCGCATCGCCGAGCGCCTGGCGCAGCGCCTGCCCGAGCGCGATGCCGACGTCCTCGACGCAGTGGTGCCAATCGACTTCGAGATCGCCCTTCGCGCGCAGCCGCAGATCGAAGGCCGCGTGCTTCGCGAACGATTCGAGCATGTGATCGAAGAACGGAATTCCGGTCGAGACTTCGTAGAGTCCCGTGCCGTCGAGATTCAGCTCGAGCTGGATGTCGGTCTCGCGCGTCTTGCGCGAAAGCGTTGCGTGTCGCTCGCCCATCTACTCTTCCTCCTCGACGCCTGCTTCGCGCGCGGCTTCGCGCTCACGCCGGGCGCGGCGGATCCGCGCCAGCCGCAGATCGACCGAGACGCCGTGGCCCGAAAGCCCTTCCAGCTCGGCGAGCCGCATCACTTCGATGCCGAGTTCGCGCAGCTTCGGCGGCTCGAAGCGCGTGAAGGTCATCCGCTTCAAGAAGTCCTCGACACCGAGCGGCGAGAAGAAGCGCGCGGTGCCACCGGTCGGCAGCACGTGATTCGGGCCGGCGAGGTAATCGCCCACGGCGACCGGCGTGTAGTGACCGAGGAACACCGCGCCGGCGTTGGTGATCTTCTTGAACGCGGTGTCGGCATCCTCGACGGCGAGGATCAGGTGCTCGGGCGCGTAGAGGTTCGAGAGCTCGATCGCCTCGTCGAGCGTGCGCGTGACGATCGCCGCGCCGCGCTTCGTGAGCGATGCCCTCGCGATCGCCGCACGCGGCAGCGTCGCGAGCTGCTTGTCGACCAGCTCCTGCACCTTCTGCGCGAGCGAGCGCAGCGGCGTGATCAAGATCGCCTGCGCATCCTCGTCGTGCTCGGCTTGCGAGATCAGATCCGCCGCAACCCACGCGGGCTGCGCGCTGCGATCCGCGATCACCAACACTTCGGTGGGTCCCGCTTCGGCATCGATGCCGACTTCGCCGAAGACCAGACGCTTCGCGGCCGCGACCCACACGTTGCCGGGGCCGACGATCTTGTCGACGCGCGGCACCGAGTCGGTGCCGTACGCGAAGGCTGCGATCGCGTGCGCGCCGCCCATCTTGAAGATGCGGTGCACGCCAGCGAGGCGCGCGGCCATCAAGATCTCGGGCGGCAGCGAGCCATCGGGGCGCGCCGGTGTCGCGAGACAGATCTCGGGCACCTCGACCACCGAAGCCGGCACCGCGTTCATGATCACGGTGGAGGGATACGCCGCCTTGCCGCCCGGCGCGTAGAGCCCGACCCGCGCGAGCGCGCGCACGCGCACGCCCATGAACGCGCCGCCCTCTTCCTTCATCTCCCAACTCGACGGAATGCGTTTGCGATGGAACTCGCGCACGCGCATCGCCGCCTTGCCGAGCGCGGCGCGATCGGCGGGATCGACCATCGCGACGCCCTGATCCCACTCCGCCTTCGTCACTTCGATGACGGAGACCTTGGCGCCGTCGTACTTGCGGATCGCCGCGAGCAATTCGGTGTCGCCACCATCGCGCACGCTCTCGACGATCTTGCGGGCCGCCTTCTCGACGTCCTCGCGTCCGACATTGCGGCGGTTCACGAGCTTGTCGAAGGCGCGCGCGAATCCGGCGTCGTTGCTTGCCAGGATCTCGAGCGACGCCTTCGTCTTCGCGGTCTTCGCGGCGGACCGAGCAACCATGCTCACCCCTCCTCTCGGCGGATCTCGGCGCCGAGGCGCCGCAGTTTTTCTTCGATGCGTTCGTAGCCGCGGTCGATGTGATAGACGCGGTTCACCACCGTCTCCCCCTCGGCCGCAAGGCCCGCGAGAATCAGTCCAGCCGACGCGCGCAGATCGGTCGCCATCACCGGCGCGCCGGAGAGTTGCCGCACACCGCGCACATGCGCGGCGCGACCCGTCACTTCGATGTCGGCACCCATGCGCACCAGCTCGGGCACATGCATGTAGCGATTCTCGAAGACCGTCTCGGTAACGACCGAAGAACCGTCCGCGAGTGTCAGCGCTGCCATCAGCTGCGCTTGCATGTCGGTCGGGAAACCGGGGTACGGCGCCGTCACGACGCGAATCCCGCGCGGCGCTTCGTCGGCGCGCAACGTGATCGCGTCACCCTTTACGGTGACGACGGCGCCCGCGTCGCGGAACTTCTCGAGCGTGGCGTCGAGCAGCGCTGCGTCGGCGCCGCGAACACACACCGAGCCGCGCGTGATCATGCCGGCGGCGAGCAGCGTGCCGACCTCGATGCGATCGCCCCATACCGAGTGATCGACACCGCCGAGTTTCGAGACGCCCTCGATCTCGATGCGATCGGTGCCGGCGCCGTAGACGCGCGCGCCCATCGCGATCAGCAAGTGCGCGAGCTCCGTCACCTCGGGCTCGCGCGCGACGTTCTCGATCACGGTGCGACCTTCGGCCAGCACCGCGGCCATCATCACGTTCTGCGTGCCGTTCACGGTGGACATGTCGAACGCGACGTGCGCGCCGCGCAGCCGCGCCGCCGATGCTTCGACGTAGCCGTGATCGAGGCGGATCTTCGCGCCGAGCGCTTCGAGTCCCTTCAAGTGTTGATCGACCGGGCGCACGCCGATCGCGCAGCCGCCCGGCTCCGACACACGACCGTTGCCGAGCCGCGCGACGAGTGGGCCGAGCACCAGGAACGAAGCGCGCATCTGGCGCACCAGGTCGTAGGGCGCTTCCGGATGCGACACCGCACCGCTCGGAATGCGCAGCGTGTGATCGTCGGCGGGATCCCATTCGCAGCGCACGCCGAGCGCATCGAGGATCTTCATCATCGTGAACACGTCGCGAACGCGCGGCACGTTGCGCAGCACCGTCTCGCCGTCGGTGAGCAGCGAGGCAGCCATCAGCGCGAGCGTCGCGTTCTTCGAACCCGACGCCCAGACTTCGCCTTCGAGGCGCCGACCCCCGCGCACGACGATGCGATCCATGCCTTCTCCTAGCTTTCTCTTCGTGCAGAAACAACGCGTTGTCGGCCCGCAGCGTCGCGGTGGACCTCGATCGAGACCAGGCCCGCGCTTGCGAACCAGCCGCGGACGGCGTCCACCTGACGCGGATCGAGCTCGACCAGCACCGCGCCGCCCGGCGCGAGTCGGTCCGCCACCTGGGCGGCCAACGCGCGCAACACGTCGGTGCCGTCGGGGCCGGCAAAGAGCGCGGAGGCGGGCTCGTGGCGGAGCTCGGGCGGCAGCGACTCGCGATCCCCCTCCGCGACATAGGGCGGATTCGACACGATCACGTCGAAGCGCTCGTCCGCGACCGGCTCGAAGAGCGAGCCTTCGAGGAAGCGCACGCGATCCGCCAGCGCGAACGACTCCGCGTTTTCGGCGGCAACCGCGAGCGCGGCGGCCGAGATGTCCGTCGCGGTGACGTGCGCCTTTTTGCGCTCGCTCGCAATCGCCAGCGCGATCGCGCCGGAGCCGGTGCCGACGTCGAGCACGGCGATTTCGGCGTCGCGATCCGGGATGCAGGCGAGCGCGGCGGCGACCAGCGTCTCGGTATCGGGGCGCGGCACCAGCACGTCGCGCGTGACGCGCAGCGGCAGCGACCAGAACTCGCGGCGGCCGGTGAGCAGCGCGACCGGCACGCGCTCGCTGCCGCGTTCGCGCACCAGTTCGCGAAAGCGCGCGCGCTCGGTCTCGTCGATCGGCTTTTCGAAATCGACGTAGAGACGTAGCCGGTCGCAGCCAAGTGCGAAGGCGAGCAGGCACTCGGCGTCGAGGCGCGGCGTCTCGATGCCGCGATCGGCGAAGTGCTGCGTCGTCCAGCGCAAGAGCTCGAGCACCGTCCAGGATCGGGGCGCGGCGGCGGAACTCATTCGTCCACCTCGTCGCGCGGCAGGGCGCGGCCTTCGGCGACTTCGGCGAGCGCCACGTGGACGCCGTCGAGCAATTCGTCCATCGCGCCGTCGAGGATCGCGGGCAGCTTGTGGAGCGTGACGC
>JANNKU010000011.1:0-39808 GCA_031396445.1 Deltaproteobacteria bacterium | reverse complement strand
GCTCGACAAGCTCGGTCTGCCCGGCCAGGACACCAGCGAGTTGTTCTTCGAGGACTGCCGCGTTCCGGTGTCGAACCTGCTCGGCGCGGAAGGGCAGGGCTTCGGCATGCTGATGACCGAGTTGCAGCAGGAGCGGCTCTGTATCGGTGTCTCGTCGATCGCGTCGTGCAAGCGCTCGCTCGCCGACACCCTCTCGTACGTGAAGGGACGGCGCGCGTTCGGCAAGTCGCTCGCTTCATTCCAGAACACGCAGTTCAAGCTCGCGGAACTCGCCAGCGAGGTGGAGATCGGACAGGTATTCGTGGATCGGCTGCTGGCTGCGCACGTTCGCGGCGAAGACGTCGTCACCGAGGTGAGCATGGCGAAGTGGTGGACGACCGATTTGCAGAAGCGCCTCACCGCCGAGTGTCTGCAACTCCACGGCGGCTACGGCTTCATGAAGGAATACGCGATCGCGGGGGATTTCGCGGACGCCGCGGTGCAGTCGATCTACGCCGGCACCAACGAGATCATGAAGCGCATCATCGCGCAGCGACTCGGGATCGGCTGATCGCGGCTGCAAATTCCCGCAGCGCGAAGGCCACGAGGATCAGCAGCAGCGGCTCGATCGGCACGCGGAAGCGGTTGTTCTCGCCGAGCTCCACCGCGTTCGCGGCGATCGAGACGAACGACACCGTCAGCACGCAGAACGCGAGTGTCGCGATGCGCGCGACGGGCTGGGCGCGCGACACCGAGAAGAGCGACCGAACCACGACGATCGCCGCGAAACCCACCGATGGGATGCAGAGCGCGATCCACAACCAGCCGAGACTTCCCGCCGACACGGGCGCGCCCGGGGCGTCGACCTTGAAGCCGCCGTCGATCCACGCATCCGGCACGCCGTAGAGCATGTCGTAGAGGCGGTTCCACGCGAGGATGCGGCGGCGATTCGGTTCGACGAATGCGTAGTTCGACGGTGCGAGCAGGAACTTCTGCCACGCGCTCGACACCACCGCTGCGTAGCGCGCGGGATCGCGGCGGATCAGCGTGAGGGCATCCTGCTGGTAGATGCGCGAGATCGCGATGTAGGCGATGTGGTTGTAGTTGGACTCGCCGCCGGTCTTGAAGGGTGCGCGCAGCGCCGGAAGGTCCGGACTCTCGACACTGCGAAATGACTCCGGATACGCGTCGAGTGGAGAGAAGGGCGCCGCCATTGCGAGCGGTGACACGATTCCCTGTTCCACGAGGAGCTGCCGCTCTTCGAGCGGCCAGCGCTCGAAGACCATGTTCGCGAGATTCATTCCGAACCAGGAGCTCGCGGCTGGAACGCCGAAGAGCCGGTCGTTCTTCAGATACAGCCCGCCGACCAGAGCGAGCGCGCAGACGCTGCCGAAGACGACCTCCCGGCGCAGTGGGCGCGCGGAAATCCACGGAATCGCCACGCATGTGACGACCCAGATCGGATGAAAGAGCGAGCGCGTCAGCGCGAGCGCCGCGATCGCAACGAAGTACGCCGTCGCGTTGCGCCACCCACTGCGCGTGCAGAGCCGGTGCAGCGACCATGCCGCCAACAAGAGCGCGCCGGTCTCGAGCTGCGTGTACATCAGCCACTTCTCGTAGAGCAGCGCTGTTGGGCTCGCGACGTAGAGAAGCGTCACGGCGATCGCGGCGCGGTGGCCGAGACCGACAGCGCGCAGCAAGTCGTGGAGCGCCAGCGCAATGCCGAGGCCGATCGCGACGTAGGTCGCGTGGAAGACCAGCGCGGCGTTTCCGCCGCCGAGTTTCAGAACCGCACCGAGGAACGCGTTGAAGAGCGGAGGCTGCGCGTGCAGATACCAGAGACTGGTCGCGAGATCGTTGCGCAGCAGAGGCAGATCGAGGAACTGCCAGAACCACGGCAGCGGCGAAGTATCGAAGCGCACGCCAGCAAGGTGGAACGCGATGCGCGAAGCGATGAAAGCGAGCGCGACCGTGATGCGCGCGCTCCGCTCCGTCACAGAATGGAGTCTAAGCCGGCACGCACGCGTAGTGCGCGAGCGCTTCAGTCAACGTCGTCACCGCGGCGCCGGGTTCTTCGACGACCGCCGCGAGCCAGTCGGGACGCTCGATTGCACACACCGAAATCGGTCGATCGAGCTCCGAGAGCTGGCATGCCTGGCGCACGAAACTCGTCGCGTAGTCGGAAGGGCGCACGTCGCGCGCCAGCTCGATCAGCGCGAACGGATCGGGCGCCGCGTCGAGGGCGCCGACGGGGCCGACCACGGCGGGCGTCACCGGCCGCGGTCCGCCGCCCGCGAGACCGGGCCCGTCGCAGAGCACGGCGCCGCGCACGTGCTGCGGTCGCGCGCCCGCGAGTAGCAACGCGACGTAGGCGCCGAGTCCGTTCCCGAGCAGTGTCGCGGCGCCGAGATGCGCGAGCGCAGCGTCGGCGTCCGCCATCAAGATCTCGACCGAGTAGCCGCCGCCGCGCGGAATGGTCGATGCGCCGTGTCCCGTGAAGTCGAGCGCCCAGATCGGGCCGGGCCACGCGGCGACGCGATCGGGCACCGCGGCGGGCGAACGCAGGCCGCGGCCGTGCAGCAGGAGCAGCGCGCGCCCGCTCGCTTCGCTGCGCAGCGCGTGCAGCGCAAGCGTCACCTTGCCGTGTCGAAGCGAAACGATCATGCGAGGAAGCGCAACACGCGCTCGGCGACTTCGCGCGGTCGTTCGATGTGGATGAAGTGCCCCGTGTCGGGAAGCGTGTGGATCGCGGCGTCGGGCGGCAGGTAGGGGCGCAGGATCTCCTCGGTGGTGTCCCAGCCCATCGGCTCCGAAGCCGACGCGAGGAAGCCGAGCATCGGCACCGGCAGACCCGGCAAGCGCAGCAGCGTCCATTCCGGGCGCCACGGACCGAAGCCGCCGAAGCGCATCGACGGGTCGAGCTTCCAGCGCCAGCCGTCGGCGTCGTGCTGCGCGCCAGCCGACACCAGATAGAGCAGCCACTCGTGCGCGAGGCGCGGGTTCATCCGGCCGCGCCGCTTCGCGAGTTCGTCCTTCGTGCCGGGTTTGCGTGCCGCGTTCGCGACGCCGCGGCGATGATCGAGCCAGCCTGCCAGTTCCTTTGCGAGCAAGCGCGAGCGCTCGTGCTCGCCCATGTCCGGGTGCCGCGCGCGCGAGGGCAGGCCGTCGATGTTGACGAGCTTCGAAACCCGATGCGGGCAGGCGTCCGCAAGATGTGTCAGCAGCGAGCCACCCTTCGAGTGGCCGATCACCGGGATCGGCTCACGCGTCACGGTGTCGAGCACGGCGAGCGCATCGCGCACGTCGGCGTCCCAGGTGTAGAGCGCGGCGTGCTCCGAATCACCATGGCCGCGCTGATCCCAGGACACGATGCGGTAGCCGCCGGCCACGAGCAGCGGCGCGAACACGTCGTAGGTTCGCGAGAAGTCGAAGCCGCCGTGGGCGAGCAGCAGCGGCGGCGCATTCTCGTCGCCCCATTCATGGACGGCGATTCGCAGCCCGCCGGAATCCACGAAGCGCTGCCGCACCGGCGCCTGCGCGCCCGGATACTCGATGACCACTTCTTCTGCTGCGTCCCCACTCATCGGGCGCGCAGTCTAGGACGCACGTCGCTGCGCGTCAGCCGAAGGCGGAACGGCTCGTAGCGTCGGCCTGCGCGCAGCGAGGAAACGCCGAGCGAAGGTCATACACGCGCGGCTCGTTTTTGCTGGATCGCGCAGAGTCCGTCCTCTTCGATCTGGAGCGGGATGTTGATGCGGTTGTAGAAGTTCTCCAAGGCGCCGAGGATCACGATCTCGGTGATCTCGCGCTCCGAGAAATATTTCCGCGCCTGCTCGAAGGTTTCGTCGGAGACGGTGAGCGAGCGATTTGCTTCTTCGGCGAAGGCGAGCGCCGCGCGTTCGCGATCGCTGAAGACCGGGTTCGTGCGCCATTCCGGCAGCGCGCTCAGCTTCTCCATGCCCTGCTTCTCGATCAGCGCAAACGCACGCGCGATGTCCACGCAGAAGTTGCAGTGGTTCTGCATCGCGATCCAACTCGTCACGAGCGCGCGCGTGGTGTCGTCCAGCTCCAGGTTTTGCTGCAGTCGCATGAGCGGGTAGGCCACGTCGTACATCCGTGGTACGCGGTTGTAGACGACGCGTGCCGGCATGATCACCTTGCCGAGGTTGCGCTTCATCAGGAACGCTGCGATGCGGCCTTTCAGCGTCGGCGGTCTGTCGATCGGTTCGAGTCGCATGGGTTTGCTCCTAGGTGCGCGTTTGGGAATCTGTGCGATGCGCTTCACTTCGCAGCAGTCGCAGCGTGACGGGCACGAGCACGAGTGCAGGCAGGAAGACACCGGGGAAATCGAGCAGCCAGTGATCGGCGTCGAGTTCGCCGCGAAGCGTGTCGACGAGATGCAGCAGCGCGTGACCGGCGACGAAGACGGTGGCCACCGCCACGAGCGGCGCGCGCCAGCGCGGCTCGAAGGCGGCCCAGGCGAACGCGACCGTCACCGTGACGAAGGCGATGCCGATGTCGCGAATGAAGTGCGCGTTGAAGGGTCCCGTGTCGGGAACCGCAGCCGGCAGATCGTGGTACCAGGTGTCGGGGCTCACGAGCATCCAGATCGCATTGGCCCCACTCGTCACCGCGAGAAACAACAGCAGCCAGAACATCGCGTCGCGTCTCGTGCTCATCGCGTCCTCCCTGTCGCCCGGTTTGCGGCGGCGCGACGCGGGCGCACGCCCTGTCGCCGCAACAGGCCCGCCAGCTCCGTGACACCCTCGCGGATCGCATCCGGCGTGAGCGCCGCGACTGAGAGCAGCAGCGCCGGCGCGCCTTCGCCATCGACGCGGAAGAGCTCGCCGCGCGCATACACGATGCCGCGTTGCTGTGCGGCGGCGGCCAGCGCATCGGCGTCCGCCGCGCCGGGGAGCTCCACCCAGATCGAGTTACCACCGCAGGGTTCGCGGAAGCGCGTACCTGCAGGCATCGTCGCTTGCAGCGCCGAGAGTGTCGCGGCCAGCCGCTCCGCGTTGCGCTTTCGCACGCGCCGAACGTGACGCTCGAGAGCGTCACCCGCGAGCAGCTCGGCAACCGCCATCTGATCGACCAACGACGGCTGTTGGCTGGTCGCTGCGCGCGTTCGCGAGAGCGCCGCGAGCAGCGGCGGCGCGCCGACGACGTAGCCGAGTCGCAACCCAGGGAAGAGCGCCTTCGAGAAGGTGCCGACGTAGATCACGCGGTCGCTGGAGTCGAGCGTCTTCAGCGCCAGCGCCGAGTTGCGAACGAGTCGCATCTCGCAGTCGTAGTCGTCCTCGAGGATCGGCATCTGCGCGCGATCGGCGAGCTCGAGCAGCGCATCGCGCCGCTCTGCCGAAAGCGCGACGCCGGTTGGAAGCTGCACGGAGGGCGTCACATAGGTGAGTTTCACGCGGCGCGATCGCAGTGCGCGGGCCAGCTCGTCCACGCGCATGCCGTCGGCATCGACGGGAATACCGATCAGCTGCGCGCCGCAGCCGCGGAATGCCATGCCCGCGAGGAAGTAGCCGGGATCTTCGACGGCGACCGCGTCGCCGGGCTCGATCAGCACGCGCGCTACCAGGTCGAAGGCCTGTTGCGCGCCGCTCGTCACCAGCACCTCTTCGGGTCGCCGCGCGATACCGCGCCCCGCGAGTTGTCGCGCGATCGCGGTGCGCAGCTTTGCGTCGCCGAGCGGATCGAAGTCATTGGCATGTTCGCGCAATCGGCCGACCGCGCGCTGCCAGGCGCTCTGCAACTCCGCGATCGGCAGCGCCGCGGCATCCACCTGGCCAGGGCGAAAATCGAAGCGCACCGAGTCGGGATTGGCGGGACGAAACGGGCGCGGCATGCGCAGCGCGCGCTGCCGCGTCGAGAAAAGCGCGGGCCACGCAAATGTGGGTCGCAGTGCCTCTACCGCGACGGGGCTCCGCTGCGCGCGCGCGACGCGCTGCACGAAGGTGCCGCGGCCGACGTGTGCGCCAAGAAATCCCGCTTCGACGAGCCACTCGTAGGCGCGCGTCACGGTGTTTCGCGAGAGACCCAGCGCGGACGCCAGATCGCGCGTGGGCGGAACCCGTTCGCCAGCGGGCAAGCGCCCCGCGCTGATCAGCTCCGCGAGGTGGTCGGCGAGCTGCCGGTAGACCGGGTCGCGATGCAGCGGATCGGCGCGGAAGGGAAGGTCGAGCACATCCACAGCCTATGGGAGCCAATGTGGGTTGAAAAGAGCCAATCCCCCGCCAATCCCCCAGTCCAATAACCTGACAAACCAATAACCTGACGCCCGGCCCCGATCAGGGGAGTGGGAGGCGGATGCGGAATTCGGTGCCTTGGGCGGGTTCGGAGGTGACGTCGATGCGGCCGCCGTGGCGGCGGATGATTTCGTGGGAGATCGAGAGGCCGAGGCCGGTGCCTTCGCCGACTGGCTTGGTGGTGAAGAAGGGGTCGAAGATGCGTTCGAGGTGTTCGGGTGCGATGCCGCGGCCCGTGTCGGTCACTGCGATCTCGATCGAGCCGTCCGCAACCGACGTGCGCACGCGCACGACGCCTTCGCTGTCGATCGCCTGCGCCGCGTTGACGATCAGGTTCAGGAACACCTGCTCGAGTTCGCGTCGCGAGCCGAACGCAGGCGGAAGCTCGCCGTAGTTGCGCTCGATGCGGGCCGCGCGGCGCAACTGCGGCGCGGCGACGCGCAGCGCGCGATCGAGCACCTCGTTCAGGTCGAAGCGCTCGCGCTCGTCGGTGCCGCCGTGCGAGAAGGCGCGCACATCGCGAACGATCACGGCGGTGCGTTCGACGCCTTCCAGCGAATCGTCGAGCATCGCGGTGCCCTCGTCGAAGAGCTCGGCGAAGTCCACCTTCGCAACGCCGCCCCGCCAGGCGTCTGCGAGCGCCAGCCAGTGTTCGCGCAGCGCGCGCAGGTTGGCGCCGATGTAGGCCAGCGGGTTGTTGATCTCGTGCGCGATGCCGGCTGCCAGTTCGCCGACCGCGGCGAGTCGCGCCGAGGTGATCAGCCGGCTGCGCAGGTTCACGACTTCGCGCAGATCGCGCACGACGAGCACCAGACCGAGCAGCGCGCCGAGTTTGTCGCGCAGCGGCGCCGCCGACAGCGCCACCGGAATGCGTTGCGTGGGCGTCTCGATCTCGCACTCCATCTCGTGCAGCGAGCTCGATGCGGAGAGCTCGATGCCAGGTAGGAACGCTTGCAGCGGATGATCGAGGAGCGCCGCGCGGGGTATGCCCAGCAACGCAGCGAGGCTCGGGTTGGCGACGCGAATGCGGCCCTCGGGTGTCGCGAGCGCCACGCCCTCCGGCATCGATTCGAGGATCTGCCCGGCGAACGCCGCCGGCGCCAGCAGCGAGAAACCGAAGCGGTGCATGCTCCAGGTCACCAGCGCGCCGAAGACGGCGAACGACGCGACACCGAGTCGCGGCAGTTGGATGCCGAGTAGCGGAAGCAGGCCGTCGGTGGTGGAGCCGATCAAGAGCGGAATGCCGACGCCGGTTCCCAGCCACGGCGTCTGGCGGGTCTCGGCTGGTGACGCACCTGCGCGTAGATCCATGACGGCCGCGAAGATGCCCGCCGACGAGGTCAGGACCGTGAACGAGTACCAGAGCCAATACGCCGGGCCGGGCACATACGCCCAGCCCCACGCCACGCGCGTCATGCCCTCGGTCAGCCAGGGACCGCTCGCGAACAAGGGCTCCGTCCACTCGACGAGCAGGAAGAGCGCGGCGCCGGCATAAGCAAACGGGAGCGCGGAGCGCAGCGCGTGAGACTCATGCCGCTCCGCCGCGAGAAACAAATGCATCGACACGGGACCGACTGCGACCCAGCCCGGCGCCGAGATGCGCAGCAGCAACAGCGCCGTCGATGCGTCGGGCGCCAGCGTCCACAGCGTTTCGCAGAGTCCCCACCAGGTTCCACCGAGCAGCAGCGTGGCGACACAGCGATGCGGTGTCGATTCCGGGTCGCGCGCAAGGATCAGCACGCCGAACACCAGACAGGCGAGCGACGAAACAAGCGGCAGGAGGAAGTAGGGATTCACGTGGCGGGCGCGCTCCTCGAGGGGCATCGACCCGCCGACGGCGGGACTTGAAGCTGCCGCTACGTTCCGCCGCCGATGGAGCTGCACCGACCCTCAGGCCGCCGCGCACTCGGCTTCGCGCTCGCTTCGACGACGATGCTGCTCTGGGGTGTGTTGCCGTTGGTGCTGCGTCGCGCATTGCGCGACCTCGATGCCGCTTCGCTCACCGGTTTTCGCTTCGCGTTCTCGGCATCGCTGCTCTTTGCGCTGCTCGCGGCGACGGGTCGGCTGCCTGCATTGCGCGAATTGCCGCGCAGCGGCGTACGGCTGCTGATCGTCGCGACGCTCGGGCTCGCTGCGAACTACATCGCGTTCCTGCTCGGCCTCGATCACACCTCGCCGGCCAACGCGCAGGTGCTGATCCAGCTCGGTCCGCTGCTACTCGCGCTCGGCGGTCTCCTGGTGTTTCGCGAGCGCTTTGCAGCGGCGCAGTGGATCGGTTTTGCGGTGCTGATCGTCGGTCTCGCTGCCTTCTTCGCGTCTCAGCTCATCGCGCTGGGACGTGCGATCGACGCCTATCTCGTCGGTGTCGCGTGGATCGGGTTCGCGGCGCTGACGTGGGCGATCTATGGCCTCGCGCAGAAGCAGCTCCTGCAGGCGCTGTCGTCGCAGGGCGTGATGCTCTGCGTGTTCGCGGGCTGCGCGATCTGTTTTGCGCCCTTCGTGCATCTCGCGAAGTTCGCGACGCTCTCGGCGGAGTCGTGGGGCGTGCTCTTGTTCTGTGCCGCCAACACGCTCGTCGCATACGGCGCGTTCGCGGCTGCGCTCGAACACTGGGAGGCGTCGCGCATCTCTGCCGTGCTCGCGCTGACGCCGCTGGCGACGCTGGCCACCTCGAGTCTGGCGGCGCGCTTCGCGCCTGAGCTCTTCGCGACCGAGCATCTCTCGGCCGCGAGCTGGGCTGGCGCTGCGCTGGTCGTGGCGGGATCGCTGCTGACGGCGCTCGGTCACAAGCGGCGACCGGCGCGCTGAGCGATCCCGTCAGGCGAACGCGCGAATCGCGAGCCAGAGCGGCGTGAGCAGCAGCGCCGACGTCGCGAGCCACATCGCGCAGGTCAGCGCGCAGCAAGCCGTGAAGGCGAGTCGATCGCTGAGCGTTGCGGGGCGCAGCGGCGCCGACACAGCATCGAGTCCGAGCTGCGCGCGCATCGCACCGAGGCGCGTATCGAGCAGCTGGTCGTCGTAGTGTGTGCGGTAGAGATTGCGCGTCTGGCGACCGCGCAGAAACGCGCGCCACACCGCGCGGGGATGGCCGGAAAGCAAGCCGAGCGCGAGCGCGTAGAAATTCAAGATCCACGCAGCGACGAAGCCGGCGCAGCCACTCGCGAGCTCCCAGGCGCCGATCTCGGCTTCGCCGACGGCGCTCGTCGCGTAGCCCGTCACGACGTGGTGGAGGTCGTGATACTTGACGGCGCGCACGCGGGCGGCCGAGTTGGGAAACGCAAACGGAAGCGGGCCGAGCTTCAGCTTCACCCACTTCTTTGCGTAGCCGCCGTCGTCGCCGAATGCGTTGTCGCGGAAGTAGCGGCTACGCGCGTCGCGCAGCGACAAGGCATCGTCATCGATCGTCATCGGGATCTCCGTTTCGAGAGTGGGGCGCGCAGCCCTTCCACTTGCAGGCGCAAGGCTTCGCGCAAGCGGCGTTCCGCGTCTTCGCGCGAGACCAGCCGCGAGCCGAGCCACGCCTGCACCCAGTAGGCGTAGTGCGCGAAGAATTGGTTCGCGGCGACGGCGGCGGGTACATCGTTGCGCAGCTCGCCGCGCGCGCGAGCGCGTTCGACGCGCGCAGCGACCCGGGCGCCGTACTCGCGCGTCAGCGCGCCGAGTTGCTCGGGTTCGTAGGGGCGGAAGAAGAACTCGCGCAAGATCGCCGCCGAGAGTTCGGGATTGCGCGCGTAGAAATCGAGGAAGCCGCCGAAGAGTTCCATCAGTGCATCGACGAGCGGCGCATCGTCGCGCGCCGCCGCATCGGCCGCCGCAAAGATCCGCTGCGCCTCGCCCTGGAACACCAGGAAGAGCAGCGCGCGCTTGTCGCGTGCATACAGAAAGAGCGTGCCGGTCGCGACGCGCGCCCGCGTCGCAATCGCGCGCATCGACGCCTCCTCGAAGCCACGCCGCGCAAAGAGCGCCCGCGCCGCCCGCTCGATGCGAACCCACTTCTCCCGCTTGTTGCGCTCCCGCTGACTCTCCGCCGTCACACGACGTATTATGAACGCGTTCATTTTTATCGCAAGGGGCAAGCACCCCAGGAGCAACCGGGCGTCAACTTGATGCCGGGTGTCAAGTTGTTGGGGCGTCAAGTTGTTGGGACTGGCGGCTAGATCGAGTAGTCCTCGCCGAAGGCGCGTGACTCCATCGGGCGGACGTAGACCTGATCCTCGCGCGCGAGGGCCAGGCGGCGTTGCTGTTCCTGCGAGATCTCCGCCTGTACGAGGTCGCCCGCGCTCGTCACCATTTCGACCTTCACGGTCGGCCCGGCGACGTGGACGCGTTGGACGCGTGCGGAAAGCGTGCCGGCGCCGCCCGGCTGCCGCGTGATGTCTACACAATGCGGTCTCACGTAGATGCCACCGTGTCGCGAATCCTCGGCACGCTCGCGAAATATGTTCATGTCGCCGAGGAATTCGTAGACGAAGCGCGTCGCCGGTTCGTGATAAACCTGCTCGGGCGTGCCGACCTGCTCGATGCGTCCTTGATTCATCACGACGACGCGATCGGCCAGCTCGAGCGCTTCCTCTTGATCGTGCGTGACGAAGACGCTGGTGATATGGAGTTCCTCGTGGAGCTGTCGCAGCCAGCGACGCAGATCCTTGCGCACGCGCGAGTCGAGTGCGCCGAAGGGCTCATCGAGGAGCAGCACGCGCGGCCGCACTGCGAGTGCACGCGCCAGCGCCACGCGTTGGCGTTGGCCACCCGACAGTTGCGACGGCAGTCGCTGCGACATGCCATCGAGTTGCACGAGCCGCAGCAACTCGTGCACGCGCTCGGCGATCTCACGATTGGCAGGGCGAGCGCGACGCGGCTGCACGCGCAATCCGAACGCGAGGTTCTCGAACACGCTCATGTGGCGGAAGAGTGCGTAGTGCTGGAACACGAAGCCGACGCGGCGATCGCGCGCGCTGCGCTCCGTCGCGTCGTCACCGTCGAAGAGCACGTTGCCGGCGTCGGCGAACTCGAGTCCGGCGATGATGCGCAACAGTGTCGTCTTGCCCGAGCCGGACGGCCCGAGCAGCGCGACCAGTTCGCCTTCCTTGACGTCGAGATTCACCGCGCGCAGCGCCTCAAATGCGCCGAAGTTCTTGGTGATGCTGCGTGCTTCGATGCTCATCTCTGCTCCGCTCCGAGTGCGCGCGACGCGCGTTCCATGCGCCATTCCAGGCCGCGCTTCACGATCAGCGTCACCAGAGCGAGCAGCGCCAGCAGCGACGCCACGGCGAAGGCCGCCGCGCCCTGGTACTCGTTGTAGAGGATCTCCACGTGCAACGGCATCGTGTTGGTCTGTCCGCGGATGTGGCCCGACACCACCGAGACGGCGCCAAATTCGCCCATCGCGCGCGCGTTCAGCAGCACGATTCCGTAGAGCAATCCGAGGCTCACATTCGGGAGTGTCACGCGCCGGAAGATCTGGAAGCCGCTGGCGCCGAGCGATACCGCTGCCTCCTCCTCCTCCGTGCCCTGTTCCTGCATCAGCGGAATCAGCTCGCGCGCTACGAAGGGGAAGGTGATGAAGGTGGTGGCGAGCACGATTCCCGGCACCGTGAAGATGATCCGCACGCCGTGTTCGATCAGCCACGGACCGACGAGTCCCTGGGCGCCGAAGAGCAGCACGAAGATCAGCCCGGACACCACCGGCGATACGGCGAAGGGCAGGTCGATCGCCGTGATCAGCAGCGACTTGCCGCGGAACTCGAATTTCGCGATCGCCCATGCCGCGCCGACGCCGAAGACCGCGTTGACCGGGACGGAGATCGCCGCCACCAGCAGCGTGAGGCGCATCGCGGCGAGCGCCATAGGATCGGTGATCGCATCGACGTAGACGCCGATGCCCTTCGAGAACGCCTGCGCAAAGACCGTGATGAGCGGCAACACCAGGAAGAGTCCGAGGAACACCACGGCGACGCCGATCAACAGCGCGCGCACCCACGGCGGATCGCTGACGGCGCTGGCCGCGCGCGGCGGCGTGGGCGCAGCGAGCATCCAATCGGGTTGCGCGGGGGTGCTCGTCACGCCGGTTCGCCTGCGCCCGCGAGTCGTCGCGTTCCGTAGCGCTGCAACGCGTTGATGCCGAGCAGCAAGCCGAAGGAGAGCACGAGCAACACGGCGGCGATCGCCGTCGCTGCTCCGTATTCGTATTGCTCGAGTTGCGTGACGATCAGCAGCGGCGCGATCTCGGTGTGCATCGGCATGTTGCCCGAGATGAAGACCACCGAGCCGTACTCGCCGAGCGAGCGCGCGAACGCGAGCGCGAAGCCGGTGACGAGCGCCGGCCAGAGTGTCGGGAAGAGCACGCGGCGAAACGTTTCGAAGCGGCTTGCACCGAGGCTCGCCGCGGCTTCCTCCAGCTCGGGCTCGAGGTCCTGGAGCACGGGCTGCACGGTGCGCACGACGAAGGGCAAACCGATGAAGACGAGCGCCACGGTGATCCCGAGCGGTGTGTAGGCGACCTCGATGCCGAGCGGCTCGAGCGCGCGGCCGAGCCAGCCATTCTTCGCGAGCAGCGTGGTGAGCGTGATGCCGGCTACGGCAGTCGGCAGCGCGAACGGAAGGTCGACCAACGCATCGAGAATGGCCCGACCGGGAAAGCGATAGCGAACCAGAACCCATGCAACGAGAAGGCCGAGCACTGCGTTCGTCGTCGCCGCTGCGAACGAAGCGCCGAACGAGAGCCGGTACGCAGCGAGCGCTCGTGGCGAGCCCACCGCGGCGAGAAACTCGGCGCCGGTGAGCGACGCCGACTTGACGAATAGTCCCGCCAGCGGAATCAGGATCAGCACGCTGAGATAGATCACCGTGAAGCCGAGCGTGAGCCCGAACCCCGGCAGCACCGATCGTCTGGTTTGCAGCCATCCCACCCGCAGCGCTTCACTTTCCCTGCGTGAGCTGGTCGAAGATGCTTCCCTCGGCGAAGAAGCGGGCTTGCGCTTCCTTCCAGCCGCCGAACTTCTCTTCGATCGTGAAGAGCGAGATCTTCGGGAAGAGCGACGCGTACTTTGCGGCGGCTGCGGGATCGCTCGGCCGGTAATAGTGCTTGCCGATCACGTCCTGCGCTTCGGGCGTGTACAGATACTGGAGGTACGCCTCCGCCACTTCGGTCGTTCCCTTGCGTCGCGCGACGGTGTCGACGACGGCGACCGGCGGTTCGGCGAGGATGCTCACGGACGGGATCACGATCTCGTAGCTGTCCGCGCCGAGCGTTGCGCGCGCGAGCAGCGCCTCGTTCTCCCACGCGATCAACACGTCGCCGATGCCGCGCTCGGCAAAGGTGGTGAGGGAGCCGCGCGCGCCGGTGTCCATCACGATGGCGTTCTTGTAGATGCCGCGCAGCAGCTCGCGCGCCTTCGCTTCGTCGCCGGGCCACGTGTTCTCCGCGTAGCCCCAGGCGGCGAGAAAGTTCCAGCGCGCGCCGCCAGAGGTCTTCGGATTCGGCGTGATCACGCCGACGCCCGGCTTCGCGAGATCCTGCCAGTCATGGATGCCCTTCGGGTTTCCCTTGCGCACCAGCAGCACGATCGTCGAGGTGTAGGGGCAGCTGTTGTTCGGCAGGCGCTTCTGCCACGCCTTCGGAATCAGGTTGCCGCGCTCGAAGAGCGCGTTGACGTCGCCCGCCAGCGCCAGCGTGACGACGTCCGCTTCGAGTCCATCGATCACCGCGCGCGCCTGCTTCCCCGATCCGCCGTGCGATTGCTGGATCTCGATCTTCTCGCCCTTCGTCTCCGCCCAGTGTTTGGCGAAGAGTGCGTTGTAGTCGTCGTAGAGTTCACGCGTAGGGTCGTAGGAGACATTGAGCAGTGTCTGGTCTGCGTGCGCCGTCGCTCCGCCGATCGCGAACGCGAAGACGAGACCCGAAAGCAGCAGCGAT
This sequence comes from Deltaproteobacteria bacterium, assembly GCA_031396445.1. GTDB lineage: Bacteria > Myxococcota_A > UBA9160 > UBA9160 > PR03 > PR03. The sequence goes on along the minus strand of JANNKU010000011.1, from coordinate 25,660 downwards.
GATTTCTTGGCTCGCATCGAATGAAACTCCTCTCGAGGCCTAGTAGTTGAGCTGGAAGCGCGTGCTGACGAGGTCTTCGGCGTCGCGGTCTCCGCCGTTGGGCGCGCCGCCGTCGAACCAGGTGTGCTCGTAGTTCACGGCGAATTTGAGCCAGCGATTCAGGTACCAATTGACGCCGAGCGTCGCGCCCTGGGCTTCCTGCGCCGACGCGTTCTCGTTGGCGAAGCCCTTCTCGAAGACTTCCTGGTCGATCGATAGTTCGTCGTAGCGAGCGGCGACCTCGAAGGCGCCCCAGGTTCCGTTTTTCGGGCTGAAGCCCTCGCGCGGCGTGACACCGCGATACGACGCGTTCTCGCCGGTGATCACGTACGACGCCGCGATCTGCCACGACTCGGCGTCGGGGCTCGCCGTGATCTCGCCGGCGCTGCCGTTGCGCTTCAGATTGGCGGATGTGAAAACGTACTCGGAGAAGAGTCCGAAGGGTCCCCAGTACCAATACGCCTGCGGTGTCACGCGGAAGCGATCGTCGTCGAGTTGCGTGCCGTTGGTCCACGTGAAGAAGTTCTGCTGGCCGGAGGTCCTGTAGTTGGCAGGCGTTCCCGTCTCGCGTCCCCACGTCGCCGCGACGCCCAGCCCGAGCCCTTGCAACGGCTCGACCGTCGTATCCACGAACGGATGCGCGAAGATGCGCGCGATGAAGTCCGTGCCGTCGTTGTTGTCGGTTTCGCCCGAGCCGCCGTCCGTCACGCCGTTCATCACCGCGACCTGGTAGGAGAAGAGTCCGCCGCCGATGTCGCCCCAGAGCTGCACACCGAGGTCGCGGTTCGGCACCAGGCTGGTCGGGAGTCCGCGCTCGATGAAGGTGAGCGCCGTCGCCGACTGCAGTCGCTCGAGACCCACCGGCGCTTTGTACTTGCCGATCTGCAATTGCACGGCTGAGCCGAAGGGTCGCAGGTTCGTGTAGGCGTCCTGCAGCACGAGCTGGCTGTTCGCGAAGTCCGGCATGATCCTGAAGTCGGCCCAACCACCGACGGTTCCTTCTACGATCGGTCGCACGCGCCGGAGGAAGAACGTGTCGTTGTTGTCGGAGTCGCTCTCCCCGACGAAGAAGCGGCTGTCGAGTTGTGTGTAGCCGCGGAACCTGATCGCGAAGTTCTTGTCGGCGGACTGCAAGAAAAAGCCGTCCGGCCCCGCGCCGATCGTCGGCGACGGTCCCTTGCTCGCTTCGGCCTCGTCCTTCACTTCGATCTGCCGCTTCAAGAGCTGGACCTCCTGCTCGAGGTCCTTCACGTAGATCGATTGGTCTTCCAGCTTTTTGACGCGCTCCAGCAACTCGGCGTTGCTCGTCTCGGCGGCATGTGCCCCGCTTTGGAGCGCGGCCGCAAGCAGCACCGCAAGTCCGAATCCAACTCGTCTCGACATCCCTGCGCCCCCAGGTCCCGCCGTCGCAGCTCGTTGCAACGCGGGAGGCCGTGGCTTTAGCAAGGCATGTGCCAGCGCTCTAACGCGTTCTCCGCGGATTCAGTGGAGGAACAAGCAAATATGATGGGCTAGTTCCGTGGTAAATGACGGGCGACAGTGAAATATGCTGCTCTGCGAGCTAGAGAGACGGCTGAGGATCCCGAGATGGAACGATTCACATCGCTGCTGCTCGCTGTTTGGCGCGTGGGCTCCCGACACGGCGGGATCGACGAAGCAGTCGCGAAGATCGCACCGCTGCTCGCGCGACGGCTTCCGCTCGATCTCGTGCTGGTGCGGCGCATCGATGCCAACCGCTCCTCGATCGAGACGATCGCCGCCGCTGCGTGTCGGGCGGGTGTTGTTCCGCCGGCGCCGCGTACGGAACTCGATGCGTCGCACCTCGAGTCGCTGCTGACGTGGGCGCACGAAGCGAAGGTCGTTCATCGCCGCGCACGCTCACTCGCGGAACGCGTGCCGGGCTTGGTGCCCGAAGACCTCGACGGCGACGTGATCGCCGCGCCGCTCGTCGGCGATGACGGGGCGGTCGGCGTCCTGGTGATCGCGGCGAACGCGCCGCGACGCTTCGATGCCGAGCACGTCGCGGTCGTGCAAGCGCTCCTCGATCCGTTCACCGCGCTGTTGGAGAACGATTGCCGCTTGCGCGCGCTGAGTACACAGCAAGCTGCGACCGAGGCCGATCGCACCTCGCTGCTTTCGCGTCTCGGCCGCCAGGATCTGCAAGAGACGATCGTCGGCGCCGACGCCGGCTTCCGTCCTGCGATGGAGCGTGCGAATCTCGTCGCGCCGTCGGACCTGCCGGTGCTGATCCTCGGCGAGACGGGATCGGGCAAGGAAGTCGTCGCGCGCGCGATCCACATGCGCTCCCGTCGCGCCGGCGGACCATTTTTGCGCGTCAACTGCGGCGCGATTCCGACGGGGCTCCTCGATTCGGAACTCTTTGGTCACGAGCGCGGCTCTTTCACTGGGGCAGCCGTCCAGCGAAAGGGCTGGTTCGAGCGCGCCGACGGCGGAACGCTCTTCCTCGACGAAGTCGGCGAGCTGCCGCAGCAAGCGCAGGTTCGATTGCTGCGCATCCTGCAAGACGGCAGCTTCGAACGCGTCGGCGGTCAGCGCCCGCTACACGTCGATGTGCGCATCGTCGCCGCAACGCATCGCGACCTGCAGGCGATGGTCGCCGATGGCCGCTTTCGCGAAGACCTCTGGTATCGCATGGCGGTGTTCATGATCCAGCTGCCGCCGCTGCGCGAGCGACCGGAGGACATCCCCGCGCTCGCGACACACTTTGCGTTGCGCGCGGCGAAGCGCTTCGGCACGCCGACGCGGATCCCGTCACCCGAAGACATGGAGTTGCTGGTGGATTACGCGTGGCCCGGCAACATTCGCGAGTTGACCGCGGTGATCGAACGCGCGGTGATCCTCGGCGACGGGCGCACGCTCGAGATCGCGACGGCGCTGGGTGCTAGCGCGCCCGTCGCGCTCTCGGCGCCGCACCGCGCGAGCGCAGCGGAGCGACACGCAGATCCCAGCGCGACCGTCGAAGCGTTTCCGACGCTCGACATCGCAATGCGTCGCCACATCGAAGCAGCACTCGAACGCACACGCGGTCGCATCGAAGGGCGACGCGGTACCGCTGCGCTGCTCGGCATCAACCCCCACACGCTGCGCGCGCGGATGCGCAAACTCGGCATCGCTTGGGATCGCTACCGAGAGGAGTGACGCGCGAGCTCTCGTGGCGCGCGGTGGCCCCGACGGCAGCATGCGCGTCTCACGCTAGGCGGGAGTGCGAAGTCCGCGCTGCACGGCGGGTCTCGACGCGATTCTCCCGAGCCACGCGACCAGCCGCGGCCGGCTGCTGATCTGTGTCGCGCCGAGTGCGAGGACAGGCGCCAGCCATGGGTAGTGCATGATGTCGGCGATCGAGTAGTCGCGCGCGAGGTACGGTCGCCCATCCTCGAGCAGGTGATCCAGCACACCGAGGAGACGATCGACCTCGCGGCTGAAGATTTCCGTCATCTCGACGTTCCGCTCGGATGCAGGCCTCTGTAACTGCGTGGCCAGCCTGCCCAGATTCGGGCCGATGCCGCCCGTCTGAAAGAAGGCGTATTGAATCGCCTCCCAGCGCTCGGTGGAGGAGCGCGGCAGCAGGACACCAGCGGGATCGTGCTGCTCCGCGAGATAGAGAAGGATGGCCCCCGACTCCCACACAACAGTGTCTCCCGCGACGAGGACGGGAATCTTGTGATTGGGGTTGAGTCGCAGGAACCATTCCTCGTGCTGCTCGCCCGCGCCGAGGTTCACGGTGATCGACTGATACGGCAGTGCAAGCTCTTCGAGCGCGATCGCAACTTTGCGGCCGTTGGGTGTCGGCGCGGTGTAGAGCCGGATCATGCAGGCCTCGCGCGCGCGAGAAGCCAGCGCCTCCACGAAGGCACCGCCAATGGCAGGAGACCAACCGCGAGCAGCACGAGTGCTGTCGCGACCACGCCCTCGCCGGTGGCGATTGCATCGCCGAAGAACGCGAAGGCTCCGGCGCGAAATGCAGAGCCGGCGAAGACGGCGAACGTGTATCGGAGCAGCGAGATGCCCGCGAGAATCGCGGCGATCTCGAAGATGTGTTTGGGTCCGAATGGATACGCACAGATCAGGCCGAGACCGCCGGCGGTCTCGGCCTGATCGCCGACCGCGAGTCCGTCACGCCACCGTCTCGGCAATTGCCGCAGCAGCAAGTCGCGGCCGACGACACTCGCGACACCGAACTTGAGCAGCGCAGAGAATGTGAGGCCGATCGTGGCGTAGAGGGTTCCCGCCGCACCGCCGAAGCAGATCCCCGCCGCCGTCAGCAGGATCGTCGATGGGATCAACACCGCGAAGCGGAAGGTCAGAATGCCGATATAGAGCGCAGGTCCCCACCAGCCCGCGCGCGCCACGAGATCGCGCAGCGAAGCAACGCTCCACTCGAGCGACAATGCATTCCGCACGAACACGGATGCCACGCCGAGTCCGAGGACGATCGCGGCGGCGGCCAGCCATCGCGCCGTGGAGACTCCCAGGAATCCGCGCGTCGCGAAAATGGCGCTCATGCGATCGCCGTGGCGCGCGCATCGATCCAGCTTCGGGAGCGGTTGGCGATGGCGACCAGCGACAACATCACGGGAACCTCGACCAGGACGCCCACCACCGTCGCGAGCGCAGCAGGCGAGTCGAAACCGAAGAGTCCGATCGCGACGGCAATTGCCAATTCGAAAAAGCTCGATGTTGCGATCAGCGCCGTCGGCGCCGCGATCGAGGCGCGGAGCCGCCAGGCCCATGCCCACAGATACGCAAGCGCGAACATCGCATACGCCTGGATGATCAGCGGCACCGCGATCAGCAGAACCGTGAACGGCCGCATCAGAACCTGCTCAGCCTGAAGCGCGAAGAGAATCATCACCAGCACTATCAAGCCCCCCGAAGTCAGGGGCTCGAAGGGAGTGGTGAAGCGCCGAACGGCGTCGTCTCCTCCGCGTGTCAGCAGCCGGCGCCGGACCGCTGCGCCCGCCACGAGCGGGAGCACCACGAAGACGATCGTCGAGACCAGCAACGTACGCGCGGGAATCTCCACGTTGGCAACACCGAGAAGGATCGCGACGAGCGGCGCGAACGCGAGGACGAGGATCACGTCGTTGATCGCGACCTGAATCACCGTGAAGGTGGCGTCGCCGCGCGTCAACCGACTCCAGACCAGCACCATGCCCGTGCAGGGCGCGGCACCGAGGAGGATCAGGCCCGCGACGTACCCACCAGCGTCCGCAGGCGGAATCCATGCGGCAAACGCCACCGTCAAGAAGTACGTCGCCAGCACCGCCATCGTGAACGGCGCGATCAGCCAGGTCGTGGCGGCCGAGACCACGAGCCCCTTGCTCCAGCCGGACCCTTCTGCGAGCTGCGAGTAGTCCACCTTCACCATCGTCGGGAAGATCATCAGCCACACCAGCGCGGCGATCGCGAGGTTCACACCTCCGAGATCGAAGACGCGGATCCAGGCGAACGCGGCCGGGACGAGCGAGCCGAGCGCCAGCCCCGCGAGGATCGCGGCAACGATCCACAACGACAGGTAGGTGTTGAAGAAACCGAGCTCGGCTGCGAGCCGACGCGGCCGGCGGAATCGAGAGAACAGCGTCATGTGTCGGCTACGCGCCCGAACCGCAGTTGTAGCGGCGCAGTTCTTCTTCCGTCTTGGCGCCGTACTCGTCGAGCTGTCCGAACGAGCGGAACGTCTCCCATCGAACACCCTGCGGGTCGATCGTCCAGTTCTTTTCGGAATCCGCGAAGCAGCATCGCGTCCGGCCTACCTCGAGCAGGGGCGCTTCGGCGGCTTGCAACGCGCCGCAGATCGCCTCGAGTTCCTCGCCGGCTTCGACCTGGATTCCGACGTGATGGATGCCCGGAACGTCGCCCGCGATCTCGAGCACCTCGACGACGAAGTTCACGGCGGGATCGTCGAGCATCCATTTCGCGTAGTGGTCTCGCGCGAGTGTGGGAGGACTCCCGAAGAGGGTCTGGTAGAAACCCACCGTGGTTTCGAAGCGTGACTCTTCGGTGTTTAGATGGACGTGCATGCGTTTCATCTCGAACTCTCCTTCGTGTTGGGAATCAGTCTGCAACGTGGGGCGACGCGGCCGCCTTGCCGCTCGCCCAGCAGCTCTCGAGCGCATCCGCGAGACCCCGAAGGCTGGCCGCGAACGAGTCCACTTCGAGCTGGTAGAGGACTTCGCGACCGCGCTTGCTGGCGCGCACGACGCCCGCCCGCCGCAGAATTCCGAGATGGCGCGAGACGCCGGAGAAGTGGATTCCGCAGCATTCGGACGCCTCCGTCACCGTGAGCGGCCGCGCACTCGCGGCCAGGTGCGCCACCAGCGCGATCCGCACGGGATCACAGAGGGCTTGGAAGAACTCGGGCTGCATCTGCGCCCCGATTTTGTCCAAGCACGCGTCAGGGAGATCGAGTCGGGTCGTCATGAAGCGCAAAATAATACATATGCGCAATCATGCAAGTATTAGGGAGAACGCAGGCTCTGGGCAGGCTCCTTGTGTTCGGCGCCGCCGCGGGATTCGCTGTGGGTTGCTGCTGGCGCTCAGGTGCTCGCGACCAACGCGGCGAACGCTTCGAGAATCCCCTGCTCCAGCTTCTCGAGATCCGGCACCAGCTCGGCATCGGCGTTGAGGCCGACGTGCAGCACGCCGTCGTACGAGAAGACCGCGAGACCGAGTCCGATGCCATCGACGATCGGCACGATCGGGTAGAGCGCTTCGACGCGTTTGCCGCAGAGCCAACGCGTTTCGCGCGGGCCGGGCACGTTGGTCGAGATCACATTCGCGAGCGCACCGAGCGACAGACTCTGTCCGACCATCGCGACGAGCGCGGGCGGCATTCCGTCGAGCGCGCCGAGCAGCGAGTCGATGCCGGTCCACGCGGAGCTCGACTTCAGCCGCTCGGTCAGCGCGCGTGTGGCGGCGAGGCGCGGCACTTCTTCGTGCGGATCGACGGCGAGCGGCACCAACATCGCCGAGATGCGATTGCCCATCGAGCGCGCCTCGCTCGAGTCGCGCAGGCTCACCGGCACCAGCGCGGTCAGCTCGAGGCCGCGCGTCGCGACACCGCTCTGACGCAGGTAGCGGTGCAGGCCGCCTGCGAGTGCGCAGAGCACCACGTCGTTGACGGTGCCGCCGCGCGCGGCGCGAATCCGCCGCACGCCTTCCATCGGCAAGCGCGCGAAGGCGAGTCGGCGGCGCGGGCCGATCGGCGCGTTCCACGGCATCGAGGGCACATCGCCCGCAGCGAGCTGCACGGCGGAGAACGCGGCGTCGCGCAGTTTCCGCACGGCGCCGCGCACCTCGTTCGGTCCGCGCAGCGCACCGAGCAGCGAGGTCGCCATCCCGAACTGGGTGCGAACGGTGTCGGCGACGGCGCGACCGATGCGCGCCGCCGCGTCCGGCGTCGGATCGGCCACGAGTCGCGCGGGCGCGACATCGCGCACACGCGGCTCGGTGTCGAGGAGATCTTCGAGCGCCTGCGCGCCCGCCATCCCGTCCACCATGCAGTGATGGATTTTCTGGAAGAGCGCAGAGCGACCGCCGTCGAGGCCATCGATGCAGTGCATCTCCCAGAGCGGTCGCGTGCGCGCGAGCGGTTGCGCGAGCAGCGTCGCGACGAGTTCGCGCACCTCGTGTTCGCCGCCGGGCGCGGGCAGTGTCCAATGCGAGATGTGATCGCGCACATCGAGATCCGGGTCATCTTCCCAGGCCGGGTGCCCGAGCCCGAGCGGCGCCGGCACGGCGCGCTGCGCGTAGCGATGCATGCGCGGCAAGCGCGCCTCGATGCGGCGCACCAGTGCGTCGGGCCGGATGGGGCCTTCCACCACGGCGACACAACCGATGTGCAAGAGCGCATGCGGCCGCTCGAGATAGAGAAAGCTGGCATCGCGCGAGGTCATGCGCGGCGCGAGCCCTTGCAACTTCACCGACTTCATGACTCGAATACCAGCAAGCCGCGTGCCCGCCGCAGCGACGCGATTCCGTGCCGCTAGCCGCACACAATGCGCGACCGTTGCGCATCTCGCGGCCACGCTGCTGATCCGCTGTGCAGCGCTCTCGAGGATGCTCGAAGCGGCGGTGGAGGAACGAGCGCGCCAGCGCATCGATCTCTCAAGAGAGCGGGAGTGCAGCCCGAAACGGCAAGGGGCCGTGGGGCTCCGGCACTGTGTTGGGCGGGGGACCTCTGCACTTGCGTTTGCGCTTCACCGTTACGGCTCGGCTGATCGTCACGCTCGCGGGACTCGCGGCGTTCACGACGGCGCTGGTCGTCGGCGTGCAAGAGCGCACGCTCTCGCGCGATCTCGAGGATGCCGCGGCGCGCCGCCTCGATCGCGCCGCGCACGCCGCTGAACAACTCGTGCACGGCCACCTCGCCGCACTCGACGAGCGCTATCGCGCGATCTCCGGCACGCCCCAGTTCCGCGCCAATCTCGAGGTCGAGCATCCGCCGACACTCGCGTTCTACGCGCAACAGCTCGCCGATCAGCAAGGTGCGACGGCTGTGGCATTCATCGATCGCGAGGGCCGCGTGATTGCGAGCGGCGGCGACGCCGCGCTGGCGCAGCGCGCGGTCGATGCGTCGAGCGGCGCGCTGATCGTCGGCGCGGGCGTGGCGCAGGCGGCGGTCGCGGTGCCGATCCGCAACGGGGACGAAGAAGTCGGGCGCCTCGTCGCCGTCGAGCCGATTCGCGAATCGGTGCTCGCGCACTGGTCGGATCTCTGTGGCGCCGAGGTTTCGTTCGAAGCTGCGAGCGCCGCGCCGCTGCACGCGATGGCGCGCACGGTGCGCCGCTTCGATGGCGTCGCAATGCGCGTCACCGCATCGCTCGAGGCGGAGCGCACCGCGCTGGCACACGCGCGCGCGAATCTCTTGCTGGCGGGCGGCGCCGCGTTCGGGCTCTCGCTCTTCGCGAGCCTCTTCCTCGCGCGCTCCTGGGTGCGACCGATCCTGCAGATCCAGCACGCCGCATTGCAACTCGGCGGCGGCGACTTCGAAGCGCGTCTCGGCAGCAAGCGCAGCGACGAGATCGGCGAAGTCGCGCGCGCCTTCGACTGGATGGCGGTGCGCCTGCTCGAATATCGCCGCGAGGTGGACGAACAGCAGCGCACGCTCGAAGCGAAAGTGCAGGAGCGCACGGTCGCGCTCGAAGCCGCGACACAGGAAGCCGTTGCGCTCGCGAAGCAGGCGGACGATGCCAATCGCTCGAAGTCGCAGTTCCTCGCCAACATGAGCCACGAGATCCGCACGCCGATGAACGGCGTGATCGGCATGAGCGACCTGCTGCTCGAGACGACGCTCGCGCCGCGCCAACGCAAGCTGGCCGACACCGTCAATCGCTCGGCGCAACTACTGCTCTCGGTGATCAACGACATCCTCGACTTCTCGAAGGGCGAGGCGGGCAAGATCCGCCTCGAGTCGATCGACTGCGAGCTGGCCGAGGTGGTCGAAGACGTGACCGAGCTGCTCGCCGAGCGCGCGCACAGCAAGGGCGTCGAACTCGCCTGTCACATCGGCGATGACGTGCCCGCCGTGGTGCGCTGCGATCCCGGCCGGCTGCGCCAGGTCCTCACCAATCTGGTCGGCAACGCGATCAAGTTCACCGATTCCGGCGAAGTCGTCGTGAGCCTCTCGCGGGTCGGCGAGCGCGACGGCGCAGCGCTGCTTCGCTTCGAAGTGCGCGACACGGGGATCGGCATCGACGCCGAGGCGCAGCGCCGCCTCTTCGAGCCGTTCTCGCAGGCCGACGCTTCGACGACACGCCGCTTCGGCGGCACCGGCCTCGGTCTCGCGATCTCGAAGCAGTTGGTGGATGTGATGGATGGCGAGATCGGGCTCGACAGCGAGCCGGGTCGCGGCACGCGCTTCTTCTTCACATTGCCGCTCGCAGCGTCCTCAGCTGACTGGCAAGCCGGGCGCGACGGCGCAGCCGAGAGCGGCCTCGCCGGCCTCAACGTGCTGATCGTCGATGACAACGAGACGAATCGCGAGATTCTCCAGCACCGCGTGCTGTCGTGGAAGATGCGTGCCGGCGCCGCCGAGGATGGCCCCGCCGCGCTCGTGTCGCTGCGCGCTGCGGTGCGCGAGGGACGGCCGTACCACCTCGCGATTCTCGACATGCAGATGCCCGGCATGGACGGCCTGTCGCTGGCGCGCGCAATCCGCGCCGACGCGTCGCTCGCCGCGACGCGATTGCTCTTGCTGACCTCGATCGGGGTCACGGGTGATGTCGCACAAGTGCGTGAGGCCGGCATCGCCGCGCATCTCACCAAGCCGGTTCGGCAGTCGGAGCTCTACAACGGACTCGCCGAGGTGATGGATCGCCCGCGCCGTGGCGCGCGGCACGCGTTGCCGCAGAGTGGCGCGGTCGCCACTGCGGTCAGCGGCGTCGTGCTGCTGGTCGAAGACAACCCCGTCAATCAAGAAGTCGCGCGCGAGATGCTGGAGGCCATGGGCTTGCAGGTTCATCTCGCCGAAGACGGCCAGCAAGCGCTCGCAGTGCTCGCAAACGGCCACTACGACGCCGTGTTGATGGATTGCCAGATGCCCCGCATGGACGGCTATCAGGCGACGCGTGCGCTTCGCGAGCGCGAGCAGGCGAGCGGCTCGCTGCGAACCCCGGTGATCGCGCTGACCGCCAACGCGCTCGCGGGTGACCGCGAAACGTGTCTCGAAGCCGGTATGGACGACTACCTCGGCAAGCCCTTCACCAGCGTGCAGCTGCTGCTGATGCTGCGACGCTGGATGCCCGCACGGAGCGAAGCGTCGCCGAGCGAGGTCGCGATCCCCGCGCCGAGCGCGCCTGCGACCGACGCGGCGATCGAGAGCCACGCGACGATCGACCTGCGCGTGCTCGGCGAGTTGCGCGCCCTCAATCCCGTGCGCGGCGAGCAGATCGTCGCGCGCGTCGTCGCGACCTTCCTCTCCTCCGTGCCGCCGCAGATCGATCGCCTGCAGAAGGCGGCGGCCGCGCTCGATGCCGATGCGCTGCGCGACATCGCACACGCGCTGAAATCGAGCGCCGCGCACCTCGGCGCGCAGCGACTCTCGCGTCTCGCACGCGAGATCGAGCAACACGGGCGCGACGGCTTCGCGGGGCCCGCGGTTCCGCTCGTCGAAGCGGCGCGTTGCGAGTTCGAACGCGTACAGGCGGCGCTCGCGCCGTTCCGCTCCGCCGGGCGCGCGGCATGAGCGACGCCGTATCGCGTAAACAGCCGCTGGTGCTCGTGGTGGACGACGATCCGACGATGCGTGTGCTGGTCGCCGAGACGCTGCTTCCCGATGGCATCGAAGTGCTCGAAGCGGAGGACGGCCCGTCGGCGCTGACACTGCTCGACTTCCGCACGGCCGATCTGGTGCTGCTCGACGTGCAGATGCCTGGCATCGACGGCTTCGCAGTCTGCGAAGCGATCCGCGCACTGCCCGGCGGCGCCGACGTTCCCGTCGTGATGATGACCGGTCTCGAAGACGTCGACTCGATCCGCCGCGCCTATGAAGCGGGCGCCACCGACTTCGTCACCAAGCCGTTGCAGTGGCTGATCCTCGCCCATCGCGTTCGCTACCTGCTCCGCGCCAGCGCGAATCTCTCGGAGCTGCGACGCGGTCGCGAACGACTCGCCAACGCGCAGCGTCTCGCGCGGATGGGAAGCTGGCGCGTCGATCTGGTGTCACTCGAGCTGCACGCCTCCGAGGAATTGCTCGCGATCAACGGCTTGCCGACGAATGCGATCGTGACGATCGAGCGACTGCTCGCGTGCGTACACCCGGACGATCGCGACGCGGTCGCGAAGGCGGCAGGAGAGTGCGCGCGCGGCGGGGCGCCGCTGCATGCCGACTACCGCGTCGTGTTGCCGGATGGCGCGGAGCGCATCCTTCACTCGCAGGCGCAACGGGTGCTCGACAGCGACGGCGCTGCAGCGGCGATCGAAGGCACCGTGCAGGATGTGACCGAACGCAAGCGCGCCGAGGAGCAGATCCGCTTTCTCGCGTACCACGACAGCCTCACCGGGCTCGGCAATCGACTGCTCTTCAAGGAGCGCCTCGCGATCGCGGTTTCGGCCGCGCGTCGCAACGAGTGGCAGGCGGGCGTCCTCTTCCTCGATCTCGATCATTTCAAGCGCATCAACGACACGCTCGGCCACTCGGTCGGCGATGCGTTGCTGCAAGGCGTCGCGGATCGCCTCGTCGCGAGCGTTCGCGAGAGCGACGTGGTGGCGCGCGTCGAGATGCCGAGCGCGATCTCGCGTCTCGGCGGCGACGAGTTTACGATCCTGCTCGAAGGCATCCATGATGTGCAGGATCTCGCGAAGGTGGCGCGCCGCATCCTCGAATCGCTGGCGCGACCCTTTCATCTCTCCGGACACGAGGTGGTGATCACCGGCAGCATCGGAATCACCGCGTGGCCCGACGATGGCGCCGACGTCGAGGTCTTGCTGCGCAACGCCGACACGGCGATGTACCACGCGAAGGAACAGGGCCGGAACAACTATCAGTTCTACGCGCAGTCGATGAACGCGGTGGCGCTGCAGCGGCTGATCCTCGAAGGCAAGCTGCGGCGCGCCTTCGAACGCGAGGAGTTCGAGCTGCACTACCAGCCGAAATTCTCGCTCGCGACCGGCGCGATCACCGGCCTCGAAGCGCTGCTGCGCTGGCGCGATCCGGAACTCGGCATGGTGTTGCCCGGAGATTTCATCCCGATCGCGGAAGAGACCGGGCTGATCGTGCCAATCAGCGACTGGATCGCGCGCGCGGTGTGTCGCCAGGTCGTCGCGTGGCGAGAGAGCGGCGTGCGCGTCGTTCCGGTCGCGGTGAATCTCTCGGCGCAGCAATTTCGCAGTGGAGATCTGGTGGAACGGATCGGCGCTGCGCTGCGTGAATCGTCCGTATCGCCGCAGCTCCTCGAGCTGGAAATCACCGAGAGCACATTGATGAAGGATGAGCCGCGCGTCGTCGCGACCCTCGAAGCGCTGCGCGCGCAGGGTCTGCGGATTTCGATCGACGACTTCGGGACCGGCTACTCGTCGCTCGCGTATCTGCGCCGGTTGCCGGTGGACACGCTGAAGATCGATCGCTCGTTCGTCTCCAACATCGCCGAGAACGCCGACGACGCGGCGCTGACGGCCGCGATCGTCTCGATGGCGCGCGCGCTGCGGCTGCGCGTCGTGGCGGAAGGCGTGGAGACGACCGCGCAGCGCGATCTGCTGCGCAGCTTCGGCTGCGACGAGATGCAGGGCTATCTCTTCAGCCGGCCGCTACCCGCCGCGGAGATCGAGGCGCTGCTGGCGCAGGGCGATTCAGCGCACGAGCGAGATGTCGAGCGCTGATACACCGCCTTGCGGCACCGTCGTCAGCTCTTCGGTGTCGGGCAGCTTCTCGTTCCAGGTGCGAATCCGGTGCGGCCCGGGCGGAACGCCGCGCAGCGCGAAGCGGCCGTCGGCGTCCACCACGTCGAACCACGGCGTCGGCGCGACGAAGATCATCCCATTCATCGATTCGTGGATCGAGCAGTAGAGCTTCACTGCGCCGGGATGCGCGAACGCGACCGCGCGCGACTCGCCGGCCGCGTAGAGGCCGAGATCGAAATCATTCGGCTTCGAATACGAGAAGACGTTGTGGAAGATCATGTCGTCGTTGGGCATCGCGACCTGTTGCCCGACCGCGATCGCGAGAAAGCCCGGCAGGAACGCGGCGTTCTTCTGATGCAGCGAGGGCGTCACCGCGGGTGGCGCTGCGTCGAGGCCGGGTTCCGCTGCGACGTAGACGACGATCGGGCCGAGGTCGGCGAGGCGCATGCCGGGCAGATCGAGCAGCACGCGGCCGCGCACGTCGCCGTCGGCGCCCGAAAGGCCGGCATGCGCGACGAGCGCCACGAGCGCGAGCAGACGCAACGCAGCGAGCATCAGAACGCGGCGCCGAGTTCGAAGCCGAAGTAGTCGGCGTCGCGCGCCGCATCGCGAAGCGAGCGCGGCGTCCCGTCCACCATCTCGATGTCTTGATGGCTGTATTCCGCGCGCAGAGTCGTCCACGGCGTCAGATGCCAGCCGAGCACGATCGAGTACGCCTGCAGCGACGAGACGTTGTAGCCGAGCGTCCAGGCCTGGCGGCTGTCGAGCACGTAGCCTTCGCCGTCGTCGTAGGTGCCGAGACCGGCTGCGCGCAGCCCGAGATAGAACGGCGCCAGTTCGGGCGCGATGGCGTCGCCCGACAGCGTCCACTGCGCGATCCAGTAAGAGAGGTCCCGATCGAAGTCCGACGTCTCCGCGGCGTCGATCGAGTAGCGGCCGTAGGCGAGCCAGAGACGGCCGAGCTTCTCGTGCGTGAAGATCAGGTCCGCGCCGACGAAGGTCGTCGAGTCGAGCTCGTTCGAAGGAGCGCCCGAGGTGGCGACGCCGTCCTGATAGACCGGGATCCACGGCGCGAAGCTTCCGACCGGTGTCGCCCAGGTTTCGCCGAGCCAGAGTGCACCCGAAGCCGGCTCGCCGTTCTCGTCCGAACCGACGCGCCCCGAGTGCAGCGCCGAGACGCTGGCGTAGAACCAGGGCGTAGGCTGTGCGTAGAGCTTCAGCGTGAATTGCGGATCGCGGCTCGCATCGCTCTCGAAGTCGGTCTCGCCGTCCGAGATCGAGGCGACGTAACCGAAGTGCCCCGCGTCGTCGCTGCCATACACACGGACACCTTCGTCCCACCACCAGGGGCCGCCGACGGTGTTCGTGATGAACGGCTGATTGCGATAGCCCTTCGAGTAGAGCAGATAGTTCTCACCGACCGGAATCTGGAAGCGACCCACCTGGGTGTTGAACCAGCGGCTGCCGCCGATACCCTGTAGCTCGATGTAGGTCTCGCCCACATAGCCGGGCGGGAAGTCGGTGCCCTGCAGCTCGCCGAGCCGCACGATGTTCCACTCGAAGGTGAAGCCGATGTTGCGCGCGATCGTGGTCTCGCCCACTTCGACGGCGCGACCGAGATCGGCGTCGAGGAACATCCGCGCATCCCAGACTGCGAACGAGGTGTCCTGGAATGGTGTCCCCGTTCCGCCGTAGTAGTACCCAGTGTTGGCGCTGCCCGAGATCCGGATCCGGCGCGCCCACTCGGTCATGCTGCCGAAGTCGTTCTGTTCGGCGGACTCGCCCTCGCTGCGCTCGCGATCACGCCGCTCGAGTTCCTCGAGCCGTTGCTCCAGATCCTGGTTGTGGATCGCGAGTTCTTCGTTGCGCCGCTCCAATGCTTCGACGCGGCCCGGCGCGACGGCTTCCTCCGCGGAGGCGCTCACTGCCGCGAGCAACACCACGGCGATTGCGACGGAACTAACGCGCATCGGCAGCGCTCCCTTCGGCGTCGCCGACTCGCAGTTGGAGGTCCACGCGCTGTGAGGCGCCCGCAACGAGATCGACCCAGGTCGAGGCGGGCGGAAAGCGCGGATGCCAGGCGTGCAGGTGCGCGCGACCGGGCTCGAGGTCCGCGAGCTCGAAGCGTCCCGAAGCGGAGACCACGTGATACGGGCCCGGCGCCGCGAAGACGCGCGCTTGCTCGCCCGCGACATCGAGCAGATAGAGCGGCCATTCGCCCGGCGTCGCGACGGCGATTGCAATCGATTCGCCCGGCGCGAGGCGCTTCACCATGCCTGCTCCCGGGCACGACACCAGATGCGGCTCAGCGCTCTGGTTCGCGATCGAGATTTCACCGCCGGCACCGAGCGCCGCATGCTGCGGATCGAAGACGGCATGCGTGGCGCCATCGCGAATCGCCAACGCGACGCGCGCGCCATCGTGTGTCGCCACGCCGTCAGCGGTCGCCGGATCGGCATACACCACGGCGAAGCCCGGCTTCGAGTAGTCCACGAGCGCGACGCCTTCGAACTCGCGATCGCCGTACGAATGCGCGCCCGCAGGCGCCGGAACGACGCCCTCGCGCGGGACGAGTTTCAGGTAGCCGAAGACGCCGGCACGACCCGGCGCAGGCGTCGGCGGCGCCGACGCGCAGGCGCATAGCAAGGCGGCGGCCAACATCGCGAAGCAGCTGCGCATTGCTTCCCTCCGATCCCGTCTTCGGGACGAAGGGGTTTGCGCTTGAGCTGCGTGTTAGCGAGGGCCTCGGGCGATCACATGACGGCCGGCCGGATGCGACGCGACGCGTCCATCACAATCGAGGTCGAATGGAATCGGACTCTCGACCTCGATCTGCGCGGCATCGACCGCGACGCGCAGCAGACCGCGCGGCGTGGGCACCGCCCCGCGCGCCCATGCGAGCGGGCCGAGGCGCGGTGCGATGCGGGCGCGCGCGAAGCCCGGCTCGGCCGGGCCGATGCCGAGCGTGCGCACCAGCAGATCGCGCGTCGGCGTCGAGCCCCAGCCGTGCGAGACGGTGCCGCCGTACCAGGTTTCGGACCACGAGGTGGCGCAGCGTTCGAGCAGCACCTCCCAGCGTCGGCATTGCGCAGCGATCTCGTCTTCACGGCCTGCCGCGGCGAGTGCGTCGTGTACGACGTAGCAAAAGAACGGCTGCGCGCGGACCAGTCCTTGCTCGACGTCCCACCACGGCTTCGGCGGCCCCAGCACCAGGTACGGACCGCCGACGCCGTGCTCGTGCGGCTGCGGCGCGCGCGCATCGCCAGTCGCGCGCGACCAGGTGGCGTGCACCTCGCGCGATTCGTCGAGCAAGAGATCGACTATGCGTTTGACACGCGATTGCGGCACGAGGCCGGCTGCCAGTGGCGCCGCTTGCGCGTGCTGGCTCGCCGGGCGCTGGCGCTCGGCGCCGATCGCGCAGTCCACATAGAGCGCGCGTTCCGGATCCCAGAAAAGCGTGAAGGCGTCGCAGATCTGCGCATGGCGATCGCGCGCCCAGCGCGCGCGGCCGCCGTCACCAAGCCACTCGGCGATCTCGGCGAAGTCGCTCAGACCGCGCGCCCACAGCGCGTTCAGTACCGACGACTTGCCATCCACCGAAACGGAGCTCCAGTCGATGATGACCCAGCCCGTCACGTCGCTGGCGAGACCATCTTCGGCTGCGAATGCCTCGAACCAGCGCAGCACGCCCTCCGCGATCGGCATCAACGCCGCGACGCGCTCGCGATCGCCCGTGTAGCGCCACAGATTGTGCAGCGCGCGCACCCAGTGCAGCGCCCAGTCGGGGATGTAGCTCGCGTCGTGATGCGCGATGTCGCCGCCAGCCGCCATCGGCAACATGCCGTCGGGACGCGGCGCCGCGCAGAGCTCGACGTTCCAACACGCGAGGCGCCAATCCGGATGCGTCGCGAAGTCCACCATCTGGTGCACGACCATGTCGCCGGTCCAGGCGCGCTGCTCGCGGGTCGGGCAATCGAGATAGGCGTCATGCGAGTTGAGATCGACGCTGCGGCGACCGACCGACCAGATCTGGTTCAGAACGGTGTCGCTGCATTCGAAGAAGGGCGCGTCGCCCGGCGCTGCAACTTCGCGCGGGTGCAGCCGCTCGTTCATCGCGGCTTGGCGCAGCGTGACGGCACCCTCGGCGCGCACCGCGAGGCCGAGATAGCGGAAGCCGAGCGACTGGAAGGTCTCGAAGCGATCGCGCTCACCACGTGCGATGTAGCGAAAGCCGGAGCGCTCGTCGTCGGGCGCGAGGCGGCCGTCTTCGGAAGCGAACTCGGCGGCGGCGACATCGAAGCACGCGCCGGCGGGTGCTTCGAGATCGAGCGTGATGGTGCCTGCCACGATCTCGCCGAAATCGACCGTAACCAGGCGCACGGTTTCCGCGTCGCAGTCGAGTGTCAGTGGCCAGTGGAGCGCGATCGAGGCGTCGCTCTTCGAGTCCCGCATCGCGCCGAGCACCGACGCGACGGGATCCTCGTTCGCATCGCTCGCGGCGGCGCGCGCGACGCGCAGCGGGACGCCGTCGCGACGCGTGCAGCCGAGCAGCGCGATCGGCCGCGGGCGCATGGCGCCGTAGGGCACGAGCGGCGGTTCGTGGCGCCCGCCGAAGCCGAGGTGATTGCCCGCGAGAACGTGCGCCGCGTTCCACTGCGAATCGTCGCAGTCGGCGTCACGCCATGCTGCGTCGATAGCGCGCGCGTCGAAGAGTTCCATCGGCAAGCCGCCGATGCCGCTGGCCGCGCGCGATTGCCAGGCGTCGGCGCGCAGTGCGCGCCAGCTTCCATCAGTCCCGATGAATGTCGCCGCTCGGCTTTGCCTCGCTACGCGGGACGGCTCGATGGACGTTGTTGCTATGCGGGACGAGGGAGCTTCGTCGCTCGGAGGTTCCTCGTATGCGAGCATCACTTCGAACAAGAACGCGCCGGCGCCGAGTTGGAAGGTGGCGGGGACGGGCGCCCACCATGGATTCGCGCGACCGAAGAAGCGCACGATTGCGGCGATCGCGTTGCGGCCCGGTCTTAGTTGGGGCGCGATGTCGACGATGTCGTAGTGAAAGCGGCGGCCGTTTGCGCGCACCGGACCGCGCGCCACTTCGACGCCGTTCACGAAGAGCGCGTAGCGCGAGTCCGCCGTGACGCGCGCCGGTGCCGATGCGGGCACCACCGCGAGATCGAAGCTGCGCCGGAAGCACGCGGTGACTGCGTCTTTCGATGCGACGCGATGGAGCGTCGCGCTGGGATCGTTCTCGATGCGCGGCGCCTCGCACCAGACGAAGCGCGCGCGCCAGCGTCCGGGTGGAAACACCGTTGCGTCGATGGGGCTCACCTCAGAACGGCGAGATGATCTCGGCCGCCCCTTCGAGCGCGGACTCGAGGAAGTGTCGGCGCTGCGCCTGCGCCTCGGGCGCACTCTGCGGACAGTAGTGACCTTCGGGCTGCGGCCGCGTGACGCAATACGGCGTGGTCGCCGGGTCGTACTGGAAATACCCGCTCGTCAGCCCAGGCGCGAGGTTCTGCGCGACGGGCGCATCCACCTGCACGAGCGCCGGCACGTTGCGTGCGATCGGACGCACGTGCGGGATGCCGAGTTCCGCCGCCATGGCGCGGCTCGCGTTGTTCGGCACCAGCGAGTCGCCGACGCCTTCGGTGAAAAGGGCGGACGGCGGCGTCACGTCGGTGGAGCCGACGAACGGCAACAGCGGCTCGCGATAGAGATATTTGAGGAAGGTGTGGCCGTCCTGCGGATCGAAGCCGAGTTGGAAGAGCACGAGTCCGGACCACAGCTCGATCGGGCGCAGCTCCGGCATCAGCCCGCCGATCTGCGCGAGGATCGAGTCGCTCGATTGGTGGATCAGCGTTTCGCCGAGACGCGCGCCGCCCACCGTCGGTGTCGCCGCAATGATTTCAGGCGCGAAGGGCAGGAAGCGCTGCGCGTTGTTCCCTCCCTCGCTGATGCCGTGATAGAGGATGCGCGTCGGATCGATTTCGGGGATGCCGTCGGGACCGATCGCGGGATTGCCGAGCGCGTCCTTGTGCAGCAGATCGAGCGAACCCATGCCCTCGATCGCGCGCAGGAAGCCGATCATGTCGGCGCCCGTCTGCGCCCAGTAGTCCGGCAATTGCTGCGTCTGCACCGCGAAGAAGAGAATCACCGAAACCTGCCGCGCGACGTCCTGGCCGATCTGGCGGTTCAGCGTGTCCTGGATGCCAGCGACCGCGTAGCCCGCGTCGTCGAGATAGCCGGTGCCACCGTCGCGCGTCGCTTCGAGCGGCGAGCCGGGGTTGCCGTGCTGGTACATCACGATCGGCACCGGACCGTCGAGCGACTGCAGCGGCAGCGTCATCATGAACGGCACTTCGTTGGTGCCGGTCTGCAGCGGCACGCCGTTCGCATCGCGCTCGAAGACCAGCAGGCCCGGATTTCGATACTCCGGCAAGCGCACGCGGCCGCGGATCTCGAGCGCGCGCGTCGACACCAGCCGGATGCAGAAGTTGGCCGCATTCGGGCAGGGATTCGCGAGCGTCGGCAGCACCAGTTGCGGCGCCGGCAGCGAGAGCGCGCGCTCCTTGAAGTGGATGCTGTCCTCCACGCCCGGCTGCGTGCGGATCGAGAGCTGCACGGCGAGCGCGACGTCTTCGGAGGGGATCGGCACGTCGGCGAGCGCGGCGACCGTCTCGAGCGCGGGCCCGATCCTGTCACGCGTTTGCGTCACCTCGGGCGCCTCGCCGTCGCCCGCGGGCGCCTTTGCAGCCGCAAAGAACGCCGACGATTCGAGCGGCCGCCCCGGCTGGCCGGCGGCGAACGCGCGCTTCGTGACGACGACCGCATAGCGGCCGTGCTCGCGCAGATCGATGCTCGGGAAGAGCATCGCGGCGTGATCGAAGCTGCCGTCCGGCGCTTCGTCGCTGCGCAGCAGGATGCGATATGGAATGCGATCCCCGTACGTGGGACTGTTGGGATCGATGTCGATCAGCGCGATCGGCGCAAACGGATCCTGCGACTCGGTTTCGTTTGCCGGCACCGCGGACGCATCGAGCGGGTGCGAGAACGCGAGCACCACGTGCGTCATCCGGCTCCACCCATCGGTGTAATACGTCTGTGCGACGAGCGACGTGAAGGCTTGCGACTGAAACGCTTCCGTGAAGGGCGGCACCGGCATGTCGATCGAGACGCCGCTCGACTGCGCGGCGTCCGGCACCACGTAGTAGTCGTCGGGGAACGGCGCAATCGCGAGCGGGTCGGTGCGATCGTAGAGCGCGACGGCGTCGCCACCGGCTGCGTTGGCTGCGACCGCGAAGAGGCTCTCGGCGACATTGCCGTCGCTGCCGCGCCACACCACGCGACAGCTCGCGCCGGCCGGCAATTCGGGCGTCGGATTCAGGATCAGCGAACCGTCGCCGAGCGCATGCACGCTGCGCCCGACGCTCACGCCATCGCACTCGAGTCCGAAGCCGAAGCCGGCGAGCGCGCCGTCCGTAATCGGTGTCGCGAGCCGGAAACGAAGCCACGCGGTGCGCGGCACGTTGGTTGCGCCGGCGAGCGGCTGCGCGGAGAGCAGCGCCGGTGCAGCGTCGGGTGCGATGAAGAGCCGGCCATTGGTCACCGGAAAGCCGAGGCCCGGCAGCGTCGAGAGTGGTCGCGTGACGGAGAGACGGTGCTGGCCCGGCGCAGGCACCGGCACGGAGCCCACCAATCCGGGACCGCCGGCGCTGAACGAGTCGGTCACATCGACACCATCGAGTGCAACCGTCGCGACGGCGGGATCCGATCCGGTCGGCAGCACGATCTCGAGCGGCAGCGCGCCAGCGAGCGTCGGCAGGCCAATCTCGAAGATGCGGCGCTCGCAGGGTCCGAAGCCGAGCAGCGGAAGAATCAGCGGGGCGGCTATGGCCAACAAGCGAGCGGGTTTGCGCAGCATCAGGGCTCCGAGTGAAGAAGAATCGGCAGCATATCCCACTCGAAGACCCCAACCGGGCGTCAACTTGTTGCCCGCGTCAACTTGCTCCCGATGAGTTGACGGGCAACAAGTTGCCGCCGGGTTGGGGGTTCAGAGGCAGGATTCTGCCGGGATGAGCGGTGGCGGCGGCTTCGATGAGGAGTTGCCGCCGAATGGTTGGTTCAGGGAGACGGCGGAGGCAGCTCGAGAGTTTTCGCCAGCAACCGCGACGCCGTGTTGTTCGCCGGGAACGTCGCGTCCGCGGGCAACACACCGATCGATTGCATCTGGTGGCCGACGCGCACCATCACGACCGAGAAGCGCCACGCGCAGAACGCTTCCCAGAACGCGACGTGTTCCGCGCGGCGGCCGACGCCGGCTTCCCAGCGCGCGATCGTCGCGGCGCGATCGCCGAATCCCGCGAGTCGTGCCGTCTCGATGCCTTCGCTGTGGTGGCGGTCCATGAAGAGGAACCAGCCGAGATCCATCTCCGCGGGACCGAGCGTTGCCATCTCCCAATCGAGCACCGCGACGCAGCGGCCGTCGCGGAAGATCATGTTGCCGATGCGGGAATCGCCCCAACACAGATCGCGGCGTTGCGACGGCGGCGGGCGATTTGCGACGAGCCAGAGCCAACCCGCTTCGAGCGTCGGAAACGCGCTCGCGCCGATCACCCAATCGCAGTAGCGGCGCCAGCAATCGAGTTGCCAGGCGATGGTGTCGGCGCCGGGCGGCGGCGCGTCGAGGAAGTCGATGCCGAGCTTTGCGGGATCGCAGCGATGGATCGCGGCGAGCGTATCGACGCCGCTCCACCAGATTGCGCTGCGTTCGTCGGCGGGGATCTCGGTCATCCAGCCGCCGGCGTGATAGGGCGGATTGTCGGTGGGGATGCGGCCAGCGACGCGTTCCATCACATAGAAGGGCGCGCCGAGCAGGCTCGCGTCGGGCTCGAACCAGAGCATCTGCGGCACCGGCACATCGGTGCTGCGCAGCGCGGCCATCACGCGGTATTGCAGCGTGAGGTCGTAGCGCGGGAAGACGCCGAAGCCCGTTGGCTCGATGCGCGCTACCAGCGCGCGGTGTTCGCGCCGGCCGTCTTCGACGCTCTCGAGATCGAAGAGCAGCGTGTCGTTCGAGAAGCCGGTGGCGGCAGGACCCGCGAGCGCGGAAACCGAAAGCTCGGTCGCGCGCGGGAGTTTCGCGTGCAGCCACGCGGCGAGTTGTTCGCGGGTCTTCTCGAAATCACGTCCACGCGGCGCCGGCACTCACTTCTCCGATCAAGGCTTCACGAAGCGGTTGAACTCGGTCCAGCCGATCAGCGGCGGCCCGCCTTCACGCCGCGCACGGACCAGCGCCCGTCGATACACCGAGCGCTGTGGCGGCACGAAGGTATGCGTAATGTCGATCTCGGTGGCCGCGATCGGCTCGATCTCGAAGACGAGGCGCGTGCCGTCTTCGGCGACGATCTCGAGCGTGCCATCGACGGGGTGCGCAACGTCGTCGTCGTGATACGCGAAGTCGAAGCGCGCTTTCGTGATCGAGATCGTTTCTTCCCGCGAGAGATAGCCGCCGTGGATCGGATCGATGTTCGGGATGCGCGCTTCGGCGCATTGCAGGCGCAGGTCGGGACCATTCAACACCAGGAAGGTCCACTCGAGATTCCAATGGCGCGGTCCCCAGGAGTGATCGCGCTCGCCGCGACCTTCGAAGCTGCGCTCGATGCCGGCCGCGGCGAGCGTTCCCGACAGCGCGATCGGTTGCTCCATGCGGCTTGCCGGAAACTGCTGTGACTCGTGCCCCGGCGCATTCGCGCGACCCGGTGAGTGCGCGGCGCCGAGCGCGGTGACACGCAGATCCGCCGAGACCGGCTGGATCATTCCCGCGCGCGGTCCCGTCAGCACGCGGCCGAAACCCGAGAAGCGGAAGCGGCCGGAACGCAATGCTGCGTCGGGCTCCCACGAGAATGCGAGTCCGTGACGTTCGTAGGCGAAGCAGACGCCGGCGTTCGTCTCGGGTCCGCCTTGTCTAGCAAGATGCAGATCCGCGAGCGGGAGCCGCGGTTCTTCGACGACGGTCCACTCGCCGTCGGCGTAGTGGTAGTACCAGATCCACGCGCGTTGCTGGTTCGGATGCATGCCGAGGCGGCAGTGTCCGGCGACGCGCCCGTCGGCATCGAACCAATCCCAAAACCACGATTCGTTCCACCATTCGACGGCGGGGTCGAAGGCGTGCGGCCATTCGTCGTGCAATTGCACGCCAAACTTCGTCAGCTCGGAATCACGCGGGGCCTCGATCGTCATCGGGCGCAGGTTGGAACAGGGACGGGGGCCGGTGCAACTGGAGCGTGCGAGATTCAGCCGAGAACGTCGGCCGTGACGGCTTCCCAGCCCGTGCCGACTTGTGCGAGCGCGAGTGCGCGGGCGTCGTCCGGAGAGTCCGCGAGGATTTCGACACTGCGCGAGCGCGGTCCGTCGGATTGCTTCACGCGCACGCGGAAGCGGGTTCGGGCCGGCTGCGGCGCGGGCGACACGTTCGGTTGTCGCAGCGAGTCGCTGCCTTCGAGCGACGCGAGCGTCTCGTAGTAGGCCGCCGGCGCGTCGAGGATCTTCAATCCCACGCCGCCACGCGCGACGCTCGTGAGCTGCGGCGGCACTTGCTTGTTGCGCGCCACGCGCGCGCGCAACACGGTCGGCTCCGCGCCGTCCGTCAGCAGCACGCGCACTTCGACTTCGACGCCGGGTGGCAAGCGCGTGCCCGTCTGCACGAACAAGCCGGTCTCCGAGAGATCGAGCACGATCGCGCGCTGCGAACGTCCCTCGGAGACGACCTCGCAGGGGAGTCGCCATCGGTGACGCTTCGCGATGCGGTTCTCGCTCACGACGTTGTCCGCGCTGCGATCGACAGGTTCACTTTGCGTGATTCGGCTGGCCGTGGCGCGGTCTTGACCGCGAAGCTGCTTGTGCGCTCAGCTTTGCGCATGGTTGACCGATCGCAGGGGCTGGTCTAGAAAGAGGTTCTGATGACGAACGGGTCCCGCACGCAGCTACACCGCACCTCGCTCCGGGGCGTTCTCGCCCTTAGTGAGGCGGTGGAGGCGTAGCGCGCGAGACCCAAGAGTCCGAAACGCGAAACCCTCTCCCGCCGAGCCGGCCGGAGAGGGTTTCGCGCTTCTGGACCTCGGAATCGATCCTGACCTCGTCATCTGAATCGACATCGTTCCCATCCAGATCCGCGCAGCCCGACCCAGTCGGCCCGGCACAAGGAGACAGCCGTGAACCGAATGCCCGTGCACAAATACAAAGCGTTCGCACCGATTGCGCTGCCCGATCGAAGTTGGCCGGCGCGCACGATCACTTCGCCGCCGATCTGGTGCAGCGTCGATCTGCGCGATGGCAATCAGGCGCTCGTCGAGCCGATGGGTCCGGCGCGCAAGCTGCGCATGTGGGATCGCCTCGTCCAGATGGGCTTCCGCGAGATCGAGGTGGGCTTCCCGGCCGCGTCGCAGACCGACTTCGATTTCGTGCGGCTGCTGATCGACGAAGGTCGCATCCCCGACGACGTCACGATCCAGGTGCTGACGCAAGCGCGCCCCGAGCTGATCGCGCGCAGCTTCGATTCGATCCGCGGCGCGCCGCGCGCGATCATGCACCTCTACAACTCGACCTCGACGTTGCAGCGGCGCGTGGTCTTCCAGACCGATCGCGCGGGCATCGTCGAGATCGCGGTGCGCGGCGCCGAGGCGGTGCAGGCGCTGATCGCGAGCGTGCCCGAAACCGATCTGCGTCTCCAGTATTCGCCCGAAAGCTTCACCGGCACCGAGCTCGTCTTCGCCGTCGAGATCTGTGAAGCGGTGATGGACGTCTGGCAGCCGACGCCCGCGCGCAAGGTGATCCTGAACCTGCCCTCGACCGTCGAGATGGCGACACCCAACATTTACGCCGATCAGATCGAGTGGTTCGGCCGCACGATCCGCGATCGCGACAGCGTGATTCTGTCGGTGCATCCGCACAACGATCGCGGCACCGCCGTTGCGGCGGCCGAGCTGGCGCAGATGGCAGGCGCGGATCGCGTGGAGGGAACGCTCTTCGGCAACGGCGAGCGCACTGGCAACGTCGATCTCGTCACGCTGGCGCTGAATCTCTACACGCAGGGCATCGATCCGGGGCTCGACGTTTCGTCGATCGATGAGCTGGTCGGCGTCGTCGAGTACTGCAACCGGCTGCCGGTGCATCCGCGGCATCCGTATGCGGGCGAGCTGGTGTACACCGCGTTTTCCGGTTCGCACCAGGACGCGATCAAGAAGGGTTTCGCGGCGATGCG
>JANNKU010000003.1:0-11547 GCA_031396445.1 Deltaproteobacteria bacterium | reverse complement strand
GCCGGGGTCCATCACGATCACGTGCGCGAGATCGACATCGCGCAGCATGCCGACGACGCGCTCGGTCAGCGCGGGATCGAGCGTGTACTCGATCTCGACGGGCGAGCGCACGCCGTCGGTGCCGGGCGCCACTTCGCTGCGTTCGACGATGCGATCGCGCGGCGCTTCCGCCAATACGGCCGGCCAGGCCGGCGAGCCATCGGCGCTGGTGCGCGCGGAAGGCGGCAGCATCGCGAGCACTTCGGCGGGAACCAGCGGAGCGAGCGGGATCGGCGCGGCCGGCGGCTTCTCGCGCTTGCGGCCGAAGGGCTTCGAATCGAAGCGCGCGAGCTGGATCAGCGAGTCCGCGGCGCCTGCCGCGACATCAGGCAGGGCGGCTTCGGGAGCATCGGCCAGCGCATCCGCGCCCGTTCGATCCACCAGCCAGAAGCCCGCGCCAAAGCCTGCGCAGAGCACCGCCGCAGCGATCGCGCGCCGCCGCCGGCGCGCCTGTCGCCGCCGCCGCGCAAGCAGCGACACGTATCCACCTCGTGCCACGGAGTCCCCCCGTATTGCTGAATCTCGACGGTCGCTCTCGACTCATCGTCGATGCGCGCCGTCTGCTGTTGCCGCGCCGCGCGCCGGGGGGCCACGCAACTCACGGCGGACTCACATCTCTTAGATCGCCACCACCTCGCGAACCTCGGGAACAGCTTCCCGAAGGCGCGTCTCGATGCCCATCTTCAGCGTCGCCGTGGAGCTCGGGCAGCCGCTGCACGAGCCCTGCATGTACAACTCGACGACACCATCGCGGAAGCTGGCGAAGAGAACGTCGCCGCCATCACGGGCGACGAGGGGGCGGATCTCTTCGTCGAGCACGCGCCGAATGCGCGTTGCGATCTCATCCGTCTGCAACACATCCGCAGCTTCGTAGGCGGGCCCGAGGGTGGGCTCACCACTGGCTGCGAATTCCTTGATCTCATCGACGAGCGACTGCGCGAGCGCCGGCCACTCGCTCGCGGCCTGCTTGGTCACCGTGACGAAGTTCGACGCGAAGAACACGCCGGTGACGCCATCGATCGCGAAGAGCCGCGCCGCGAGCGGCGATACATCGGCCGCGACGGGCGTCTCGAAGTGCGCGCTCTGCCCGCCTTCCATCAGCGTGGACGACAGCACCCACTTCACGCTGTTCGGATTCGGGGTGCGTTCGGCGCGCATGTGGAAATCGAGCAGGTCCAAGCGCATCTCCGCGAGCAAAAGTGCAGCTTAGGACGCGAGGTCGCGCACGCCAAGCGAGGAATTACGAAGTGCCACTCGTCTGCAGCACCGTGTAGATCGCGATCGAGT
The DNA here is from genome assembly GCA_031396445.1 of Deltaproteobacteria bacterium. Classification (GTDB taxonomy): domain Bacteria; phylum Myxococcota_A; class UBA9160; order UBA9160; family PR03; genus PR03. Next base: position 10,221 of record JANNKU010000003.1, on the reverse strand, counting down.
AGATCAGGAAAAACGACATCGCGACGACGATGCACACGAAGGCCGCGCGCCCGCTGTCGATGCGCAGCGCCTGGCGCACACCCACCACCAGCGCACCGAAGAGCAATGCGTAGGTGATGAGCAGGATGCCGCCGCGGAACCACTCGTTCGGAACGAGAATCAGCGCGACGAGAATCAGCGGCGCCATCGCGAAGCCGACCACGCGCAACACGCGACCGAAGTCACCCGGGCTCTTCAAGAGCGCGCCCGCCGCCCAGACCAGGAATGCGGCGAGCGGCCAGAACGCGAACACGCTCAGTGCGCCGAATACCGCCTCACCCGAGGTCGTGGCGGAGAAGACACCCACCGCGCGCGCCACCGCCGCAGCGGCCGCGACGCCGGCCGCCTGCGCGAGCGCACCCGGATCGTTCGCGACTTCCTCGTAGACCGATCCATCGAGGCGCAGCGCGCCGACGAAACGCTCGGCAAACGAGCGCCCCGCTGCGGGCGCACCGTCATTCGCCATCTGCTGGGTTCCCGCTTCGCTCATCGCTCGGGTCTCCAAAGTGGGATCGGCCTGAATCGACCGTGGATTCGGCCATCCGCCCGTTCCTGTCAACCCCTGTCGACACCGGGGCCTCCGAGCTTGATCCGTCAAGTTGATGCCGGGAGTGTCTCGTCAACTTGTTGGGGCGAAGAGCTGCGTCTCGACGTCTTCGAGGGTGAAGACGAGATGGCCGTTCGCGCGGGCGAGTTGGTGTTCGCGCGGACCGTTGTAGCCCCAGGCCGCGAGTGCGCAGCGCACGCCGAGCGTCGCCACCGCATCGAGGTGATTCACCTTGTCATCGACGAAGGTCATCTCGGCGAACGCGACGCCGCAATGACGCGCCAGGTGTTCGTGGTGCGCCGGCTTCGTGACGCCCGCCTCCTTGTCGAGCACGAGGTCGTCGGGAAACAAATCGGCGACACCGTACGCGCGCAGCAGCATGCGCACCGAGCGGCGATCCTTCGCCGTCGCAATCGCGTAGCGACACGCGCCCGCGCGGCGCTGCAGCATCGCTATGAACTGCGGATACGGCGGCAGCAGCGCGAGCCAGCCGGCGGGATCGGAGCGCGAGAGCTCCGTGCGCACCTCGTAGAAGTGTTGGTGGAAGGCGCGGAGCCAGCGCGGATCTTGCGCGGCGTAGAACGCGTCATACGCGGCTTGACCGGGCAGCGCGACGCCCGCTTCGATCGCGGCGAGCGCGACGGCGAAATCTTCCGCGCGATTGCCGAGCGGCATGATGGCGACGAATGCGGCGTAGAGCGCGGCTTCGTCGGCGTGGGCGTGCAGCGAGGAATCAGGGCGGAGCGAAAGATAAGTGCGTCGCGCGACGGCGAAGGCTTCGCGGCCGGAATCGGCGATGACGCCGTCGAAGTCGAGGACGAGGAGTTTCATCGACGCCAGGGAAGCATCATCCGAGCGCTATGACGGATCAGCGCGGCGCAATGCGTCGCAGCACGAAGAGCAGCGCCACGAGTTCCACGCCAAGTCCGCAGCTGGTCTGAGCCTCGCGGTTGCCCCAGGCTTGTCCCTGGCACGTCGCATCAGCCGGACCGACGCCCGCGCCATCCCAGTCGATCGCGCCGTCGCCATCGTTGTCGATGCCGTCGTCGCACTTCGGGTTCTCGCGATCGCTCACCGCGTCGAGGCAGCCTGGGTCGGTCGGATGGTCGGTCGCGCCGTCGCCGTCGTTGTCGGCGCCGTCGGCACACGCCGGGTTCCGCATCACGTCCAAACCAGCGACCGCGAAGTCGTAGTCGAACGAGGCGAGCACGCCGCCGTTCGGACTCAGGCGATAAAGCTCGACGAGCCCCGGCTCGGAGCCGGGGTAGAGCCACAGGGTCGCGAGCAGACTCCCGTCCGGCGCGACGGCGAGATCGGCGAGTGTGGTCTGGAGGAACTCACCGCCCCAGATCTGAAGCTGTCCGACACCCGGACGGAAGCGATGAATCAACCCGTCTTGGGATAGCCCCGAAGGAGCGAACAAGAATCGATCGTTCGACGCGGCCACCTCGAGCTTCGCGACGCCGTTGGGATCGAGGACGGTGTCACCAAGAGGCGTCGTAGCACCGGTCGTCGGATCGACCCGCACGAACTCGTAGGCCGGAAAGAACGGGAACTCGGGCGGGAGGTAGTCGAAGAACCGCGTCGTCATCAGCGCGCCGGTCGGCTCGGCGGCGAGGCCTTCCCACTCGACGCCGGGCGTGATCAGCGTCACGGCGCCGCTCATCGCGTCGATCCGCACGATGCCGGCATTGGTCAGCGCGAAGATTCGGCCGTCGAGGGTGACGCTCAGCTCCCGGAACCGGTCGGTTGCACTCCGCGCCGCGAGCGTCGAGAAGCTCCCGGTCGTGACGTCCACCCGCAGCAGGTCGGCGGCGGCTCCGACGGTCGGGTTCACGAGCACGGTCGTGGCATTGAGGATCGCGACGTCGCCGCCGTTTCCCGGCAACGCATTGCTGATCGGCGTGGCCGCTCCAGTGAGCGGTTCGATCCGACAGAGAACGGACGAGCAGAGACCCGGCGGCGATCCGTCGTGCGTCCCGCCCGCGATGACGATGTCGCCAGGCTCGAGCGGCGGAGCGCCCTCGGCCACGAGTGCGAGCGGGAAAACCAGCAGCACGAAGATCCACGATGCGCGCATGGGGGAGCCTCCGGTCGGCCGAGCCTACCACGGAGGTGTCGGGAACCTGCGAAGCCATGCTTCGGGGCGCCCGCTGCGGCGGGAGTTCTCCGACTCGAAATGTGCGCGGGACTGCCCGTCGTCACTCGTCGTCGGAGCTACGCTGCGCCGCCGTGACCTGGAAGCCCGAACTCGAAGAACTCGCGCGGCGCGCCGAACTCGCGAAGGCGATGGGCGGCGAGGAACGCGTCGCCCGCGCTCGTGACGCGGGACGACTCACGGTACGCGAGCGCATCGAGCGGCTGCTCGACACGGGCTCGTTTCACGAAACTGGCGTGCTCGCGGGTCGCGCGGAGTACGACGAGGCCGGCAACCTCAAAGCCTTCACACCATCGAACTTCGTATGCGGACGCGGCCGCATCGACGGCCGTGAGATCATCGTCGGCGGCGACGATTTCACCGTGCGCGGCGGCGCAGCCGACGGCGCGATCGGCAACAAGATGGGATGGGCGGAGAAGGCGGCGCGCGATTTGCGATTGCCGCTGGTGCGCCTCGTCGATGGCACCGGCGGCGGCGGCTCGGTAAAGACCAACGCCACATTGCGTCGCTCGTATGTGCCGTACATCCCGGACTGGGATGTCTCGGTGGAGCTGCTCTCCACGGTGCCGGTTGCGGCGGCAGCGCTCGGGCCGGTGGCGGGGCTCGGCGCCGCGCGCGTCGCGGCGTCGCACTTTTCGGTGATGCCGCGCACGACGGCGCAGGTCTTCGTCGCGGGGCCGCCGGTGGTGCGGCGCGCGCTCGGTCGCGAGGTCACCAAGGACGAACTCGGCGGCGCGCACATCCACGCGCGCGGCAGCGGCGCGGTGGACAACGAAGCGACGGACGAGGACGACGCGCTCGCGCAGATCCGCCGCGTCCTCTCGTATCTGCCGAACTCGGTGTGGGAGATGCCGCCGCGCAGCGCGCCTGCCGACGATCCCGAGCGACGCGACGAAGCGTTGCTGCAGGCGATCCCGCGCGAGCGCCGCAAGCCGCACGATGTGCGGCGCCTGATCGCGATGGTTCTCGATGCAGGGTCCGTCTTCGAGATCGGTCGTTACTACGGGCGACCGCTGCTGACCGCGCTCGCGCGACTCGACGGCATCCCGGTCGGCGTGCTCGCGAACGATCCGCGCCAGCGCGGCGGCGCGATGGATGCGGACGCGGCGCAAAAAATGGTTCGCTTCATCGACCTCTGCGACACCTTCCATCTGCCAGTCGTGAATTTCGTGGACAACCCCGGCTTCGAGATCGGCATCGAGTCGGAGAAGCGCGGCACGATCCGCCACGGCGTGCGCGCACTCACGGCGGTATATCAGGCGACGGTGCCGTGGTGCTCGATCCTGGTGCGACGCGTCTTCGGTGTCGCCGGTGCGGGGCACGGCGCGCATCACAAGCTGAACCTTCGCTACGCGTGGCCGAGCGCCGAGTGGGGCTCGCTGCCGATCGAAGGCGGCGTCGAAGCCGCGTATCGCCGACAGATCGAAGCCGCCGAAGATCCCGATGCGCTGCGCGCCGAACTCGAAGCGAAGCTCTCGTCGCTGCGATCGCCGCTGCTCACGGCGGAGGCGTTCGGCATCGAGGAAATCATCGACCCGCGCGACACGCGACCGTTGCTGGTCGCGTGGGCGCGGCGCGCCTACGAACTGCTACCGAGTGCGCTCGGACCGAAGTCGCGCGGTACGCGACCCTGACGAACGAGGAGAGATCGCGATGAAGATTGCCGTGCTCGTGCTCTGGGCGGCGTGCATCGCCGCTTTCTTCCTGCCCGCCACGTCATCGCTCGCGGTGCCGGGGCAACGCTTGTTCTGGGGCCTCTTGATCGTGCACGCGATCGAGTGCGTCGTGTTCCTGCCGCGCTTGCGACGCGCGGGCGGATCGCTAGCGAATCATCTCGGGCAGACGATGCTCTTCGGCATCTTGCACGCGCGGAGCGTCGGCGGCTGATCGCTGACTACGCTCGCGATGCAGCGCGTGGGCGCGAGATTCAGAATCCCGGCGGCGCGGCAACCGCCACGTAGGTCATCTCGCCCTGCACGTACGCCTTCTGGAACCAGCTCGGCGCGCAGTGGTAGTAATTGACATCGCCCACCATCACCGAGGTCATGGTGCACGCAGCCGGTTGCGCGGCCGTGGGCGTCGTCATCTTCTGCATCGTGCTCATCGTGATGGCCGTGCCCACGGCGATCGCGCTTGCCGTCACGGCAGCAGCACCAACCGGGTAGTTGTAGTAGCTCCCAGACCAATGCGCGTTGCCACCGTGGTAGGCATCGTCGTAGGCGTCCTGGCGATTGTTCTGCTTGTAGGCCTGATTCTGCTGACTGCTCGTCTGCAGCTGATCCTGCTGCTGCTGACGGCCTTGCTGCATTTGATCCTGTTGCTGCTGGCGACTCTGCGACTGCGTAGTGCCGTAGTTCTGGCGCTGCGCCTGATTCTGGCTCGAGGTGGACTCGCGACTTGCTTGCGACGTCGTGCGAGACGTCGATGCGGCGCCCTGCCGCGAGGCCTGATTGCTGCTCGCGCTGGCCTGCCGCGATCCCTGGTTGCTGCTCGCGGCGCCCTTCGCCGAGCCGCCGCCTCCACCTCTGCTGAACGAGCCACTCGATGCCGCGCCGCTGCGCGAAACTCCGCCGCCGCCTCCGCCACGCCCGCCGCCACCACCGCCCCCGCCGCGTTGGGCATCGGCCGCCCCCACCGCAACGAAGTTCGCGAGCGCCAACACAGAGAAGCACCAAGCGACGCGCTTCCTCGTGGTCTTCACTTCGAACCCTCCTTCGTGCCCGCGGTCGGACGCGGCGCAAACGCGATCTTCTCGGCGCCCTTCGGCGGATCGAATGCGAAGGTCGCGTCCGTGATCTTCGGCGACAGATCCCACCCGGTCAGACGCGCACGGAACTGCGGCCTGCCGACTTCGTTCTCGTAAGTGATCGTGATCCGGCGCGGCAGCGAATCGTCACGACCGATCCAGAGCTGCATGCCAACGACATCGTTGCGCAGCGCCACGTGGTCGCAGCGCACCCCGTAGATCGTCGATTCGCCGACGAAGCTCGCGGCGTCGATGTTCTCGCGGAGCAGCGCGGGGAGATCCGGAGATAGAAGCTCCGCGAGCGCCACCGGAATGCCGAGGCGATCCGACACGAACGCGACCATCTCGTCCACCGGTCCGGTCCGCGGCTCGATTGCATAGACATTGTGCACGAGATCTTCGAAGACGATCTGCTTGCCGTCGTAGACGAGGCGCCGCTTGCCTCCTTCGCGCAGATCGATGTCGACGCGGAGGTGATCGGGACGCTGCAAGACGACCTCACGCGTCGCGCCGAACTCGAGCGTCTGCCCGTCGGGCTGCACGACATCCCAGGCGACGTCTCCGCTGATCTGGATGCGGTCGGCCGCGACGATGCGCTCGGCCATCTTCTGCACGATCGCCGCGGCGTGCGGATCGATCGCCGACACCGACGCGGCGTCCGAATTCTTCTTCGCCACCGCTTCCGCAGCGCGACCCCTTGCGACCGGACCCGCGGCTCCGAGCACGAGCGCGAGAATCGTCACAGTAGTGAGTCGCGTCCGACTCGATCTCGCGAAGCTCATGCTTCTCCTCCTCGAATGTCTCGCTCGCAGATGCGATCGAGGTGTTGAGCGACGCGAAGACACCGAGCTGAGACGAGCGCGGCTCGCTGCTACGGCGTCGGCACCACGCGATAGTAGACGCCGTTCGCGCCGTAGTTCGGCTGGAACCAGGTGTTGCCACAGAGGTAGTACGTCCGGCCGTTGACAGGCTGTTGCATGCAGCCCCCGGGCAGCGTCGGGTAGATCGCGCCCATCGCGTAGCTGCCAGCGGCTCCTGCGTTGTAGCCCTGCGCATACGCGTTCGACTGTGCGGCCGCGTTGTTCGAGTTCGCCACAGCCGCCCCCGCCACCACGCCGACCGCTGCGCCCGCAGCGGCGGCGCCGGCGGTGTTCCATCCACCGCAACCGCCGCAACTCGATCCATAGACGTTCACGTTGGTGGGCGGGTGATACGCGGGGTAGGCGGCGCCGTAGTACGGCGGGTGGTAGGCCGTGGCACCGTAGGGTGTAGTCGCCGTCGTGCCATAGCCGGCGTAGTGCGTCGCGCTGCCGCCGTCTGCGCCCTCCACGTTGGTCTCGCCCGACCCTTCCTTGTGATAGGCCGAATCTCCGTAGTCGTTCTGGGCGTACGTGCCCTGGCCCTCGGTGTGCGTCGCACTGCCGCCGTAGCGACCCGAGAAGTCGGTCTGACCCGACCCTTGCTGGTGTGAGGCAGAATCGCCGTAGGCGCCGCTCGCGGTGGTGCCCTGCCCGTAGGTGTGCGTTTCGCTGCCACCCCACGCGTCGCTGCGCGTCGTGGAACCCGACCCCTGTTCGTGCGACGTCGAGCCACCCGCGTAGTTCGCATGCGACCACGCGAAGGCCGCGTTGCACGGCAACGTTGCGATCAGAACTCCGAGGATGCTCGCGAGGATCGATTTCATGGGGTGCCTCTCACTTCTTCTTCGTGGGCGCTGCGATCGGGTCGGGCCGCGCGAACGGAATCAGCTTCGCACTCGCCGCCTGCTTCGACGCGAAGGCGCCGTCGGGAACCGCGACGTCGAGCTTCCAGTCGGAGAGATCCAACTGGTGTCGCAGCCGCGATGGATCGTTGGCGTACACCGCGCGCATTCTGCGCGGCAGCTTGTCGTCGGCGCCGATCCAGGCCTGGACGAACACGAGGTCGTTCGCGTACGCGACCATGTCCGTCTTCGTCCCGCCGACGATGTCGGACTGCCCGATGTAGAACGCGAGCTTCAGGTCCTTCGCGATGTCGGCCCAGGGATCGGCCACGACGACGTCGGTCCACGGGAAGTAGATCGCCGCATCCTTGTTTGCCGCCGCGAGCGCGGCTTCGATCGTGCCCGGCGCCTTGGCCGTCGCGGCGAGATTCGACTTCGGCTCGAACGCAGTCATCGTCTTGCCGTCGTAGTAGAACTCCGAAGCGGGGCCGTCGCCCGACGTGATTGCGCGCAGCTCGTCAGGTCGCTGCATCAGCACGTCGGTCTTCGTGGTGTAGACGAGCGGCGGACCGAGCAGGCTCGGGCTTTCGTACGAGACCACCGCTGTGAACGCCATCGACTTGGCCGCGGCCAGCGTCGCACTCGAGGCCTTCAGCAGATCGACCGCCTTGGGCTCGAGGGTGGTCACAGCGGCAGCCGACTTCGCGGGCGCCGCAGCATCCTTCTTCTTGTCCGCCGCGTGCGCGACGGACGCGAGCAGCCCCACTGCGATCAGCATGACGAGAGTCGATTTCTTCACGGGATCATCCCGCACTCGAACATCTTGTTCGCGATCGGCGCTGCGACCCGGTCGAGGAATGCCTGTCGCATTTGCGGATCACTCTTCAGCAGCCCGAGCACCTCCTGCTCCTTCTCCGACTTGGGCTGGCCCTTCTTCTCCCAGAGCTGCTCGCAGGTCGAACTCTGGTATTTCTGGATCACCTTGCCGGCGACCTTGTCCAGAATCGGATACTGCTGCGCGAAAGCCACGCCAGCCAGGAACAATGCAATCGCTGAACCCGACAGAGAGACTCGCTTGATCATGATCTCCTCCGCGCCGTCATGGCGAATGGCATGCTACTCGCTCGTCTTGTTGTTGCGCATGGCCGCTTCCAGTTTTTGGATCTCTGCGGGCGAGAGCTGCGGACGGTCGATCTTCACCGTCAGCTTGTCGAGCTTGCCGGTGAAGGCGAACGGCGGTTTGTAGTCCGCGTCGTTCACACCGGTCAGCGTGTCGGAGCCGATGTCGAAGCTCTCGTCCCATTGCAGGATCATCGGGAGCGTCTTCGGCATCTGCTTGGTGTCAACGACTTTGCCGTCCACCTTGAGCGTGCCAGTGCCGGGGCGACCGAGGCCGGAGAAGTCGTTGAAGGCCAGCGTGCCGGCGCCCATGCCGTCGTAGTTGAAATTGAACTCGACGGAGTGTTTACCCGGCGCGAGCGCGTCGGGGCCCTCCCACTTGATCCGCTCCAGATCCACGAGGTTCCAGAGCCACACCGGCTTGCCGTCGAGCAGGTAGAAGCCGTAGCCGGCGAAGCGACCCCCCGACGTCAGCATCATGCCCTCGGCGCCGCCCTGCGGAACTTCGATCTCCGCGGTGACGGTGTAGGACGCGTTGAGCAAGAACGGCGAATCGCCTTGCGGCAGGCCGACCATCGGCCGGGTGTAGACGAACTCGCTGCGACCCGCGGTGATGTTCGGCCGCGGCGCGACGATGCGCGCCGCCACCGACGCGTCGAGCGGGAAGACCTGGTACTTCTTCGCCTCCGCAATGAACGCCGCCTTCATCGCCTTCACCTTGTCCGGATGCTTCGCGGCGATGTCTTCGGACTGGGTGAAGTCCGTGTTCAGGTCGTAGAGCTGGAACACCTGGTTGTTCAGCGGATCCGGGTTGGCCGGGCCGAACGCTTCCCAGGGCGCGCGATTGACCTTGGTGCTGAGGACCCACCCGTCCTGATAGAGCGCCCACTGGCCCATCATCTCGAAGTATTGCGTCGTGTGTCGCGACGGTGTCTTCGCGTTGGTCTTGTCGAAGGTGTAGGCGAAGCTCGTGCCCTCGATCGGCGCTTGCTTGATGCCGTCGACCATCTCGGGCGCGGGGATCCCTGCTTGGTCTGGTGGAAGCTGCACGCAAAACCTTCAATCAAATACAAGGCGCAAATGTAGTGGTGCTGATGTCTGCCGATGAGCCGGACAAAATTGTGACTGCGCGCATTGGCAACGCCGGTGGCGTGGTGGTGGGGCTTGGTGAGGGCGAGAACTATATCGCCAGCGATACACCAGCCATCATGGAGCACACACGCAGCGTGATTTTTTTAGAGTCGCGGCAGATGGCAATCGTGACCAAAAATACCGTCACCCTCGAAACATTGGACGGCGCAAAAGTTAAACCACAGGTGCATACCATTTCGTGGGATCCGATTGCCGCGGAAAAAGGTGAGTATCGTCACTTCATGCAAAAGGAGATCCATGAGCAGGTGCGCGCCCTCACCGATACCCTGGCAGGCCGCGTAGATTTTGCAAATGGAAAGATCCGTCTGCCTGATTTGAACTTGACGGAGGAAATCGCAAGGAAGATCGAAAAGATCTATATCACTGCCTGTGGCACGGCGGCCTATGCAGGCATGGTGGGAAAATATCTGATCGAAAAGATCGCCCGCATACCAGTGGAAGTGGTGATCGCATCCGAGTTCCGCTATAGTGACCCGATCTTGAACGATAGAACGGTCGTGCTTGCCATATCACAGTCCGGCGAAACGGCGGATACGCTGGCAGCCATGGAGGAAGGGCGTCGCAAAGGCGCGCTCATCTGGAGTATCGTGAACGCCATCGGTTCACAAGCCATGCGTGTTGCAGATGGATTCATCTCGATGCAAACCGGACCCGAAATTGGCGTGGCTTCGACCAAAGCTTTCACCGCCCCACTCGTTGACCAGTATATGCTGGCAATTTTGCTGGCAGATCTACGCGGCACCATCGACGACACGACC
>JANNKU010000146.1:0-58895 GCA_031396445.1 Deltaproteobacteria bacterium | reverse complement strand
GCGCTCGGCGAACGCCTCGGCATGACGCAGTTCGTGAATCCGGCGGAAGTGCAGGGCGATCTCGTGCCCTACCTCGTCGATCTCACCGGCGGCGGCGCCGACTTCTCGTTCGAGTGCATCGGCAACGTCACCACGATGCGTCAGGCGCTCGAGTGCTGTCACAAGGGCTGGGGGCAGAGCATCATCATCGGTGTCGCCGGAGCGGGGCAGGAGATCACGACGCGCCCGTTCCAGCTCGTGACGGGGCGTGTGTGGCGCGGCTCCGCGTTCGGCGGCGCACGCGGTCGCAGCGATGTTCCGAAGCTGGTCGATTGGTACATGGAAGGCAAGATCGAGATCGATCCGCTGATCACGCACCGCCGCGAGCTCGGCGCGATCAACGAAGCCTTCGAGCTGATGCACGCGGGCGAATCGATTCGCACGGTCGTGAGCTTCGATTGACGCGACGCGAGCTGGTGTTGAACCTGGCGCGCGTCGTGCTGCTCTTCGCGTTCACCGGGCTCGCGCTCGCGCCGCGATCGGGCGCGCAACTGCTGCCGCCGCCGATCGTGGAACCGCAAGCGGCGCCGTCCGTGCTGACGCCCCTGCCGGTGCCCGCGCCCGCGCCGATCACGCCGGCAGTGATCGCGCTGCCCGACATCGCGGCGAGCGGTGAAGTCACGCTGCAGCGCTTGCGCGCGATCGAAGCGGAGTCGGCGCCGAATGCGCAAGCCGCTGCGATCACGGAAGCATTGCCGAAGCGCAGTGATGATCTCGACAAGGGGGTCAACGCCGTCGAGGAGGCCATCTCGACGCGCGCGGGCCTCGATCGCCTGCTCGATCTCGAGCGCAAACTCGGCGCGACACGCGAGGAGGTCGAAGGCTGGCAGGCGGTGACCAAGGCGCGCGCCGAAGCGCTCGAAGCGCGCGTCGTCGAAGTGGCGGCGCTGAAGGAGACGTGGGATCGCACGCTCGAGAGTGCGCGCGCCGAGAAGGCGCCGGACGCCGTGCTCGACCGCGTGCGCGATGTGCGCAAGGAAATCCGTGCTGTCCAGAGCCGCATCCAGGACATGCGCAGCGAGGCGCTCACCCAGCAGGGCGACGTCGCCACGATCTGGACGACGCTCTCGCTGCAACTCGACAACGTGGCGCGCGCGCGCTGGGAGATTCGCGGCCGCCTCTTCGAAGCCGATCGCAGCCCGCTGTGGACGGCGGCGGGCAAGGCGCAAAGCTTCGATTCGGTGCTGACGCGGGTTCGCAACGCGACGAAGCGCGACATCGAGAGTCTGCGCTCCTTCGCCACGTTGAGCGCCGCCCAGATCCGAATCCAGGCGCTGCTCTTCGTCGGCTTTCTGTGTCTTGCGATGGTGTTGCGGCAATGGGCGCGTCAGCGCCGCGCCGCCGGCAAGCCGATCGGCGCGACTACCCGCGTCTACGAGAGTCCCATTTCGGTCGCGCTTCTCGGCGCGCTGCTCGCGACACCGTGGCTCTATCCGCATGCCCCGCTGGTGTTGAACGGGCTCGTCGGGCTGGTCGTGTTGATCCCGACGCTCGTGCTGCTCTTCGATGTCTTCCCGGCCGAGCTGCGCCGGCTGTGGTTTGCGCTGGCCGGCTTCTATCTGATGGATCGCCTGCGCTATGCGCTGCAATCGGTCGAACTGCTCGAGCGATCGCTCTTCCTGCTCGAGATGGTGGCGGCGACGGCGCTGATCGTGTGGTTGTTGCGGAGCACGCGTTCCGAACAGCTCGCGCGTGCCTTCGGCTCGGCGAGCCTCGTGCGTCGAGCGTTGCGCTTCATGGCGGTGGCGTTCGCATTCTCTGCCATCGCAGACGGGCTCGGCTTCTTCACGCTGGGCAAGGTGGTCGGGGAGGGCATCCTCACGAGCATCTACGCGGGCATCGTGCTCTACGGCGCCGCCGTCGTCGTGCGGCCGATCGTGCCGGCGCTGCTCGGCTCGCAGCGACTCGAGTCGCTGCACCTGATCTCCCGCTATCGCGCTTCGATCGAGCGATTCCTCGTGCGCGCGATCGAGTGGATCGCGATCGCCGCTTGGGCCTACCTCACGCTCGAACGGCTGACGCTCGCCGATCCGGTCGGCGCCGCGCTGCGTTGGTTCATCACGACGCCCGTGCAGATGGGCACCGTCTCGATCTCGCTCGGCGACATTCTCTCGTTCTTCGCGGTCGTGCTGGCGTCGATCCTGCTCTCGCGTGCCGTGCGTGTGCTTCTCGAAGAAGACGTGTTGCCGCGCACACAGCTCGGGCGCGGCATTCCGCACGCGATCTCGAACACGGCCGCCTACGCGGTGGCGGCCATCGGCTTCGTGCTCGCGCTCGGCGCGGCGGGCATCGATCTCTCGAAGGTGACGGTGCTCGCGGGCGCCTTCGGCATCGGCATCGGCTTCGGCTTGCAGAACATCGTCAGCAACTTCATCTCGGGGCTGATCCTGCTCTTCGAACGCCCGATCCAGATTGGTGACACGGTCGAGGTCGGAACGCTGACGGGTGAAGTCAAACGCATCGGGATCCGCTCGAGCACGCTGCGCACTTTTCAGGGCGCGGAGGTGATCCTGCCGAACACCAGCCTGATCGCTGACAAGGTCGTGAACTGGACGATGTCGGACCGCCAGCGGCGCATCGAGCTTCCGATCGGCGTCGCGTATGGAACCGATCCGGAGCGCGTGCTCGCGATCCTGCTCGCGGTGGCGACGTCGTCAGCCGACGTGCTCGAAGATCCGCCGCCGCTCGCGCTCTTTCGCGGCTTCGGCGAAAGCGCTCTCAACTTCGAACTCCGCGTCTGGACGGGGCTCGCCACCCACCTCGAAGTCCACAGCCGCATCGCCATCGCCGTCAACACCGCCCTCCTCGAAGCCGCCATCGAAATCCCCTACCCCCAACGCGACCTCCACATCAAGCAAGGGTGAGAAGGTGAGAAAGGGGACGGTCCTGCTGTTGACGGGCTGATGACTAGAGGGACACACCTCCGGTCGGCGCCTCGCGCTTCTGCGAACGATTCTCGATGCGCGCCGCCTGCGCCGCTCGCGTGACGCCTGATCGTGTCGCTCCAATCGCGCTCCCGATCTGCGCGGTCGTGAGACGCAGTCGGTCGACGGCGGCTAGTGCCAGCACGCGGCGGACCTTCGTGACGGCGCGTTCGCGCGATCCGTCTTCGAGGTCGCGCACGTCGACGCCATGCGCCGCACAGACGCGCGCGCGCCATGCGAGGAGCTGCGGCCAAGGCTCGTCCACGAGCTTCGCGAGCGGCGCCGCGTCGAGCGCAGCGGCCACGTCGCCGTCGCGCATCCACTCGTCGAGTTGCGCACACGCTTCGGCTGGGGTGTCGCCGAAGAACGCGCGGGCGGCGCCGGCATCGTGGAAGCGCGCGGCAGGCTGGACGCCGAGCAGTGCGCCGTGTCCGCACCACGGATAGCGCGCGAGTTGTCCGAGCGAATCGACCAGGTGCGCGCGCAACGGATTGCGATGCACGTAGCGGATCAAGTTCATCGCGTCCGCATCGTCCCGCGCGGGCCGCGAGCGGAAGCGGTTCTGCACCAGGTGGCCGACGCGATCGTGGCGACGATTGAAGCGCAACGAGTAGCCGGTGCCGAGGCGGTGCATCGCGTGCGCGAGGGGACGATCGCCCGTCTGAAGCACGAGATGAACGTGGTTCGACATCAGCACCCACGCGAGACAGCGAACGCGCTCTTCGGGCAGGATTTCGTCGAGGCGACGGAGGTAGTCGTGGCGATCGACGTCGTCGACGAATGTCGTGCGACGCTCGACGCCGCGCTGGATCACATGATGAACGACGCCGGGCGCATCGAAGCGAGGTCCACGCGGCAAATCACATCTCCCCGGGACCGTGATCCGGGGCAAGTCGCACCGTAGCAGAAGTGGTCGATGAGAAAGGGTGAGAAAGGGGGTGAGAAAGGGGACGGTCCTGCTGTTGACGGGCTGGTAAGAAAAGGGACACGCCTCTCCAAGTGTGTCCCTCTAGTCATCAGCCCGTCACAATGAGGACCGTCCCCTTTCTCACTTTCTCACCTTTCTCACCTCAACCGCGGAAGGCGGGGATTACCTTTTCGGCGAATAGTTGGGCGGCGGGGCGTGTGTCGCGGCCGAAGAATTCGATGACGAAGGTGGTGCAGCCGAGGCTGACGTGGCGTTCGATGCAGTCGATGACGCGCGCCGGTGTGCCCCAGATGCCGTGTTCGGCGAGCGCGCCGCCCATGTGGCCGCCGTAGATCTTCGTGGCTTTAGCGCGCGCAGCGTCGGCGCCGGCTTCGTCCTCGGCGATCACCACGACGCATTGTTGCGACACCTCGATCGAGTCGAAGTCGCGTTTCACGTCGTCGCAGCGACGCCGCAAGGCGTCGATCTTCGCGCCGAGCTGCGCTTGATGGACGCCCATGTTGTTCCAGATGTCGGCATGCCGCGCGGCGATTCCCATCAGCACCTTCTCGCCGCCGCCGCCAATCAGGATCTGGGGCCGCACGCTCGGCTTCGGCTCGCACACCGCGTCGTGGATCGAGAAGTGCTGGCCCGCGAAGCTCGCCTTTTCTTCGGTCCACAACGCCTTCAGGATCTGCACGGTCTCTTCGAGCGCGCGCAAGCGCTCGCGCAGCGGCGGGAACGCGCAGCCGGTGTCCTTGAACTCGGCTTCGAACCAGCCCGCGCCGAGACCGACGATCGCACGCCCCGGCCCCGCGATCTGGTCGAGCGTCGCGACCTGCTTTGCGAGCAATGCGGGATTGCGAAAGAACGGCGGCGTCACCAGCGTGCCGAGCCCCGCGCGTTCGGTCACCGCCGCGACGGCAGCGAGCTGCGTCCAGGCCTCGAGAATCGGCAAGCTCGGCATCGGCACGCCGTAGACGTGATCGCACACCCAAAGGTGATCGAAGCCGAGCCGCTCGAACGCGATCGCCGCGTCGCGCGCCTCCGGCCAGGTGCGCTTGATCTGCGGCAGCGTCACGCCAAATCGAACGGGTCTTGCTGCAGGCATCGCGTTCTCCAGGTGCCGAGGTGTCTGAACTCACGATAACCTGACAGACCCGATAACCTGACGCCCGGCCCCTCCGAGGTTCTATTGCTCGAAGAACTGCTCGACTTCACGCGGCCGGCGTTTCGGCGCGATCCGGTTCCTACCTACAACTTGCTGCGCGAAGAGGCGCCGATTGCGCGCATCGAGCGCGGGTCGTTTCGGATGACGGTGCTGACGCGGCATGCGGACATCGTCACGGTGCTGCGCGATCCGCGCATGTCGGTCGATCGCGCGTTTCAGCCGAAGCCGAGCGCGGCCGACGCCGGCGTCGATCCCGCGACGCTGCATCCGCTGGCGCGCGCGCTGCGGGCGCTGTCGCGCGTGATGCTCTTCCGCGATCCGCCCGACCACACGCGACTGCGTGGCCTCGTGAACAAGGCGTTCACGCCGCGCATGATCGAGTCGCTGCGACCGCGCATCCAGACGCTCGTCGATGGGCTGCTCGCGAAGCCGCTCGCCGACGGCGGCTTCGATGTCGTGCGCGATCTCGCCGAGCCGCTGCCGATCCTGGTGATCGCCGAACTGCTCGGCCTGCCCGCAGCGGATCGCGCTGATCTCAAGACCTGGAGCGACAACCTCGCGGTGATGCTCGATGGCTCGATCGCGATGCAGCACCTCAGCCGCGCGGTGCCGAGCGCCGTCGCGTTGATCGAATACCTGCGCGTTCAACTCGAAGCGAAGCGCAAGGCGCCGGGCGACGATCTCCTCTCGGCGATGCTCGCCGCACAGGAGCAGGACGAGCATCTGAGCGACGACGAGATCCTCGGCACCGCGGTGATCGTGATGGGCGCCGGGCACGAAACGACGACCAACTTGATTGGCAACGGCGTGCTCGCGCTGCTGCGCAATCCCGCTGAACTCGAGCGACTGCGCGCGCAGCCCGACCTGATCACCACCGGTGTAGAAGAGATCCTGCGCTTCGATTCGCCGGTGCAGGCCACGAGTCGCGTTCCGACCGAAGCCGTCGAGCTTTTCGGTGCGCGTTTCGAGAAGGGCCGCGAGATCGGCCTGCTGCTCGGCGCCGGCAATCACGACCCCGCCGTATTCGCCGATCCCGGTCGCCTCGACCTCAGCCGTCGCGAGAACCGCCACGTGTCGTTCGGCTTCGGCGTTCACTTCTGTCTGGGCGTCGGACTCGCGCGCCTCGAAGGCGAACTCGCGCTCGGCACGCTGGCGGCGCGCGCGTCGAAACTGGCGCTCGCCACTTCCGAAGACACGCTCGAGTGGCGACCCGGCTGGTTGCTGCGCGGCCTCACCAGCCTACCGGTTACGGTGTGAGATCCCTGCGCCGCAGGAACCACGACTCGTACCAGCGATAGCTCGCGTGCGAGAGCAGCAGCAGCAGCGCGCAATACGGCGCGAAGAGTGCGATGCCGGTGGCGCTGGTCGCGGTGAATGGGATCACCGATCGCAGCATCAGCAACAGCGGGTTGTGGAACACGTAGATCCCGTAGGACACGCGTCCCGTCGCGACGATGGCTGGATGGCAGAGCGGCCCCGTTCGCGGATCGCGCTGCAACACCCAGACGAGCGCCGCCGCAAAACACAGATTCCAGATCGAGTAGCTCCATACATGCTGCATCAGATTGAGTGACGCGAGCGGATAGCCGAGGCTCGTGATCGGCAGCTCGATGCCGGCCGCGCGATGCAGCAGCCCGTTCGCGAGCCCGAGACCGAGCGCCAACGCGAGCGTCGCAGCAAAGATTCGTCCCGGATGCCGCACGCGCTCCGGTACGCGAAGAATCGCGACGACGGCGCCAGTCGCGAGCGCATCCATCTGGCAGAGCGGCGACCAGTAGATCGCGTCGCCGACATGGAACGGCACGCGCAGCGAGCGCAGCCAGATGTCGCCCAGCACGAGCCGCGCGACGGGAGCGACCGCGATCATCGCGATCGCGAGCAACGGCAGCCGCCGTGGCGCGAGCGCGAACACCGCGAGCGGCCACACCAGATAGAACTGCTCTTCCACGCAGAGCGACCAGAAGTGCGTGAACGCGGGCGAGCCTTCGAGCAGCAACGGCCGCGTCAGGTTGTAGGTGTAGGTGAAGAGATAGATCGCGCTGTCGGCGAACGCGGCCGGTGCGCCGGTCGCGACGAACACGCCTGCGAGCACGACGAGGTAGCCGAAGTAGAGCGGGAAGATCCGCAGCGCACGGCGCCGCCAGAAGCGACCGAGATAGCGGCGGAATGGCTGCTCGCGCGCCTCCAGCAAGATGCGTGTGATCAAGAATCCCGACAACACGAAGAAGAGCTGGACGCCGAGCCAGCCACAATCGAGGAAGCCGTAGTGGAACGCGACGACCATCGCGATCGCGACGGCGCGCAATCCATCGAGCGCGGGGATGTGACGCATGAATCTCCCGATCGAGGCGGCGCGATCATAACGGCGGACGCTGCGCTCCTCACCGCGTCGCAATTCGCGCCAGCCACTCCGAGAGCGCCGGGGTAGGCTACGCGTAAGTGATGATCGAGTCCGCCGCGCACAGCACCAACGCCGAACGCAGCACCTCCCGCGTAGCGAGCCAACACATGAAGTCGCCGCTCGGCTGCGCCTCGCTACGCGGGCCAGGCTCGGAGCTCCGCGCCACCGTTTCCCGCGTAGCGAGCCAAAGGCGAGCGGCGAGAGTCATGAGTTGAAGTCCCGCGTAGCGAGCCAACGGCGAGCGGCGACATCCATAAGGCTCGCGCTCATGCTCGCGTGCGGCGCGGGCACGCTGATCTTGTTCTTGCTCTTCCGCTCGCTGCGTCACGACGATGCGTACATCACGTTTCAATTCGCCCGCAATCTGGCGCGCGGCGACGGCTTTGCGTTCAACGTGGGCGAGCCGATCCTCGGCACGACTTCGCCGCTCAGCGCGCTGCTGCTCGCCGCTTTCTATGCGGTGTTCGGCGATGCGATTCCCGAAACGGCAGTGCTGCTCGGTGCGGCGGCACTCACCGCGCAAACCGTGCTCGTCTATCTGCTGCTTCGCGAGACGTCGCGTGGCTTTGCCGCCCTGGCCGCCGCGCTGATCTGGCTCGGCTGGGCCGGCGCACATGCGTGGCTCGCGCTCGAAACCAACCTCGTCGCCGGCTTCGCGCTCGCGATGCTCTGGTGTCTGCAACAGCGGCGCGAAACGCTCGCCGGGCTGTTCCTCGGCCTCGCGTTTCTGAGCCGCTACGACGCCGCGCTGTTGGTGCCGATCGTCGTCGCCGGTCAGTGGCTGCGCACGCGCACGCTGCCGCTTCGGATGCTGGCGGTCGCAGGCGCCGTGGTCCTGCCGTGGCTGGTCTTCGCGACGCTCTACTTCGGTTCGCCGCTGCCCAATACGTTCGCGGCGAAGCAGCGACTCACGGAATCGAGTGCGTACGCCCGCCACTATCTCGCACACTTCGCCGCGCAACCGTGGCTGGGTCTCGGCATGCGCATACCCTTCGAATTCGCATCGCCGCTGCTGTGGATCCTCGGACTGGCGGCGCTGCCGCGCCTCGTCGGTTCTCGCATCATCGAGTTCATCGCGTATGGCTTGCTGCTCTTCGCGGCCTACACACGGATCGGTCCGCCTTCGGGACACCACTGGCATCTCTACCCGTCGGCGCTGGTCTTCAATCTGCTCGCTCTCGTCGGTGTCGTCGAGATCTTCGATTGGCTGCGCAAGCGATTCCCTTCGCAGCAACGCGCGGCGCACGCGATCGCCACCACCGTCGCCGTCGCGATGATCGGATTCGCAGCCGCGCAGGCGCTGCGCTTCGCGCACGATCTGCCCGAAGAGTTCTGGTTCGGCGCGCGTCATCGGAGATATGCCGCGATCGCCGCCTGGACTGCGGAACACGTGCAGCCCGGTCGCTCGTTCCTGGCGGTCGAGGTCGGCACGCTCGGCTACCTCTCGGGCCTTCGGATGATCGACGCCAGCGGGTTGATCAACGCCAGCAATGATTTCCCGCGAACGCAGGCGCTGCCCGCCTACATCGACCTCGTTCGCCGCTTCCAGCCCGATCTGGTGCTGGCACAAACGGCGGATGAGGCGCGTGCGATCGCGCAGGCCACCGGCTATCGCGTGGTGCATCGATTCGAATGGAAGGAGCCGTGGGCGACGCTGCTCGCGCGATCACCCGACGTGCTGATCGATCCGGCGACCGTGCTGCAGGATCCCGCGATTCGCGACGGGGTTGTGACCCCATCCGCCACAACGCGCGAGTAGAGTGCGTCGCGTGAACCCCGAAACGCTCGCATGGGCGATTCCTTCCGCACTCGTGATTGCGCCCGGCGCGCGCGCGGCGGAGGCACGCCTCTTCGCCGAGGTGGGCGCGGTGCTCGAACGCCGCGATGCAGCGCTGCACGCCGCGCTCGCCGCGGGCGACGCTGCGGCGGTTCGCGACTTGCTCGCGCGACCGCTGCGCATCGTCGTGCCATCGCGGCCGCTGCGCGATCACGTGTCGGAGGCGCTGCTGCGCCACTTTGGGCGCTCGCTCGCTGCGGTCGTCGTACACACGCAGTGGGCGCTGGCGCTCGCCGTGATCGAGCACAGCGGCGAGACGCACGCTGGCGGCGACGAGCTCTTTCGCGTGCTGGTGCGCCGCTTCGCCGCCGAAGAGCCGCTGCTCGCGGCGGCGCTCGGCGCGCTGCACGAGGGCTACGGCATCGTCGAAGCGACCGCGCGCGATCTCGTCGATGCCGGCATCGCCGCGCATCTGGCGGAGCCGATCGACGAGCTGCTCGCCGAGCACGCGAGCCCTGGCGCCGAGCGCATGCGCGCGGTGGTGCGCGCCACGCTGCGCGCGATCGCGGCGCTCGAACGCGAGGGCCGCGCGCCGCGCTCCGCGCTCTTGCAGCGCGCCACCGACAAGGTGTCTGCGCCCGGCTACGCAACGCTTCCGCATGTCGCCCTCCCCACGACGGCGCTCTGGGTGCACGGCTTCGCCGACGCCACTGGCGTGGTCGCAGACTGGATCGATGCGCTGCTGCGCGGCTTCGCGGCGCGCGTGCTGGTCGGGGTGCCGCCCGATCCCTTCGAAGCCGGCGCCATCGAGTCGGAGTTCTCGAAGCCGTTCGTCGAGCGGATGGAGCGCGCGACGTCCGAACGCGAGAGTGCGTCCGAAGCGGCAAGCGAAGCGTGCGCACTCGAGTTGGTGTCGGCGCCCGGTGCGGTTGCGGAGGTGCGTGCCGTCGCGCTGCGGATTCGCGCGCTGCTCGACGCCGGCGTTCCAGCCGAATCGATCGGCGTCGTCGCGCGCCGCCTCGATCCGTATCGCGCGGCGCTCGAATCGATGTTTCCCCGCCTCGCGATTCCGTTCTCGGCTCCCGGTGCAGTGGGTTCGCCCAACGCGCATGCGCGTCGCCTCGCGGCCGCGGCACGGCTCTTTGCCGAGGTCGAGCTGGCGCCGGTCGATGCGTGGCTCGCCGCATCGGCGCACGCAGGTGCCAACGACGGCGATTTGCGCGTGGGTCTGCATGTGCTCGGCGCCGCGCGCCTGATCGATCTCGCAAACCTCGATCTGGACACGATCTTCGAGAAGCGCGACTACCTGGCATTGCCGATCCGGCGCGGTTCTGGCGAAGACGCGCAGTCGAATGGCGACGCGCCGGAGCGACCGCATTCTGCGTCGCGCGTTCGATCGCGTGGGTTGAATCGCGATCGGCTCGCGCGCGCGCATGCGCTGGCACGGGAGCTCGTTCTCCGCCTGACGCGCTGGCCCGCATCTGCACGCTTCGCGGATCACTACGAAATCCTGATGCACCTCGTCGAAACGGATCTCGGCTGGCAGCGCAGTGATGCGACGCTCGAGCCGGTGTTGGCTTCGCTCGAAGCGCTCGCCGACGATGTCCCGGAAGCGTTCACGCTGACGCGCGCCGAGTTCGCGCTCCTCGTCGCGCGCGCACTCGATCGTGAGGCCGGCTCCGGACTCGGTGGCAACGGCGCCGGCGTACAGGTGCTCTCGGTGATGAGCGCGCGCGGTCGCAGCTTTGGTGCGCTCTTCGTGCTCGGCCTGCAGCGCGACGCGTTCCCGCGTATGCCGAGCGAAGATCCGATCGTCTCCGATGCGCTGCGTCGCGCGCTGCGCACGGTGCTGCCCGAAGTGCCGGTGAAGGCGCAGGGCCACGCCGAAGAGCGACACCTCTTCGCCGAACTGCTCTCGGCGAGTCCGCAGGTGACGCTCTCGTGGCAACACATGAGCGACGAAGGTCGCGAAGTCGCGCGCTCGTCATTCGTCACGCGACTTCTGCTCGAGCGCCCGGAGCTGACGGTCGAGGTGGCGCCGCCGGCGCTCGGTCCGCGCACAGACGACGCTGCGTTGCGCCCTGCGCACGAGCACGCCATTCGCGCCGCGCTCTACGGCGCTCGCGCCGCACTGGCGCCGATTCGCAGCGAGGCGCTGCGCGAAGTGCGCGATCTGCTCGGCTGCAGCGAAGCGGGCGCCGGCGCGGACGCACTCGCGCGCGTGCAGCTCGCGATCCTCGACGAGCTCGATCCCGATCTCTCTACGAACGAAGGCCGCAAGCGAAGAGCGCAACTCGGGCCGTACTTTGGCTACGTCGGCGCGAGCGCAGTCGTTGCGGACGCGACGCATCCGGAGCTGTACGTGACGCGACTCGAAGGCGTCGCGACGTGTCCGTGGCAGAGCTTTCTGCGTCGCGAGCTGTGTCTCGAGCCAGTGCCCGACGCGCTCGATGCGCTGCCCGCGCTCGGCGCGGCGGTCGTTGGCACGGCGGTGCACGCCGTGCTGCAGCGCATCGTCGATCACGCAATCGGTCCGCGACTGAAGGAGCGCGTGCCGCTCCGCGAGGTGCTCGAGCGCGGCGCGATTCAGGTTCCGTGGCCGGAGCCGGCGATGCTCGCGGCGATCGCCAACGAGGAAGCAGTGCGGGTCGCGGAGGCGAACGGCGTGCGCATCGCGGGCTTTGCGCGCGCACTCGCGCGGCGCACGCTCGCGATGGTCGAGATCGCGCGGGTGAGCGACTGGGCCGAGCCGGCAGGACTCGCGGCGCTCGGCGCCGAACTCGATGGCGACGTCGTCGTGCAGGATGCCGCGGGTCGCGAGCGCAGTATCGGGTTCCGCGCCGATCGCGCAGATCTCGTCGATGGCATGCTGCGCCTCACCGACTACAAGAGCGGGAAGCCGAGGAGCGCAGTCACCGGCGAAGCGAAGAAGCGCGAGAAGTTGCTCGCTGCGGTCGCGCAGGGCAGCTCCTTGCAAGCCGTCGCGTACCTCGCCGCCGCGCGAGCGCTCGGCGCGGCGCAAGCCGAGGGCCGGCTGCTGTATCTGCGCGAAGGGATCGATGCCCGCACGCGCGTGTACGTCGCCCAGCAGGACGACACGGAGCTCGTCGCAGCTTTCGAAGCGACGGCGCGTGCGGCGTTCGCGGTGCTCGACGCGGGGACGCTCTTCCCGCGTCTCGTGGCCGCGGGAACGGACAAGGAGCCGGCGGCGTGCGACTGGTGCGAGGTTTCCGTTGCATGCCTGCGCGGCGAGAGCGGCCAGCGAGCGCGGCTGCGCGACTGGGGTTCCGACACGAATGCGCGACGTGACGAAGCAAATGCATCCGCCCGCACGCTCCATGCCGCCTTCGTGCTGGGGCTCGATCTCGACGCGCCCGAAGAGGAGGCCTCTTGACGCCGCGCGATGAATCGAAGGCGCGGCTCGCAGCCGATGGCACGGCGCGCCTCGCGGCGCAGACCGTCTTTGGTGTTGCGTTGGTGCTCGAGGCCGGCGCGGGAACGGGCAAGACGACGGTGCTCGTCGCGCGTGTGCTCGCGTGGTGCCTCGGCCCCGGCTGGCAACGCGCAGAACAAGACCTGTCGGCGACGGATGGAGCGGCGCAGCCTCCGCGCGCTGTGGCGGAGCGCGTGCTCGAACGCGTGGTCGCCATCACGTTTACGGAAGCCGCCGCGGCCGAGATGGAAGCGCGCATCGTGACGGCTCTCTCGCAAGTCGCGCGCGGCGAGCCGGTGTGCGGTTACGAATCGGCCGTCGATGCAGGAGTCGCGGCAGAGCACCGCGTGCGTGCGCGCACCTTGCTCGCCGCCTTCGATCGGCTGCACGTGCAGACGATCCACGCGTTTTGTCGTCGGTTGCTCGCAGGTCATCCACTCGAAGCGGGACTCCACCCCGGCTTCGTAGTGGACGCGCGTGGCGGTGCGCGCTCGGCGGCGGCCCGCGAGGCGCTCGAAGCTCGTTTGCGCGCGATGGCCGAGAGCGGCGACGCCGATCTGGAGGAGCTCTTGCTGCGCGGTGTCGGCGCGCCGGAGCTGGAGGAGATGCTCGACACGCTGCTTGCGGCGGCGCTGCCGACGCACGAGTTTGCTGCCGATCCGCTGGCACCGGAGCGCGTCGATGCGTTCGTCGCGCGGCTCTGCGAGGCATCGACTGCGTTGGCAACGGCGATCGGCGAGCGCTTCGCCGGGCTCGGCGGAAAGTCGATTGGCAAAGCGATCGCGGTCGCGGCCGCCGCGACGAGCGCACGCCTCGCGGGCGGTGTCGCATCCACCACGGAGCTGTCGGCTCGACTCGGCGAGGTCGCCGAGGCTTGGCAGGGCGGGCTCGACCGCCTTCGCGAGTGGGGTCGAGGGCAGTGGAAGACGAAGTCCGAGAGTGCGGCGGTCGAGGATGTCCTCGAACACGTCGAATCCGCCGCGCGTGTGCTCCATCCACTGCTCCGCCACGCACTCGATCTGGATGTCGAGCTGCTCGCGCTCGTGCACCGCGCGCTCGCGCCGCTGCTCGAATCGGCGTCGCAGCGGCTGCACCAAGTCGGCGCGGAGAGCTTCGATGCGCTGCTGCGCAAGACGCGAGACCTGCTCGTCGAGTCTCCCGAGATCGCCGAGCGCCTGCGTCGCGAGATCGATCAACTGCTCGTGGACGAGTTCCAGGACACCGACGCGTTGCAGTGTGAGATCGTCGCGGCACTCGCGCTCGAAGGCGCGGCAGATGCACGCCCGGGCCTGTTCCTGGTCGGCGATCCGAAGCAATCGATCTATGGCTGGCGCAACGCCGACATCGGCGCGTACATGCGCTTCGTCGCGCGCGTACTGAAAGAGCCAGGCGCCATCTCGCATCGACTCTCCGTCAACTACCGATCCGTTCCGGCGGTGCTCGACGAAGTCGCGCGCGTGGTCGAGCCCGCGATGCAATTCGAAGATGGCGTGCAGCCGGCGTTCCAGGCGCTGCTTCCGAGTGAGAAGAATGCGGCCGTCATCGGCTCCGGGAAGCCGGAGCTGGCGGCGATCGAGTACTGGGTCTCCGCGACGTGGGACGCCGATGCGCGCGCGCTCGCGCCGGCGACGGTGGTGCAGCTCGCCGCGGAGCGCGAGGCAAAGCACCTGGCGCGGGAGCTGATCCGGAACCACCGCGACCACGGGATCCCCTGGAAGAGCGTCGCATTGCTGTTTCGCGGCACCGGTGACTTCGACGAGTATCTGGGCGCGCTGCGCAGCGCGGGGATTCCGTACACGGTCGATCGCGATCGCGACTACTACCTGCGTCGCGAGGTGATCGAGGCGGCAGCGCTGGTGCGCGCGGTGCTCGATCCGAACGACCAGATCGCGCAGGTCGCGGTGTTGCGCTCGGCGTGGGTGGGAGTGCCGGATGCCGCGTGGCGAATGCTGTGGGCAAAGCGGTTCCCCGATGCGCTGCGCGCCGCACTCGAAAATCCTGCCGCGTCGCGCGAGCCGCTCCGCGCGATCGTCGCCGCGGTCGGGCCTGCCACGGCGGGTCTCGATGTGCCCGGTCTCGACGCGCTCGCTGGCTGGGAGTCGAGCCTGCTGCACGCCCTCGATGTGCTCGTCGCACTGCGCCGCGCCTGGCTCGAAGAACCGGTGGACCGCTTCATCGAGAAGCTGCGCGTGCTGCCGCTCCTCGAGGCGACCGAGGCCGCTCGCTACCTCGGCGCGTTCCGGCTCGCCAATCTGGGGCGCTTCTTCCGCGAGTTGGCGCTCTCGCTCGAGACGGGCGACACCGCTGGCGTGTTGCGCGCATTGCGTCGCGACGCGGCGAGCGCTCCCGAATCCTACGAAGGTCGCCCGCAGGATGTGGCCGACGACGCCGTGCAGGTGATGACGATCCACGGCGCCAAGGGACTCGACTTCGAACACGTGTACGTGCTGCAACTCCACAAAGGGTCAGGCAACCGGATCTCCGGGTCGCTGATTCAGGGGAAGGTCGAAGGTCGCCTCGAGTGGCGTCTCAGCAGCGAGAGCGGGGTCGCCGTTGCAACGCTCGACTCGGATGTCGTACGCGCGCGTCGCGAAGCGGTTTCGAAAGCGGAGTTGGTGCGTTCGCTCTACGTCGCGCTTACGCGCACGAAGTCGCGGCTCGTGATGGCGGGTTGCTTCGACGCCGCACGGCGTCCCGCTACGCACGCCGGCTTCGTGATGGCCGTGCGTGCCGATCTGCTGGACGCAGCCGCTGCGCGCGTGCGTGAGAACCTCGATGCCGGCACGGGCACCCGCGGAATCGCGGACCTAGAGGGAGCGCGTGTCGTGTTTCTCGACGCCGTGGAGGCGGTGCCGGTGGAAGCGCACGAAGCGGCCACCGCCGTGGCTGTGGCGCCGGCGCAGGTACAACGAGATGCGTTGCAATTGCGCGCCGCACGGCAGCTCGCGGCGCTGCGGCAACAGCGGTCGTTCGGCGCGCGCGCGTCAGGGACCGCTGCAGACGCAGACCGCGAACAACGCGTCGGGGGGGGCGCTTCCGAACGCCAGGACGGCGCGCACGCCACGCGCCGCGATGGCCTTCCGCTCGAGGCGGAGATCGCGGCTGCGGTCGGCACCGCGATCCACGCGCTCTTCGAGCGCTTTGATTGGGACGCGGATCCGGCAACAGAGTGGGCGCATCATCGCGAGCGGCTCTTCGCATCGCTCGCGCGGCGCGTTGCGCCGTCGCGACGCGAGATCGCGCGCGCGCGCGCTGCTCGATTGCTCGATCGCATCGCGGCAGGATCGCTGTGGTCGCGGCTACGCGATCTCGCGCCGCATCTGCTCGCGCGCGAGTTCGCGGTGCTGGTCAGAACCGAAGCGGACGGCGCGGGCGCGATCGGGTACGTGGTGGGTGCGGTGGATCTCGTCTACCGCGATCCCGCCAGTGGCGAAGTCGTGGTCGTCGATTTCAAGACGGATCGCGCTGACACCGCGGCCGCGATCGCGGAACGGTCGCTGCATCACCGGCCGCAAGCCGCGTTGTATCGACGCGCGGTGCAGGAAGCACTTCGCCTCCCGCAAGCGCCGCGGGTCGAACTCTGGTTCCTCGACGCATCACACGTCGAAGTTCTCGAGTTCGAGCCTGCGCCCGGGGAGGCGAGGGTCTGAGGTTCTAGCTTCCGCGAAGGCTAGAAGCTGAACGTCGTGATCGTCGGGACGACCATCGGGAGCGTCTGCAGCGGGAACGCGTACGGGCTGTTGAAGCGGAACTCGGCCGAGCTCTGATTGGAGCCGCGGCGCGCGTTTCGCGTCGAAGCCTGGTTCTCGCTGCGCTCCGTGCGCGTGATCGAAGGTGCGGCGGGCAACACCACGGCGTCCTCGTTGGCGGCAACGATCGAGACCTCGGGAGTCTTCTCATCCACCGGGGAACCGGCGAAGGCGCTCAGCGGAAGTGCGAGCGCGAGACCCAGGATGGCCGTCGAAGTAATTCGGAACATGAATGATTCTCCTAGTGGGCGATGACGGACCTCGCAGTAGCAAGGCCCGTGCCTGATTTTGATTTGGGCGGGATGCAGGTGCGGAGGCTTCTCGGCCCGCCCCAGCGAGCAGATGAGCTCGATTTGGTCGGTTCGATGCAAACAATGGAGGCGGGGGAGCATCGTGAGGCGTCGAAAATTCCGACTAGATGCCTACTCGTGAGGCGCTGATCTTGGCGCTCGGAGTTCGATCTCGACATTCAGATGACATTGATTTTCAATTTCATCGCATGTATTCTGCGACACCCCGAGCCCAGCGTCTCCCACCAACAGGGGCGCTTTGCTCGAAGCCGCGGAGAGCGAACCTTGATCATCTGCCACTGCCGCACGGCGACCGACCGCGAGATTCGACGCGCTGTTCGTGAAGGTGCGACCACGCTGCGCGATGTCGGATCGCATTGCGGCGCCGCGTCGGCCTGCGGCGGTTGTGCGGAAGCAGTGCTCGAGATCATCACTGCCGAGTTGGGTTCTGCGCCGCGCGCCATCGACTACGACCGCAGCTCCTCCTCGTCGTAGTTCCGCGCTCCGATCGCGTAGTGGTTGATCGCCCCGAGCTCGCGGATTAGCTTCGCGCACCGTTCTTCCCCTGTGCGCGTCGACGACGCGACGAAGGAGCCTCCGTGCGTGGCGATCCCCAGGTCCTCGAGGTGCTGAACGAGATTCTCACGGCGGAGCTGACCGCCATCAACCAGTACTTCATCCATGCCAAGATGTGTTCGAACTGGGGATACCAGCGGCTCGCCAAGAAGAAGCGCGAGGAATCGATCGACGAGATGAAGGACGCGGACGCGGTGATCGAGAGGATCCTCTACCTCGCCGGCGTGCCGAACATGCAGCGGATGAATCCGGTGCGCATCGGCGAAGACGCGATCGAACAGCACCGCCTCGACCTCGCGCTCGAGGTCGAAGCCGTGGCGCGTTACAACCGCGCGATCGCAATCGCGCGCGACAAGGGTGACAACGGTACGCGCGCGCTCCTCGAGCGAATCCTGCAGAGCGAGGAGCACTCGGTCGATTGGCTCGAGTCGCAGCTCTATGTCGTCGATCAGATCGGCAAAGAGCGTTACCTCGCCGAACAACTCGGCGACGACACGAACTAGCGACAGCATCGCCGCAGACGGCCACACGCGCTGCGCATCAGGCCTACCACTCTCGTCTGGATCTGGGTCGCGCAGGGTATCGGCGGTGCGACGCCGGCGCTGACCAAACTCGCCCTCGACGGGCTCGGTCCCTTTGGTCTCGTGGTGGCGCGCCAGATCCTGGGCGCGTTCTTCCTGATCGCGCTCGCCGCGCTGCCTCGGCGTTGGCGTGGCGAACGCAACCCCGCGACGCCCGCGCGCTGGACGCCTCGCGATCTATTGCTGTTGGTGACGCTCTCGTGGGTCGGCTTCGCACTCCCGCAGATTCTCGGCGCCGTCGGACTCGAACGATCGAGCGCGACGCACGGCGCGCTGCTCTCGCCGCTCGAACCGATCGGCATCCTGCTCGGCGCGGCCTTCGTGTTGCGCGAAACGCTCGGCATCGCGCACATCATTGCGGGCGTCTTCGGCGTGCTGGGCACCGTCCTGATCGTCCTCTCTGGAACGGGCGACGCGCATACCGGCGACTTGCGCGGCGATCTGATCATCGCCGCGGGGCACCTCTGCTGGGCGATCTACACGCTCGCCGCGAAGCCGCTCGTCGATCGCCACGATCCGCTGCGCATTGCGATCTATGCGGCGTTGTTGTCGTGGATTCCGCTCGTGCCGCTCGCTGCGACAGAGTCCTTCGATGCGACGCGCGCGTTGCCCGCACTTGCCTGGGTGCTGCTGCTCGCCTTCCTCGCGACGGCGATTGGCATGGTCGCGTGGAATCGCGCGCTGCGTGAAGTGAGCGCCAGCACGATGGCCCTCTTCGTATTCGTGCAGCCGGTCGTCGGGTTGGCGATCGGTGTCGTCGCCCTTGGCGAAGGCGTAGGGGGCTGGGCCATCCTCGGGACGATGCTGATCGTGATGGGCGTCGCCCTTGCAACACTGCGTGGCGAGCAAACACCAAAGAGCGCCGCGGTCGGCTAGCAACGGAGTGGAGAGATCCGCATGAGTCTCGTCGCAGGCGTTGCACGCGTTCCGCTCGATCCGCCGCTCGGCGCTCCGATGATGGGCTACGGCGCGCGGGCTGGCGCTGCGCGTGCGGTCCACGATCCGCTCTTCGCTCGCGCGCTTTATCTGTCGGGCGGTGGCGAGTGTCTGCTGGTCGAGCTCGATGTGTGTCTGCTCGCGCCGGCCCACGCCGAGTTGGTGCGCGCGCGGATCGTCGAGCGAACCGGCGTCGCGGCAGAGCGTGTGCTGGTCGGCAGCATCCACACGCACTCAGGACCCGACACCGGGTTTGGAGCCTGGGTCGGCGGCGCGGAGCTGCCCGATGCATCGGAAGCGCTCTTCGATGCGGCGGTCGCCGCCGCGGAGATGGCGCGGGCGAGCGCCGCGCCGGCGCGTCTCGGTGTTGGCCGCGCGGAAGCGCGCATCGGTCGCAATCGACGCGTCGCCGACGGCCCGCTCGATCCCGACGTGCTGGTGGTGCGCGTCGATCGCGCCGACCAGTCGCCGCTCGCCGTGCTCTACATCCACGGCTGTCACCCGACCGTGCTCGGCCACGACAATCTCGACTACTCGGCAGATTGGCCGGGCGCCGCGTCGCGCGTGATCGAGTCGATGCTGCCGGGCGCGACTGCGCTCTTCGCTCTCGGTGCGCATGCGGACATCGACCCGCGCACACGTGGGCTGCTCGATCTCGCGATCGAGGGACAGAGCGTCGGCGAGAGCTTCGAAGTGATGGAGTCGCTCGGCCGCGAGGTGGGCGTTGCCGTCGCGAACGCCGTGCTCGCGATCACGACCGACGCGGACGCCACGATCGCGGCCGACACGTTGCGGTTGACGCTGCCCGTGCATGGCGCCGCCGACGGCGAGGAGATTCGCCGCGCGCTGCTCGCTGTGGGTCGCAAACGCGCGCTCGCTGCGCTCGACATCGATCCGAGCAGCGCCGAGCCGAGCGTCGGCGAACTCTTCGCGATGACCCACGAGCGCACGCGACATCTGCCGCGCGACGAAGCGCGAAGACGCATCGCGACGGCGCGCGCGTATTTGCGCGATCGCACCGCACCGCGTTTTGCCGGCGGCGTCGCGCCGAGTGTGAGCGTGCAAGTGTTGCGACTCGGTCCGGCGTGGCTGCTCGCCGTGCCGGCCGAAGCCACCGTCGATGTCGGTCTCGATTGGAAGTCGCGTCTCGACGGTGCGCCCGGCGCTGTCATAAGCATCGCGAATGGTTGGTTCCGCTATTTGCCGCACGCGCGAAATTTCACGGAGCCCGATGCGGAGCTTCGCTATGAGATCGCGATGTCCACTTTCGCGCCCGAGGCTGCATCGCGCATTCTCGACGCGGGCGTCGCGTTGCGGGCGCGTCTGATCTAGCTCGCTACGCTCGCCGCGCCCTGGCATCTGAACGATGTCATGCAGCGTTTTGTTTGGGGGGAAGGGGGGCCGGAGGGGGCTCCATGAATGATGATCACGCCTCGATCGAGGCGCTTTCCCCGCGTGCGTATGCACTTGTGCGAGCCCAGACGGAACAGCTCGCGGTTCCGCTTTCGGCGGAGGATTGCTGCGTGCAATCGATGCCGGATGCGAGCCCGACGAAGTGGCATCTCGCGCACACGAGCTGGTTCTTCGAGACCTTCGTGCTCGAACGCATGCTGCCCGGCTACCGTGCCTTTGATCCCACGTTCCGTGTGCTCTTCAACTCGTACTACAACGGCGTTGGCGAGCAGCACCCGCGCGCGCAGCGAGGATTGTTGACGCGTCCGTCGCTCTCCGAGGTGCTGGCGTATCGAGCGCATGTCGATCGCCACGTGCTCGAGGTGCTCGCGAAGGAAGATGCGCGTGATGCTGGAGCGGTGATCGAAGTCGGCCTGCAACACGAGCAGCAACACCAGGAGCTGCTGCTCACCGATGCGAAGCATCTGCTCGCTAGCAGCCCGTTGCGCCCCGCCTATCGCGCCGATCTGGCGCGCACGCAGCTTGCGGTCGAGACGCCGCCGCTGCGTTGGCATCGCTTCGAGACGGCGATGCGCGAACTCGGCGCCAGCGGCTCGCACTTCCATTTCGACAACGAGGCACCGCGCCATCCGCTGCTGGTGCCTGGCTTCGAGATCGCTTCGCGGCCGGTGACGAACGTGGAGTTCCTCGCCTTCGTCGAGTCGGGCGCCTACACCGATCCCACGTTGTGGCTCTCCGACGGCTTCGCGGCCTTGCGCAGCGAAGGCTGGTCGGCGCCTGGTTACTGGGAGTTGCGCGATGGTGCGTGGAGCGAGTTCACGCTCGGCGGTTTGCGCCCGCTCGATCTCGCCGCGCCGGTTTCGCACGTCAGTTTCTATGAGGCCGACGCCTTTGCGCGTTGGTCGGATGCGCGTTTGCCGAGCGAGGCGGAGTGGGAAGCCGCGGCGACAGGCGTCGCGATCGCGGGCAACTTCGTCGAGTCGGACGCGTTGCAGCCGATGCCGCTAGGCGAAGTGGCTGGCGGCGCACCATCGCAACTTTTTGGCGATGTCTGGGAGTGGACGCAGAGTCCATATCTCGCGTATCCGGGCTTCCGGCCCGCCGCCGGCGCGATCGGCGAGTACAACGGCAAGTTCATGTGCAACCAGTTCGTGTTGCGCGGAGGTTCGTGCGCGACGCCGCGCGATCAAATGCGCGCCAGCTATCGAAACTTCTTCCCGCCCGCTGCCCGTTGGCAGTGGAGCGGTTTGCGATTGGCGAGGGACGCACGATGAGCGCACCGGTTGCCCTGCACGACTTCGGCCCCGACGTCTCGCAATTTCGCGACGAAGTCTGGGCAGGTCTCTCGCAGCCGCAAAAGACGCTGCCCTGCAAATACTTCTACGACGAGCGCGGTTCCGCGCTCTTCGAATCGATCTGCGACCTGCCCGAGTACTACCCGACGCGCACCGAACTCTCGATCATGGAGACGCACGCCGCCGAGATGACTTCGCTGCTCGGCGCGCGTTGTCTGCTGGTCGAGTACGGCAGCGGCTCGTCGCGCAAGACGCGACTGCTCCTCGATCGATTGCCCGACGCGGCAGGATATGTACCGATCGACATCTCGCGCGAGGCGCTGACGGAATCGGCGCGCACGCTCGCCGCCGCGTATCCCGCGCTCGAAGTGCTGCCGGTTTGCGCCGACTACACGGAGCCCTTCGAGTTGCCGCAATCGCGGATCACGCCGGTCCGTCGCGGTGTGTACTTCCCCGGTTCGACGATCGGGAACTTCACGCCGCCGCAGGCGCAGCGCTTCCTCGCGCGGATGGCGCGCGTCGCTGGCGAGAGCGGCGCGTTGCTGATCGGTGTCGATCTGAAGAAGGAGCGCGCGACGCTCGAACGCGCCTACGACGATGCCGCCGGTGTCACGGCCGCCTTCAATCAGAATCTGCTGGTGCGCATCAACCGTGAACTGGGCGGAAACTTCGATCTCGCGCGCTTCCGCCATCACGCGCGCTACGACGAGAGCGCGGGTCGCGTCGAGATGCACCTCGTCAGCAGCGTCGCGCAGACGGTGCGCGTCGGCGGCAGGCCGTTCTGGTTCGCGCCTGGCGAGACGATCCACACCGAGAACTCGTACAAGTACGACCTCGCGAACTTCGCGGCGCTCGCCGCGGGCGCAGGCCTCGCCGTGCGCGAAGTGTGGACCGACGCGCGGCGACACTTCAGCGTGCAGTACCTCACGCAGGCCGGCCTGATGGACTCGCGGGGGGGCGGGGGGGGGGGGGGGGCCGCGCCCCCCGCCCCCCCCGCGGCCCCCCCCCCCCCCCCCCCCCCCGCGACTCCATGAGTTTACGCGCGGAGGCGTCGCCAGCGCGATTCTGCTTCGGTGCAGAGGGTGCCTTCGGCGTCGCGGATTTCGCCGGTGACCCAGACGTCGCGCGCTTCGGCGCGGACGAAGCGGGCGCGCACCAGCAGCTCTTCACCCGTTGGTGTCGGGCGCAGGTACTTCAGGTTCAGCTCGATCGTCGCGGCGTTCGTCTCGTCGCGCGTGTCGAATGCGGCGTGCAGCGCGAAGCCCATCGCCTCGTCGAGAATCGCGGCCTGCACGCCGCCGTGTACGATGCCGTCCATGCCGCAGAACTCGGGCAGCGCGACGTAACGCGCCTCGACGACGCCGCGATCCACCTTCAGGAACGACAGGTGCAAACCGCGCGGGTTGGTGGTGCTGCAACCGAAGCAGTGGTTGGCGGGATCGTCGAGGACCATGGGTTCGCCGACGGGATCCTCGCGCGGCGGTGCGAGCGCTTCGATCGACGCGATCCATGCTTCCGGCAACGCGTGCTCGCGCGCGCCCGCGGCGACCAGCCCCAGATACCACGGCGCCGGCGACTCCTCGTCGGCGACGCGATCCGAGACGTAGGTCTGCGCGGCGCTGCGCACATCGCCCTGCAACACATCGACGACGATGCGTTCGTAGCCGCGCTGGGTGCGGTCGAGCGCCTCCCACTCGCTTGCGTTGATTTCGTAGAGGACGCCCCAGGTCTCCGCGTCGCGCTCCGGAACGAGGTTCGCTCGCGCTGAGCCATCCGCGCTGGGCACGTTGCAGCGCCATGCATGTTCGCGAAGCAGCGCGGCGCCGCGTGCGCGCGCCGAGGGAGCGCGCTCTTGCAGTCGCGCGCTCGCCATGTTCGATCCGTATGCGAAGTAGAGAGCCATCGCGGCACAATAACGCGCTCGCGGCTCGCCAGTGGATCGCGCAGCGAGCCAGAGGCGAGCGGAGTTCATCGGGCTACGATGCCTCGCCCGCGCGACGCCGCGTCGGGGCATTCGTGTGTGGAGGTCGCGTGCCGGATTCGATTCGCCTCGCCGCTCGAGATGATCTCGCGATCGAGGTGGCGGGCGACGCTTCGCTTCGCGTCGCATGGGGCGAACCCGATTGGCTCGGCGCGATCGGCCTGCGCGTTGCGCAGGGCAGCGCGATTCACGAACCGCGCGTCGCAGGCTACGAGCCGCGCAGCGGTCACGACGACCTCGGCGACTTCGCCGCGCTCGACATCGCTTGGAACGAGTCGCCGCTCCCGATCCGCACCAGCGTGCGCGCCTACCGCGACGCGCCCGTGCTGGTGTTCCGCCTCGAAGCGAGCGCGCCGCTGCACGGCGTCGCGACGCGCGTCTTCGATGCGCCGAGTGTCGCGTGGCCGTGGCTGCGTCCCGATCTGCGCGCCACGAACGGTCTGCCCGAAGGCGCGCGCGTCTTCGGCCATCAGTACACCGAGTTCGCGCTGCCGACGGCGTCCGATCCGTCGTGCGCGAACTTCCTCCTGCTGCCGTTCCGGCCCGCGGTGGTCGAGCCGCTCTTCGTGCTCGCGCCGGATGGACGCACGCTGATGCTCGCGCCGCTCGACGCGTTCCACGAGCAGGTGATCGCCGTGCCGCGCAACGCTGAAGCGGCGGCAAGCGGCGTGCGCTGCGGCTGGCACGGCGATCTCGATGAGATCCCCGCTGGCTTCGCGAGCGAGCTCTCGGTGTGGGCGGGCGACGGTCCGCGCGCATGTCTCGATGCGTGGGCCGCGTTCCTGCGCGCGCGACACGGTACGGTGCGACCGGGTCGCTACGCCGACGAACTCGGCGCCAAGCTCTCGTACTGGACCGACAACGGCGCCGCCTACTGGTATCGCAGCGAACCGGGGCTCGGCGGTGTCATGCCGACGCTCCGTGCCACGGCCGAGTCGCTGCGCAAGGAAGAGATTCCGTATCGCGTGTTCCAGCTCGACTCGTGGTTCTACCCGCACGAGCAGCTGCGACCCTTCAACGATCCCGACATCACCGTGCCGCCGACCGGCTTGATGACCTGGGATGCGCGTCCCGACATCCTGCCCGACGGGATTCCCGCGCTGCGCGAAGCGCTCGGCAATCCGCCGCTCGCGACGCATTGTCGCCACTTCGCGAGCGCGTCGCCGTATTTCGCGACGCACGATGCGTGGCACGATGGCGACCGCGCGCATCCGAAGGACGCCGCGCTCTACGCAAAGTTGCTGCACCAGGCGGCGAGCTGGGGCGTCGTCACCTTCGAACACGATTGGCTGATCGAGTGCTTTCTCGGCGTGCGCGGTTTGCGCGAAGCGCCAGGTCGCGCGCGCGCGTGGCAGGAAGGTCTCGACGCGGCGGCGGGCGAGCAGGGTCTCACGCTGCAGTGGTGCATGGCGTCGCCGGCAGATTTCTTCCAGAGCGTGACGCTTCGCAACGTCACCTCGATCCGCACCTGCGGTGACTACAAGTACGTGATCGGCAACGGCGCGCTCTGGTCGTGGTTCCTCTACGGCAACGCAATGGCGCGCGCGCTCGGGCTGCTGCCCTTCAAGGATGTGTTCCTCACCTTTCGCGACGGCGACGGGCCGCGCGATGGCGATCCGCACGCCGAAGCCGAAGCGCTGATCTCGGCGCTCTCGGCCGGCCCGGTGGGGCTCGGCGATCGCGTCGGCCGTACCGATCGCGATCTCGTGCTCCGCACTTGTCGCACGGACGGCGTGCTGGTGAAACCCGACGCGCCGATCGCCGCGCTCGATCGCTGTTTCCGCGCGCACGCCGTACTCGAACACGCGCCGCTCATCGGCGCGACGCACTCGACGCACGCGCTCGGCTCGTGGATCTATCTCGCGAGCTTCCATGCATCGCGCGTCACCGAGCCGTTGGGGTTCCGCATAGACTTCGCAGACCTCGGAGCCGAGCGACCGATGGCGCCGATGCTCGCCTTCGACTGGCGCAGCGGGCGCATGGAGCGCGTCGCGGTGGATGGTGGCTTCGACCTTACGCTCACGACGCTCGACTGGGACTACCGCGTACTGTGTCCGATCGCCCGCGTCGCAGGCGGCGAGATCGCGATCATCGGCGACGCGAAGTGCTACGCGACGGCCGGCGACAAACGCATTGCCAATGTCTGCGCGAACGAAGTCGGCGTCGCGCTCGACGTGCTCGGTGCCCCGCACGAACGCGTGCGCATCACCGGCTGGGCGACGCGCGCACCGCTGCGCGCCACGGCGCACGATACGCACGGCGCGCACGCGCTCGCCATTGCGTGGGACGCCGCGTCGGGTCGCTTCGATCTCGATCTCACGCTGCCGTCCTGCGGCTGGACACAGCTTCGGGTTGCGATCTCGTGAGCGGCATGCGACGCATCGTCGTGAAGGCCCCGGCGCGCGCCAACCTGATCGGCAATCCATCTGATCTCTACGGCGGTGCGGTGCTGGGATGCGCTCTCCCGTGTCATGCGCGCGTCGAGATGCAGAGCGCCGCGCAACTGGAACTCGCGACGGATGGCGCTGCATGCGTCATCACGTCGAAGGGTGACCTGCGCTTGCAGGGCGACCGTTTCGATGTCGCGCGCGCCGCGCTCGCGGCGCAGCCGGAGTTGCCGCAGGCGCGCATCGCGTACGACTCGGCGATTCCTTTCGGCAGCGGGCTCGCGGGTTCGACCGCGCTGCTCGCTGCGCTGCTGCGGGCGTTGGCCGCGTGGCGCAACGCGACGTCGTCGCCCTATGAACTCGCCGAGCGCTCGCGGCAGACCGAGCGCGAATTGCTTGGTGTCGCGTGTGGCTGGGTCGATCACTATCTCTGTGTGTTCGGTGGCCTCCGCTATGTCGATCTGCGCGCTAAGGACGCCGACAAGGCGGTGCCCGGCGAACCCTTCGCGACCGTCGAGGATCTCGCGCCGCACGTCGCGCAACTTCCATTCGTGCTCGCCTTCACCGGTGTGTCGCACCACTCGGGCTCCGTGCACGCGCCGATCCGCGCGCGCTGGGAGCGCGGCGAGCTCGAGGTCGTGCGCGGCTACGAACGCGTCGCCGCGATCGCGCGCGAGGGCAAGACGGCGCTGCTGCGCGCCGAGTGGTCGCGCTTCGGCGCGCTGATGAATGAGAATCACGCGATCCAGCGCAGCTTCGGCGGCTCGGGCGAATCGAACGAACGCCTCATTGCGGCGGCGCTCGCTGCCGGCGCGTTGGGCGCGAAGCTCGCGGGCGCCGGCGGCGGCGGCACGATCGTCGCGCTGTGGACACACGCGGATGTGACGCCGCTCGAGTCCGCGCTGCGTGCGGCCGGGGCTACCGACTTCTTTCGGCCAGAGCCGATTGCCGGGGTTTCGCTCGAAGCCTCGACTTGAACGATCCAAGGAGAATCCGTGGCCTACGAAACCCTGCTGACCGAAGTTCGCGATCGCGTGCTCACCGTGACGATGAATCGCCCCGATCGCCTGAACGCGTTCACCGAACAGATGATGCTCGACTG
Organism: Deltaproteobacteria bacterium; assembly: GCA_031396445.1. GTDB lineage: Bacteria > Myxococcota_A > UBA9160 > UBA9160 > PR03 > PR03. Next base: position 31,933 of record JANNKU010000146.1, on the reverse strand, counting down.
GTTGCACCTGCTCGACGCGATCGACGCGGACGACGAGGTGCGCGCGGTGGTCGTCACCGGCGCGGGTCGCGGCTTCTGCGCGGGCGCGGATCTCGGCGGCGGCGGCAAGACCTTCGACGCGAGCCGCGCAGAGGAATCGCACGAGCATCGCGATGGCGGCGGGCGTGTGACGCTGCGCCTCTTCGAGTGCAAGAAGCCGGTGATCGCCGCGGTGAACGGCGCCGCGGTCGGTGTCGGCGCGACGATGACGCTGCCGATGGACGTGCGGATCGCGAGCGAGGACGCGCGCTTTGGTTTCGTGTTCGCGCGGCGCGGCATCGTGCCGGAGGCGGCGAGCTCGTGGTTCCTTCCGCGCGTCGTCGGCATCTCGCAGGCGATGGAGTGGGTCGCGACGGGGCGTGTGTTCAACGCAGCCGAGGCGCTCGCGGGGCGGCTCGTTTCGCGCGTGGTGCCAGCCGCGGAGTTGTTGCCGGCTGCGCATGCGCTCGCGCGCGAGATTGCCGACAACACCAGCGCGGTGTCGGTCGCGCTCGCGCGGCAGATGCTCTGGAAGATGCTTGGCGCCGATCATCCGATGGAGGCGCACAAGGTGGACTCGCAGGCGATCTACGCGATGGGTCGCTCGGCGGATGCGTACGAAGGCGTGCAGAGTTTTCTCGAGAAGCGACCGGCGCGGTTTGCGATGAAGGCTTCGTCGGAGATGCCGGCGTTCTTTCCCTGGTGGAAGGAGCGGAAGTTTTCGGAGTGATGTGAACGAGCGCACCCATGAACGATCGACGTGAGATTCCCCGTCGCGGACTTGTGTGTGAACGAGACACTCCGAGGTAGCCAAGCCGAGTCGAGCGCCTCAATTGGGGCTGGCAACTCTCGGAGAAGATTGGATAGCGTGCGGTTGAGATCGACGAAGCTCACGGGGCAGAGGCAGCCGATTGACAGCTTTCCTGACGGACCAAGAGATCGCCGACCTGTTGGCAGAGAGAAAAGCACTGCCCGGGGACTGGAAGAAGAGGCTGACGCTCAAGGCCAAGCGAGGCCACACCGAGTCTGAGTTGGAGATCGAGGGCGATCAGGGATCGGAGTTCCGCCTCATGCAACGCCGCTCTGATTTCAATCCACTCGATTTTAGTGTGATCCTCGCCTATCGCGTTCCTGGTTCCAATCAGGTCTTGCGGTTGAAGCGGTACAACGGGAAGAGTCACGAGCACTCGAATCCCATCGAGAACGAGAAGTTCTATGACTTCCACATCCACACTGCTACTGAGCGCTATCAACAAACGGGCAACAAGGAGGAGACCTTCGCTGAGGTGACGAATCGGTACTCGAACCTCGATGAGGCAACCAAGTGCTTGTTCGAAGACTGCAGCTTCGAACTCCCTGAGCTTCCTCAGGGTGAACTCTTCTAGGTGGAGCCCGCGATGAACGTCGAACAAGTTGCGCGTTCGTTCCGCGAATCAGTCTCTGACCAGGTGACCCTCGAGCCCGAGGGACTCGACCGCTTCCGCGTCCTCACGCCGTTCCAGTTTGAGGACCGCGATCACCTCGCCATCGTCTTGAAGCGGTCCAATGATTCGTGGGTGCTCTCGGATGAGGGTCACACCTACATGCATCTCACGTACGAGATCAGCGAGAAGGATTTTCAGAAGGGAACGCGCGCCAAGATCATCTCCAATGCTCTCGACGCTTACGCCGTCGAAGATCGCGGCGGCGAGCTCGTCATTCGCGTTCCTGACCACCGGTACGGAGATGCGCTTTTCAGCTTCGTGCAAGCTCTTCTTCGGATTACAGACGTCTCGTATCTGTCTAGAGAGCGGATCCGCTCTACGTTCATCGAGGACTTCCGAAGCTTCATGACGGAGCAGATCCCAAGCTCACGCCGAGAGTTCGAGTGGCACGACCCGGTGCATGATCGAGCGGCCAACTATGTCGTCGACTGCAAGGTCAACGGCATGACTCGACCCCTTTTCGTGTTCGCTCTGCCGACTGACGATCGAGTTCGAGACGCGACCATTGCTCTATTGCAGTTCGAGCGCTGGGGTCTGGGATCCCGATCCCTCGCGATCTTCGAAGATCAGGAACAGGTCAACAGAAAGGTTCTCGCGCGTTTCAGCGATACCTGTGAGAAGCAGTTCTCGAGTCTCTCTGCGAACCGCGATCGCATCTCGAGGTTCCTCCGCGAAGTACTCGAGGCCGCGTAGCAACCTGACTCGTATCAGCGCGCCGGGCGGACCGCGTGTTGGATCGATCGTCAGGGCGTCTGTTGTTCGGCGAATTGTGGCAGCGCGTCGGTGATCTCGAACCACGGTGCCTTTGATGCGACGAAGATGTGGTTGTGGAGGCGCATGCCCGGATCGGCGTCGAGTGTGCCCATCGCGATCACGACGAAACCCCGATTGGTGTCGACGCGCGGCATCGGTGAGCCGCAGCTTCGGCAGAAGACCTGCATGAAGAACTGTGCATCGGGAACTTTGTAGGAGCCGAGTCGATCTTCGCCGCGCGTGAAGCGGAAGCCGTCGATCGGCACGACTAGATTCGACGCGTGCGCGGCCGAGCGCGCCTTGCGGCAGCGCATGCAGTGGCAGTTGCGACAGATGATTGCGTCGCCGGTGGCTTCGAAGGCGACGGCGTTGCAGAGGCAGGAGCCGTGGATCGGCGCCGCGACGCTTTCGCGCGGGCGATCGGGCGCGATTGGCGCGTCGGTGCCGGGCGGGTAGGCGTCGAAGCGCGGCAGCGCATCGGTGATCTCGTACCACGGCGGATTCGACGTCGTGAAGATGTGTGCCTTCGCGCGAACGATCGGGTCGGCGTCGAAGTTGCCCGCGGGCAGGAAGATGCGTCCATCGAAAGCGTCGCCGGGCACGACCGATCCGCAGCGCCCGCAGAAATGGCGGAACCATCCCGGCGATGATTCGAAGCGCACGACGTGCTCGCTGCCATCGAGTCGGAATGCACTCGCTGGCGCCATGACGTAAGTCGCGAACGCGGTGCCGTGCGACTTTCGACAGAACGAACAATGGCAATGCGACATCCACTCGACGGGGGCGTCCACGTCCCAGGTGACGGATCCGCAGAGACAGCTTGCGTGCATGGTGGAATCTCCGGCTTGGCGCGAGGGAAGAGACTACGCCGTCGTTGCGAGAGTGGAAGGTCCGCGTGCTCATCCAATTCGAATGCGGCGTCTCCTGCCCGGCACCTCGTGGATCGAAACGAGGGTCCACCGTCTCCAGCCGAGAGCGAGAAGCCACGTTCTGGGTTTCGCGACCACAGGCGGATCGTGAGCGCGCGTGTTCGCGTCACGCCATCCATCGAACCAACGCCCCGAGCTTGCGGGATCGACCGCAAGCGAGCGCGCGACGACTCCGCGGACTTGCATCGCGTGCTTTCGCGCATTCAGCAGGACATACGCGATCGCATTGCGAACCTCGCGCGGCGTGCGAAGAACCTGCAGGTGATAGCGATCGCTCAACACGCGCCCGCGACGGCGCGCGATCCGGTTCACGGCTCGCGCGAGCCGAGCACCGAGCGACTTCATGCCGCACGCGAGATCTCGCGCGCTCGCCGCTTCGACGACGAGGTGAACGTGATTCGTTTGGAGCGAGTAGTGAACGACACGGAATCGCGTTCGGTCGCAGAGTTCGCGGAGGGAGCGCTCGAACTCGCGGATGAGACGGGCGGAGCGGAGCGAGGGAACGTCGCGGCGGACTCGCAAGGTGACGTGGCAGGGATGGCGCGAGGCGAGCGGGGATCGGGGTGCGTGCGGGTCGCGGCGGAGCAAGCCGGGCTTGCGGCCGGCGCCGGCGCGACGGCCTCCCCATCGCGGTGCGGCGGGGAGCGAGAGCGGGATCTGTCGAGGGCGGCGAGTCATCGAGGGCATCATCACACGAGTGTGTGACGGATCCGGTCACAGCGAAGCGCTCAGAGCAACTTGAATTTCGCGATGTTTTGTCGACCGTACGAATTCAAAAACGCCTAGCGAGAAGCACGGCGTTGGAGCGCGTCAGGACAAACCTTGTTGCGCGGAAGACTACCTGGCAACTTTTCACCGATGGAAATTGCGCTGCTCGACACGATGATTCTTTCCTATCTCGCAGAGGCGATGGCCGGTGACTACGACCCGAAGCGCGACCCGGATGTGAAGCTGCGCGAGGAGCGCGTGGCCGCTTTTCGGCTCTTCCTATGGTGCCGAGTTGGGGTTGGCAAGACTGCAGTTGAGCAGGCCATGAGGACCTTGGATGCAGGCCACCGAAGGAGACTCCAGCAACTCGTGATGGTTCAGTTGCCTGAACTCCAAGTTCCGGATGAGGCATTGGGATGGGCGGATTCACGAACCAGAGTTCTGACCGCGTTTCACAGCGATAGCGAGGACTGTCGAATCTTGGCCGAAGCGGAGGCGTTGCGAGCACGATGCGTGGTCACGTTCGATCTCAGAATGCAGAAGCGGCTAGGACCGCACTCTCAAGTAGGACTCTTGGGCGCGGCGATGTACTGGCGTGACCTAGCGATCCCGCGCGGCACACCACCGAATCTTCGACCTGCATGGGGCAACTCAATCGGCGGAGACGACTGGTGGGAGTGGTAAGGCGTTACCGAATCAGAACAGCTCGTAAATCCAGCTCAGCCATGTCGGAGGCTCACCGGGCTGCGATAGGAGGAGCACAGCCGAAAGAAGGAGAGTGGTGGTGGCGACGCCGACGAGTGGCAGATAACCGAGTAGGAGGCCAGCCGTTGCAAGGCCACGGCCTGGTGCTGATTCACCCAGCGCTTTGAATCGCGTTCGAGCCTTGTGGCCGCAAACCACGGAGGGCACCGCGAACAGCAAGGCGACAGGAGCGAAGATGACCATTGCGACAAGACCGGCGACGCCCAGCCCGATGGCCCAGCGCGCCAAGCGCGCTGCCCTGTTCACGGCAAGAGACGCGGATTCGCTCGGTTCCATTCCTGCCTCCCGAATCGAGGTTCTGCCGCCCAACAGGCTTGCACTGCCAATTCAAGCGCATCTGGACTCGAGAGCGCCAGCTACATCGTGACGATCTTCCGCGCAACACAATGAATCGACACCCCGAACGGCAACGCCACCCGCTTCATCACCGCCGCCTCAAGCCGCATCGCCCAATCAAGCACCGCATTCCGCCCGCTCGCCGTCGGCTCCGTCGTCTCGAAGTCCTGCCCCGCCGGCATCAGCTTCATCCGCCGCGCAGCCCAGATCGCCGGAAAGAGCAGCGTGTTCCAATGCGTGACGCGCAACACTTCGAAGCCGCTCGCCTCGACGAGGCGCCGCGTCTCGCGTGCGTCGAAGCGGCGCGCCGTCATGACGGCTTCGTCGTGCGCGGAGAGCAGTGATTGGTAGGCGGGGACGTCGAGGAAGAGCAGGCCGCCGGGGCGCAGTACGCGATGCACTTCGCGCAGCGCTTCAGCGGGATCGGCGACCCATTGGTGGTAGATCACCGACATCGAGATCGCTGCGTCGAAGCTCGATGCGGCGAATGGCAGCGACGTCACGGTGCCGCGCACCAACTCCGCGAGGTCGCGCTTGCGGGCGCCGGCGAGCGCGTCGGGCGAGAAGTCGAGGCCGACGCGGCGTCCTGCACCTTCCAGATGCGCGAGGTTGCCGCCGGTGCCGCAGCCGGCGTCGAGAATCGCCGCGTTACGCCATGCCGGCAGGTAGCGATCCATGTGCCAGTGCAGCACGCGCCGGAGTTGGCGGTACCACCAGTGTTCGTCCTCGACTCGATACAGTGTCGTGTATTCGCCGGGATGCATCGCGTTCCGCTGGCTCAGGCATCGCGGTGGATGTCGGGTTCGATGTAGATCACGCGCGCTTCGGCGACTTCGGAGCGCATGCGCGCTTCGACGTCGTCGATCGCGCGGGCGAGGCCGGGTAGGTCGAGCGAACGTGAGAACTCGATCTTCGCGCCCACCAGGAGTTCATCGGGGCCGAGGTGCAGCGTGCGCAGGTGGATCAGGCGGGTCACCGACTCGGTGCCGTCGATCGCAGTGTGGATGCGTTGCTGTACTTCGGGGGTCGCCGATTCGCCGATCAGCAGGCTCTTCATCTCGATGGCGAGCACGATCGCGATCACGGCGAGCAGCAAGCCGATCGCAACGGAGCCGAGCGCGTCGAAGCGCGCGTCGCCCGTCGTGATCGCGAGTCCGATGCCCAGCAGCGCGAAGAGCAGACCCAGCAGCGCGCCGGTGTCTTCGAGCAGCACGACGGGCAGTTCGGGGCTCTTGGCGCGGCGAATGAATCGCCACAGGCTCTGGCTGCCGCGTACGGCATTCGCTTCGACGAACGCGGTGCGGAACGACCAGCTCTCGAGCACGATTGCGACCAGCAGCACGCCGATCGCCCACTGCGGGGCGACCAGTTCATGTGGGTGACGCAATTTCTCGACACCCTCGTAGATTGCGAAGAGCGATCCCAGCGAGAAGAGCACCAGCGCGACGACGAAGGACCAGAAGTAGCGCTCGCGTCCGTAGCCGAAGGGATGTTCGGGACTCGCCGCGCGACCCGCGCGCGACGCGCCGAGCAGCAGCAGCGCCTGGTTGCCGGTGTCGGCGAGCGAGTGCACGGTTTCGGCGAGCATCGACGCGGCGCCAGTGAAGAGGAACGCGACGAGCTTCGCCGCAGCGATGCCGAGGTTGGCTAGAAACGCCGCGATGATCGCGCGCCGACTCCCCTCATGCATGCGTTACAAGAAGCGCGGGAAGATTGCGGTGGCGATGAGGCCGAGTGCGAAGAGTGCGCCGGCTCGTCGTGTGAGCAGGAATGCCCACGCGACGTACCAGAGCGGCCAGAGCGGGTAGCCGGGCGGGGCTTCGGCCGGCTTCGCGGTGCGGAACACGCGCATCACTTCGATGCAGCGCGGCAGCGCGGCGAAAGTGACGAGCGTCCAGACGCCGAGCGTGCCGGTCAACACGAGGATTCCCATCACGACGAAGAACGAGAGCATCAGCGCCTGCGCGACGAATCGCGCTTGTGTGTCGCCGAGCAACACGGGCAGCGTGTGGATGCCTTTCGCGGAGTCGGCTTCGAGCTTGTCGATGTGCTTGCCGAAGAGCACCACCGTCACGAGCAACGCGTACGGCAGGCTCGCGGCGAAGACCCATGCGGGCGCGAGGCCCGTCGTCACGAAGTAGGTGCCGCCGATCATCAGCGGTCCCCAGACCAGGAAGACGCCGGGCTCGCCGAAACCGTGATGTTTCAGCTTCAGCGGCGGTGCCACATAGAAGACGGAGATGAAGAGGCCGGCGAGCGCGAAGAAGTACACGAGTGGACCGCGTTCGGCGCCGAGATAGACGAGGATCGCGAGGTCGATCGCGTTGATCGCCGCGATGGCCGCGATCAGACCGCCCTTCGAGATGAGGCCGTTCAAGATCGGGTGCGGCGCGTAGAGGCCACGCACGTAGTGAGCCGAATCAACGCCGCCCACGAGATCGAAGTAGTCGTTGATCATGTTGTTGGCGGCGTGTGCGAGTACCAGGCCGACGAGTGCGAGTGCGAGGAAGAACCAGTTGGCGTCGGCGGGCGTCGGCCCGGCCACCGCGAAGAGCCCGCCGAGCACGCCCGACGTGATCGTCATCGGGAACACGCTCGCGCGCACGATCAACAGCCAGCGCGAAACGCCGTCCATCGTGTGCTCGGACGAGAGGTTTTGCGTGCGCAACACCTCCGCCCAGTTGCGCCAGATGGGGCGTTGATTCGAGGACGGTGCGCTGCTCTGGGTCGCGGTTGCCATGAGTTCCTCCAAGGGCCGGCGGAACCTAGCGGAGACGACACGAATTGCTGGGCTAGTTTCGCGAAGCAATGACGAGCCAGAATCCGCGATTCGAGTCGCGCAGCGGAGTCCTCGAAGGACGTAGTGAGGACGGCCTCGCTGTGTTCCGCGGCGTTCCGTTCGCGACGCCTCCCGTCGGTGCGCGGCGTTGGGCGCCGCCGCTGTGCGAAGAGAGCTGGACGGGAGTGCGCGACGCTGGCGCGATCGGCGCCACCGCGCCGCAGCGCGCGAGTCTCGTGATGCGCATGCTCGGGCTCGAAGGGTTCGCGCAAGACGAGGATTGCCTCACGCTGCAAGTCTGGACGCCAGCGCTCGACGGCGCGCGCCGTCCGATCTTGGTGTGGCTGCACGGCGGCGGCTTCACGGCGGGCGCCGGTTCACTGCCGCTCTTCGATGGCGCGAACCTCGCGCGGCGCGGCGATGTCGTCGTCGTCACGTTGAACTATCGCCTCGGCGCGCTCGGCTTTCTCGCGCTTCCCGATCTGCTCGATGCAGGCGAGATCGGCGCGAACTTCGGCCTGCTCGATCAGATCGCCGCGCTCGAATGGGTACGCGATCACGCGTCGCTGCTCGGCGGCGATGCGGGCAACGTGACGCTCTTCGGTGAGTCGGCGGGCGCGATGTCGATCGGCGCACTGCTCGGCGCGCCCGCCGCGCGCGGCCTCTTCCAGCGCGCGATCCTGCAGAGCGGCGCGGCGCACAACGTATCGCCGCGTGCGAATGGCCTGCGCATCGCCGAATTGTTTCGCGCCGCGCTCGAGCAGCCAGCCGCGCCGGTCGAGGTGCTCCGCACGCTGCCCGTTGAAGCGATCCTCGCCGCGCAAGGGCATGTGATCGATCAGAGCTGGCGCGATGTCGAAGGCCTCGCGTTCCAGCCGATGGTCGATGGCGCGGTGCTGCCGCGCGCGTCGCTCGATGCGGTTGCGGACGGCGCGGCGCGCGAGGTCGCGCTGCTGGTCGGCACCAACCTCGACGAGTGGCGCCTCTTCGCGCTCACCGACGCGAAGCTGCGCGCGATGGACGACGCAGGATTGTTGCGCCGCCTCGCCCGCGTCCCGCCTGCAGCGGCTGGTGATCCCGCGGCGTTCGCGCAGCGCGCGGTCGAGATCTATCGCGGCGCACGCAGCGGCGCGGCGCCGATCGATGCGCCCGCGCTTTGGATCGCGATGCAGACGGATCGCGTCTTCCGCGTTCCCGCGCTGCGCCTCGCGGAGCAGCAACTCCGCGCGACGGCGAATGTTCACGTCTATCTCTGCGACTGGGCGTCGCAGGCGCTCGATGGCGCGCTCGGCTCGTGTCACGGCATCGAGCTGCCCTTCGTGTTCGGCACGCATCGCGATCCGCGCGCGATGCAACTCGTTGGCTCCGGCCCCGAAGCCGATCGCCTCGCGACGGAAATGCAAGACGCGTGGCTCGCCTTCGCGCGCGGCGGCGATCCAGGCTGGCCGGCCTACGACACCGCAAAGCGTGCAACGCACCGACTCGGCCGCAGCAGCGAGCTCGCATGGGATCCGCAATCCGCCGAGCGCGCGTTCTGGGACGGGCTGCTCTAGCAGCCTGCTAAACGCTCAGGCGCTCGCCAGCACCGGCAGCCACACCGTCACTTCCGTCCCCCGCTGATCGCTCGTCACTTCGATTTCGCCGCCGTGGCTGACGACGATCTGGTGTGTGACGGCGAGGCCGAGGCGCGAGGTCACGTTCTCGGCGGCGAGCGGCGAGAACGGATCGAAGATGTGGGGCAGCTCCGCGCTCGGGATCGGCGGGCCGCTGTCGCGCACGCGCAGTCGCACGCGTCCGCGCTCGCTGCCGGTCGAGACGGCGATGCGGTGATCGGCGGGCGCGCCTTCCGGAATCGAGCGAATGCCGTTGAGCAGCAGTTGCAGCGCCACTTGCGCGAGCAGACCCGGATCGCCGCGCACGGCGGGCACTGCCGTCAGGAACTCGGTCCAGCGCGCGCGGAAGCGTCCCTCGGCGCGCACCAACGGCAACACCGACGCGACGACATCGGCGAGATCGACCGGCACCGTCTCCGATTCGTTGCGGCGCGCGAGACGCAGCAGCTCGCCGACCGTCGCGCGCAATCGCGAGAGTCCGTCGTGACATTCTTCGAGAATCTCCGGCACGTCGCGGCGTTCCGTCGGATGACTCCAGATCTCCTCGATCCGGTTCAGGTTCGACGACACGAAGGCCATCGGGTCGTTGATCTCGTGCGCGACGCCGGCGGCGAGCGTGCCGAGCGCCGCGAGCCTTTCGCCGTGGACGAGCTGCGACTCCTTGCGCCGCAGCTCGGCGCTGCGCTCTTCGACGCGTGCGTGCAGATCCGTCGCGAGTCGCTCGGCTTCGCCCATCGAGCGCACGAAGCCGCGCACCAACACGGCGGAGAGTCCGGTGATCATCACCAGATAGCCGATCGGCAGGATCTGTGGCGCGACGATCAGGTTGGCGCCGACGGCGCTGTCGTGGAGCAGTGTCAGGCCGAACAGGCTGTACGCCGCGAAGAGGTAGCGCGCGTCGAGACGCGTCCGCGCGGCGCTCCCGAGCGCGAAGCCGACGTAACCGACGAAGCCCGCGAAGATCGAGACGACGAAGAGGCCGAACGGTGTCAGCATCGCCTCGCTGAGCGTCCCGTCGCCGCCGAGTGCCGGTCGCTCGACGATCACGTCCGAGAAGATCGACTTCGTCGCGACGCCGATCACGACCAGCGCGAGCAGCGCGACGACCGCCGCTTCTACGCGCGGCCGCTGCAGCCCGAGCGCGGCGTGTGCCCAGCACACGAATGCGATCGCGAGCACCGAGCCGACGACGATCTCGAGTTCCTGCCAGCGCAGCGACTCTGCGGGTGAGGTCGCCGCGGTGCGGCCGAGCACCGAGACCGCCATCCCCGCGATCCCGAGCGCCGAGACCGCGAGCCACAGGTGCGTGATCTCGTGGCGCCGATGCGCGTAGATCCACGCGTGCAACAGCGCCGTGTAGATCGGCACGACGACGGTGGCAACGAGCAGGGCGCTTCGCATCCTCCCCGAATCGGAGCGGCCGGGCGCGGCCTTGAGAATGGCCGGATCGAAGCTGCGTCAGCGATCGCTGCGAAGCGGCTCCCGGCCAGCGCCCATGGTGGGCAACCAGACCGTGACCGTGGTGCCCTCCGGGCTGCTCTGCACGTCGATCGCGCCGTGATGGCGCGTGACGACGAGTCGCGTCAGCGCGAGTCCGAGCCCGGTGCCGCGGCCGAGCGGCTTGGTGGTGAACGAAGGCTCGAAGATCTGATCCAGCACGTCCGCCGGGATGCCGGGTCCGTTGTCGCGCACCGAGAGTTCCACGCCATCGCGCGCCGCGCAGGCGCGGAGCTCTACGCGCGGTGCGCGGCCCGGTGCTTCGGCGACCGCTTGCACCGCGTTCAGCGCGAGGTTCAGCGCCACCTGACCGAGCAGGCGCGCACTGCCCCACACCGGAAGCGGTGACGCGACATCGACGACGACCTCGATCGACGCGCCGGCTTCGCGTGCGACGAGCGGCAAGACGCCGCGCACGATGTCACCGAGATCGCAGGCTTCGCGCTCGCCATCACCATGGCGCGACATCCGCAGCAGGTCCGCGACGATCGTGCCGACACGCGCGAGACCTTCGCGACTTTCCGCGAGGATCTCCTTCACCTCATCGGGGTCGTGCTCTTCTTCCCAGAGTGCGCGGAGCTGGTTGAGGTTGGCGCTCACGTACGCCAGCGGGTTGTTGATCTCGTGCGCGACGCCCGCGGCGAGCATGCCGATCGCCGCGTGTTGCTCACCGCGCGCGAGTCGCAGGTCGATCGCGCGCAGCGCATCGGCGCCCGTCTCGGCGAGTTCCTGGAGCCGCGCGCCGAGTCGCTCGGATTCGTTCATCGCCCGCACCAGGTCGCGCACCAGCAATGCGGAGAGCGTCGCGGTGATCGCCATGTAGCCGCCTGTCGCGAGTACAAAAGGGGCGTCGTAGAGGCCGACACCGACGGCGGTATCGTGAAGCGCGGCGAGCATCCACGCTGCGAAGGCGACGAGCAGCGGCGTCGCGCCCGGTTCGCCGCGCCGCCGCGCGCGAATGCAGATCACCAACGGGAGGAGGAAGTAGATCAGTCCCACCACGAAGAGTCCCTGCAACAGCGGCGTGACTTCGAGCTGGAGGAAGTACAGGCCGAACACGACCGTCTCGCGCGGCGGGCGATCGATGGCGTAGAGGAGTTGCGGCGCGAGCAGGACGAGGAGCAACACGGTCGCCGCGATCGCACCCGCCGAGCGCAGCAGGAACGGCATTCGCACTCGCATGCGCGACGCGCTGAACTCGAGGGCGCCTACCATCACGAAGCTGGCGCCGGCCAGCGTCACGCGATGTGCCTGCAGCGCGTCGAGTGCGCCACTGCCGGCGTAGAGCATCCCCGTGCCGAACGAGATGGCGGCGGCGCCCGTCGCCGTGATCGCGACCCACAAGTGTTCGCGAGCGCGCGGGTGCAGCGCGAAAACCCACGCGTGGAAGAGGGCGGCGTAAAGGCTCACCACCGTGGCCGCCGTTGCGAGGAGGACCTCGGTGCCCATCTCCGGTTCGTCGGTCCCCGCCGCGATCGTCTTGAGAGCGGGGGACCGACGCGGAACGCGGGGTTATGCTGGCCGGCCGTGACGTTCGTCGGTCTCCTCGCGCTCGCTCTCCTCGCTTGGGCCGTGCTGCGCTTTGCGGCCGGCTACGGACGTCGCGATCCCGCACTGCGCCAACTCTCGGCGCGCGAGTACGCGCTCGTGCGTAGTGCCGCCGAGGCGGCGTTTCCGCCGGGAGGGCCGATCCCGCTCTCGGGAATCGATGCGCGCATTCCCGAGCACATCGATCGCTACCTTGCCGCACTGCCCGCACGCAATCGCGTGTTGATCCGCCTGCTCTTCGTGCTGATCGAACACGCGACGTTGGTCTTCAAGGCGCCGGGCTGGGACGGCTTCCGCCGTTTCAGCGCGCTCTCGCTCGAACAGCGGATGGCGGTGCTCGAAGGCTGGGCGCGTTCGAAGATCCAGGTGCGGCGGCTGGTCTTCCAGGGACTGCGCGCCGTTCTCACGATGGGCTACTTCGCGTGCCCCGCGGTGTTGCGCGCGATCGGTCTCGCGCCGCTCGCGATCGAGACGCCGGTCGTCGATGCGGATCTGCTCTTCCCGCCGATCGGGCAACCGCGCTCCGCGATCCGCTTCGGTGTCGAAGATCGCGCACGCACGGTGGCGCGGTTGCCGCTCGATCCGCACGGTCCCCTGCACCCCGGCTTTGGAGAGACCTCCGCATGAGCGATCCGCGCACGTGGCCCGGCGAGGTCCGCGTCTTCGCGGATTACCAGCACGATTTCACCGAGAGCTGCGATGTCGTCGTCGTGGGTTCGGGTCCGTGCGGCGCCGTTGCGGCCTACGAACTCGCGGCCGCGGGCAAGCGCGTCGTGTTGCTCGAAGAAGGTCCGCCGTTCACGCCCTCCGATTTCGAGCTGGACGGTGCGATCTCGATGGCGCGCACGATGCGCGAAGGCGGGCTGCGTTTCACGATGGGCCACGTGATGCCGACGATGCAGGCGATCGCGCTCGGCGGTGGCTCGCTGGTCAACTCGGCGATGTGCATCCGCTGCCCCGAGTACCGCTTCGAGGAATGGGCCGAGACGGCGGACCTCTCGCGCACCAGCCGCAGCGATCTCGAGCCGCACTACGACGCGATCACCGACTTCCTCGGCATCGCGCCGACACCGGACGAGGTACAGGGCCCGCGCAACCTGCTCTTCCGCGATGGCTGCAAGGCGCTCGGCTACAGCTCGGAACCGTGCCCGCGCAACGTCGTGCACTGCCGCGGCAGCGGCGAATGCTTCACCGGCTGCCGCGCCCGCGCGAAGCAATCGATGGACATCTCGTACGTACCGGCGGCGATGCGGCTCGGCGCGCGCGTGCTGACCTCCGTGCGTGTCGAAGAGATTCTCTCGAACGGGCGCCGCGTCACGGGCGTCGCGGGCTGCGTCGTCGCGCCCTTCAGTGGCGCGCCGGGGCCGCGCTTCCGCATCGAGGCGAAGGCCGTCGTGATGGCGGCCGGTGTGCTCGCGACGCCGTTGCTCTTGCAGCGCAGCGGCAATCTCGCGAACACGTCGGGGCAGGTCGGTGAGCATCTGCAATTCCATCCGGGCACGTCGGTGCTCGGCATCTTTCCCGATCCAGTCGATCCCGTGTTTGGCGCGACGCAGGGCTACCAGTCGCTGCAGTTTTTGCGCGACGGCTTCAAGCTCGAGACGCTGTGGGCGCCGCCCGGTGTACTCGCCGTGCGTTTGCCGGGCCTCGGTCACGCGTTCCAGCAGGAACTGCTCGACATGCGCTACGCGACCGTCTTCGACGCGATCGCGAGCTGCGACCAATCGCAGGGCCGCGTGCGCGAACGCGGCAAGAGCCTGCAACCGACCATGCGCTGGAGCTTCCATCCCGACGACGCCGCGATTCTTGCGCACGCCGTGTGGGTGATGGCGGAGATCTTCTTCGCGGCGGGGGCGCGCAAAGTCGTGCCGGGCGTTGCGAATCATCCGGACGAGATGCACTCGCTCGCCGAGGCCGAAGCGCTGCGCAAGCGACCCCCGCGCGCCGGCGACATGGTGTGCGCATCGACCCATGTATTCGGCACCGCGCGCATGCACGGCGATCCGCGCCATGGCGTCGTCGACGAAGACGGCAAGGCGCACGACCTCGACAATCTCTACATCGCCGACACCAGCATCTTCCCGCTCTCGCCGTCGGTGAACCCGATGTTCACCGGCATGGCGCTCGCCCGGCGCAGCGCGCTCGCGCTCGCGGATCGCGTGTGAGCAAGAAGGACGTCGGCGACGCGGAGATCGTGCACGACGCACCGTGGCGTCATCCCGAGCCCGGCCAGCTGATCGGGCCCGGCCACATGGCCGGCGACTTCCTCGACGCACCCTTGTGGCGCCTCGTCGAAGAGCGCAGCGGTTTCCTGCGCCTCGAAATCCCGATGCCGAAGCGCCTCTGCAATCCGCGCGGTCAACTCTTCGGCGGCTTCACGCCGACCTATGTCGATCTGATCGCGCTCTTCACGTTCCGCGCGGGTCGGCGTCGAGAAGGGCCGTGGCACTGGCTCTCGACCGTCAGCATGCGACTCGATTACTACGAACCCGTGCTCGGACCGACGTTCCTGGTCGAGAGCGAGGTTCGGCACCGCCGTGCCCGCAACGCCTGGGTCCAGACCCGCTTCCTCGATGCGCACGGCACGCCGCTGGTCGACGCCTCGACGGTGCTGCGCGAGGTCGCGTAGCCGACCGACGCGTTCCCTCACACCTCACGGTGTTCGTCGAGGGAGGTCTCCCTCGCTTGGGTCGGCGGTCGAGCTCAGAGCCTCTGAAGAAACCGCCTCGGTCGGATCGCTTGCGGCGACACGCCATCTGCTGCGTTGCTGCTCCTCGCCAATTCTCGATAGGGCTCGTCGTCGCGCCTTGCATCTGGCCCGTGGTCGCGGCGCGCCGCTCGGTCGGCGATTCCTTCGCAGCCCCTCAGTCGGCGCAGCTGTCGAGTGTGCTGATCGAGCCGGTCTCGGTCAGCAGCAGGGCGCAGCATCCCGTTGATCTCTCAACGGTTGGTTGCGCTCGCGAGTGGATTGCCGCGGGTTGGCTTCGCGGGCGAATGGTCGCCTTCGCCTGGTTCTCGCCAGGGGATCCAAGTAGCGCGGGGATTCCTGTCACGATCGTCACTCGATGCATCTCGAGATACGTCGTGACGTAGAGGTGCCGGCCCAATTGGCCCGGCCAGCAAGCCTCGAAACGCGTCCTATCGTGGATGTTCGCTGCTCGCGCTACTGAACGGAGCACAAGCCGTTCAACGGCGGCCTTTGTCCGAGAATGCGGTTACGACAACTCCCGCAGTGGCGAGAGAGCGGCCAGCGGAGCCAGCGGGACCATCGTGCAGCTGCTGATGAGCGCGTTCTGATCCGGCGTACGCGGCGATGAGCGGAGCTGGCTGGGGTCGTCTCGACGAGCTCCTCTACGAGCCGCCGACGACCCCGCAGCAGTGGTGCGAGCAGCGGCCGTGCGTCGTTCTCGGCGACATCGTCTTCAACGAGCCGCTCGGCTCGTTGTTGGTCTTCCTGCTCGCGCTGCTGTGGATCGGAGTCGGCGGTTACTTCCTCCGGACCTGGCGCGGGCAGCGCTCGCGCAGATGGCTCGGCGTCGCCCTCGTGCTCGGCGGCGTCGGCGCTGCCCAGGCGGGGATCAGCTATCAGGCGTTCAGCTATACGCTCAAGTGCGCAGGGCGCGCGCACTGTCTGCTGACGAACGGCTTCGAGGTCGGCTACAGCGTGACGCAGGCGCTGAGCGTCAGCGCGATGCTGACGGCCGTGGCCTACGCCTGCACGATCGGCAGCTGGCGCCGCGCTTTGATCGGCTACGCCGGGATCAACGCTGCGGTGTATCTCGCGGTTTCGGCCGCCGGCGTGATGCTGCCCAGCCGGACGCTGCTGTCCTTCGAAGTCCTGATGCTCTTCGCTCTGCCCGGCATCCTGCTCGTGATCGGGGTAGCGGGCCGCCGCTATCGCACGTCCGGGGATGCGATGGATCGATCCCTGCTGCTGGCCTCGCTGCTGCTGCTGCTGGTTCAGGGTGCGTACTTCGCCTATGCGGCGGCCGGCATCACGCAGCAGCTCTGGCAGGACGGGCGGGGCTTCTACTTCTCCGCGAACGACGTGCTGCACGTCGGCATGATCGGCTGGCTCGCCTACCTGAGTGCGACTGTCGGAACTCAGCTCGGTGATCACGAGTAGGCGACTGACTCGAAACCGCCTCCGCGCGTCTGGCCGCGCATCCATTCCGATGAACCTCGCGCGCTGATTGGCCGCCTCTCCTCATCGAGAAAAGCGATCGGTTCCCCGCGGATTATCTATTGGACCGATGGACCCGCGGTGGCCAAGTTCCTTTTCGGGACGCAACGGGCACGCGACCCGACCGAGACGTCCCGCGCGCGTGCCGAAGGGAAAACCAATGAACGATCTTCGCAACGTCGACGCCGGCAAGATCCTCAGCCAGCTGCTCTCGAACAGTGCGGCGACCGGGATCGCCGGTGCGCTCGCGGGCGGAATGATCGCCAGCAAGCGTGGCCGCAAGCTGGGCAAGAAGGCCGTCGAGCTCGGCGGTCTCGCGGCGGTTGCCGGACTCGCGTGGATGGCCTGGGACCGCTATCGCGGCGGCTCGGCGCGCGCGCTGCCTGCGGGCGCCCTGGCGGGCGGTGCCGTCGCCGCTGCGACCCACGCGGGATTCCTGCCCGCGCGCTCCGACGCGCAGAACGCGCAGCAGCTCGGGCTCACGATGATCCGCGCGATGATCGCCGCCGCGCGCGCAGACGGGAAGCTCGAAGGGCACGAGGGCGAAGCGGTCTTCCGCGCCGTCGAGAGGCTCGCGCTCGACGCCGATGAGAAGGCGCTGCTGCTCGAGGAGCTGCACCGGCCCGTGGACATCGACGAGTTGGTCGCTGCGGCAAGCACGCCCGAGATCGCGGCCGAGATCTACGCCGCCGCGCTGCTCGCCATCGAGGTCGACACGCCTGCGGAACGCGCCTGGCTGGCGATGCTGGCCGCGCGGCTCAGCCTTCCCGAGGCGCTGGTCGCGCAGCTCGAAGGGCGGATCGCATCGGAACCGGAGGCGATCGGCTCGACCGCTTGAGCGATCCGGGCGCCATCAAAACCTTCCGCGCATGAGGAGCCACTCGTGAAACGCATCTTCCTGTTCCTCGCCACCAACGTTGCCATCCTCGCCGTTCTCGCGATCACCGCGAACCTGCTCGGGCTCGACCGGATCCTCGATGAGCGCGGCGTCTCGTTGAACCTGCCGAGCCTGCTCGCCTTTGCCGCGGTGTTCGGCATGGGCGGCTCGTTTCTGTCGCTCGCGATTTCGAAGTGGATGGCGAAGCGGCTGACCGGCGCGCGCGTGATCGAAACGGCCGCGACGCCGGACGAGGCCTGGCTGGTCGAGACGGTCCGCGCTCAGGCACGCGCCGCGGGCATCGGCATGCCCGAAGTCGCGATCTACGAGTCTCCCGAACCGAACGCCTTCGCGACCGGTGCACGCCGCGACAACGCGCTCGTCGCCGTGAGCACGGGCCTGCTCCAGAACATGGACCGCCGCGAAATCGAAGCGGTGCTCGCCCACGAAGTGAGTCACGTCGCCAACGGCGACATGATCACGCTCGCGCTCATCCAGGGCGTCGTGAATACCTTCGTCCTGTTCCTCTCGCGTGTAATCGGGCACTTCGTCGATCGCGTGATCTTCCGAACCGAAGAGGGGCACGGCCCGGCATTCTTCGTGACCTCGATCGTCGCGCAGCTGCTGCTCGGCATCGGCGCGACCGTGATCGTCCTCTGGTTCTCGCGACGGCGCGAATTCCGCGCCGACGCCGGAGCCGCGCGCATCACAGGTCGCGAAGGAATGATCGCGGCACTCCAAGCGCTGCAGCGCCACGCCGGCGGGCGATCGGATCTGCCCGATCAACTGAACGCCTTCGGGATCGCGGGAGGAGCGAATCGCTTTGCCCGCTGGTTCTCGAGCCACCCGCCCATCGAGGAACGAATCGACCGGCTGCGCCGGCTCGCCTGAAGGCGGAGCTCGATCTGGATCACACCCACACGCTGCGAATTCGGAGGAACCCATGAAGCTGACAATCCTGTCTGTCATCGCCGTCGCCATCCTGTTCGTCGCGGGCGCGGGCTACCTCGCCGTTCGTGGCGCCGCTGCCATCGCGGGAACCGCCTTCACCTGGCTCGAGCCCGTCGTCCGCAGCTCGCTGCCGCCGGAACTCGCTCCCGCCGAGATCAAGGAGCGCCTCGACACCGCGCTCGCGCACATTCGCGAAGGCCGAATCGACGGCGAGGCGCTGCGCGACACCGTCTTCTGGCTGCCTGGCGCACTGCTCGACGGAAGGCTCGACGAGGCGGAGGTCGAAGCACTCACGAGCAAACTCGACCGCGTGATCGCGAAGCAGGCACAGGCCGAGAGCTGAGATGTCCCGCCGCGAGCGCATCGGGTCGAGATCGACATTGCTCGCGGTGCGCAAGGTCGCCGTCGCGGTCGTCGGCGGAGGCGTGCTCGCAGTCGGCGTCCTGATGGTGGTCCTCCCAGGACCGGCCTTCGTCGTGATTCCAGCTGGGCTGGGGATCCTCGGAGTGGAGTTCGCGTGGGCGCGCCGCTGGCTGGTGCACGTACGGGAGCACGGAGGTCGTGCGATCCGATCCTGGCGCATCAAACGCAGTACATAGGTTGTGCTGCCGAGTTCGTGTCCCAATCAGGAGTGCACGACCAAATGGAAGCGGCCGGCCGCTGAGGCGCGGCCGACTGTCTCTTTGACAAAGCCGCGGCGTCTCGGCGATCTCCGTTCATCCGCTTCTGCAGCGCCCGATCGATGTCGAGCTGGTCATGGGTTTCCTGTCAGCGCAATGCGGCCGTGCGAGCCCCGCGCCTGCGCAGGTTCGGTGCGTCGGCGAGCGTGGCGTCCGTCAGCCGCTGGTGGATCTCGGCGACCACCTTGGCCGGAAGCGCGAGGCTTGCCGCGAGCTGCGACAGCCACGCGCGCTCCCTCTGCGTGTCGGCTTCGATCGCGAGCAGCGCCGCGGCGTAGATCTCTGCCGCCTGCTCCGGGGAACGCGCGGACGCTGCGATCTCATCGACGCCGATCACGCGTCCCAGCTCGTCGAAGAGCAGCGCCCTCTCGCGCTTGTCGAGATCGAGATGCTGAAGCGCGGCGCAGATCGCCTGACTCGGGTAGTCATCGAGCTTTCCGCAGGCACGTGCGGCGGCGACCATGCTGCGCAGCAGCGCGAGGCCGAGCGCGCGGCGCGGTTCGGGATCGGCGGCAGGCGGGAGGAAGGCGAGGCTCGGGCCGCGGGCGAGCGACACGTGGCGGCCGCACCGGTGGCGTTCGAACGCCGCATAGGCGATCCCTGCGATCGCTGCGATGCCGCCACCTGGCGCCCGTTCGCCCAGCTTGCGCCCCGATCTGCTGGTGAGCACCGTGGCAGTACCACTAGACAACAACTGCGCGATCACGCGGTCCGGATCCAACATGTCGGCCTCCTTCTTGGGTTTCGGGTGTGGCCACGCTGCGCCGCTCCGAGCGGGTCGCGATCGCCGTCAGTAGCTCCTCGTTCGCTGCTAGGAGCGCCTTCGCGAGACCGCCGCTCGTCCACGTACGCCAGAACGTTTCGCATGGCGGGGCTCACTTCGGTTGCGCGTCGGGCGCGAACAGTCGCGCATGGACCGCGTCGACGAACCGGCTTGGTGTATCGCCAACGAGGTCCGGCCAGAGATCGCCCGTCAGCTCGACGCGCTCCATCGCTTCGCTGCGGATCGCTGCGGCGAGTCGCGCGGAGGCGGACGCATCTCTGAGGTGATGCAGCAGGATCCTCGGGTCGGCGATCTTCAGCGCACGGGCGCGATGCGTCTTGGCGAGGCTGCGAGTCATCGGTCTTCTCCTCTCGAATGGCTCGAAAGGCACGGTAGACATCGCGCTCCTCCGCGACCCATAGATAGTTCCGACGCGATCGATCGCTCGCGACACACATCGGAGAAAGCGAGTGAGCAGATCGTGATTCCCGCCGCGCCGCATCGAAGGCGCGCGTCGGGGACCCGTGATACATCGGTATGGACGATGGTTTGGGAGTCGTTTATCTATTTGACCGAAGGCTCGCGACAGTCGATCGTGGCCCAGACCACAGGGACGGCGAAGCGTCCCGACAAGGAGATCGACGGTGGAATTGACAAGCATCGGCAGCCCGGCGCTCTGGGCGGGATTCATCGCCTTCGTACTCTTCATGCTCGCCATCGACCTCGGCGTCTTCCACCGCAAGGCCCACGAGGTGAGCCTGCGCGAAGCCGGGATCTGGAGCGCGGTCTGGGTCTCGCTCGCGATGCTCTTCAACTGGGCGATCTACCAGTGGTTCGGCCCGGATCGCGGGCTCGAGTTCACGACCGGCTATCTGATCGAGAAGGCGCTCGCGGTCGACAACATCTTCGTCTTCTACGCGATCTTCGCGTACTTCGCGGTGCCGGCCGCGTACCAACACCGCGTGCTCTTCTGGGGGATTCTCGGCGCGCTGGTGATGCGCGCCATCTTCATCTTCGCGGGCGCCGCGCTGCTCCAGGAATTCCATTGGCTGATGTACGTGTTCGGCGCGATTCTCGTGGCGACCGCGGTGAAGCTGCTCGTGATGAGCGACGAAGGCGTGGACCCGAGCAAGAACGCGGTGTACCGCCTGTTCCAGCGCCTCGTGCCTTCCGTTCCGGAATATCACGGAAGCCGCTTCAGCGTGATCCAGAACGGCAAGCGCTACGCGACGCCGCTGCTCGCGGTGCTGGTGCTGCTCGAGTGGACCGATCTGGTGTTCGCAGTGGATTCGATCCCCGCGATCTTCGCGGTGACGAGCGACCCGTTCATCGTCTTCACGTCGAACATCTTCGCGATCCTCGGGCTGCGCTCGATGTTCTTCCTGCTCTCCGGCGTGATCGGCAACTTCCACCTGCTGAAGCCGAGCCTCGCGATCGTGCTGGCGTTCGTCGGCACCAAGATGCTGCTGATCGACGTCTACAAGATCCCCATCGGCGTTTCGCTGGCTGTGATCGCGGCGCTGATCGCGGTCGGCGTGATCGGCTCGCTCGTCTTCCCGAAGCGCGAGGCGGTGGCCCCGAAGGCCCAGGGTGAAGTCCCGGAGCCGTGATGGATTGGTTGAACTACCACCACCTGCTCTACTTCTACACGGTCGCGAAGGAGGGGAGCGTTTCGCGCGCTGCGAAAACGCTGCGGCTCGCGCAGCCGACGCTGTCCGGCCAGATCCGCAAGCTCGAGGAGGCCTTCGACGAGAAGCTCTTCGCGCGCGCGGGCCGCCACCTCGTACTCACCGAGATGGGGCGGGTGGTTTACGGCTACGCGGACGAGATCTTCGGGATCGGCCGCGAACTCACCGAGACGCTGCGCGGGCGGCCCGGCGGCCGGCCCGCGCGGCTCTCGGTCGGCGTCGCCGACGTGGTTCCCAAGTTGATCACCCATCGTCTGCTCGAGATCGCGCTCGAGCTACCCGAGCCGGTTCAGTTGTCTTGTCACGAGGGTAAGAGCGAGAGGCTGCTCGCCGACCTTGCGATCCACACCTACGACATGGTGATCACCGACGCCCCGCTACCGCCGCATCTGAACATCAAGGCTTTCAACCACCCGCTCGGCGAGTGCGGGATCAGCTTCTTCGCCACGCGCGCGCTTGCGTCCGCGCGCGGCAAGCGCTTTCCAAAGCTGCTCGACGCGGCTCCGATGTTGTTGCCGACCCCCAACACGGCGTTGCGGCGCTCGCTCGACCAGTTCTTCGAGCACCACGACGTGCGGCCGCGCGTCGTCGCCGAGTTCGAGGACAGCGCGCTGCTGAAGGTGTTCGGCCAGCACGGCCACGGGATCTTCCCGGCGCCGTCGATCCTCGAACGAGAGATCTGCAAGCTCTACGGCGTGCGCGTGATCGGGCGCGCCGAGACGGTCGTCGAGCGCTTCTACGCGATCTCGGTCGAGCGACGCATCAAGCACCCAGCCGTCGCAGCGATCACCGGCGCCGCGCGCGAGCGCATCTTCCGCGAGCGCTAGCAGGCCGCGCGCGGGCGTGTCGTTCGGCGCGACCCAGGATCCCAGGCTTCATTCATCGCGGCGTAGTGGCGGATGTCGCCGAGCCAGATCGTCGCGGTGCGGATCCTGCTCTGGGAGCGTCAGCGATTCGAGCGGGCTTTGTCGGCGCAAACTAAAGATTTCCGGTTTCCCCTTTTCAATCAGTCACGGTCGCGGTTCTGCGGAGCAGGCCGTTGCGGCGCGCCGCGGCCGTTCGCGACGAGCAACCGAACGAAGTGTGGGCGTGCATCGCCTACGCGGTGTAGGACTGGCTACGCAACGAAGAGATCGCGACCGCGTACGGCGCGAGCCGGGCAAGCCCTGGCAGAACGGCACGAGCGAAAGCTTCAACGGACGGCTGCGCGACGCGTGCTTGAACACCGAATGGTTTGCGAGTCGCGCCGAGGCCCAGGTGCTGATCGAAGAATTCCGGAAACGCGACAACGAGCATCGTCCGCACGGCAGCCTCGGATACAGAACGCCGAACACAGTCCGGTCGGCCTGGATCGCAGAGCAGGGACACAAGAAGATCAATCCGCCCGTCAGCGCTTCTCCGACGGCTCGAGCTTCTTCAGATACCGGAAGAAGTCGCTGCTGGGCGAGAGGATTACGGCGGTGTCTTCGCCGAGTGAGTTCCGGTAAGCCTCGAGCGTCCGTACGAGCTGGTAGAACTCCGGGTCGCGGCCGTACGCGTCGGCGAAGATCTTGACCGCCAGCGCATCGCCCTCGCCGCGGATGACTTCAGCCTTGTTGCGGGCCTCCGCAAGAAGAATCTGCACTTGCTTGTCCGACTCGGAGCGGATCTTGCGCGCTTCCTCGTCGCCTTCGGCGCGGAACTTCTTGGCCTGGCGCTCGCGTTCGGTGCGCATGCGGCTGAAGACGTTCAACTCGTTCTTCTCGGGAAGATCGGCTCGCTTGATCACCACGTCGACCACCTCGATGCCGTACTCGCGCGCCTTTTCGTCGCTGCGCTTGGTGACCTGCTCCATCAGCACCGCGCGTTTTTCGTTGATGATCTCGCGCAAGGTGTGACGGCCGAGGGTCTCACGCAGGTTCGAGTAGATGATGTCGTCGAGGCGTGACTGAGCCCCTTCCTCGTTTCGCACCGTTCGGTAGAACTGCAGCGGATCGCGGATCCGCCAGCGCGAGTAGTTGTCCACGACGAGTTGCTGCTTGTCCTTGGTGAGAATCTCACGCGGCGAAGCGTTGTAGTCGAGCAGCCGCCGGTCGAAATAGAGCACGTTCTGGATCAACGGAAGCTTCCAATAGAGTCCCGGCTCCTGCACCGTGCGCACCGGCTCGCCGAGTTGCACGACGATCGCCTGCATCCATTGCGGCACGCTGTAAGCGGCCAAGTTCCAGGCTGCCAACACGACACCGGCGACGATCAGAATGGGAATCCAACGCCGATCCATGTCTACCTCCGCCCCGGCTGGGCCGTGGGTTGGGTTGCGGGTTGGGCTGCGGGTTCCACCACCTCGACTGGTCGCGGCTTGAGCACCTGATCGAGCGGCAGGTACGGCACGACCTGGGTACCAGCGAAGTCGTCGAGGAAGATCTTCTGCATGCGTCCCATCACTTCCTCCATGGTTTCGAGGTACAAGCGCTGACGCGTGACCTCCTTTGCCTTGGAGTACTCGTCGTGAAGAGCGATGAAGCGCTGCGCCGCGCCGGCCGCATCCTGGAGTTTGGCGGCCTTGTAGCCTTCAGCCTCATTGAGCAGCTGCGCGGCTTGACCGCGCGCCTTCGGCACGACGTCGTTGGCGTAGCCGGTCGCTTCGTTGATCAGTCGCTCCTTGTCCTGTTGCGCGCTGATCACGTCCTTGAACGCGTCCGACACCTGGTCGGGCGGATCCACGTCCTGGAGCTTGAGCGTCGCCACCTCGAGCCCCACGTCGTAGCGATCGAGGATTTGCTGCAGCAGCAGCTGCGCGTCCTCCTGGATGCGCTCCTTGCCTTCAGTCAGCGCGTTGTCGATCTCGTTGCGGCCGACGATCTCGCGCATCGCGGCCTCGGCGCCGGCGCGAACGGTCTCCTGCGGATCGCGCACGTTGAAGAGGAAATCGGTTGCGCCGCTCGCCTCGGGCTTCACCTTGTACTGCGCGATGAATTGCAGCTTCACGATGTTCTCGTCGCCGGTGAGCATCAGCGCTTCGACGTCCTCATCGCGATAGCGAGCCGGTGGCCCGGCATCCACCGTGCGAAAACCGAACTCCGCCTTGCGGATCTGCGTGACTGAAGGTTTCACTACCTCCTCGACGGGCCACGGGATGTGATAGCCAGGCCCTGGATCCGCCTCGCGCACGACGCGCCCGAAGCGGAGGATCACGCCCCGCTCGTCGGGTGCGATGATGAAGATTCCGCTGAGGGCGTAGAGCGGCACCAGGATGGCCACGATCAGCCACGGGCTGAAGCGGCCTGGTGTCCCACCACCGAATTGCCTTCGGATGTCTTCCCAAACCTTGGTGAGGATCTCGATCGGATCGCTCGGGCCGCCGCCAGACCACGGACCTTGATTCCGCTCAGACATCGCAGTCACCGGCTGTGTCGTGTGCGTTCATGCGCTCGGCCTCCATTGCCTCGTCCAATCGATACGGCTGTTCCCGGGCGCAAGAGCCGTCCAAAGAACTTGCGAGCATAGACCGTTCAAGTGGGCCTTGTCGGCGCAACGTACAGACGTCCGGTTTTCTCCGAAGTAGAAACGTTCGTGAGCCGCCTGGATTCTCCGGACCGGAGCCAGAGTTGGTTCTCGGCGGTTTGTAGGCCCGGTGCCAGCCATCGGTCTTCTCTTTGGCATCGTCGAGCGACGCGAGCCAATCCACGTTCAGACACTCGTCGCGCTCCGGCGATCCGTCGAACGTCTCGATGAAACAATTGTCGGTTGACTTCCCGGAGCGGCCAACGTCGATCGCGCTGCTCTAAACCTCGGGCCCTGTCGTGCCCGGCCTCGACTACACATTTCTGCCGTTCATGATCTTGCCGATCTACTCGAGCGCCGAAGAGCTCGACGGCGCGCGCATTCTTTCGCGTGATCTGGTGGACTTCGCGCTGATCTGCTGGCTCGTGAATTGCAGGCAGCGCGGGAAGGAGGACGCACCGCCGGTCCGCATCGGTGTCACGTCGTTCAACGCTCGCGGCGCCAACAGACGCCGATGCCGTCGATGTCTTCGATCGGCTCGGTGATGCCATGCTCGCGTCGGTAGTCCTCGACTGCCTTCGCGCAGGCTGCGACCGCGCCGTAGTCGTCGACGATCGTCCAGCCGCCGATCGACAGTTTCGGGTAGAGCGAGCGCAGCGCGTCGATCGTCGACTCGTACAGATCCCCGTCGAGTCGCAGCACTGCGATGCGATCGATCGGCGCAGTCGGCAGCGTGTCTTTGAACCAGCCCGCAAGGAAGCGGACGCGCTCGTCGAGCAGGCCGTAGCGCTCGAAATTGCGCTTCACCTCATCCAGCGAAACTGCGAGTTCGATGCGCGCCCAGTGCAGGTCGCCGCGATCCGCGGCATAGCGGGCGGCATCGGGCCGGGGCAGCCCCTGGAACGAGTCGGCCGCCCAGACCCGCCGCTCGCGATCCCGATGCGCCGCGAGCACGCCGCGCATGAAAATCACCGCACCGCCGCGCCAGACGCCCGTTTCGATCAGGTCGCCCGGAATGCCTTGGTGCAACACGTCTTCGATGCAGGCCTGCAGATTGTCGAGGCGGCGCAACCCGATCATCGTCTCCGCATCGACGGGACGATCGCGGCCGGTTGCGCGCGCCGCGGGATCGAACGGCTCGCGCTCCATCATCTCGATGCCGAAGCGCGAGAGCACGAAGTAGAGCGCCGCGTAGAACGGAAACACGAAGCGCCGCTTCGACGACACAGTGAAGGGTCGATACGCCTCACCGAAGCCGGTGCGCGTGAGAGTTCGCTTCAGCAGGTCGAGGTAGAGCGACGCGTCGGACGCGGGGATCGATTGCATCGGCGTTCTCTCCTCACCGCGAACCCGTTTGATCTAGAGCGGCCCGCTACAGCAAGCCACCCGCCGACGCCGGCCGTGCGCGCTGGTTGTAGAGCACCTTCGAAGCGTGGCGCACTCTTCGCAGCATAAGCGGTTCAAGCGGGCTTCTGTCCGAGGATGAGTGATGTGGGAACTCCCGACTCGGCGGGAGGCCGGTCAACGGCACCCAACGGATCCAAACGCGTTTTCTCGATACGCAGGGCACGCCGCCGGTCGATGCCTCGACGATTCTGCGCGAAGTCTCCTAGCAGCTTCCGCGGGCAGGGATCCTTTCGCTTCATCCCGCCGGTCGTCTCGCCGAAAGGGCTCTCGACCCCGACCGCCGAGGCCACCGATGCGAAATCGGCTCCGCTTGCATTTCATCCTGATTGGATTCTGCGCACTCGTTGCGTCGCCCGCCGTCGTATCGGCAGAAGAGCCCGGTCTCTTCGAAGGCGGCACGACGAAGACCTACAGCGTGCCGCCTTCGATGGTCGGCAGGCACAACGGCGAGTGCAAACGCATCACGCGCCAGATCGCGCACTACGCCGAAGTCGCGGACATGGCCAAAGACCGCGGCAACGACAACTGGTACGCGGGCACCGTCGATCAGATCGGACGTTTGTCGGAGCGCCGCTCGCAACTCTGCCCGACACAGTATGTCGACAAGCCGATCGGTGAGGAACTCAAGAAGATCCTGAAGGGCGCGGCGAAGATCGCGATGAAGCTCTTCACGATGGGCATGATCTAGCCCCAATCTGACATTCTTCCGCGTGATCGCAGAATAGAATTGAAAGTGGCCCCGACGGTGTGAGAGATGGAGTTACCACGCTTCATCGCACATACCGAGGAGCCACTTTTGTGAGGTTGAGTAAAAACCGGATCCGTGCTCGCGTCAATCACGATCTTCCGATTCGCTTCTCCGAGGAAGCGATCTCGGCGCACGGCGGACTCGAGTTGTTTCGGCGCTATCTCGTGGCGATCGATCTGCCCGGGCGACTTCGCCGCGCACTCGGAGATGCAGGCGACTACGGCGCGGTGCGGATGGTGCTGGTGGTCGTCGGGTTGCTGCTCGCGGGCGGACGACGCCTCGCGCACCTCGCAGTGCTTTCGCACGATCCGATCTTCCGACGCTTCGCCGGTGTCCATCGCTTGCCGGCCGACCGCACGGTGGCGCGCTGGATGGCGGGCTCGGCGCAGACCGTGATCGAAGCCGTCGCTTCGGTGGTGCGCGATGTGGCGCACGACGCCATCGAGTCGCTCGCTCTGTCGCGCCTGACGCTCGACATCGATGGCACGGTGCTCCGCGTGTGCGGGTCGGCCGAAGGCGCCGAGCGCGGCTTCAACCCGCACCACCCGAAAGACCGCTCCTACTACCCCCTCACCGCCCACCTCGCACAAACGGTCACCTGCTGCGGAGCTGGAACCGCCCCGGCAACGTGCACGACTCGCACAACGCCGACGGCTTTCTGCGTACGGTGCTGGCCGACCTGCGCGCTCGCTTCGGCCACCGCCATCGCGTCGAAGTCCGCCTCGATGGCGCTTTCTTCGATCCCAAGATCCTGCGCTTCCTCGACGGAGAATCGCTCGGCTACGCGATCAAGGTGCCGCTGTGGAAGTGGCTCGGCGTGCGCGAGAAGATCGCGAGCCGCAAACAGTGGACGCTCGTCGATGCGTCGGTCAGTGGCTTCGCTTTGACGCTCGCGATCCCGCAGTGGGAGCGCACGCAGCGCGTCGTCGTCTATCGCAAACGCGTCTTCCACGAGACCGCCAAGAACTTCCAGCTCGACCTATTCAACCCGGACGATGGACACTTCGAGTACTCGGCCGTCGCCACCAACATGGAACTGGGCGTCGCGGCGCTCTGGCACTTCATGGCCGGCCGCGGCGGACACGAAAAGACCTTCGGCGAGATCAAGCAGCATCTCGCCTTCGATGCGATCCCATCGCGCGATCGTCAGACCAACGAGCTCTGGCAACAGCTCTCGATCCTCACGCACAACCTCGTCCGAAGCTTTCAGCTCTGCATCGGCGCTGCCGCACGACCGCGGACTCGCAAGCGCACCTTCCTCTACCGATTCCTCTCGCTCCAAACGTTGCGCTTCACGCTGCTCGATCAACCGGCTCGCATCGTGCGCCCCGCCGGACGCGCCGAGCTGCGCTTCGCCGTCTCCCCGATCACACGGAAGCGGATCGAGGATGCGAGCCACCGCATCCAATGCGCAGCCTGAACGCCCGCACTCAGCCGACTACCTTCGATCGCATCGATCCAATGTCAGATCGGGGCTAGGTCCGCCACCGCCACCGTCGCAACGCCTGGGTGCAGACGCGCTTCCTCGACGCGCACGGCACGCCGCTGGTCGACGCCTCGACGGTGCTGCGCGAGATCGCGCAGCAGGTCGCCTCAATGCAGCACACCTCACGGTGCTCGTCGATGAAGAAGAGGTGTCTCAAGGTGGTTGCCGCGCTCCGCTTTCAGTGACACGGAGGTTGTCGGATTGGCACTCTCGTACAGGCGAACATCGATCCGAAGCCACAGACCCATTCGCCTCGGACAGTCATTCCATCGACGCGCTCACCATCCACGTCTGCTTCTAAACGGCGGAGACAATGATGCCCAGAAAAATGCCCTGTGTGCAAAGCAAGCGCGGCTTGTCGTTGCTGCCCATGTTGGCGCTGTCGTTCCTGTTCGCGCAGGTGCAGCAGGCCTCCGCCAGTAGCTTTGCTGCAGTCAATCTCTTCGAGCCCGCTAGCGGAGATTTCTTGAACGCTAGTTCCGATACTGCGATTGCTGCGGTTGCGAACCTAGGACCAGCGACAGGAAGTGCCCAAAGCGTGCTGAGCACGGGATCGCTCGGAGTCGAGCTGGAGATGCTGCCAGGTAGCCCACTGGGGATCCATCAGGCACGAGCCGACTGGCGTGACACCTGGACTGGCGGCGTTGGTGGCGGCACCGTGCCAGTGGCCGCGAGCTTCACGCTGGATGGGTCGTTCACTACGAACGTTCTGCCATCTGGGAACGAACGCTATGAGCTTTCCTTTTCGTACTCGATTGACGACGAGATTTTCTTGAGGTTCGAACTGGCTGCTCGTAACGGCCAGCCGTTTCGGGTCGATGCGTTCTACGTTCCGGATTTCAGCAATGCCATCGACCTCACCGATTTGGTGATCCTCACGCCGAATGTGGCGGACCCGACCCTCACTGACTTCTCCTTTGCGTTTACGCCAATCGTGCAGATCCGCTCTGCCGGATTCAGTGACTCCATGGCATTCAATATCAGAGTGAACGGCCCGGGTCCGATGACGATCGACTCATTCAACACGGCCCGTGTCGAGCTGACGTCTCTCGATCCGGGCGTCACGTTCACTAGCGAAAGCGGAAGGACCATCGCGACGGTGCCGGAACCGGCAACCTTCGCCATGCTGATCAGCGGGCTGGCACTGCTGGGATGCAGGGGCCGCCGCCGGGAACAGAGCGGAACCAGCGCCGTTTGACGGTCGTTCCGTTGGCTCACGCGAGCAGCGTGGCGCAGATGTAGCGCTTCTTCTTGGACGAGTTTCCGCGCGCGCGGCTCCGCCTCTCGGTGTCCCGTTCGTTTTCGCGCTGAGTCGAGAGAGTGGTCAATGGGGCGCGAGAGCTTCGCGATAGGCGCCGCGCGCTCCCGGACTACGCGCTTCGCCGGCGCGCCAACGCTCCCAGCGCACCCACCGCGGCAACCGCGAGCGCCGCGGCGCTTGGTTCGGGCGCGGGCGTCACGGTGAAGCTGATCTGGTCGATGCCGACGTCTCTTGCGCTGTCGCTCCACGCGATCGTGATCCCGCTGGCCGACGACACATCGAGATCGAAGAGCGTCGAATCGACGCTGCCGGTTCCGACGCCTCCGGAGTCGGCATAGAGCGGCGTGGGGTCGCCGATCGCGAGGACCGCGACGTTGGTGCCGCGCGTCGTCTGGTTGTAGGCGCCGAGCCGGAAGCTGGCGAGATTCACTTGCAGGCCGGCCGCCGGCACGATGTCGATTCGAGCGGCCGAGTCCTCATTGGTTCCACTGGCAATGGCCACGCCGTAGAGGTTGTTGTAGTTCGTATCCCAGAAGACCAGCGATCGGTTTGGATCGTTCAGGTCGGTGTAGGTGACGTCCACCACGCCGGGGACGTCGCCATAGGACTGGTTCACCGCGATGCCGGCGCCGCAGATGAGGATCGCTCCATTGCCGGCCAAGTTGTTGGCGCATGCGAATGGGAGTTCCGAGCTCCCGAAGTCGATCACGTACGCGTGAGCAGAAGAACTCAGCAAGAGCAACGATGCAGACAGCGCAAGGAATTTCATGACCGCTCCTGGTGGAAGAATTCGCTCGGACGACCTGGCAAACGTGCCAGCCGCCAGCTCCTCGGAACTGAAGGCGGAGGACTCCTGGTGCCGGTCCGATCCTTTCCCTTCATCCCCGCCGCCGTCTAGCCGGAAAGACCCCCTTCTCCGACCGCCGAGGCCAGCGATGCGAAATCGGATCCGTTTCTCGTTCGTCTTGATTGGATTCTGCGCACTCGTTGCGTCGCCCGACTTTGCGCGGGCCGAAGAGCCGAGCCTCTTCGAAGGCGGCCCGGAGAAGACGTACTCGGTGCCGCCGTCGATGGTTGGTAGGCACAACGACAACTGGCACGAGGGCACGCTCGCGCACATCGGTCGTCTCTCGGAGCGGCGCGCGCAACTCTGCCCGACACTGTGCGTCGACAAGCCGATCGGTGAGGAACTGAGGAAGATCCTGAAGGGCGCCGCGAAGATCGCGATCTAGCCGCTCTCCGCTTCCCGTCTCGTCTTCCTCCGGCAGCGCATCACCGATTCTTCGATGCGCGCGCGACGCCCCCGCGTCTAGACTGCCCGCCCGGAGGAACCCATGAAGCTCTACGACTCGAAGGTCGCGCCGAATCCGCGTCGCGTGCGGATCTTTCTCGCGGAGAAAGGCATAGCGGTGCCGACCGTGCAGGTCGACATCACGAAGGGCGAGACACGCAAGTCGCCCTACATCGACAAGAACCCGCTCGGCGGCCTGCCGATGCTCGAACTCGACGACGGCACCTGCATCGCCGAGACCGTTGCGATCTGCCGCTACTTCGAAGCGGCGCAGCCGAGTCCCGCATTGATGGGAACCGATGCGCGCGATCAGGCCATCGTAGAAATGTGGCAGCGCCGGATGGAGCTGGAACTGTTCCGCTATGTGACCGGCTGCTTCCAGAACACCCACGATTTCTTCAAGGGCCGTATCGAACAGGTGCCCGCGTTCGGCGAAGTGTGTCGCAAGACCGCCCGCACGCGACTCGCGTGGCTCGACGGCAATCTCGGCGACCGCCCGTTCATCGCGGGCGATCGCTACACGATCGCCGACATCACCGCGCTCTGCGCGATCGACTTCGGCCGCGTCGTGGACATCCGCATCGCCGACGAGCAGAAGAACCTGGCGCGCTGGTACGAGTCCGTCTCCACGCGGCAGAGCGCGAAGGCTTGAAGGGGCTAGCCTCGCCAAGCGCCCAGGGAGATC
>JANNKU010000013.1:0-2240 GCA_031396445.1 Deltaproteobacteria bacterium | reverse complement strand
CCGTCGCGGAACGTCACCGAATTCTTGTAGACGGTGAGCGTGAGACCGGGCACGCCTTCCATCTCGAGCACCACGTCCTGCGTGCCGCCGACCGTCTTCGCGGTGCTGCGCAGCGGCGGGATGTGGATGGGCCCCGTGGCGAGGCGGTTCACGTTGCCCGCCACCGTCGTCGCCTGGAACGCCAGCGACGGGAAGGTCTCCGGTCGCGGCGAATTCGACGGATCGATGATCAGGTCGATGGCGCCGACCGGAACGTCGTGGAGCAGGAACTGTCCCTCGGCGTCGGTGAAGGCGGACGCGAGCGAGCGCGTGATGAAGACGCGCGCATTGGGAATCGGCGTGTTGGTGTTGTCGAGCACGACGCCGGCGAATTGCGTGTCCTCTGGCGCTTTCGGCGAGAGCGCGGTCGCCGTGAATCGGACTGGCAGGAACGGCTGATCGGGGAACGTCGCAACGACCTTGTTGCCGTTCAGTCCTTCCTGCGGCCCGAGCGTCAGCACCGCGCGCGCGAGGCCATCGCCGCTGGTCGTCACCACCTTCTGCGGCGCGCCATCGATGTGGCCACCGCCGCGTGTCACGCGGAACTCGACCGGTATGCCTTCGAGCGGATTGCCGTTGCGATCCACCACGAGCGTGATGAACGGCTCGGGTAGCGGCGCGCCGACGAGTCCGCGCTGATTCTCGCCCGACACCGACAAGATCTTCTGCGCGAGCGACGGTAGCGCCGACGCCGAGAAGAGCGCCTGGCCCGCCGCGCCGATCGACGATGCCTTCACGCGGTTGTTGCCCTCGCCCGAGCGCGCACCGAGCGTGAAGTAGATCCGCGCCAGGCCGGCGCCATCGGTCGGAATCGACAGCGTGCGCGCGGCCGTGCCGCCCTGCACGTTGATCATGCCGTCGCCCGCATCGACCTCGAACTTCACCACGCGCGATGCGAGCGGGTTGCCGCTGCCGTCGAGCATCCGCACGACGAGCGGTTCCGGCAGCGTCTGCTTTGCGAGCGCCGCCTGGCCCTGACCCCCAAAGGTGTCGAGATTGGCGCCGGTCGGCGCATCCTGCTCGATCACGACGGCGTCCGTGTCTTGGTTGCCGACGGCGTCGTGGCCGATCGCGGTGATCGTGTTCGGGCCGCGCACCAGCGGCACGTCCATCGCGATGAAGGAACCCTGCTCGACGAGCGCCTCGACGCCATTCACGGTGACACGCGGCGTGGCGCCGCCGGTCAGGATGTCGTTGATCACGCCCGAGACGGCGATCGTGGCGGCGATCGTGTGGAGACCCGCCGTCGGCGCAGTGATCTCGAGGTTGGGCGCGATGTTGTCGCGCGTCACCACCACCGACGCGGTGCCGGTGTTGCCTGCAGCGTCGGTGCCGACAGCGGTGAGCATGTTCGGGCCGGGACTCAGCGGCACTTGCGCCGACCAGTGGCCGTTCGCGGGAATCGCCGCGACGCCGCCGATTTCCACCGCCACGACGCGCGCATCCGAGCTGCCGTTCACCGCGATCGTCGCCGCCGCGGTGATCAGGTTCAGCGACGGCTGGCTGATCGACATCGCGAGCGTCACGCAATCCGCACCGTCGCAATCCTGGTCGATGCCGTCATTGCAGATCTCGCCCTGCGCCACACCGCTCACACAGATGAGATCGCCGCCGACGCCGCACTGGGTAAGGCCGACCGCGCAGACGCCGACTCCGTTCGCCGCCGCGCAGGTGGCGCCGACGCCGAAACCTTCATCGGTGTCGCCATCGCAGTTGTTGTCGAAGGAGTCGCAAACCTCGTTGCTGGGAGCGGTGACGCGCGCGCAAGCCGGTTGGCCGAAGAAGCCGCCCGGGCAGTCGATCGAGCCCGCCGCGCAGATGCCGGCCTGCCCGGTCGCGCAGCTGCTGAGGTAGTCACAGCTCCGCGCGGGACTCTGCGCGCAGCGGAATGCCGTGCGCGGGATCTGGCCGCTCGCGAAGCGCTGCAACAGACGCGCGTCGGTCGTGTTGCACTTGCCGTCGCCGCTGAGATCGCAGGTGCCGGTGCAGGTCGCCTTGCCGACGGCGCAGCGTTGCTCGCGGCTGGCGTCGGCGATTCCGACCTGACCATCACCGGTGGCGTCGCCACACTCGCAGGCGTTGCCGACGCCGTTGCCGTCGCTGTCCACTTGTCCGCCATTGGAGACGAACGGACAGTTGTCGACGTCGTCGGCGCGGCTGTCGCCGTCGGTGTCATAGCCGAGGCCAGCATTTGCCACGGC
>JANNKU010000053.1:0-17912 GCA_031396445.1 Deltaproteobacteria bacterium | reverse complement strand
GGGTGAGGGCGAGGGCGAGGGTGAGGGCGAAGGCGAAGGCGAGGGTGAAGGCGAAGGCGAGGGTGAAGGCGAAGGCGAGGGTGAAGGCGAAGGCGAGGGTGAAGGCGAGGGTGAGGGCGAAGGCGAAGGCGAAGGTGAGGGCGAAGGTGAGGGTGAAGGCGAAGGCGAAGGCGAAGGCGAAGGCGAAGACTGCAACATCCAGAAGGTTCAGTATCGAATCCCGGGCATCGTCTTCGACGATTGGTTCGATATTCCGGCTGGCGGCCTGACGAGCCTCTGTCTCGGCTCCAACGTGCGGCTGCGCGCGGTCTGCGACGAAGGCGACTGCGACGACGTCGAGTGGACGCCAGGCGGCACAGGCGAGGAAGTCACCTTCAATCTCGCCGGCGGCACCGCCATCAGCGCGACCTGTGGCAATACGGTGAACGTCGCGGTGAGCACCGATCCGGCGAACGCGCCGACCACGCTCACATTCCCGGCCGTGACGCCGACGATCGCGGCGGGCGCCGGATCTTCCACCACCGTCGAGACGCCGTTCACCGTCAACTACGACGCGTGCGGCGATCTCGAAGCCAACGTGTGGCGACTCCGCGTGAGGGACATCGCGGGCGGCGCCACGATCGTGGTCAACACGGGTGGCTCCACGGATCCGGCCGTGAGCCCGCCGGCGAGTCAGGCTACGGCCGCGGCCGCCGTGACCGACATGAAGGGCTATCTCGCGCGCGGTTCGCGTGGCGCGTGGCACACCGCCGCGGCGTCGAGCCGCCACGAGCAGCACCACTACAACGAGTGGCAGTGCTCCGCGGCTCACTACTGGCTGGGCGCCGAGCCGATCATCGAGACGCTGACTACGTCGTACTCCGGTCATCCCGTCGAGGCGGCCGCGATCACCGACATGCGTGCCGGCATCGTGGGCGCCGACGCCTTCCGGCAGGCGTTCCACACGCTCTCGCATACCTATTGGTTCTTGCTGCCGGACAACGCCAACGCGCGCCCGTACGCAGCAGGGCAGATCGAGTTGAACGCGACGCCGATTCCGTTCGTACAGACACTTGCCACGACGAACGGCTGGATCGTCCCAGGTGGGACGACAGCGGCCAGCGACGCAAATCCCTGTTTCCTGCCGTTCCCGTGAGCAAGCGAGGAGTCCACCGGTGATGTTTCGAGTGAGCATTCGCAACGAGGTTCGTGATCGGCGCAGCGGCGTCCGGCGCGCCTTGCACGCGCTCGCTCTCGGAGTGTGTATGGCAATGCTGACGACGGGTGGCGCCGCGCGCGCGGATGGCGCACTCGATCTCGAAATCACTGCCGGCGCAACGACGCTCAGCACCGCGCGGGCACCGATCCGCGTCACCTTCAAAAACACCAGCAGCGCGGAGCTCCGACTCTTCGATGTGTTCGAACCGCTTCAGGTGTTCTTCCAGTTCAGCATCACCAAGCAGGACGGCACGCCGATCACCGTGCCCGGTGGCGGGAAGATCGATCCGCCGGCGGGTGTCGAGCAATCGATCGCGATCGCGCCCGGCGGCAGCCATACGCGCGAAGTCGACATGGCGAGCCTGCTCCCGGCGAGCGAGTGGGTCACGGGCGACTACATCGTCTGGGTGACGTATCGCAACGCGTACGGCCAGGATGTCTTCCGCGGCACGGCGGAGAGCAACGCGATCACGGCGACGATCGAGCGCGCGGAATGACGCCGCGCATGACGAGAGGACGACGAACACGGTGATGAGAGTTCGCGCACGCAGACGCGACCGACGCGGCGTCCCGGTGATGTACCGGGGCCGAGCGGTCGCACTCGTCCTCGCCGCGATGCTGTCGCTGGCGGCGGCCTCCGTGCAAGCGCAGCCGGTGCTCGACGACAAATGCCGCGCTTCGATCCTGAACCGCATCTCCGAAGTGAACGCGAACGGCAGCTATCGCATCGACAACATCCCGGTGCCGGTCGGCGCGACGCGCGTGCGGATCATCTGCGAACAGAATGGCGTCACCTACCGCGGCCAGTCGGCCTTCAAGCGGCTGATCCCGAACACCTACACGAGCTTCGGTCCGATCTCCTTCGCGGACGACGACCCGATCCCCGTGGCGATCACCATCACGTCGACGGCCACCGTGCTGACGCCGCAGGCGTTCGGCGCGCAGCTCGTGACGACGGGCGTGCTGGTCGACGGCACGCAGGCCGACTTCACGCTCTCCGAATCCGGCACTTCGTATCTCTCGTCGAACACCGCGATCGCGACGGTCTCCCAGAACGGCTTCGTGACCGCGATTTCGAGCGGCAACGTGCTGATCACCGCCACCAACGAAGGCGTGATCGCGACGTTCATGATGCAGGTCCAACTCGAAACCGACGCCGACGGCGACGACATTCCCGACGACTTCGAGGCCGACAACGCGACGAATCCGGGGGGTGCGAACCTCGCGCGGCTGCCGGGCGTCACCGTCACGGCCTCCTCGGCGTTCAGCGGCAAGCCCGCGTCGCGCGTACTCGACGGCAGCTTGCAGACATCGTGGTTCACCCAGGTGGGCGATGCGGCGAATCTGCGCACGACGCCGTTCATCGAGTTGGCGCTGCCGTCGGACATCGCGCTCGCGCAAATCCGTGTCACGGGCAATCGCGAGTCACCGAATGGTTTCGACTTCCTGGCAGGGTTCTTCTACGCATACGACGCAGCGGGCAACGTCCTCTTCGCTTCGCCCGAGTTGCCGCTGGCCGGCCCCACGCGTGATCTCGCGGTTCCCGTCGATCTCGACGGCGTGCGCCGCGTGCGCTTCGCGGCGACGCAGGACGAGGGATCGCAGGCGGGGCTTTCCGAG
The DNA here is from genome assembly GCA_031396445.1 of Deltaproteobacteria bacterium. Lineage (GTDB taxonomy): Bacteria > Myxococcota_A > UBA9160 > UBA9160 > PR03 > PR03. The sequence goes on along the minus strand of JANNKU010000053.1, from coordinate 15,095 downwards.
TTCCAACTGATCTCGCGTCCGGGCGGCGATGGACTCGACGCAGCCGATCCGGCCGACGCGGCGCTCGACTTCGACCTCGACGGCCTTACCAACAAGCAGGAATACGAGCGCGGCACCAGCCTCTTCTCGCTCGACACCGACGGCGACGGACTCGGCGACGCCGCGGAAGCGCCGCTCGGCACCAACCCGCTGCTCGCCGACAGCGACGGCGATCTGCTGCTCGACGGCGACGAGATCTCGCCGACGGCGGACACCGACAACGACGGCATCAAGAACGCGCTCGATCGCGACAGCGACGGCGATGGCCTGCCCGACGGCAACGAAGTGCAGATGGGCACCAGCCCCACGAGCGTAGACAGCAACAACAACGGGATCCCGGACGGCACGGAAGATTTCGACGGCGACGGCCTGCCCAACTACGAAGAAGTGCAGGAGCACAGCAACCCGCTCGATTCCGACAGCGACGACGACGGCATCTTCGATGGCGAGGAAGTACTCGCCGGAGACGACGGCTTCGTGACCCAGTTGCTGCGCGCCGACACCGACCGCGACGGCATGAAGGACGGCTTCGAGACGCGCTACGGCCTCGATCCCACCAATCCCAACGATGCGATTGGCGATCCCGACGGCGACGGCCTCAGCAACACGGAAGAAGCATCGGTCGGGAGCGATCCCTTCAATCCGGACGTGACACCGCCCGAAGTCGCCGAGGTGCAGCCGGCCAACGCGGCGATCGGCTTCGCCACCAACGGCAACGTGATCGTGCGCTTCACCGAGCCGCTGCAGCTCGGCTCGGTGAGCAACGCTTCGATCTCGATCTACCGCGAGAGCGAGAGCAGCAAGCCGCAGCCCGCCGACGCAGTGGCGCCGCAGAGCGTGACGCTTTCGAGCGATCGGCTCTCGGTCACCTTCAATCCGGCGCTCGACCTCACCGCGTTCCTCGGTTATCGCGTGTTCATCCAGACCGTCCGCGACGACGCCGGCAATCCGTTCCTCGGCTATCTCGAGACGCGCTTCACGACAGGCGCCTTCGTAGACACCGTCGTGCCGACCGTCGTGCGCGTCAATCCGGTGTACGGCGCGACCAGCGTGCCCACCAACGCACCGTTCACGATCGAGTTCAGCGAGCCGATGGATCCGGCGACGCTGACGCCCGACACCGTACAAGTGACGGACGGCACCTCCGGCCTGCGCGTCGCCGGCATCGTGCAGGTGGAGGCCAACGGGCGCTTCGCCTCCTTCGTGCCGCTCGCGCCTTACGGCGTGAGTCGCTCCCACTCGGTTGCGCTCACGAACGCCATCAAGGATCGCGCGGGCAACGCGCTGGCGTACTCCTACTACTACTTCACGACGGGCTTCGAGTCCGACATCGAGCGACCGCAACTGGTGCAGACGAGTCCGCCGGACGGCGCCGTCAACGTTCCGCTGAACGCGCTGGTGACACTCGGCTTCGATGAGCCGATCTCGTCGCTCGGGCTCGCCGAAGGCGTGCTCGTCGCGGCAGGCGGCGTGCCGATCGTGGGCGGGATTGCGCTCTCCGACGGCAACCGCCGCATCACCTTCACGTCGGCGGTCGCGTTGCCGACGAACACCGACATCGACGTGACGCTCACCACCGATGTCACCGATCTCGCCGGCCTGCCGCTCGACAACGCGGGCGCCTTCCGCTTCCGCACCGGCCAGACTCCCGATCTCTCCGCACCGAGCGTCCTCACGCACAACCCCGTCAACGGTGCGACGAACGTCCCGACCAACGCGCGGATCGTGATGCGCTTCAGCGAGGCGATCAATCCGGCGTCGGTGAACGCGACGAGCTTCACGCTCTACGACGGCACCAACGGCCACTACGTCACCGGCGTCGTCGCAGTCACACAGAATCGGCTCACGGCGAGCTTCACGCCGAGCGAGCCGCTGCCGCCCTTCGCGTCGTTCAGCTGGTACCTCAACGGCGCGATCGACCCGGCGGGCCAAGCGGTTCCGTACACCGCGCGCTCCTTCACGACGGGCGGCGCGACCGACGGCAACGCGCCCGACGTCCTCCAGGTGAGTCCGCCCGATGCCGCGACAGGCGTACCCGTGAACACACTCGTGATGATCGAGTTCGACGAGGCGCTCGATGTCCTGTCGGTCGGCGCCGGCTCGCTCCGCGTCTTCGACGACGGCGTCCCGGTGGCGGGCGTCGTCAGCCTCAGCGCGACGCTGCGCACGATCACCTTCACACCGGCCGCAGCGTTGTTTGCCGAGACACCGTACGAGGTCGAGCTTTCGGGCGTGACCGATGTGGCCGGCAACGCCGCCCTGCCCTTCGCGAGCGCGTTCACCACGGCGGGGCTGCCGGGCGGCAACCTCGGTCGTACGCTCGACACCGGGGAGAGCGCGAGCAGCGTGTACTCGGTGAGCTACCCCGCATCGAACGGCGTGGACGGACGCCTCGACACATTCTGGTGCACCGCGAACGGCGAGGCCGCGAACCTCGGTGACTCGCCGTTCTGGGAGCAGAGCTTCCCGGGCGACGTGCGCATCGACGAGATCCGCTTCTTCGGCCGCGATCCGGGCTACAACTTCTTCGCGGGCCGCTTCGAACTCTTCGATGCCGACGGCGACGAACTCTTCGACAGCGGAACGGTGAACTTCGCGCCGCCGAACCGCGACGCGGTGGTGGCCACCGGCGGGATCGAAGGCGTGCGCCGGTTGCGCTTCACTTCGCAGTTGGACGAGTCGGCGAATCCCTGCTTCGCCGAACTCCAGACGATCGGCGCGTACGACGATCCGCGCCTCGGTCGCTTCGTCGACACGATTGCGCCGACACTCACCGCGACGGTTCCGATCAACGGCGCAACCGGCGTCGCGCAGAATGCAGCGATCGCGATGACGTTCAGCGAGCCGCTCGCGCCGACGAGCGTGAACAGCGGCTCGATCCAGGTGACGGTGGACGGCTTCTCGGGCCTGCTGCCGGGCACCGTCAACTTGAATGGCGCCAACGTCACGTTCACGCCGTCGAGCCCGCTGCCGCCCGGTCGCGTGATCCGGCTCTACCTCTACGCGTCGATCGAAGACCTGGCGGGCAACGACTTCGGCTCCACCTCGTTCGCCTTCACGGCGGGCGCGGTCGCCGACGCGACACCGCCCGCGGTCGTCAGCATCACGCCGGTGAACGGCGCCGCCGCAGTGGGCCGCACCACGCCGATCGTGCTCTTCTTCTCCGAACCGCTCGACGCGAACACCGTCAACGACGACAGCTTCGCGCTCTTCGGAAACGGCGTGGAGCTCGGCAAGAGCATCGCGCGCTCCGCCGACAACACCGCGATCACGCTCACCACCACGCTGCCCCCGACCACGCAGATCGCGGTCGTGGCCACCAACGACGTGCGCGATCTCGCCGGCAATCGGCTCGTGAGCTTCCAGAGCGTGTTCAACACCGGCACCGTCCTCGATATCGGCGCACCGACCGTCGTGACGATCCGGCCCGGCAACGGCGCCACGCGCGTACCGCTCGACAGCACCGTCGTGCTCTACGCGAGTGAGCCGCTCGATCCGAACAGCATCGACGCGGGCTTCTTCGTCGCAGAGAACGGCGTGCTGGTCCCTGGCGCGCTCGATCTCGGTGACGGCGGCACGACGATCGAGTTCACACCGAATGCGCCGTTCATCGCGAACGCGCTGATCCAGGTGTTCGCGACGCCGCAGCTACTCGACCTCGAAGGCAATGCGCTCTCGAACTACCAGGCGTCGTTCCGCGTCGTTCCGAACCCGGCCGTGGAGGCCGCCTTCGCGGAGGCCTCGAATCCGGTGAACGGTGCGACCAACGTGCCGACCAACGCCGCGATCGACGTGCGCTTCAGCGAACCGCTGAAGGCCAGCACCGTCAACGCCGCGTCGGTGCGTCTCTACCCGTCCGGCCTGCCGGAAGCCGGCGGTGCGATCTCATTGATCGACGGCGGTCGCGTGATCCGCTTCGTTCCGACCTCGGCGCTCGCCGCGACGCGCGCCCACAGCCTGCAGATCAACGGCGTGCAGGGCGCCGACGACGGAACGGTGTCGTTCTACAGCGCGTCATTCACGACCGGTGCCGGTGCGGATGCCGTGGCGCCGGCGGTGCTGGCCATTTCGCCGCCGGACGGCGCCGTCGATGTCGGCGTGAATGCGGTGATCCGCGTGCGCTTCAGCGAGGCGGTGAATCCGCTCACCATCAACGCCAACACGATCGCGCTCTCGGGCCCCGATGGCGTGCTGCTCGCCGCGTCGATCCGCTTCGAGAACGGCAACCGCATCGTCGCCATCGATCCGCAGGGACCGCTCGCCGAGGGCGCCTTGCACGACGTGGTGGTGAGCGGCGTCCGAGACGTTGCCGGCAACCTGGCACTCGCGGCGAGCGCGAGCTTCACCACGCGCGTCGGCGCCGACACGCGCTTGCCGACGGTGTCGCGCTCCACGCCCACGAGTGGCGCCATCGGCGTGCCGCTCAACGGTGTGTTGGTCGCGGAGTTCGACGAGCCGATCGATCCCGGTTCGATCGCGACCGCGGCGATCGCCGTCACGCCGTCCAACTTCACGGCGCTGCCGCTCACGATCACCGCAGGCGCCGACGGTCGCTCTGTGATCATCGTGCCCACCGGTCTGGCCGCGAACCAGGGCCACACCTGGTCGATCAGCGGCATCCGCGACGTCACCGGCAACGACATGAGCTACTTCGCGATCACGTTCACGACGGGCGTGCAGAGCGATGCGAGCGGACCGCACGTGCTGCGCGTCAGCCCGAGCAGCGGCTTCGGCGGCGTGCCGACGAACGTGCGCATGGCGATCGAGTTCGACGAGCCGGTGAGCGCCACCGCGCTCGCTGGCGTGACACTGACGCGCGGCGGCACGCCGATCGCCACGACGATCACTCTCTCGTCGGGCAACCGCATCGCGAACTTCGCGCCGCTACTGCCGCTGGCGCCGTCGGCGCTGCACACGCTGCGCATCGCCGCCGTCAGTGATTTTGCCGGCAACGCGATGGCGACGGCCTTCCAGAGCACGTTCACGACCGGCGCTGGCGCCGACCTCATCGCGACGGCGCCGGGCGCGTCGAATCCGATCAACGGCGCCATCGGCGTCGCCACCAACACCGTCATCAAGGTGCTGTTCCCGGAGCGCGTGAACCCGCTCACGGTGAACACGACGACCTTCACGCTCTACGACTATCTACTCAACGTCTACCGCAGCGGAACGGTCAGCGTTCCGCCGGACGGCCTGTCGGCGACCTTCACCCCGGATGAGCCGATGTCGCCCTTCACGTCGCACTACTGGTATCTGAACGGCGCGACGGATCTCGCCGGCCAGACCTTCGGCTACGTGCAGCGCAACCTCACGACCGGAAGCGGTGTAGACCTCGATCCGCCTGCGGTCTCCGCCGTGGTGCCGGCCAGCGGCGGCACGAACCTGCCCGCGAACACGCTGATCGCGATCGACGTGGACGAGCCGGTGGACGCGCTCTCACTCGGCGCGAACGCAATGCGCGTGCTCGATGGCGTGACACCGATTGCGGGAACGTTCGCGATCGCGCCGAATCTGCGCCGCGTCTCGTTTGCGCCGACGCTGCCGCTCGCGGCCGGCGTCACCTACCAGATTCAGGCGTCGGGCTTCAAGGATGTCGCGGGCAATGCGGTCGCGCCGTTCGTGAGCTCCTTCACCACGTCGAGCGCGCAGGGCGGCAGCCTTGCGCAAACACTGGGCGCCACCGAATCGGCGAGCTCCTCCTACTCGGCGAGCTACCCGCCCTCGAACAGCGTGGATGGGCGCCTCGACACCTATTGGTGCACGGCGGTCGGCGAAGCCGCGAACCTCGGCGACGTACCGTATTGGGAACAGCTGCTGCCCGGTGACGCGACGATCAGCGAGATCCGCTTCTTCGGTCGCGTCCTCAACTACAACTTCATCGCGGGCCGCTTTGAACTCTTCAGCGCGGGCGGCGCCGTACTCTTCGACAGCGGCACGGTGAACTTTGCGCCGCCGAACCGCGACGCCGTGGTGGCGACCGGCGGCGTGGCTGGCGTGCGCCGCATCCGCTTCACGTCGCTGCTCGATGAATCGCAGCAGCCGTGCTTCTCCGAGATCGAAGTGGTCGGCAACTACGCGAACCCGCGGCTCGCGCAGCTCAGCGACCTACGCGCGCCGACGATCGTCTCGACCTCGCCGCTGAACGGCGCGACGGCCGTCGCGGTGAACGCATCGATCGCGGCGGTGATCTCGGAAGCCGTGAATCCCCTCTCGCTCGACGCGACTTCGTTCCAGATCGCGATCGATGGCATCACGGGGATCCTGCCCGGCGCGCTGTCGATCGCGGGCACGACTGTCACCTTCACGCCGCAAACTCCGCTGCCGCCCAACAAGACGGTGCGCGCCTATCTGACGGCGCCGCTCGAAGATCTCGCTGGCAACGACATTCCGTACACGAACTGGGTCTTCACGACGGGAGCGACCGCCGACGTGACGGCGCCGAGCGTACTCGGCGTGACACCGCTCGGCGGCGCGGCGGACGTCGGACGCAATACGCCGATCGTGCTGGTCTTCTCGGAGCCGATCGACCCGATCACGATCACCGACAACACCTTCTTGTTGTTCGCGAACGGCGTCGAACTCACCAAGTCCCTGACGCGATCGTCGGACAACAGCACCGTCACGCTCAGCGCCACCTGGCCGGCCGACGTCGAAATCGCCGTGGTCATCACGAACGACGTGAAGGATCTCGCTGGCAACCGGCTGGCCGACTTCGAGAGCCTGTTCCGCACGGGCGTCACGGAAGACGTCGGGCGACCTTCGATCGTGTCGCAGCGACCGGCCAGCGGCGCCACACGCGTCGCCACCAACACCACGATCGTGTTCTACGCGAGCGAGCCGCTCGACGCGGCAACGGTCGCGACAGGCATCGTCGTCACGCAGAATGGCGTGCAGATTGCGGGCAGCACGACGGTGTCGGCAGGCGGCACCAGCTTCGAGTTCACGCCGAACGCAGCGCTGATTCGCAACGCGTTGATCCAGGTTTCCGTGGACGCGTCGATCACCGATCTCGAAGCGAACGCGCTGAACGTCTTCCAGAGCTCGTTCCGCGTACTTCCCGATCCCAGCACCGAGGCTGCGTTTGCCGAGTCTGCGAACCCGCGCAACGGTGCGCTCGCGGTGCCACGCAACAGCGTTCTCGAGGCGCGCTTCAGCGAGCCGCTGGCGGCTTCCTCGATCAACACCTCGACGGTGCGGCTCTACCCGAGCGGTCTGCCCGAAGCGGCCGGCACCGTGACCTTGCTCGACGGCGGGCGCCTCGTGCGCTTCACGCCGAGCGCGCCGCTCGCGTCGAGTCTCTCGCACACCTGGCAGGTCTCGGGGGCGACCGGCGTCGATGGCGGCGCGGTCAACTACTTCGGCACCAGCTTCACGACCAGCGCCGCGAGCGACGCGGCAGCGCCGACGGTGACGTCGATCGCACCGCCGCACGACGCCGTCGATGTCGGCGTGAACGCGCGCGTCATCGTGCGCTTCAGCGAAGCCGTGAACTCGATGACGGTCACTGGCGACAACGTCGCGCTCGCAGGTCCCGGTGGCGCGATCCAGCCGTGCACGATCTCGTTCGCCGACGGTGACCGCACCGCGCTGATCGAACCGCACGGCCCGCTCGCCGAGAATGCGCTTCACGAGATCTTCGTCAGCGGCGTCAGGGATGTTGCAGGCAACCTCGTCGTGCCGAACAGCGCGTCGTTCACGACGCGCAGCGGCGCCGACACGAGTGCACCGACCATCGCGCGTTACGCGCCGTCGAACGGCGCCACCGCGATTCCGACCAACGCGCAGCTGCGCTTCACGTTCAACGAGCCGATCGATCCGGGCAGCGTTGCGCCCGGCACGATCCAGCTCTACCCGAGCGGCCTCGCGGCGGTTCCCGGCACCGCGATCGTCGGCGCTGACGGTCGCAGCGTGGCGTTCACGCCGACCGTTCCGCTCGCGGCGAATCTCTATCACTCCTGGTACCTGAGCGGCATTCGCGACGTCTCGGGCAACGAGAACGTCTACTCGGGTCTCTCCTTCACGACCGGCGCGGGACCCGACGTCGCAGCGCCCACGGTGCTGCGCGTGAGCCCGGCGAACGGCGCGCTCGCGGTTCCGACCAACGTGCGCATCGCGATCGAGACGAGCGAGCCGGTGAGCGGCGCCGATCTCGCGGGCATCGTGCTCCGCGTCGGCGGTACACCGGTTGCCACGAGTGCCAGCCTCTCCACCAACGCGCGAATCGTCTACTTGCAGCCGCTGCTGCCGATCGCGCCGAACACATTGCATGCGTTGACGATCGCCGGCGTCCGGGATCTCGCGGGCAACGTACTGGCCAGCGCCGTCGTCAGCGGCTTCACGACGGGAAGCGGTGCAGATTCGACACCGGGCAGCGTGCCGACGTGGACGCCTGGCCCGGTCGCGACCGGCATCTCGACCGCGACGGTGGTCACGCTGCACTTCAGCGAGCGCGTCGATCCGACTTCGGTGAATGCGACGACCTTCACGCTGCTCGACTCCAACATCGGGCAGTACCGTGCGGGTAGCGTCGTGGTCGCCGCCGACGGCCTCTCGGCGACCTTCACGCCAGCAGCGACACTGCGACCGAGCGTCCCGCATTATTGGTATCTGAGCGGCGCAACGGATCTCGCGGGCCAGCCGTTCAACTATTCCAGCCACTACTTCACGACGGGCACGGGCCCCTGAGCCGAGGCGCTCCGCGCCTCCCCACCGCTGTGATCTCCTCGCTGCGTCTCCGCCTCGCGCGACCGACTGCGATCGCATCGCTGCGCGCCGGCAGAGCGATCGTCGAGGGCTGCATCGTCGCGGACGTGACCTTGTCGCTCGCATTTGCACCGCTGCCCGCGGTGACGGCCGAGTGGTGGATCGAGTCGCACCGCCGCGCCGTGCAAGGACGTCGCCGCCCGATGTGGATCGCGATCGACGGCGGCGCGCGCGTCGCCCCGTTCTGGCTCGAGGACGCGACGGGCCGCGTGCGCGTCGCGGTCGAGGCGGCATCGCTGCGCGTATTCGCGGCGCGACGCGACGTCGGCCCGGTACGCGATCAGCGCGGCAGGCGCTGGGTCGCGCGCTGGATCGGCGCTGGCGATCGCGTGCGCGTGCGGGGCGCCGCGACTGCGAGCGCGGAAGGCTTCGCGCTCGTTGGAAGCCCGGAACGCCCGCTCGAAATCCTGCGACGCCGTTGAGCGTCGCCGCCCCGAGATGCGAGGCGCGATGCGAGTGCCAGATGCGGAACGGCCGAGAGAGGCTTTCGCCCACCCTCGGCCGCTTCGTCGATTCAGTCTCGAATCAGTCTGAAAGAATCAGTGGCGCGCCCGGCATGACTCGAACATGCGACCTCTAGGTCCGCAACCTAGCGCTCTATCCAACTGAGCTACGGGCGCGCAGGCGGCGCAACGTAGCGAACCACTCGCTCCCCGCTGCCCTCAATACGCTCTCGGCTCTATCCGACGACGGCGCTCGCCCGGCAAGCCCAGCAGCTGCTGCGGCCCCGAGGGCAAGGAGCCGCAAGCGACGGCGTACTCCCGTACGCCGAGCGCCGCGCGACGCCGCCATCGGGGTCGCAGCAGCTGCTGGTGGCGGAGAGAGAGGGATTCGAACCCTCGGAACCCTTTCGGGTTCACGCACTTTCCAGGCGCGTGCCTTAAGCCACTCGGCCATCTCTCCAGAATCAGCAACCAACTCCTACAGCGAAGCCCGCGCAGGTACCAGCGGCTGATGCGGCCCCGATGGCAAGGAGCCGCAAGCGAAGGCGTACTCATGTACGTCGAGCGCAGCGCGACGCCGCCAGCGGGGTCGCAGCAGCCGCTGGTGGCGGAGAGGGAGGGATTCGAACCCTCGGTGCGGTTTCCCGCACGCAGGTTTAGCAAACCTGTGCCTTAAGCCACTCGGCCACCTCTCCCGCGCGTCATCAACGTCGCTCGCCGTCAGGCCGGCTTGCGGGGCGGCGCAAGATAGCGGCCGAGTTCTCGGACCGCCGGGGTGCCGAGTCGAGATTTCGCGGTGAATCCAGATGGCGGAGAGGGAGGGATTCGAACCCTCGAGACGCTTTCACGTCTGGCGGTTTTCAAGACCGCTGCCATCAACCACTCGGCCACCTCTCCGCGCGGCGCGTTAGAGAGTAGCCACGCAGATCGAGCGGCGCGCACCAGAGAGCGGCTTGTGCGACGGTGCATTGCCACTCAGACTCCGACGCGTGCGGACAGCGGACGGCAGAATCGCGCGACGCCATGCGCTTCGATCCGTCGCCGTGCGAATCGCGCTCGCGATCGTCTCGATCCTGCTGACGCTCGTCGCGGCGGAGTTCGTGATCACGGCCTGGTATGGCGGAATCGGCGTGCGTGGGCCCTATCAACTGGCCCCGGAATGGAACTCTCCGTTTGTGTTCGGGTCGCGCACGCCCAACGGTCTGGGCATGCGGCGCAGTGCGGGCATGGCTCTCGAGAAAGCGCCCGCGACGTACCGGATCCTCTCGTACGGGGACTCCGTCGCGGCCGGCTTCAAGCTCGCGGAGACGGAAACCTACGCGTCCCTCAGCGAGGCGGCGCTGAACGCGACCGGTTCCCGTCGCGTCGAGATCCTGAACATGACGCGCGGCCACTCGCCGAGCATCTATACCTTCCATCTACGCACCGATGTGCCACTGCTCGCGCCCGACGCAGTGGTCGTCGAGATCGAAGTGCTGAACGATGTCTCGGACGAGGCGCGCGTCCGCACCGCGGGAAGCGACGCGGACGGTCTGCCGCTGGAGATCCACGGTCACCGCTACATCCTGAGCTGGGATGGCCACATCCTGGGATTCCGAGGCTCCTCCGGATCGCCACTGCATCGCACCAAAGTGTATGCGGCGGTACTGCGCGCGATCGGTCGTCTCGAGGAGCGGCTGGATCCGAACCCGCTCTTCAGCGCCGACTCCGACCGGAAGTTCTACGCGCTGAGCGTCGATCGGCATCTGCTGACCCAGCCCGCGCTCGATCGGGGTTTCGAACGGATCTTCGAGTCGATCGCCGGCATGCAGGGCTATCTCGAGCGCCGCGGCATCCGCCTGCTGCTGCTGATCGTTCCGTCGCAATACGCATTCGACGGCGGTCGCTTCAGCGCGTCGTCGCGCGCGCTCGTCACGCAAGCCGCGACCCGAGCCCGCGCACTCGACCTCGACGTGGTGTTCCCGCTCGACGCGCTCGAACGCGCGGGCGGAGCGGCGCTCTTCATGGACTTCTGCCATCCCACCGCAGCGGGCAACGAGGTGATCGCCGCGGCGCTCACGCCGGTGCTCGCGGAGTGGTCGGCGCACAGGTGACCTGCGCGCGATGCAGCGGGGACCCCTGTCGCAATCTGGTTGCGACAGCTCTCAGCGGCGCGGGCACGCGGCTGCATCGCGCACGCGTCGCGCCGCCGAGAGTCGCGCACCTTCGGCGTCGATCTCTGCGACCGAGCGCGGTCGGCCGTTGCCCGAGCCGCAGAACAGCACGTAGTGGACCGATGCGCGAAACGTGCCTCCATGGCGCGGGCTCGCGGGAATGCCGAGCCGCGTTGCGAGCGCGATCGATCCTTCGCCAACCGGGAGCTCCGGCGCGGCGACATCGGCGAAGATCGCTGCGGAGGAGTGTTCGCTGCCGTCGAGCGCGGTGCGCGTGACGAATGCGAAGTCGCCGAGCTGGCAGCCGAGCTCCGCGACGAACTCCGGTTGCAACGCGATGTACGGAACCGCGACGGCATCGACGTAGCGCTGCGGATCCGTCACCGCCTTCTCGACATCAGCGAGACTCGTTTGCGAGATATGGAATCCGGGCGCGGGATCGCCTTCGCGCTGCACCAGCGGCGTGCCGCTCGGTGTTCCATCGGCGGTGACGATTCCCCACCAATTGCCCGGCGCGCCCGCATGTTCGAGGCGATCGAGTCCCGATGCGTCATCGGGGTGATAGGCGCGCAGCGCGCCGTCGGCGTCCACCATCATGCCCGCCTGGAACTCGACGCTGCGCGGTTCGCCATCGATGCGCTCGACGAGGCGATCGCCGATGCGCCGCGACTCGACGGTGACCGGATTGCAGTCGCTCGCAGCGACGGCCGGCTGCGCGAGCCATGCACTCGCAGCGCAGCCGAACCCTGCAACGAAGGATCGAAATCGCACGCGTCGATCGTAGCGGCTGCACTTCGCGCGCCTGCAATGCTGGCGCGCGTCCCGCCGCCGAGGGATGCTCGCGCCCATGAGTGAAACTCGCGTACTGCTCGAAGGTCTGCGCTTCCCCGAAGGCCCGCGCTGGCACGACGGCAAGCTGTGGTTTTCCGACATGCATTCCGGTTGCGTGATGACGCTCGATGCGAGCGGGCGCGCCGAAACGGTGCTGCGTCTCGACGACGAGCCGTCGGGACTCGGCTGGCTGCCCGACGGGCGGCTGCTCGTCGTCTCGATGCATGAACGCAAAGTGTTGCGCCGCGAACACGACGGCCTCGTCGTGCACGCCGATCTCGCCGCCGTGGCGAGCTTTCACGCCAACGACATGCTGGTCGATGCGCGCGGTCGCGCCTACGTCGGCAACTTCGGCTTCGATTTGAACGGCGGCGCGGAGCAGCAGACGGCGAATCTCGCGCTGGTGCATCCCGATGGCCGCGTCGAAGTCGCCGCGAGCGACCTGATGTTCCCGAATGGCACCGTGCTGACGCCCGATGGCGCGACACTGATCGTTGGCGAGACTTTCGATGCGCAGCTGACCGCATTCGATGTCGCGGACGACGGCCGACTCTCGAAGCGCCGCGTGTGGGCGAAGATCGAGCGCGGCGTTCCGGATGGCATCTGCCTCGACGCCGAAGGCGCCATCTGGGTGGCGTCGCCGATCTCGAAGGGCGTGCTGCGCCTGCGCGAAGGCGGCGAGGTCTTGCAGCGCATCGCCGTCGAGCATCAAGCCTACGCGTGCATGCTCGGCGGCGACGATCGCCGCACGCTCTACCTCTGCACCGCGGCGGACCACGACCCGGCAAAGACCGGCAGCAAGACCGGTCGCATCGAATCCGTGCGCGTGGACGTGCCCGGCGCGGGCCTTCCGTGAGCGCGGCGTAGGCGCGGATGCGAGCGCTCCATTTCGACGGAATACGGGCGAGCGTGGTGGAGCGGCCCGACCCCGTGCCGGGACCGGACGCGGCGCTGGTACGCGTCGCCTGCGCCGGCGTGTGTCGCACCGATCTCGAATTGTGTCGCGGCTACATGGACTTTCGCGGCGTGCTCGGCCACGAGTTCGTCGGGCGCGTCGTCGAAGGACCGTCCGAGTGGTGCGGACAGCGCGTCGTCGGCGAGATCAACTTCGCCTGCGGTCGCTGCGACGCCTGCGCACAAAATCTGGAGCGACACTGCCCGACGCGGCGCGTGATGGGTATCGACGGCGCCGACGGCGCGATCGCGGACTTCGTCGCGGTGCCGATCGCAAATCTGCACCGCGTACCCGACTCGGTGCCCGACGCGCGCGCGGTCTTCGTCGAGCCGCTCGCCGCGGCCTTCGAGATCGCCGCGCAGATCGCGATCGAGCCGGGCATTCGCTGCCTCGTGCTCGGCGACGGCAAACTCGGCTTGCTGGTCGCGCAGGTGCTGCACGGTGCGGGCGCGCAGGTGACGGCGCTCGGCCATCACGACGCGAAGCTCGCCGTGCTCGCGCGACGCGGAATTGCGACGGCGCGCGCGGAGTCATTCGCAGGCGAAGCCGCGCCGCTGGTGATCGAAGCCACCGGCACCGTCGCCGGCTTCCGCCGCGCACTCGCGCTGACAGAGCCGCGCGGCAAGCTGGTGTTGAAGAGCACGATCGCCGCGCAGGAGCCGCTCGATCTCACGCCGCTGGTGATCCACGAGATCGAATTGATCGGTTCGCGCTGCGGTCCGTTCCCGCCGGCGCTGCGCGCACTCGAGTCCGGCGACATCGAGGTGGATGCGCTCGTCACCGCGTGTGTTCCGCTCGCCGACGCCGAACAAGCGCTCGTGCGCGCCGCAGAACCCGGCGCGCTGAAGGTATTGGTGGATTGCGCCGCGGCGTGATGTCTGCGCCGCTGCACTGCATTTCAGCCCGCAAGCCCGGCGCCGCATGTATGATGCGCCCGCGTCTCAATAGGAGGATCCGATCGTGACGACTCCCCTCTGGTGTCTTTTGATCATCGCCGTGTTGCCCTATGTGCTGTCCACCGCGGGCGGCTACTTCAAGATGCGGCAGTTCGGCGCCGTCGATAACAAGCACCCGCGCATTCAGGCCGCGAACCTCGAAGGTGTCGGCGCGCGCGCGCTCGGCGCACAGCAGAATGCGTGGGAAGCGCTCGGCTTCTTCACCGCGGTGATCGCGGTGCTGCACTTCGCGAACCCGGAAGCTGCAAAAGGCTCGACGGCGGCGAACCTGTCGCTGGTGTTTCTCGCGACGCGGCTCGTGCACCCGCTGCTCTATCTCGCGAATCAGGACATCCTGCGCTCGGTCGTGTTCCTGATCGGGATCGTCTGCGGGATCTGGCTGCTCGTGCTCGCGTAGTGGCTTCGCGCGGCGTCGCTCAGTCCGCGCTCGCGTTTTCGATGAGCTGCGCGTAGAAGCTAACGGCGCCGGGCAAGCTCGACACGGCGACGCGTTCGTCGATGCCGTGCGGGAGTTTCAAGTCGCTCGGGCCGAAGGGAAACGGCGCGAAGCGATAGAGACCTTGTGTGACGCCCTCGTAGTGGCGGCAGTCGGTACCGCCCACGACGAGGAACGGCGCCGTGATCGAGCCTGGGAAGAGCTCGCCGATGGTGCGCTGGATCAGCGCAAAGGCGGGGCCGTCGATCGGCGACACGGGACTCGACTCGCGCGCCGGATACTTGAAGCGCACTTCGACGCGTTCGTCGTCGATGATCTGCACGACGCGTTCGCGCACACCTTCTGCGGTGTCGCCCGGCAGAATGCGGAAGTTGACGCCCGCGATCGCTTCGACCGGCAACACGTTGTCCTTCGGCGAGCCCGAGAGCATCGTCACCGCGGTGGTCGTACGCAGCATCGCGTTGGCCGCAGGCTGCGTGGAGAGCGCCCAGTCCATCGGCTTCGCGAAGAGCCACAGAT
>JANNKU010000133.1:0-6966 GCA_031396445.1 Deltaproteobacteria bacterium | reverse complement strand
TGGAAGGCTTGCGGGATGCGCAGCTCGGGGCGATCGCGCGCAGCTTCGATGCGGCGGCGCAACAAGGGCGCGGCGTTGCGCTCTTCCAGCACGCGCCGCTCTTGCATCCGCCGGAGCGCGGCGCTGTCGAGACGCGCATCGACTGCCTCGATCCGGGCGAAGACGACGGCCTCGCCGCGCGTGTTGCATTCGAGCGTCGCCTGCATGCGAGCGGCTTGCGGCGCGGCGTCTTCTTTCGCAATCCCGCGCCGCTGGTGCGCGCTTTGCGGAATGCGCGCGCGCCGGTTGCGAGCTTTGCTGGTCACGTGCATCGCGGACATGCGATGGCGCTCGCGCGCGCGGACGGCGCGCTGCGCTCGACCTCGATGGAAGCCGCGACGTCGAGCGCAGATCGCGTGGCGCTCGTGACGGGTCCGTCGCTCGCACAGACCGATGTGCGCTGCGAAGAGCGACCGGGATTCCTGTTGGCGCGCTTCGAAGCGGGAAAGCTCGCGGGCGTGGTGCGGCAGACGCTGGCGGGTTGATCGCGCCCGAGTCAGAGCCACCGCGCTGCAGCGGGCGCCACCGCGCGGATCAACGCGAAGCTCACCGCGCCGACCAGCAGCGCGGTTGCGAGGCCGGCCGCGAGTGGGCGAACGCCGAGGTTGCGCAAGCGCGCGAGGCTGGTGCCGAGCCCCACCGATGCCATCGCGATCGTGAGACACGCGCTCGACAGCCAGCCCGCGGCGTCGATCGACGCGCGCCAGGTCTCGGGCGTCAACACACCGAAGGGTCGTTCGCCGAGATCGCCGACGCTGCGCAGCGCGGTGAGCGCGAGGAAGCCGAACACGAAGCCGGGCACCGCCTGGCGCCAATCGGCGCGCAGGCGCTGCGCCCCCGTCTGACCGCGCTGATGCAGCAGCGCCATGCCGGGGATCACGACGAGCATGCACAGATTGCGCACCAGTTTCGTCACGGTCGCGGTTTCGAGCGCGGCGGCATCGCCGTAGTGCTGCACGTAGAGCAGGCCGGCGCCGGCCACCTGCGCGGTGTCGTGGATCGCCGTGCCGAGGAAGAGCCCCGCGCGGTCGGCGTCGCCCGCGAAGAGCGCGTGCGCCAGGAATGGGTAGGAGATCAATGCGATCAGACCGAAGACGGTGATGCAGCCGACGGCGTAGCTCGTCTCGTCGTCGTCGGCGCCGATCACTGGCGCGATCGCGACGATCGCGGTGTTGCCGCAGATCGCGGTGCCGACGGCGATCAGTGTCGCGAGGCGCGGCGGCAGGCCGAGGCGGCGCCCGATGACGCCTGCGAGCGCGAGCGCCGTGACGATGCAGCCGATCACGATCGGCAGCGCGACGAGGCCGATCCTTCCCGCGGCGCCGAAGCTCAGCTGGATGCCGAGCAGCGCGACGCCCACGCGCAGCACGCGCTTCAGGCCCAGTCGCACGCCGGCGTCGTAGACGGCGGGCAACCCGATCGTGTTGCGGATCGCGAGCCCGAGCAGGATCGCAACCAGAATCGGGGAGACGGGAGAGCGCTCGAGACCGAGCAGCGAAACGCCGAAGGCGCGCGCAAACACCGTCGCGAGTGCGGCGAGGCCGGCGAGCAGCGCGAGGCCCGGCAGCGTCACGCCGGCGACCGCGAACCATTCGTAGACGCGCTGTCCGAGTGGCGAGCGCGACTCGCGCTCCGCCGCCGTCTCGGCGGGATCGGTCCATTCCGGCACGCCTTCGTAGCTGTCGAGCCAGCGCATCAACGCCGGGTTCTCGTACGGATTCGTCGATGATTTCGGAATCGCCATTGGCGCGAGGGTACTCGGCTTTGCGCGAGGCCGGCTCTGCTGTTAATCGCTAGCCGCGTGATGATCTCGCAACCACTCCGCTGGCTGGCGCCGATCTTCGCGTCGCTCGTGACTTTGATCTTCGTCGGGCACGCGGCTCGTGCCCAGGAAGCAATCGATCAGCCGCCCGACGAGGCGCAGGAACTCTACGAACGCCTCACCGAGCGCGAGGACGAGAACCGCCTCGAAGAGCCCGTTCACTACGAAGTGTTCGGGCGTCCGCTCACCTGGAGCGGCCAGCTCGAAGTGACGGCCGACTATCTCGACCCGGCAGTGCTCGGAGCGGGCGAGCAGCGGCACGATCAACTGCTGCTGGAACACGAACTCGAGACAGAGCTCTTCTACAGCTTCGGGGACGTGCTCTCACTCTTTGCGCAACTGCGTCTGAAACTCGAGTGGGACAATTTCAACGATGAGCGTCCCGACATCGTCACCGACCTCTTCGTCGAGCGCGGCGAGATGTGGCTGCACTCGAAGAACATCGCGGGGTCCGGCGTGAGCCTCGAGATCGGGCGTCTCGACTTCGAGGACGATCGCTTGTGGTGGTGGGATGAGGATCTCGATGCGGTGCGCGTCAGCTACGAGCGGGACGACTTCGAGATCGCGCTGGCGGTTGCACGCGAACTCGCGCCCTCGCGTTCCGACCTCGACCAGGTCGTGCCGGAGGACGATCGCGCGCTGCGCCTGATCGCCGAGGCGTCGTGGGACTACCGCCCGAACCACGCTCTCGAGTTCTTCGCGCTGGCCGTGGACGATCACTCGCGGGAAGAGACGATCGGGCAGATCGTTCGCAATGAGGACAAGGACGACTCCGACGCAGATCTCGGTTGGCTCGGGTTGCGCGCGAAGGGCGGTTGGGAAACGAAGTCGTACGGCGTTCTCGGCTATTGGCTCGACACCGCGATCGTCGGCGGGCAGGAGCGCTTCCTCGAATACGAGGAGTTCTCGCTGGAGCCCGCCGTCGTGCCCGAAGAGCCCGATTCGGGCGAGGGCGACCCCGGCGCCGAGGGCGACGAGACCGACGAGAGCGGCGGCGAGCCGATCGTCGTCACCGAAACGGCCGGCGCGAGCGGGAGCGGATCCAGCGTCGTGGCCACTTCGATCGATCGGAGCGTCAGCGGGTGGGCGCTCGATGCAGGCGTGACCTGGATCCTGCCCGTGTTCGCGGAGCCGCGGATCACCGCGGGCTACGCGATCGGATCGGGTGACGGCAGCCCCGTCGAAGGCGCCGACCGATCCTTCCGCCAGACGGGGCTACACGCGAACGAGCCGGGCTTCGGCGGCGTGCGGCGCTTCCGCCAATACGGTTTGCTGCTCGACCCCGAACTCTCGAACCTCTCGGTGTTCACGATCGGTGTCGGCTGCTCGCTGCTGGAATCGAGCTCGCTCGATCTCGTCTACCACCGCTATCGATTGGACGAGCCCGCGTACGGACTGCGCGCTGCGCGCATCGACGCGACGCTGAATGGCGTCGATCGCGATCTCGGTCAGGCCTTCGATCTCGTGCTGGGACTCGAAGAGTGGGCTCGCGTCGAGGTCGAGTTGTCGGGTTCGGTGTTCCAGGCCGGGCCGGCCTTCGGCATCGACGATCGCGCTTGGGTCTGGGGGGGGCTGTTCACGCTGAGCGTCGCGTTCTGATCTCGCTACGTGCGCTGCGCCACCGGTAGCAACAGGTCTTCCAGGAAGAACGCGGACAGTGCGGCGCGTCCGCTCAAGTTGGCCTTGCCGTAGATTGCGGTCGCTTGTTGGCGCACGGTGCGTTCGCTCGTCTCGCGGATCACCGCGATCTCCTTGTGGCTCAGGCCCTTCAGCATCAGCATCGCGACCTCGCGCTCCGACGCCGTGAGTTGCCAGCGATCGAACTGCGCGTTGATCGCTTCGCCGAGTCCCTGCAACAGGTCGCGCATGTCGGTGCGCCACTGCGCACCTTCGGCGCGCGCAACGTGTAGATCGCGCACCAGCGAGAGCTGCTCTTCGTGTTGGCGTTCCATGCGCCCGAAGAGGTGCACCATGCCGACGGCGGTCATCACGATCAGCGTGGGATCGATCAGATCGAACAAGAACTCGCGCCAGGTCAGGTTGGGCTCTTCGATGACCTCCATGAGCATCATCAAGCTCACGCCGCCGATCACCGCGGCGATCGCCCAGCCCCGATTCGCTACGCGGGATGCTGCGCTCATCGAAATCCACTCCTTCCCCGGCTGCGGACGGGGCGGGCGACACACCAGTCGCCCGCCCCGAGCAGATTAACCCGGTGTGTACTCGATCAGCTCGAGTCGCTCATCGCTACCCGGCTCCAACTCCAGCACGAATCCGACGCCCGGCACGAAGTACTTGAACTCCTCGGCGCCAGGGCTGATCGGCGTGAACTCGAGGATCTGCAGGACCGGCCCCCCGTTCTCGAAGGGTGCGTCGACGACTGCGTTCAGGCTGACGACCGTTGCCATGTCTTCCGCCTCGGCGAGCGCCCACTCTTGCCGATAGGTCTCGCCCGCGGTCGGAGCGGCTTTCATCCAGTAACCCGGCTTGGCGCCATCGACGCCGGCAACGAACGAGCCGTCGAGGCTCGCGAGCAGACCGTCTTCGAAGTTCTGCGATAGTTCGCCGAAGTACCAGACGTTGCCGGCGACATCTTGTGCGACCCAATCGGTCGTGTCCTCGATCAGCACGCCGTCGAGATAGACCTTGTCGCTGACGCTGGTGCACTCGACCCCGAGAATCTCGCGCTTCGTTTCGAGCACCTCGACGACGATGCGTTCGAGACCGTCCTCACCGTCTTTCTCGTACACCCAACGCGAACCCTCGGCGAACGGCGCGTACGGATTGTCGATCTCGGCCACGAAATTCGCGGGGCTGATCTGCGGATCGTAGGGACCCCTGGGCAGCGCATCGCAAACGTCGATTCGGGCTTCGAATTGCGCGTCGCATGCCTGCTTCGCTTCATCCCGGCTCTCGACGAGCTCCGCATTGCACGCGTTGACCGCCGCCTTGTTGGAGAGGTTCAGGCAGATCGCCCGGCTGATCTTCGCCTCCTCCACGGCATCGAGTTGGCAGGCGCGCTGGAGGAACGTCGCCGTACCAACACAGGCGTTGCCCTTGTCGTTGCCGCCCTCGGCCTGCGCGCTCGATGTCGAGAACGCGAATGCCGCGGCGATCGCTGCGGCTGCGCACCGAAACCTTCGTCCACTGGTCATCGTGATTTCCCCTTCGGAGTGCTGAGCGCCAGCGATCGGGTGCCACTGCGGAAGCCGATCGATGCGTGGCGCTGCTGGTGAGCACACTCGGCGAGGGGGTGGGAGCGGGTCCATCGGGCTTGCGACCTACGCGAACGCGAGATCCATCCGGCGCGTTGCTTCGCATTGATGTCGGATCCCGCGCGCGGAGGAATCCGCTGCGAAATCAAGCGCTTTGGATTGTCGGGTGCACGGCGATCCGCGGCGTTGCGCGCGGCCAGGGCCGCTCCGATCGGGCAGATGCCGGATGGGATCCGCGCCGCGCCGGGTCCGGAAGGCGACCCGTCGCGTGCGAGGCGGCGAATTCAGTCGCGCATTGCAGCGACGGGCGCGGGGATCGGGGCCGTCAGATCCGGTTTCGCCGCGTCCGCGAGTGCAGGGCGCAGGCGCAGCTTCATCGCTTCCACTTCGCGCCGCGCCGCATCGTGGCGCGCTTCGCCGCGGAGCTCGGCGAGGCGCACGCGCAGCTCGCTGCCCGCGGCGAGCTCGCCGTCGAGGTGCGCCTCGGTCGCGATCTTGGCGACGTGCTCGCGCACGCCTTCGAGCGCGCGCACATCGGCATCGACCGAGAGCCCCTCGATCGCAGAGCGGACCTGGCGGCGCATGCGCGCGCCGGCCCAGACCGCGAGCGCGCGACCCTTCTCGCGCTCGAGCGCGCGGATCTCCTCCCGGAAGTGCAGCAGGTTTTCCTTCGCGGCGTCGGCTTCGGTGCGCAGGCCTTCGAGCTCCTGCTCGGCGCGTTCCATCTCACCGACCAGCTCGTGCCGGTGCGTCACGACGGCCACGGCCAGGGATTCGTCGCCGCGTCGCACCGCGCGCTCCGCATCCGCGGAGAGCCGCGACATTTCGCTGCGTCGATCGCGGATCTCCGCTTCGAGCTTGTTGCGCAAGTAGAGGATGCCCGCGACGGCTTCCTTCAACTCGGCGTAGCGCGAGAGCCGTCCCTGGATGGCTTGCTCGTAGACGGCGCGCGGATTTTCGCGCTCGCGGTCGCGCACCCAGAGCGAGAGCCAGCCGGAGAAGAGGTTGCGAATGCGACCGATCGAACCGCGTCGCGGTGAACCAAAGGTTGACGTGTGCATCGTTCCTCCCGAGTGGCGTGCGACTTGCGGGCGACTACTCGTCGTCCGCGTCGCGCAGGCCTTCCAGCTCGAGCTCTGCCCGCAGGCCCAGCTCGCGAATCTTCTGCTGCAAGCTCTGGCGCACCATGCCGATCGCCGCGGCGGTGCGTGACACGTTGCCGCCGTTCGCGCGCAGCGCGGCGAGCAGGTACGAGCGCTCGAAATCGACGACGGCTTCGCGCTTGGCTGCAGAGAACGTGCGCTTCGGCTCGCCGTCCGCATGCGGTGTCGCGATCTCGCCAGTCTCGGCGGGGAGCCGCAGATCGCTCGCTTCGATCGTGGCGCCGGCCGCGAGCACCGCCGCCTGTTCGACGACATTGCGCAGCTCGCGCACGTTGCCCGGCCACGGATGCCGCGCGAGACGCGCAAGAGCGTCGGGCGCGATCGGCATCTTCGGCCGCTCGAGGCGGCGCGCGATTTCATCGAGGAAGTGATTCACCAGCGCAGGCACATCTTCGGGACGCTCGCGCAGCGCGGGCACTTCGATCTCGACGACCTTCAGCCGGTAGTAGAGATCCTCGCGAAAGCCGCCGGCGCGCACTTCGCGTTCGAGATCGCGGTGCGTCGCGGCGACGACGCGCACATCCACCTCGACGGGACGATTGCCGCCGACGCGTTCGAGTTTCCGTTCTTGGAGCACGCGCAACACCTTGGCTTGCGTCGCGGCGGGCATGTCGCCGATCTCGTCGAGGAAGATCGTGCCGCCTTGCGCGGCTTCGAACTTGCCGACGCGGCGCGCGTCCGCGCCGGTGAAGGCGCCTTTCTCGTGGCCGAAGAGTTCGCTCTCGAC
>JANNKU010000152.1:0-52385 GCA_031396445.1 Deltaproteobacteria bacterium | reverse complement strand
CCAGTCAACACGAGGACCGTCCCCTTTCTCACTTTCTCACCACTGCGCAGATTCGTCGAGGCGCGCGGCGCGGCGGCGCAGCAGTTCGCGCTGCTCGGGGTGCGTGAGGATGTAGAGGTCGTTGCGTTCGATGCCGCGCACGACGCGTTCTGCCACGGCGGCCGTGCCGATCACGCCGCCTTGGAGCGCGCCTGCCGGAGGTTGGTCGGGAGCGGAGGCGGTCTTTGGAACTTCTACGCCTCGCATCCGCATCGAGTTCGCCGTGATCTCGGTCGCGACGATCATCGGACACAGCACCGAGACGCCGATCTCATGCGCGCCGAGTTCGCGTCGCAGCGATTCGGTGAATCCCACCACCGCGAACTTCGCCGCGCAGTAGACGCCGAGCCACGACATGCCCACCAGCCCCGCCATCGACGCCGTATTGAGTACGTGACCGCCCTGCTTCTGCTCGATCATGCGCGGCGCGAAAGCTTCGACGCCGTGCACGACGCCCCAGAAATCGATGTCCATCGTGAGGCGCCAGTCGTCTTCAGTCATTTGGAGCAGCGGCCCCGCGATTGCGATGCCGGCGTTGTTGCAGATGACGTGCGCTGCGCCGAAGTGTTGGAACACGCGATCGGCTAGCGCGTTCACGCTGGCGCGCTTCGTCACGTCGCTGCGCACGCAGAGCACCTCGGCGCCGCGCTCGCGCAGCAGCTTCGCGCGCGCGTCCATCGCGGCTTCGTCGAGATCGGCGAGTGCGATCTTTGCACCGCGCGCCGCGAAGGCTTCGGCCATCGCGAAGCCGATGCCGCCAGCACCGCCAGTGATCACGGCCACGCGGCCAGAAAAGGGATCAGACATTTGATGAACCTCGCCGCTCGCCGTTGGCTCGCTACGCGGGAAAGGACTCACAGCTTCGGGCGGAGGATACCCAGAGTTCAGAACGGCGGAACGCGCACGTCCGTATTCGGCGTCGCAGCGGTGCCGCCTTCAGGCTTCGACGCGGCGCGTTCGAGCACGGCGCGATAGCCGCGCGTCACGAGCGCGCCGTCGAGCAGCCCGCGCTCGCCGAGCAGCCGATGCAGTCGCGGCAGCTTGTAGTGCGGAACGGTCATCAGCAGATGATGTTCGAGGTGGTAGTTCACGCGATTCGGCGCAAGCAGCAGGCGCTCCCACCAGGTGGCGATCGTGGTGCGCGTGTTGCGCAGCGGGTCCGACGGCTCGGGCACCATCGCATGCTCGGCGATCGAGCGGATCCGCGTCACCAAGGTGTTGGTCGTCAGCCACGCGCCGACCCAGAGCAGGTAGAGCAGCGGATGACCGAGCGCCGCGAGCAGCGCGAAGAGCAAACCGTTCGTCACGACGAAGCCGACGAAGGCGCGGCGCGCGTGCTCATCGCCGACGTTCCAGCGCGCGATCGAACGCTTCCACGCGCCGCGCGCGAACTTGCGACCGGTCTGCCCGGAGAGATCGCGCCAGACTTTGCGCCGCAGGCTCGATCGCGTGATCGGGAACGGCAACACGAGCCCGATGTCGGGATCGTCCTTCGTCCAGGTCTTCGCGTGATGCTGCAAGTGATAGCCGCGATACGGATGCAGATCCGCCCAGACGGGATACGCGCAGAGCCAGTTGCCGACGCCGTCGTTCCAGCGCTTGTCGCGCAGCAGCGAGCGATGCGCGGCTTCGTGCATCAGCACCGCGAGTCCGAGTTGGCGCGCGCCAATCAGACACAATGCGGCGACGGCGGTGAGCGGGTTCGGCCACACCGCCACCAGCGCAAACGCGGCTGCGATGATGGCCCAGTTGGTCGCGATCGAAACGAAGCCGCGCCAACTCTCGACGGCGAGCAGCTCCTGGATTTCGTCGCGCGTGAAGCGCGCATGCCAGGCTTCGTTGGTCTTTGCGCTGGCGTCGAGATTGGGCATCGCTGCCGCATCCAGATACGAGTTTGCGGTCGTCATCGAAGTGCTCCTCGAGCGATCGAGCGGGTATCGACGGGCGCCTTGCTTTGGCGGACGCCGTGGCTCGACAAGAATCCGGACCAGCTCGAGCGGCCGATCGCGTCGTAGTCGCGCATCGCGGCGACGAGCGCGCTGCGCTCCGCGGCGACGACGATCGGCTCGGGCAAGAGCGGATCGTGTGCGAGCAGTCGCAGCACCGCGCCGCCGACACGGAACGATTCGATCATCGCGACTTCGGCGTTGCGACCGCGCAGTCGCCGCGTGCTCACGTCGAGTTGCTGGCGATGGCGTCGATACACCGCGACGAGTTCATCGGTGTCCCAAAGCTTGCGGGCTCGTGCATCGCTGACGGGATCGAGCTCGCGCATTTCGCAGACCACCGCGCCCGGCGCGAGCCCGAGCGCCGCGAGTTCTTCGCGCACGCGCGCAACGCCGCCCGCAAGATTGTCCGGTCGAACGGAGAGCCCGCGCGTGAGCGCACGAAAACCCGAGAGGCGCAGCGCGCGCTCACTGCGCCGCTGCAGCGCGCGCGACGGCGCCGTCGCGGTGCGCGCATCGAAGACGCCGATCCAGCCGCCGGACCACGGTCGCAGTCGCGCATCCAGATCGCGCCAGGCGGCGACGCGTCCCGACACCGGCGCGGCCGCGCTGCCGAGTCGATAGAGCCCGCGTTCGTCGCGTTCGACGAGTCCCGCGCCGAGCAACCGCGAGAGCGCGACGCGCACGCTGCCCTCGGCAATCCCGAAGAGCGCCGCCGACTCGACCAACGCGCGCACCGGCATTGCCCCACGGCGCAGCGTCGAGAGCAGATCGAGCACGAAGCTCTTGGCGCTGGGCGACCGGCTGGGCATTGTCAGATATTACAGAGTGATACAGAATCCGTCCATAACCGGTAATAATAGTCCAGAGGAGCGCTGCCGATGACTGACCTGCTCTACGCCGTCGATGGGGCGATTGCGACGATCACGCTGAATCGGCCCGAGCGCCTGAACGCGATCTCGGTGCCGATGCTCGATGCGCTGTCCGAGGCGCTCGTCGCGGCAGATCAGGATCGCGCAGTACGCGTGATCGTGTTGACCGGCGCGGGCAAGGGCTTCTGCTCCGGGCTCGACTTGAAAGACCTCGCTGCGGGCAAGAGCATCGGGAGCGACAACGACGCGATGCCGGTGCGCTTCGATCTGCGCAACGCGCCGCCGATCGTGTTGCACCAGGTGGACAAGCCGACGCTCTGCGCGCTGAATGGCGCGGCGGCGGGCTACGGCATGGATCTCGCGCTCGGCTGCGACATCCGCATCGCGAGCGACAAGGCGAAGCTCGCGCCCGGCTTCGCGAGGCGCGGTGTGCTGCCGGAGAGCGGCGGCACGTGGCTGCTGCCGCGTCTGGTCGGCTGGGCGAAAGCCTGCGAGATCGCGTTCACCGGTCGCACGCTGCTCGCAGCGGAGTGTCTCGAACTCGGGCTCGTGAACCGCGTCGTTGCGCACGACGTGTTCGAGACGGAAGTGCGCGCGCTGGCCGACGAGATCGCGAACAACGCGCCGCTCGCCGTGCAGGCGATCAAGCGGATGATGCGACTCGGCCTCGACGACAGCTTCGAGTCGAACGTGCACCAGGTCTACTTGCAGCTGCTGCCGCTCTTCCGCACGCGCGACTTCCAGGAAGGCGTGAAGGCATTCCTGGAAGGCCGCGCGCCGAAATTCGAGGGACGCTGAAACTACGACGCGTCGGGCGTCCAGTTGCCGTGAAAGCCGAACGGCACGCGCTGCGGCAGATGAATCGTCGCGACCGGTGCGCCGGTGAAATCCTGCGCGTGCAGGATCTGCACTTCGCCGCCACCGGTCGGAGCGTCGTAGACATACGCGAGCAACCAGCCGTCGTCCTCATCCGAGGTCGGTGAGCGCGGCACGAAGACCGGCTCGAGATATGCGCGGCCATTGCCCTCGTTGCGCAGCTCGCTCGTCCGCTTTTCGAGATCGTGCTTGTAGATCGGCCCGATGCCGAGATGATCGACGATCGATGCGGTGTAGCCGTAGCGGAACGATTTCCCGAGGCGGCGCTCATCGTGGCGCGGGAACTCGTGACCGCGGTCGTCGAGGCACTCCGTGCGCACCTTGCCCGACGACGGGTCGAGCATCCAGCGGTCGAAGGTCGGCTTGCCTTCGTTCGGCCCGAGGCGATCGCGCGCGAACATCTTCGGGTGGCGACATACGTCCATCACCACCTGGCCGTCGGCCGTCTCGTAGGCGTTCATCGGATGGAAGACGTAACAGAGCGGCACCTCGAACCAGCGCACCTGCGAAGCGTCGCCTTCGCGCGGCAGCAGCCCGACGCGCGCGCCGTAGTCGGGGTTCCAGATGTAGGGGAACCCGCCTTCCATCGCGACATTCACGTCGAAGGTGCAGGGCATGTCGAAGAGCACGACGTAGTTTTCGGTGATCGCACAGTCGTGCGTCATCGGCTTGCCGGGAACGGGCACGTTCACGGTCTTGCGCACCCGGCCGTCGACGCCGACTACCACATACTGCAGGTAGTCCCACGCCCAGTAGTAGACGACGGCGTGAAGCTCGCCGGTGTCGGGGTCGCGCTTCGGGTGCGCGGTGAAGGAGCCCGGCAGCGTCCCGTCAAAGTTGGTGTAGCCGACGGTTTCGAGCGCATCGTCGAGCTCCACCGGCAGGCCACCCGCTTCAACGATCGCGAAGGTGCGACCCGCGTGGCTGATCACGTTGGTGTTCGCGACGCTGCCCATGCCGTGGCGCGGACCGGGCGCGAGCGGCAAACCCTTCGCGGCGGCGACTTCATCGTCGCGCACGAAGCGGTTGCGATACCACTCGGCGCGGCCGTCGCGCAGGCGCAGCCCATGCACCATGCCATTGCCGGTGAACCAGTGATACTTCGCCGGATCGGGCGCGATGACGGGGTTCGGCCCGATCCGCAGCAGGCGACCGCGCAGCTCGCGCGGAATCATCCCGGTTACACGCAGATCGAATGCGGTGACCTCTTCAGTCACCGGCGCGAAGTTTCCAGACAGGTACGGGTTCGCGGTCATCTTCTTCTCCCTGTGGTGGGCGCGGCTTCTCCGAGTGTCAGCTCGAGCATGCTCTCGAGCGCGGCAGCGAAGGACGAGTCGCGCACGGCGAGCGCATACGCGCCGTGCGACCAGAGCGAGGCGAGCCCGTGGATCGAAGCCCAGAGCGAACCCGCGAGCTGACGTGTGTCGCGCGCCGTGTGCCAGCCGCCGTCTTGCGCGCCGCGCACCACGTGCACGAGCTGCTCGAAGGCGCCATGCGAGTCGCGCAGAAAGGTGCCGTGCGTGGCATCGACGAGCTCGGGTCGGAACATCAATGCGAAGAGCGCCGGCCGCTCGATCGCGCAATCGACGTAAGCGCGCGCGCTGGCCGCGACGCGCGCTGTGGGTGCTGCGCCCGGCGCGATGGATGCCGCGGCCTTCGCGACGGCAGCGTCGAGCGATTTGAATCCGCGCGACGCCACTTCCGCCAGCAGCGCCGCGAAGCTCGGGAAGTGCCGCATCGGCGCGCCGTGCGTCACGCCGGCTCGCCGCGCGACCTCGCGCAGCGAAAGTCCCTCGAGGCCGCTCTCTGCAAGCAACGTCTCGGCCGCCTCGATGAGGCGATCCGCGGTGCCGAGCGTCGGCGCAGGCGGGCGGCGGCGGATGGCGAGTCGAGCAGGCACGATGACAGTGTCTACGGTTTGGTAGACATTGTCAACAGGGGAAACTCATGGTGGCGCTCGCTGCCGGAGGGCAGCGAGCCGAACACGAGTCGAGGGACGTGGGAGCTGTGCGGGTTCAACTCATGGTCCCGCTCGACCGCGGACGCGGCCGAGCCGAACACGAGTCAGGGTGCGCTTTGGGAATGCGGAGACGAGGGAGAGCTAGAGCTCGCCGCCGAGCCTTCGGAAAATTGCGTCGGGTGTGTCGGCGGTGGGTGCGCCGGGCTGGCGCTCGAGCACCTGGAGTCCGGAGACGAGGCGGTCGCAGAGCGCGGCCTCGTTTTGAACGCCGCGGTTGCGCAGTTCCCGCGGCAGGATCTTCTGCACGACGACGCGCAGTTCGCTCGGCGTCACGGTGCGCGGTTCGAGTCCCGCCTCTTTGAGCGAGATGCGAATCGTGCCGCGCGCTTCGAGGCGCTCGAGTGTCGTGCTCTCTTCGAGTGCGGTGCAGAGCCACTCGAATGCCGAAGAGCCGGCCATCGCGGTTCTCCAATGAAAGCAGGGCAATGAAAGGGACGCCGATGCGACCACCCTCCCTGGTGATCCTGCGCACTCGCGGACCTTCTTCGGTCGCCGAGAACGCCTACTTGAGACAGCTCGTGCTGCTCCGCTCTCAGCTGAAGGTGCGCGTGAGGAACCAGAAGAGGCCGAGGCCGCAGATCGCGGCGGATCCAAACTCGGCGACGCGGTCGTACCAGCGACCGTCACCCGTGCGGGCGAGGAGTCGGAGCAGCGGCCAGATCATCGCGACGACGGCGAGCTGACCGATCTCGACGCCGGCGTTGAAACCAAAGAGTGCTGCGACGAGGCGGTCGGTCGGGAGCTCCATCTCGGCGAGCACGCCAGCGAAGCCGAAGCCGTGGACGAGCCCAAATGCGAACGCGACGGCGGCGCGCACCCGAGCCGGACGCGAGACGCGATCGAGCAAGCCGAAGTGACACCAGGAGAAGAGCGCGAGCCCAGCCAGCGTGGATGCCGCAACCGCGCCGTGACCGGCAAGCGCCAGACCGGCGAGCGCAACGAGCCCCGCCACCACGACCCACGGAAGCGCGCGCGGCCGACCGCCGAGCAGCCACGAATTCTCCGTTGCAACCAGCGCAATCGAGAACCCGATCAGCGCTTCGATCGCCGCGGGCTCGGGCCGCACGACGCCGAGCACGGCGAGCGCGAGTGTCAGGCTGTGCCCGACCGTGAAGCCGGTGACGAGGCCGGCCACTTCGCGCAAGCTCGCCGCGAGCAGCAGCAGCGCGAGTACGAATGCGATGTGGTCGTAGCCGGTGGCAATGTGTTCGATGCCGAGCGCCAGGTAACCGCCGACGCTCGTTCCGCTCGCACCCTGCGCACTTGTCGTGGCAGCGAGATCGCCGAGCGACCAACTCGTCTGCGCTTCCGAGAGCACCGCTTCGCGCACCGTGCCGTCCGGCAGCTCGACGCGCGCAAAGTGTAGATGCGACGGCGCGACATCGAGCAGCAGCGTGCTCGAGATCATCGGAGCGCCGGGGTCCGGACACTTCAGCGGCCACTCGTAGACGACCCAACCCTCGGGCGCCGCGACCGGCGATGGATCCACCGACGGCGTGCAGAGCTGCCCGCGACTCGAAAGCCGAACACGTTCTGCGAGCAGACCGACCACCGACTGCTGCGTGTCGGGTTTCAGCACCGGGTCGAGCGCGAGCCGCGTCAGTTCGAGACGTGGGATGCGGACGCGCACGAGTGCGCCGTCGCCCGTCAGCTTCCAGCTCGAGTATGAAAGGCTGCGGCCGTGCGCATCCGCGATCTGCGGCGTGAACGCGCAGAGCAGCACGAGCAACGCGAATGCGTGTTGCGCTGCGCGCTTCACGGCAGCGGTCCCGCCAGCGTGATCGCGGCGCGGCGCCGCAACTCGTCGAGATAGGCGCGCAACGCATCATCGCCCGCGCGCCGGCGCCACTCGGCGCGCACCTCGGTCTCCACTTCCGCCAGCTCCGGCACGCGATTCGGCTCGCGCGCGACGAGTCGCAGCACGTGATAGCCGCCGGGTGCGCGCAGCGGATCGGCGATCTCGCCCGGCGCGAGCGCCGCTGCCGTCTCCACGGCCGCGGGCCCCAGGTACTCGCGCAGCTTCGCAGCGGGAAGCGGTGCGTCGGGGAGCATCGCCACCGGGCCATCGCCGACCGTCTGCTGTACTTCGGCCGCGCTGGCACCGCCACGCCATCGTGTAGCGGCGTCGCGCGCGCGAGCGAGCGCGTCGCCGTCGGTGTCGTCGCTGCTGCGCACGAAGACCTGCTCGACGTGCAGGCGTCCCGGTCGCGCGAAGTATTCGCGGTTGGCGTCGAAGAACGCGCGCAGAGCGTCGGCGTCCGGCTCGCGCTGGCCCGCGTCGGAGGTGACCGACTCGATCACCGCCGTCACCAGATCGCCGCGCACGCGTCGGTCCTGGCGCGCCAGACCCAGCTCCATTGCGCGCTGTACCAACAGTTCTTCATCGACGAGGCGGTCGAGCACGTGACGCTTGTCGGCGTCGTCGATCGCGCCGCGAGAGTCGTTCGCGAGCGCTTCGACGGCGCGTTCGTAGTCTGCGCGCCGCACGGCGGTTCCGTTCACGGCGGCGACGGCGCCGTCCGGAATCTCGCTCGCGGTGCGGGTTTGTGCGAGCAGTCCCGCCGCGGCCGCGGCGAGGCCGACCAGCGCTCCGATGCTGAGCAGCGCGATCGGCCGCCGCTCGCTCAATCGCTCGCCTTCGTCGCGGCGATGAATCCGACCACCACGCGGGCGAGTTCGTCGCCGCAGTCCTCCTGCAAGAAGTGGCCGCCGCCGAGGATCGTCACGTGCTTCTGTCCGCGCGCGCCGGGAATGCGCTGCTGGAGCGGTGCGTCACCGCCGCGCGTCACTGCATCGCCATCGCTGAACGCGGTGAGGAAGGGCTTCTCGAAGCGCTCGAGCCCTTGCCATGCAGCGCGATTCGCGGAGACGGCGGGATCATCCGGAGCGATCGGCACCAGCAGCGGGAATTGTCGCGCGCCCGACTTGTACGACTCGTCGGGGAACGGCGCGTCGTACGCCGCGACCTCATCGACCGACAGCTCTGTCTGCGTCGCGCCCTGCAGGATGCGTCCGGTCGGGAACTCGGGAACGGTCTGCGAGAACTTGCGCCACGCGAGGAACGCTTCACTCGGCGCGCCATCACCGGTCGGCAGGAATGTGTTTGCAGCGACGACGCGCGCAAAGCGATCCGGGTGTTCGCCGACGAGTCGCAGCCCGAGCAGGCCGCCCCAATCCTGACAGACCAGCGTGATGTTGCGCAGGTCGAGCGTCTCGATGGTGGCGCGCAGCCAATCGACGTGACGCTGGTAGGAGTAGTCGCTGCGTTCGGCGGGTTTGTCCGAGCGACCGAAGCCGACGAGATCCGGCGCGACGACGCGATGGCCCGCTGCGGCGATCACCGGGATCATCTTGCGATAGAGGTAGGACCACGAAGGTTCGCCGTGGAGACACAATACGGGGTCTGCGTCGGCAGGCCCCTCGTCCACGTAGTGCACGCGCAATTGGGCGCCGTCGCCGGAGGGGATCTCGATGTAGTGCGGCGCAAATGCGTAGCCTGGAAGGTTGGCGAAACGCTCATCGGGGGTGCGGAGGGCCTGCAACGCGAACTCCTTCGGATACTCAGGGCGACGGCCCACTCTAGTCGAGCCCCGAGGTGCCTTCGATGCCCACGGATTCCTCGCTCGCTCTGCCGTCACGCGTGCGCGCGGACTTCGACCGCCTCGCGCGCTCGATCTCGGCTGCGGCACCGGCGCGTTTTCGCGACGTCTCGCCGCGCACGCAGACCACGTGCTCGGTATCGATCTCGCGCCGGAGATGCTGTGTGCCGCACGCGTCGCTGCACCATCTGCCGATCGCCGCGACGCTCGCAAGAGTGCGCGATGCACTGCGTCCCGGCCGTCTGCTGCTGATCCTCGATCTGGTGCGCGACGCATCGTTGCGCGACTTCGCGGCCAGCGTCCTCGCCGTGCCGACGAACCTCGCGCTGCATCTCGTGAAGACGGGAGCGCGGCGCGAGCCGCCCGCGGTGCGCGCGGCGTGGATGCTGCACGGCCGCAGCGTTCACTACCTGTCGCTCGGCGAAGTACGCGCCGCGTGCGATGCGACGGGACTCGCTGGCGCGCATCTGCAGCGTCACTTGCTGTGGCGCTACTCGCTGCTCTGGCAAAAGCCGGGCTGATCTCAGGCGCCGCGCACCTGCAGCCCCGCCGCGCGGTAGATCGCATCAATCACGCGCATGTTCGCGACGCCGTCGTCCGCGCCCGTTGGTACGGGCGTGCCGCTTCGCACGTGATCGACGAAGGCGCGGAGCTGGCAGGTGTAGGTGGCTTCGCCCGCCACGCGCTCGCTCGTCTTCCCGCTCGGCGTGCGCACCGTGACGCGGTTGTAGAACTGCGGCGCGATGGGGTTGAAGACGCGCACCTCGCCGCGCTCACCGGTGATGCGCAGCGACATTCTCAGCAACGTGCGCGACCACATCGAGGCGAGGATCGCGGCGCTGCGGCCGTCGGCGAAGCGAAGTGTCGCTTCCATGCGTCGATCGACTTGCGGCGCCCACAGCAACGCCTGCGCCGATTCGACGCTGGGCTCGCTCTCCGCCATCTGCCGCACCATCGACACCGTGTAGCAACCGGCGTCCATCAACGCGCCGCCGGCGAGATCGAGACGCCAGCGGATGTCGTTGCGCGCGAAGCCGATCGGGAAGGCGAGGGCGGCTTCGTAGTGGCGCGGCGCTCCGATCGCGCCGCTCGCGATGATCTCCTTCACGCGCGCAGCCAGCGGGTGGTAGCGCCAGTGAAATGCCTCGACGAGCGCGCGGCCGGTCTCGCGCGCCGCGTCGGCCATCTGCTGCGCTTCGTCTGCATTCGACGCGATCGGCTTTTCGCAGAGCACGTGCTTGCCCGCGCGCAGCGCCTTGATCGTCCACTCGCAGTGCAGGCCGTTCGGGAGCGGGTTGTAGATCGCGTCGATCTCGGGATCCGCGAGCAGCGCGTCGTAGCTCTCGTGGACGCGCGGAATGCCGTGCTTGTGCGCGAAGGCGCGCGCCTTTTCTGTGTCACGCGCCGCAACTGCGAGTACCTGCGCCTCGGCGACCTGCCGTGCAGGCTTGATCAACGCCATCGGCGCGATGCGCGCAGCACCGAGAATCCCGAAACGGAGCGGAGCCTGGTTCGTCATGCTGGGAGCATACGCGTCTGCGCACCGCGATGAGCAAGCGCGATCCCGCTCGGAATCGAGTCACTCGTCGATGCTGCGTCCTCGGCTAGCCTCGACGCATGAGGAAATCCGTTGCGCTGCTCGTCGCAGTGCTCGCGTTGTCGATGGCGGGGGGCGCCGCGGGCTGGCTGCGCGCGCGGGCGGCGGGCGAACGCATCGCGGGGCTCGAGTCGCAGCTCGCCGAGGTGCAGGCTCGAGTCGATGCCGACGCCACTGCGCGCAGCGATCTCGACGCGCAGGTCGCTCGACTCGAAGCTGCGCTTGCGGCGATGCGGTTCGGCGGCGCATCGGCAGAGCACCTCGATCCGGTACCTGCGAAGTCTCTGTCGCGCGGAGCTGCTGCGCCCGTCGCCGACGCGGTTGCTGCGAACGAAGCAGAGCCCGATGCGCCGACTCTCGAGGAAGCGCATCCGCACGGCGAGGTCGGCGTCTTCAGCGCCGACAGCTTGCTCGCCGCCGGCTTCCGCCGCGAAGACGTCGTTCGCTTCCGCGCGCGTCTCGATGAGATCGAGCTGAAGCGACTCTATCTGCGCGATCAGGCGACCCGCGAGGGCTGGATCGAGACACCGCGCTTCGCCGAGGAATCGCAGTCGTTGACGGGCGAGTTTCTCGGCCTGCGCGGCGAGTTCGACGAACCGCTCTACGACTGGGTGCTCTACTCGACCGGTCACCCGAATCGCGTCGCCGTCCGCGACGTGATCTCTGGTGGCGCTGGCGAATCTGCGGGTCTGCAGCGCGGTGACGTGATCGTGCGTTACGACGACCGACTCGTGCTCTCGCCGAACGAGTTGCGCGACGCGACGACGCTCGGGCGTGTCGGCGAGCTGATCGCGATCGAAGTGCAGCGCGACGGCGAAGCGGCGACGCGGCGCATTTTCGTTCCGCGCGGCCCCATCGGCATCAACCTCGCGCCCACGGCGCTGCAGCCACCGCCGGCCGGCTAGCCGACACCGCTCCGCCCAGGACAGCGGCGTTCGCTCCGAAAGTTCCGAGATTGAGAAGAGGGCTTCCGCAGCTCCGGCGCAGGGGATCGCGGCATGACCGGCTAGCGTTCCGATGGCAGTTCGGCCGGGGTCCGCGTATTGCATTACCGTTGGGCTCGCCTGGAGGAAGAACGACCATGCGCCGCCATCACTTGCACGTCCGCCGCGCTCTACGACTCGCACCGATGCTGGCGCTTCTCTTCGCGTCCAGCGCGGGCGCATCCGTGCTTCCCTTCACCGGCACTTTCCTCGTGGAGATCGGCAGCATCGTCACCGGCTTCACGGCTTCCGGATCCGCAACCGTGAACGGGTCGGGCGGAGGCGCGCAGATCGTCTCGCTGTCGCTGGCGGCCGGGCACTTTGCGACGACTGGGCTGACGACCAGCGTCACCGATCCGGGGCAGTTCCCGATCCGCGGGTTGCAGGTCACGCTCGCGAACGGCGCCGGTGCGTTCGCCGAGACGGGCATGGGCGAGCTGAACGGCGTGATGCCGCTGCTCGGAACAGCGAAGGTGTGTCTCTTCGGGGCCTGCGGTGCGGCGGTGGCGAATCTGTCGGTGCCGCTCACCGTGATCGGTGTCGGCGGCCTGGTGGCCGCCACGGGGCCTGTGGCCGTCACCGTCGTGGGGGCGCCGTGGACCAGCGGGACGGCAACGGCCCAGATTCCCTTCTTCACCACCTTCACCCGCATGGGCTTCGCGCACGGTCCCGCTTCGCTCACCGGCAGCACGGCAGCCCCGGGCGGCTCGCTCTCGCTCGTCACACCGATCTACGTCTCGACCAACATCGCCGCGGACAACTCGATCGTGGTCGGGTTCGCGACGCTCACGATGCACTTCGTACCGGAGCCCTCGACGCTGGCGCTGGGAGCGGGCGGCTTGCTGTTGCTGGTGGCGGCGGGGCGTCGTCGCTGGCTGTAGTCAGTCGCGAACGAGATGCCCGGGCGCCGCGCTGAGATTGCAAGCACGCCCATCCATCGTGACTGCGATGACGTCGACGTGCGCATCCTTCGTACGCGCCGCCGCAATCCAGCCGCTGCTCAGCACGTCGAGTCGCCCGAAGTAGCGGAACACATCGATGCGTTGGATTCCGGTCGCGCCGAGCCCGCGCACGACCCCGGCCTGATCGACGGCCACGACGAGCGGCGGGGGCGCGCCGGTTTCGGGATCCCACGCCCATCCCGTTAGTTGCACGATCTCGTCACCGAGGCGCGACGTCGCTTCGATGCGACCGTGGCAGCGCCCTTCGATCGACGTCCCGAGCGCCTCCGCAACCGGGCGCCCCATCCACGCGGACCACGGCTCCGCGAAGAACGGATGGCCGCGGCGTCGCAGCGAATCGAAGAGCCATTGCCGCGACGCATCGTCCTTGTGGAGACGCGGGCTCAGCTGCGGGTGCGTGATGCCGGCCACCTCGGTCATCGCAGCGATGCGCGCGCGGGCGGCAAACTCGCGCGAGCTGGCGGCATGGCCGAGGTACGAAGCCGTCATCGCGATCGCCAACGCGCAGGCGGTGGCGTATCCCGTCACCGTGAAGCGAAGCGTCGCAGCTAGCCGCGGAAGCCAATATCCCGCCGTCCCCAGCCAAACGAAGCACGGGATGATCGTGTACCGCGACTCCAGCGACTGCGCGACGCCAAAGTTGTGTCGCCCGAGCGCGATCACGAACGCGCAGCCGAGTCCGAGCAGCGCAACCAGCACCAACGGCGCATCGGCCTGGCTGTCGCGCGTCGCGCCCGTCGCGCGATCGCGGAGGAACACGCGAAGCGCGGCGCCGACCACCAACACAAAGATTGCGACGCCGATCACACCGCGCAGCTCCATGCGCCGACGGAAGAACGGCCACTCGATCAGCTTGTGCGCGGGCGCACCGAGCAGCGCGAAGAAATACGCCGCAACATCGAACGGCTGCGCGAGTGAAGCGAGTGCATGGGCGTGATGGGGAACGTCGACCCACATCGCTACGTAGAACGCGACCGTTGCAAGGCCTGCGATCGCGAACGGCGCGATCATCCACCACGGCCGACGCTGGACGAGCAGCGTGCCGAGCAACAGCGGCCAACCGAGCAATCCGAACGTGAGCGAGAAGGTCGAGACGAAGACCAGCGCGATCGCGAGTGCAAGCCAGCCGAGTGAGCGCGGTCGTCGCTCCAGGACTTCGCTCGCGCGACCGGCAGCCAGCAGCGCCGCAATCGCCATCAACAACGTGAAGAGTGAGAGCAGCGAGTTGAGCTGAACTGACCACGTCAGATTCTGACCTTGCGCGGGCCAGAAGAGCACCAGCGGCGTAGCCGTCATCAACGCCACGCGCCGAAATCCCGGTTGCGTGACGCCGCGCATCCAGCGCATCAACAGCGCCGTCATCACCGCGAGCAGCGAGACTTGCACGACGAGCACGGTGATACCCGTCGATGCGAACCAGCTGTGATCCGCGATCCAGAGCAGCAGCGGGAACACCGGACGGTGCTCGTTCTGCGTGATCGCAACGAGGCCGTGGAGACTCCAGCCGAGCTGCGACTGATCCTCGATGTATCGCTCGACGGCGATCATGTCCCAGAACGGAATCGGCACGCGGAACGCGAATGCCTGCCAGAGCGAGAAGCCAAGCGCGATCGCAACGAGCAGACAGGCTCCGACGCTCACGACGCGGAGCGAGGACGCGATCTGCTGCGGATCATCGCCCGTCGCGGATCGCGATTGCGTCACGCCACCTCGATGCGCGCGTCGGCTCGCAGATCGCGCGACGAGCGTCCCGCTGAAAGCGACCACGCGCCCGGCTCGACGCGCCACGATTTCTGCTGCACGTCCCAATGAGAGAACGCGCGCGCTGTGAGCGTGAAGCGCACGACGCGCTGCTCGCCCGGCGCGAGCGCGATCTTCTCGAACGCCGCGAGTGTGCGCAGCGGGCGTCGCACACCTGCAGCGCAGCGCTCCAGATAGAGCTGGACGACATCGCTGCCCGCCCGCGCGCTGGTGTTCGTCACGGCGATCTCACACGCGACGTCACCGCCCGCCGTCACGCGATCGGGTGTGACGAGCAGCGCGCCGTACTCGAAGTGCGCATACGAAAGCCCGTGGCCGAACGCGAAGCGCGGCGCGATCTCGCGCACGTCGTACCAGCGATGGCCGACGAAGAGACCCTCGCTGTAGGCGATGCGCAGATCCTCGCCGGGCACGTCGAGAAACGCGGGTGTGTCCTGCATCCGCACGGGGATCGTCAGCGGCAGCCGGCCGCCCGGATCGACGTCGCCGAAGAGCATGTCGGCCAGCGCGTTGCCGCCTTCCTGTCCGGGATACCAGAGCTGCAGGATCGCGGCGGCGCGCTCGCTCCAATCCATCGCAACCGGCGAGCCGGCGTTGACGACGACGACGGTGCGCGGATTCGCATCGGCAATGCGTGCGACGAGTTCATCCTGTCGCTTCGGCAGATGGAAGCTCTCGCGGTCGCGGCCTTCCGTCTCCCAATCGGGATCGAGGCCGACGACGACGATCGCGACGTCCGCGCTACGCGCAACGGTGACGGCGCGCTCCATCGCGTCGTCGGCTTCGGGCGGCAACCAGCCGAGTCGCAGGCCGCCCGGCAGCGCCGGTCGATCCCGCGCGAAATCCACTTCGATCTCGACGGCGACTCCCGCTTCGAGCGCGACTGACGCTTTCACTTCCGCGCTGCCGAGCCCGAAGAACGTGGTGCCGGGCTTGCGATCGTCCCAATTGTCGAGCACCGCGCGGCCGTCTACGCGCAACCGGCTCTGACCGGCGCTGCTGAGAGAGAAGCGGTGCGCGCCGCTCGTCGGCGGCAGCAATTTTGCGCGCAGCCGCGCGGACCACGGCTGCTTCGGCTCGAGACCCGGCGGCGACTGCAGCCAGAACATCTCCGCTTCGCGCATCGACTCGCTGCGCAGCGCATCGCCAATCGGCTCCACGCTCGCGAAGTACTCGACCGTGATCGGCAGCGCGCCCTGCGACGCAAGCAGGTGTTTGCCATCGAGCGCAGGAACGCCGCGATACGAACTCGGCCCGGGCTCGTACACGATCTCGACGCCGGCGCCTGCCCGCGCGCGGATGCCATCGAGGGGTGACACGGCATGGTGAGGCGAGATGCGCGCGCTGCCGCCGCCCTGAATCACCGCGCGATCGGCGTTCGGGCCGATCACCGCGATGCGCCGCACGTCGGCGCCGAGCGGCAACGCGTTGCGCTCGTTGCGGAGCAGCACGATCGCGTCCGCGGCCGCTTCGCGTGCGAGAGCGCGGTGGTCGGCGCGATCGATCGCGTGCTCGGGCGCATCGATCGTACGCGTCGGATCATCGAGCACACCGGCCTTTGCGAGCAACGCGAGGATGCGTCGCACACAGAGATCGACGGCGGCTTCGCCCACTTCGCCGCGCTTCACCGCATCTACGAGCTTCGCGCCGTAGCGCCGCGGTGGCCCCGGCATCTCGAGATCCATGCCCGCCTGCACCGACGGCGCCGTCGATTGCGTCGCGAGCCAGTCTGAGATCACCACGCCGTCGAAGCCCCACTCGTCGCGCAGGATCCCCGTGAGCAGCCGCTCGTGCTCCGTGCAGTGGATGCCGCCCAGCCGGTTGTACGCCGCCATCAGCGTCCAGGCGCCGGCTTCGCGCACGGCGGCTTCGAACGGCACGAGATAGACCTCGCGCAGCGTGCGCTCGTCGATCTCGGCGCTCGCGCGGTGTCGCTCCCATTCGGTGTCGTTGCCGACGAAGTGTTTGACGCAGGCGCCGACGCCGTGCGCCTGCAGCCCACGCACGAATGCGACGGTGAGTCGCGCCGACAGCTCGGGATCCTCCGCGAAGCACTCGAAGTTGCGGCCGCCAATCGGCGTGCGCTGGATGTTCACCGTCGGCGCGAGCAGGATCTGCGCGCCCTTCGCGAGCGTCTCCTCGGCGAGCGCCGCGCCGACGCGCGCGACGAGCGCCGGATTCCAGGTGGCGCCGAGCGCCGAGCCACACGGGAAGCACGCCGACGTGGGTCCACCGCGAAACGCGGTGCCGCGGGCGCCGTTCGGGCCATCCGTCACGCGCATCGCGCCGATGCCGAGGCGCGGGATGGCGACCGTGTGCCAGAGGTCTGCGCCGCCGAGCAGCGCGGCCTTCTCTTCGAGGGTGAGGGCCACCAGCAACGGATCGATGGGCTGCGTCACGAGATTCTCCTGCGGCGTGTGGATTCGATGATAGGCTCGGCTTCCGTCCAGGAGGCATCGATGCTGGTTCTCCGCCTTTCGTCGCTCTTGTTGGTTGCGGCGCTGCTGTCGCTCGCGGCGGGTCCCCGTGAAGCACGCGCCGACTTGCTCACGAAGGTCCTCAGCATCAACGAATTGTCCGTCATCGACGGGCTGACCGGCGTCAACTTCCTCCATCTCAGCCCCGACGACCGCTTCGTCTTTGCGACGGCGCTCGACGACCAGTCGATCGCGAGCTACCAGCGCAATCCCGTCACCGGCGCGCTGGGTCTCGGCGACGTCGAGCGCGACAACGTTGGAGGAGTCGATGGGATCGATACGCCCGGCGATCCCGGCGTCGACGCGAGTGGCCGGCACATCTACGTGCCGGGCTCGGGCGAGGATGCGCTCGCGGTCTTCACGGTCGCGACGGACGGGGCGCTCGGTTTCGTCGAAGCGCAGCGCGAAGGCTTCTCGGGAGTCACGGGACTCGATGCACCGGCGGTTGCGCGCGTGTCGCCCGACGGCGCCTTCGTGTACGCCGCCGGCACCACGGCAGTCGCGATCTTCGAACGCGATCTCGTCACGGGTGCGCTCGACTGGGTCGCGCAGCAGATCATCCCGGGCGGCTTCGGGGACACGCTGTCGATGGAGATCGCGCCCGACGGCTCGACCGTCTACGTCGGAACCAACGGCGACGCGCTGCTCGCGTATGCGCGCAGCGCGGCGACGGGTCTGCTGACGCTCGTGGACACGGAGGACGCGACCACGGCGGGTGTCTCCCTCTTCGTGGTTTCAATGGCACCGAGCCGCGACGGCCGCTTCGTGTACGCCAGCGCCGGGTCCAGCGTCGTCGTGTTCACGCGCGCGTCGAACGGGACGCTCTCGTTCGCGCAGACTTCGTTTGCCGGAAGCCTCGTGCGTGTCGCGCTTGCGGCGGATGGACGCGGCGTCTGGACGTCCACCGTGGACGTCGGCGGTGTGGTTCCGTGGGTACAGGATTTCCTGCCGATCGACTCCGGAACGGGCCTGCTGGGAGCAAAACAAAGAGGGATCTTCCAGGCAAAGAACATGCAGAACGGCCGCATCGCGCCGAGCCGCGATGGTCGCCATCTCTACGTGAGCGACGCCGCGAACGACGGCCAAGGGGGCTTTCCTGATGGTCCGCCGGTGATCGACGTGCTGTCCGTCAAGCCGCTCGCCTACGTCGAGAAGCAGGGCGATGGAGTGGCGGGCGTGAACGGACTCGATGGGGCGTACTCTGTGGCTCTCAGTCCCGACGGGCGGCATGTCTACGTCGCGGGTGTCGTGGATGACGCAGTCGCGGTCTTCTCGCGCGACGCGACGACGGGAGCGCTCGCCTTCGTCGAGGCCGAGATCGATGGAGCGGCCGGTGTGGACGGCCTCGACGGCGCGACCCACGTGACCCTGAGCCCCGACGGCAAGTCCGCCTACGTGTGCGGATTCGAAGACGATGCGGTGGCCGTGTTCAGCCGCAACGCCTCGACCGGAGCCCTCACGTTCGTGGAGAGGCAGAAAGATGGAGTGGGTGCCGTGGCCGGCCTGGACTCCGCCGCGGAGTCTGCCGTGAGCCGCGACGGCAAGCACCTCTATGTCGTCTCCTCGATCGACGACACCGTGACGGCGTTCTCGCGCAACACCACGACAGGCGCGCTCACCTTCGTCGAGGAGAGGCGGGAAGGCGTCGCCGGCGTGAGCGGCCTCAATGGCGCCAACTCCGTCGAGATCAGTCCCGCGGGCGGCCATGTCTACGTGGCGAGCAACTCCCCTGGCTCGATTGCGGTCTTCACGCGCAATCCCACGACCGGCGCGCTCGGCTTCGTCGAGAGCCACATCGACGGCGGGAGCTCGACCGAACTGGGTGCTGCGACCGGGGTTGCGGTCTCGCGCGACGGGCGCCACGTCTACGTGGTCGCATTTACGGACCGCTCGATCTCGACCTTCGAGATCGGTGCGGGGGGTACGCTCACATGGCTCGGGGCGCTCAACTCCACGGACGGGTTGATCGAAGGTCTCGACTTCCCGAGCTTCGTCGGACTCACCGCCGACGACCGCCACATCGTCGTGGCGAGCGCGGGCGCGATTTCGGTGTTCCGCCGCGATCCAGAGACCGGAGAGCTGGGCTACGCGCAGGCCGAGTTCGACACCGGGATCGACGGGCTCGGCGGCTCAGGCTCCGTGGCTGCGTCGCCTGACGGTAGGCACGTCTACGTCACGGGCCCGGACGACGACGCGCTCGTGGTCTTCGCACCGGAACCCGGTGCGACCGGGCTCATGGCCGCCGCGGCC
Organism: Deltaproteobacteria bacterium; assembly: GCA_031396445.1. Taxonomy (GTDB): domain Bacteria; phylum Myxococcota_A; class UBA9160; order UBA9160; family PR03; genus PR03. The sequence continues at coordinate 33,003 of JANNKU010000152.1, read as the reverse complement.
GCCGCGCTGATCGCGCTGCGCCGAAAGCGCGCGCTTTCCCGAAGCTGACGCGCACGCGGGCGGTCATGGGAGCCGGCGCGTTGCTCGCGCCGGTCGCTCCTGCTAAAGCTCCTTCTGCCTAACACCGTTATAGGCATCGAACGGCGTTAGCCCGATCCGCCCGCGCGCCCGGCGCGGCGCCAGATCGGACCGGAGTGAGCACCATCCAGCCCGCCGAACGCCGCCGCTTGCAGAGCCGCACCGACGCCCGCCGCGCCATCCTGGACGCGACGGAAGCGCTGCTCGTCGAGGACGGCGTCGGGGCGTTCTCGATGCGACGGCTGGCCGAGCGCTGCGGGTACACGCCGCCGACGATCTACCACCACTTCGTCGACAAGCAGCACCTGCTCGACGAATTGCTCGACGAGCGTTGCCGCGCACTGGTGAAGTCGCTGAAGCGCGTTCGCCAGGGCGATGACCCGGTCGAGAATCTACGCGCCTTCGGCGTCGCGTTCGCGCGTTGGGGGCTGCGCAACCCGACGCACTACGCGCTGCTCGCGCAGCCGCGGGAACCGGAATTGCCGGTGCCGCCCGCTGCGGAAGAAGCGCGCGCGCTGATGGAAGGGCCGCTCGAGAAGATCGCCGCCGAGGGCCGTCTCACGGCGGACAAGGAGACGATCGGCCAATCGATCTGGTCGTTCCTGCACGGCTTCGTGTTGCTCCGGACCAGCCGCCACGACATCGAGTGGATGCCCGACGTCCTCGAAGTCGGCTTCGCCGCCTTGCTCCACAGCTTCATCCGCAGTGCCGATCGCGCCCCGGCCCGCGAGGAGACGCAGAAATGAGATTCCGAGGTTTCTTCTTCGCCGCATCGCTCGCGCTCGTCGCGACGGCCATCGCGGCCGGCTGCAGCGAGGAGGCGAAGGTCGCCGAGGCATCGGCGCCGCCGGTGCTGGTCGCGCCGGTCGAGTCGCTGCGCATCGAAGACCGCATCGAAGCGACCGGCGAACTGCGCGCGCCGAGCGCCGCCGCCATCGCCGCGCAAGTCGGTGGGCAGATCACCAAGCTGGTACGCGATGAAGGCGGCTCCGCTGCCGTGGACGACGTCGTGATCGAGATCGATCCCGAGCGCCGCGATCTCGAGGCGCGCAATGCGCGCGCGATGCTGGCGCAGGCGGATGCGCAGGCGAGCGAAGCCGCGCGCGATCTTTCGCGCATCGAGGTGCTGCACAAGGAGGGCGTCGCGGCCGACGCGAAACTCGACAGTGTGCGCACGCAGCTGCGGCTCGCGCGCAGCAGCCGCGATGCCGCGGAGGCGCAGCTCGGGATGGCCGAACGCGGCGCGCGCGATTCGAGCGTGCGCGCGCCGTTCGCTGGCTTGATCGCGCGCCGCTACGTCTCGGAGGGCGAGTTCGTGCAGCCGGGCCAGAAGCTCTTCGATCTGGTCGCGCTCGATCCGATCGAGGTCGAGTTCACGCTGCCGGAGCGCGACTCGAGCCGCGTCGTGCTCGGGCAGCCCGTTGCGGTGCGCGTCGCGCCCTTCCCGAACGAAGTGTTCCAGGCGGAGGTTTCCGTCGTCGCGCCGACGATCGATCCGACGACGCGCACGCTGCGTGTGAAAGCGCGCATGGCCAACACCGATGGGCGACTGCGGCCGGGTCTGTTCGCGCGCGCTGATCTCGGCGTCGCGGTGCGCGAGGCCGTCGCGATGATCCCCGAAGAGGCCGTGCTGCAGCGCGCGGACGGCGCCGTCGCGTTCCGCGTGATCGCGGGCGATCGCGCCGAGCGTCGCAACATCAAGGTGGGCGTGATTCGCGATGGACGCATCGAGGTGAGCGAGGGGCTCGCCGTCGGCGACCAGGTGGTCGTGCGCGGTCAGGATCAGCTCGTCGACGGCTCGCCGGTGTCGCGCCGCGACGTGAAAGGTGCGCCGACGGATACGCATGGCAGCGTCAGCGCCGGCGTCGAGAAGACCGCCGCCGCCGAGGCGAAGTAGCCGTGGCGCTCTCCGACGTAGCGATCCACCGCCCGATCCTCACCTGGATGATGACGCTCGCGCTGCTCGTGTTCGGCGTGCTCGGCTTCATGCGACTCGGCGTGGACCAGTTCCCGAACATGGATTTCCCCGTTCTCACCGTGCAGGCGGCGCTCGAAGGCGCCACGCCAGAGGGCATGGAAGAGGACGTGACCGACGTGCTCGAGGAGAACCTCAACACGATTGCCGGCGTGCGGTCGATCCGTTCGACGTCGTACCAGGGTGTCGCGCTGATCGTGGTCGAGTTCGATCTCGACACCGATCTCGACATCGCCGCGCAGGATGTGCGCGACAAGGCGGCACTCGCGCGTGTCGAGCTGCCGGTGACACTGGAACCGCCGGTCGTCGGGACCTTCGACCCGAACGACACACCGGTGCTGTGGATCCCGTTCGACTCGCATCGCTCGGTCGTCGAGACCAGCGAAGCAGTGCGCCGTCAGGTGAACCCGTATCTCGAAACGATTCCGGGCGTCGCCGGCGTTGCGATGTTCGGACGCCTCGACCGCAACATCCGCATCTGGCTCGACGGCGATGCGCTGCGCGCGCGCGGGCTCGCTGCGACCGACGTGCTCGGCGCGCTGCAGCGCGAGCACGTCGAGATGCCGGGCGGCGCGGTCGAGAGCGGCCGCGTCGACTACTCGGTCAAGACCGACGCCGAGTTCCGCACCGTGGCGGAGATGGAGACGCTCGTCGTTGCGCACCACGATGGCGCGCCCGTGATGCTGCGCGACGTGGCGCGCGTCGAAGATGGCTCCGAGGATCCGTCGTTCATCGCGCGCTACAACGGCCAGCCCACCGTCGGCATCGGCATCCGCAAGAAGAGCGGTGGCAACACCGTCGCGATCGTGGACGAGGTGCTGAAGCGCCTCGGTGAGGTCGAGAAGGTGCTGCCGAGCGGCGTGAAGCTGCACAACGCGGCCGGCTTCATCGACTTCTCGAAAGGCGTGCGCGAGGCGGTCGCGGAGACCGAGTTCGCGCTGGTGTTCGGCGCGCTGCTTGCGGTGTTCACGGTGTGGGTGTTCCTGCGCCGTGCGCGACCCACCTTCATCATCGCGGCTGCGATTCCGGTATCGCTGATCGCAACCTTCGGGTTGGTCTATTTGGCCGGCTTCACGCTCAACACCATGACGCTGCTCGGCATGGCGCTCGCGGTCGGCGTGGTGATCGACGACGCCATCGTGGTGTTGGAGAACATCGAGCGTCATCGCGAGCTCGGCGAGAACGCATTCGACGCGGCGAGCAAAGGCACGCGCGAGATCGCGTTCGCGGCGACGGCGGCAACGCTCTCGGTCGCCGCGGTATTCCTGCCGGTGTTCTTCGTGCAGGGACTCGTCGGCTCGTTCCTGCGCGACTTCGGTCTCACCGTCGCGGGCTCCGTCGTGCTCTCGCTCTTCGTCGCGCTGACGCTCACGCCGATGCTCGCGGCGCGCATGCCCCCGCCCACGGCGCGTCCGCCCGGCGGCATCTATCACAAACTCGAACGCGGCTTCGAGTGGATCGAGAGCCGTTACAGGCGGCTGCTCAATTGGACGCTCGATCACCGCTTGCCCACCGTTGCGATCGCGCTCGTCTCGCTGCTCGGTGCCTGCGGGATCGGTTCGCAACTGCAGACGGAGTTCTTCCCGCCCGCGGACGAGGGCATCTTCTTCGCGCGTCTCGAAGCCGCGCCGGGCACCGCGCTCGAAGCCAGCGAGCAATACCTCGCGCACGACGAGGCGTGGTTCTTGAAGCAGCCCGAGTTGATCGGTCTCTTCTCGGCGGCGGGTTCGAGCGGCGGCGGCAACGAAGCGGCACGCCACGCCGAGACCAACATGGCGATGATCTTCGGCACGATGAAGCCGCGCGAGGAACGCGAGCGCAGCGTGATGGAACTGGTGCGCGCGGCGCGCAAGGAACTCGGCGACGTGCCCGGCCGCATGGTCCGCATCTTCAATCCGAGCGAGATGATGACCGCCGGCGCCAACCAGGGATCTTTCGAAGTCGAGATCCGCGGCAATCTCGAACTCACTGAACTGGATGATCTGGCGCAGGAGATGATTCGTCGTCTCGAGGATCTCGGCGGCTTCGTCGATTTGTCGTCGAGCCTGAAGATGGGGCTGCCGGAAGTCCGCATCCTGCCCGATCGCGAGAAGTCGGCGGCGCTCGGCGTCGATGCGCGCACCGTGGCGCAGGCGATCCACATGATGATCGGCGGCACGGACGTCGGCGTCTTCAAGGAAGCGGGCCGTCGCTACGACATTCGCATGCGACTCGAAGAGGAAGATCGCCGCGATCCCGCGCAGATCGGCAACCTCTATGTGCGCGCGAACGACGGCAACGTCGTCGAATTGCGCAACCTCGTCACGATCGAGACCGGTGCGGCGCCGTCTGCCATCACGCGCACCAACCGACAGCGTTCGGTGACGATTGGCGCGAACTTGCAGGGCCGCACGCTGGGCGCCGCGGTGGAAGACGCGCAGCGCCTCGCGAAGGAGATCCTGCCCGAAGGCACGACGCTCGCGCTCTCCGGGCAGGCGCAGGCGATGCAGGAAGGCGCGCGCCAGATGGGTCTCGCGCTCGGCCTCGGCATCCTGATCATCTACATGGTGCTGGCCGCGCAGTTCGAGAGCCTGGTGCATCCGCTGACGGTGATGCTCGCGCTGCCGTTCGCGATGACCGGTGCGCTCGGCGGCCTCTGGATCACCGGCAATACGCTGAACCTGTTCTCGATGATCGGCATCCTGCTGCTCTTTGGCCTCGTCACCAAGAACTCGATCCTGTTGGTGGACTACGCCAATCAGTTACGCCGTGAAGGGATGGACAAGGTCACGGCGATGCGAACGGCGGCGCCGGTGCGGCTGCGCCCGGTGCTGATGACGGCGATCTCGATGATCTTCGGTGTGTTGCCGGCGGCGATCGGGCTCGGCCCGGGCGCGGAGACTCGTGCACCGATGGCGGTTGCGAGTGGCGCGGGCATGTTCTCGTCGATGCTGCTGACGCTGATCGTGGTGCCGGTGTTCTATGTGCTCTTCGATGACGCGGCGGATTGGGTGAAGCGCGGGTTCCGGCGCATCAGCGGTGGCAAGGCGCGGGCGGAGGCGGCTGAGGGCGCGATCGCTTCGTAGCTGTTGGCGGGGGGCGCGCGGCGGGGAATGGGGTGCGACTCCTCACGCTCGCCGCTTGGTCGCGATGCCATCAACGGAGTTTGTTGCGCGGCTCGCTTTGGCGCCGGCGGCTCGCCTGTAGGCGTTGCGCGCATGTTGGTTGGCGGCTCTATTCGTCGCTGCACCCCATTCCCCGCCGCGCTTTTGCTGGTTGAGAGGGGGACAAGTTGAGGCCGGGTTCGCTGTCAGCGCTCGTCGACGCTCAGTCCTTGTCCACGTAGCTCTGCTGCAGGTGGACTTTCGGGCCGCCCTTCGGCCGGACGCGGATGTTTATGATCTCGACGAAGAGCGAGAAGGCCATCGCGAAGTAGATGTAGCCCTTCGAGACGTGCTGGCCGAAGCCGTCGGCGATCAGCACGACACCGATCAGCAGCAGGAACGACAGCGCGAGCATCTTCATCGTCGGGTGCTTTTCGATGAAGGCGCTGATGCTCGCGGCGGACAGCATCATCACCAGCACGGCGATCACCACGGCCGCGATCATGATGCGGACGTCGCCGGCCATGCCGACGGCGGTGATCACCGAGTCCAGCGAGAAGACGATGTCGAGCAGCATGATCTGCACGAGGATCTGCCCGAACTTCGCGGCCTTCGGCGCTGCGCCTCCGTGTTCGTGGCCTTCGAGCTTGTCGTGGATCTCGTAGGTCGCCTTCGCGACGAGGAAGAGCCCGCCGACGATCAGGATCAGATCGCGCCCGGTGAAGCCGTGCTCGAGAATCGAGAACAGCGTCTGCGTGAGTCCCATCACCCACGAGATCGCGAGTAGCAGCGCGATGCGCATGCCCATCGCGAGCAAGAGGCCGATGCGCCGTGCGGTGGCTTGTTGTTCGACCGGGAGCTTCGCGACCAGGATCGAGATGAAGACGATGTTGTCGATGCCGAGCACGATCTCGAGACCCGAGAGCGTGAGCAGTGCGATCATGTTCTCGCTGGTGAAGAGCTCCGTCATGACATCTCCTGGGATCAGCGGGTGATGAATTCGCGCAACAATGAGAACGCGCGCTGTGGATCGTCGCGGTAGACGCCGTGGCCGCAGCGCGGGAAGCGTTCGAAGCGCACGAGATGCGGCGGAATCGCGGCGGCGATGTCGGCTTGATCGTCGATCGTGCAGATCGGATCGTCTTCGCCGCCCATCACCAGCGTCGGGCAGCGCAGCTTTGCGAGATCGGCAAACAGATTGAAGCGCTGATCTTCGCCGCCGCCGAAGTGGTGCATCACTTCGAAGTTCCAGAGCGTGCGCGCGTTGGATTGCGGATCGCGCGGGGTGCGCGCATAGAGCGGGAAACACAGGCGCGCGTAGTCGGGCATCGTGTCGGGGCCCGGCTGCTCCCAGTAACGCTTCGCGGCGTCGCGGGCTTCCGCACCGCCGAGTCGTTCAAAGGCGGCGAAGACGCGGTCGAAGCGACTCTTTGCGGTGGTGCTCGAGAGCACGAGCTTGCCGGGGTGATCGGGGTGTCGCGTGGCGTACGCCATCGCGACCATGCCGCCGAAGGAGTTGCCGAAGACGATCGGCGCGACGATGCCGAGCGCGTCGCAGAAGTCGCGAATGTCGTCGCCCCACTGCGCGAGGTTCCACTGCGCGGGCGTGCCGCGATCGCTGCGACCGTTGCCGCGGTGGTCGAGGTAGATGAGCTGCGCCACATCGGCGAGCTGCGAGAACGCGGGCTTGTACGACGAGTGATCGAAGCCGGGGCCGCCGTGCAGGAGCAGCAGCGTCGGCTTCTCGCGCATCGTCGCGCCGTCGGGCACGAGCTTCGCGCCTTCGACGTCGAAGAAGAGGCGAACGTCGCCGAGTTGGATGTGCATCGCGCCGCAGCGTCGTCGATGCGTGTGCGCGCGTCCAGATCCGGCGCGGAGCGAGGCGCCTTTGAGCATGCGATGCTGCGGCATCGGAGGAACACGATGAACGCCATCGCCAACGATCTGCGCATCGGTCGGGCACGGGTGGTTTGCGCGATCGCCGTCGGCTGCCTCCTCACCGCCGCGCAGCCCGCGCATGCCGCCGCGCTGATCTACGGCTACGCGCACCCCGAGAAACGTCTGGTGAGTTTCTTCAGCGATGCGCCCGGCGACCTCGTCGGCGATGTGGCGCTCTCCGGACTCGGCACGAGCGAAATTCTGGCGGGGATGGACTTCCGTCCCGCGAACGGCGTGCTCTACGCCGTCGCGATCAATGGCGACCTGTTCCGCCTGCTGACGATCGACACCGCGACGGGTCTCACGACGCAGGTCGGGACGACGCAGTCGAGGCCGTTCGGGGCGCCCCTCGGCGTGGACTTCGATCCGGTGGCCGACAGCCTTATCGTCGTCGGCGGCAACGCCGACATGTACGGCATCGACCCGGATACTGGCGTGGCGGTGTTCGTGGGCGGGTTCACCTATGGAAGCGCCGACAGCCCCTCGATCGCGCACATCGCCTACACCAACTCCATCGCGGGTGCGACGACGACGGTGCTCTACGGCATCGACTGGGTGCTCGACTCGTCGGCCGCCTCCGCCACGTGGCCGCCGAACACGGGCTTTCTCACGACGCTCGGCTTCTTGGGTATCGGCTCGCCGGGCACCGGCGGCTTCGACATCGAGCCCGGTACCAACGCCGCGTATCTTGCGCTGCAGCGAGACATCACCTTCTCGTCGCTTTACAGTGTCGATCTCACGACGGGGGCAGCCACCGAGGTCGGCTCGATCGGCGGCGGCAGGCTGCTCGGGATCGCGATCGCACCCGAGCCCGGCGCGTTGGCATCCGTGCTCTGCGCGTTCGCGCTTCTCGGCTGGCGGCGTGCGCTGCCCCGATTGCGCCGCTGAGCGTTCAACGCCTCCGCGTGGCGCGCGCCGCTGCGGCGAGGCCGATCGCAAACACGAGCGCTGCGTGCGGCTCCGGAATCGGAGCAACCGGGATGGCATCGCCATGGATGCGGATCGCCGCGTCATAGGACCACGCGACTTGTTGCCCGGAGCCGAGGTTGATGCGCGCGTACTCGAAGTTCGAGATCTCGAGTTCGACGTGCGTGAGATCGAAGCCCGCGAAGTCGACGCCGCCCGCGAGGCCCGGATCGTCGCCGTTGTCGCCGAAGAAGTTGTACTCGGTCTGGCCGAAGCCGGAGCCGCTCCCACCGCCGACGCAGAGGCCCGCTCCGGGCGAGGCCGCGTTCGAGCACTGACTGAACAACACCGAGAACGTGTCCGCGCTGCCGTTGGTGAGCAGCGCCTCGGCTGCGGCGCCGATCGGCGACTGCACGAAGACGTTGTTGGCGGTGATCTGGAGCATCGACTGGTTGAAGAGCGTCCCGAACATCGGCGCGCCGATGTCGAGGATGTCGCAGTCGTCGACCCCTCCGACACAGACGTAGATCGCGGCGCCAGTTCCGGCGTCGGGGAACATGTCCGTCGCATCGAAGAACGAGCCGCCTGTGCGGCTGAACTCGCGAACGCCGATCAGCGCCGCCTGCGCCGTGGTCGCCGAGAGCAAGATCGCGATCCCGAGAACGAGCGTGATTCGCCGCATGATCGTCTTCCTTCAATGGGGTGGGCGATTTTACACGCAGCCCCATGCCGGGAGTCAACTTATTCCGGCGTCAACTTGTTGGTTCGTCAGTCGCGGACGAGGTCGGCGCGGAGGGTGCGGGCCCCCATCATGTAATGGGCGGCGGACCAGAGGTTGACGAGGGTCACGAGCAGCAGGGCCCAGCGCAGGGAGTCGTCGCCGAAACCGGCGCGGGCGAGGGCGTCGCTCGCGATGCCGACGGCGAGCGGGCCGAGGCCCATCCCGATCAGGTTCAGCAGGAAGAGCAGCACGGCCGACGCAGCGGCGCGCATGCGCGGCGTCGCGAGCGCCTGCGTCGTTGCGAACGATGGCGCGAGGTACGTCGCGCCGAGCAGCGCCGCCGGCACGGCGCACGCGAGCGCCGCGTACACGTTGGGCAACGAGTAGAACGCGACGCTGAACGGAGCGCCGATCAGCATCGCGATGCCCGGCAGCCAGAGATTCCAGCGCACGTCGCGACGCGCGAGTCGATCGGCCAGCACACCGCCGAAATAGGTGCCGGCGCCGCCCGCGACGAGCCCGATCCCGGCGAGCCATGTGCCCGCCTCGCCCGTTCCCATGCCGTGCATGCGCATCAGGAATGCGGCGTTCCAGGTGCCGACGCCGTAGGCCACCAATGCGTGTAGCGATCCCGCGATCGAGAGGTGCCGGAAGCTGCGCCGCGCCCACAGGTGTCGCGCTACGTCCGCCGCCGTCACGGACGCGCCGCCTGCATGCGCGCTGCGTGGCGGCTCGCGCAGCGTCCACTGCGAGACGATCGCGAGCGCGACACCGGGAAGCCCCACCACGAGAAACGCCGTGCGCCAATCGAACCACTCGTTGATCCAGCCACCCGCGAAGACGCCGAACGCGCCGCCGATCGGGATGCCGAGCGCGTAGATCCCGAACGCACTCGCGCGTCGCTCGGGCGGGTAGTAGTCGGCGATCATCGAATGCGCGGGTGGGCTGCAGCCGGCTTCGCCGATGCCGACGCCGATCCGCGCGAACAACAACTGCGTGAAACTGCCCGCGAGTCCGCAGAGCGCCGTCATCACGCTCCACACGAAGAGCGACAGCGAAATGATCGACTTGCGCGAACCGCGATCCGCCCACAGCGCGATCGGAATGCCGAGCGTCGAGTAGATCACCGCGAACGCGATGCCCGACAGAAAGCCGAGCGCGGTGTCCGACGGCTGGAACTCCGCCTTGATCGGCTGCAACAGGATCGAGAGGATGCTGCGATCGACGAAGTTGAAGACGTAGATGACGAGCAGCAGGCCGAGCGCGTAGGAGCGCTGGCGTGCGTCGATCGCGGCGCCGTCGATGCCCGAGCCGCTGGCTTCGACTACGCGCGCTCGGCGCACACTTCCTCGAAGCGTGCGCGCGCCACGGCGAGATCGGTGGGCTCGAAGAGTTCGAGGCGGATGCACTCCTCGCCGCGGAATACGAGGAGTCGCAGGTAGACGCTCTCGAAGTCGCCGCCGCTCGCGGCCAGCGTTCCAAACATGTGCGCCATCTCCAGCAATGCGTGATCGCCCATCGCGATGGTGTAGAGGCCCTCGAAGATCAGATCCTCCGATTGTTCGAAGAGCGCCGCGAACGACTCGATGAATACCGCAGCACCTTCGAGTCTCCCGAGTCCCGCGCGGCGACGGTCTTCCACGACGAAGTCAGCGGGCAGCGAGGCGCGCATCGCTGCGAGGTCGTGCTCGATCAGCGCACGAATCGCGGTGATCCCGCTCGCGGGGAACGACGACGCTGCATCGCTGCGCAAGAAGCGCTCGCCCATCTCCGCGCTCGCTGCGCGGCGGTCGTCCGGATCGAACGAGACGATCGCGGCGATGCGACCCTCGGCGTCCACTTCGAGCAGCGAGAGCGTCTCGGCTTCGACCGCACCGCCGCCGTCGGCCGTGCCGGCGAAGTGGAGGCGTCGCAGCGCCAGTCGGTCACCCGCGGTTGCGAGCAGCGTCGACGACACGCGCGGCGCCGCCGCGTCTTCGACCGCGCGCATGCTGGCGAGGAACATGTCGCGATCGCCGCACAGCAGGATTCCGCGGCGCCGGTCGTCGAGGATCATGGCGGGCGAGCACAGTGCGTGGAGCGCGTCCCAATCGCGTGCGGCTCGCAGCTCGCGCATGCGATCACTCGTGCGTGTCGCCGCGTTCGGCGGGATGCGGAGCGAGCCTGATGAACTTCGCTCGCCTACGGCTCGCTGCGCGCTCCGCTTGCGGGGGCGCAGCTCCGCGAAGCGGGCGCGGGCGCTTTCGAGATCTTCGAGGTCATAGAGTTCCACGCCGGCAGGGCTCCGCAGCGACACGAAGACCGACTCGAAGTCGCCGCCATCGATGCGCGTGCCGAAGGTGTGCGACACGGAGAGAACGCCATGCGGCGCCTCTTCGACGTTGTAGAGCGGTTCGATGACGGCGTCCGACGAGTGCTCGAAGAGTCCCCCCAGCCATGCGAGGTATTCCTCTTTTTCGAGCCGGCCCGCACCGATGCGCCGGTGATCGTTGAAGACGAAATCGGCAGGCATCAGCGCGCGCACGCGATCGAGGTCGTGGGCGCGCATCGCGCGTGCCAGCTCCCAGGACATCCGGGGCACCAGGCGTCCGGTCTCGTTGCGGGCGTAGCGCTCAAGAAGCTCGCCGCCCGCGGTGCGTCGATCGCCCGGATCGAAGATGATCGCCGCGACGATGCGCCCCTCGGCATCGACTTCGGTGACTTCCAGCGTATCGACCTCGAAGGCGCCATCCGCTTCGTCGCCGCGCCACTGGTTGCGATGGAGCGCCAGCCGATCGCCCGCGGTCGCAAGCAGCGTTCGCGTCGAGCGCTCCCAGATGCTGCGATCAATTGATTGCGTGTTCGCGACGATCATTTCGCAGCCGCCGCTGGTGCGGAACAACGGACGGCGATCTTCGAACGCGATCGGCGCACAGAGATCGCGGAGCGCTTCCCAATCGGCTGCAAGCGCATGGTCGCGAAAGCGATCGCCCACGCGCGACGCCGCGTTCGGCGGGATGCGCAGCGGATCCCGGCGCAGCTCGGCGAAGCGCGCGCGTGCCGCGTCGAGGTCTTCGAGCTCGAACAGCTCCGCGCCGACGCATCGGTCGTCCTGGAAGCGCAGCAGCCGGAGGTAAACCGACTCGAAGTCGCCGCCGTCGACGAGCGTGCCCGAAGTCTTGCCGACGCTGAGGTGCGCGTGCGTTTCCACGTCGAGGACGTAGAGCATCTCCATCCATGCGTCGGAGCAGAGCGCGGCCAGTGCGGCGAGCGAGGCGACGAAGTCGTTCGCGCTCGTGAGCTGGCCGACACCCGTGCGGCGGCGATCGTGGAACACGAAGTCGGCGGGCAGGACCGCGCGAACGCGGTCGAAATCGTGGTCATTCTGTGCCCGCACCCACTCGAGCAACGATGGCGGAATCGAGCGAGCGGCATCGCTGCGCGCGTAGCGCTCGAAGAGCTCCATGCTGGCTGCGCGGCGAGCGTTGGGATCGAAACTTACCGTCGCGAGACAGCGGCCCTCGGCATCGATCTCGACGATCTGCAGCGTGTCGATCTCCCAGACCACGCGGTCGCCATCCAAGCCCGAGAAGGCGAGGCGTTGCAGCGCCAGCCGCTCGCCCGCCGTCGCGAGCGTTGCGGCCGTCACGTTCGCGCCCGATACAGCGACGACGCGAATGCTCGCCAGCATCTTTGCGCGATCACCGGAGTCCCGGATGCCGCGGCGGTGGTCTTCGTAGGTGAACTCGGGTGCGATCAAATTCGCGAGCGCATCCCAATCGCGCGCATCGACCGCGGCGCCGAAGCACTCCATCGCGCGCATCGCCGCGTTCGGCGGGATGCGCAACAGATCGCCTGTTGCATGCGCAGCGATCGACTCGTAGCGGACGCGCGCATCGGCAAACCGCTCGAGTTCGTACTGGTCGAAGTGCAGGATGCGGCCCGTAGCGTCGAGCTCGGCGGCCATCGCGCTCGGCTCCTCGAAGGCGCCGCCGTCGCGCGTCCCCACCCACACCGTGATCACCAGGTAGCCGCGCTCGCTGATCTCGACGTGATCGAGACGCAGCGCCGTGTCTGGTGCGAGGTCGGCGAGCGCTTGCAGCGCTCGCATGTAGGCGGCGGGACCGTGCAGAGTCTCCCAGCCGAGGCGGCGATGATCGCGGACGGCGATGTCGGGCGCGCAGCGCGCCGCGAGCGCCTCCCAGTCGCGCGCCGCGAAGGCGCGGCTGAACTCGCGCATGCCCGCGGCGACGCTCGGGTGCGTCGTGGCTTCGCCGGCGTGGTAGCGCGCGTCGAGCTCGGTGTAGGCGGTGTCCAGCGCGTCGGCGTCGAGCTGGACCTGCGCGATTCGATCACCGCGCTCGTCCACCTCCACGACGAGGAGCCATTCACCCTCCATGGGTCCAATGGAGCGATCGCTGCCCTCGAAGCGTCCGCGGGCGAGCGCCAGTCGATCGCCCCGCGTCGCGATCACTTCGGAGGTGTATCGCGACGACGTCATGTCGAACGAGACGCGCATCGAGCGGAGCTGCGTGTCGTGATCGAGCTCCATGTGCATCATCGTCCGGTCATCGTTGCAGCGGAACCCGGGCGCGAAGATCGCCGCGACGCGCTCCCAATCGCGAGCATCCCACGCGTCGTAGAGGCGCGTGAATGATCGCGTCGCCGCGTTCTCGATGCGCGTTGACGCAGCCGGCTCGCGCGACAGCTCCTCGAAGCGTGCGAGCGCGGCACCCTGCTGGTCGCGGTCGAACGACTCGATCGCGTGGATGCGGCGGCCGTCGTGGCGGGCCGCCACCATCATGTCGATCTCGAAGTCGCCGCCGTCACGGCTGCCGATCCACTTTGCGTCGGCAAAGCCAGCGCGCGCGGAGATGCGCAGGTGATCGATTCGCACGCGGCCGCGCACGCCCATCCCGCGTAAGTCCTCCATCATCGCCACGTACACGTCGCGCCCGAGACTCCCCGCGGCGTCGGCGAAGCGCCGGTGCGTCGTCGAGGTGAAGTCGTCCGGCAGCGTCGCAATCGTGCGCGGCTCGTTCGGGATCGCACACAACCCCTCGAGGTGCGCGAGCAGCTCCGCCCAGCGCGCGCCCTCGCCCGCCGCGTAGCGCGCGTCGAGTTCGGCGTAGGCGGCGTCGAGTGCGTCTGGGTCGAGCATCACCGCCGCCACGCGGACACCCGCGTCGTTCACCTCGATGATCGAGAGCAGATCGATCTCGCTGCGTCCGATCGAGCGGTCGGTGCCCTCGAAGTGCACCTTCGTAAGCGCGAGTCGATCGCCGCGCGTGGCGATCAGTTCCCGCGCCATGCTGGAGCTGGTCATCCCCATGATGACGCGCGTGGACTCGAGATACCCCGCCCGATCGAGCTCGAGCTGCACCATGCTGCGTCGGTCGAAGTGCCGGTACTCGGGTGCGAAGGTCGCGGCGACGCGCTCCCGATCGCGCGCGGCGAGCGCATCGTCGAGCCGAGTTCCCGATCGCACCGCCGCGTTGTCGAAGCGCGGCGCGGGCGGTTCGCTTCGCAATGCGGCGTAGCGCGCGCGCGCGGCGTCGAGCTGTTCGGGGTCGTAGAGGTGGATGCGCTGCGCGCGCCCACCGACGCCGGGCACGCTCACCATGACGGCGGGCACCTCGAACGCTCCGCCATCCCGGGTGCCCACTTGGCGCGTCACGAGGAGCGCCCCTCGCTCATCGAAGCCGAGCACGTGTTCGCAGCGCAGCACGACGTCGGGTGCGAGATCGACGAGCGAGCGGTGCATCGCCAGGTATTCGTCGCGCGAGCGCAACGTGCCCCATCGAGCCGGCCGATGATCCTCGGTGACGAAATCGGCGGGAAGCAGCGATGCAAGCTCGTCCCAGTCGCGTGCGGCATGCGCTTGGAAGCGACGTCGTGCCATCGCCCAGAGTGCTGCGTAGGGCGCGACCTCGCCGGCGGCGAAGCGGTCATCCAGCTCGGTGTAGGCGGCGTCGAGGGCGTCGGGGTCGAAGAGGACTCCCGCCACGCGCAGGCCGGCTGCGTCGACCTCGACGACCGTGAGCCACTCGATCTCGCTCGGCCCGCTGTCCTCGGGGCTGAACTCGTTCAGCGCCCGCCCGAGCGCCAGGCGATCGCCCCGCGTCGCGATCAGCTCCCACGTGTACCGAGGGGCGGCCTCGAGAAGATTCCCGAGCACCTGGAGACCCTGATCTAGATCTAGCTCGATGAGCACGCCCCTTCGCCGGTCGGATTGGTGCCAGCTCGCTGCGTGCAGCGCTGCGAGGCGCTCGAGGTCGCGAGCGTCGATCGCGTCCTTGAATCGATCGTTCGAGCGTGTCGCGGCGTTCTCGATGCGCGCGGTCGCATTCCGTTCGCGCGACAGCTCCTCGTAGAGCGCGAACGCCCGATCGAGCTGGCAGTCGTCGAACATCTCCCAGCTGCGCAACCGGCGACCGTCGTGCCGGAACACCATCACGTTCGCGATCTCGAAATCGCCGCCGTCGCGCGTGCCGATCCACATCGAGTCGGCGAGCGCCGCATTCGCCGAGATGCGCAGGTGATCGAGCCGGAGACGTCCGCGCACGCCCAGCTCCAGCGTGGCCCGCATGCTCGCGACGTACGCGTCTCGCGTGAAGCGCTCGCCGGTGTTTGCGAAGCGCCGGTGGCTGGTCATCGTGAAGTCGGCCGGGAGCACGCGCGTGAGAGCCGCTGGATCCGGCGCGCCGGCTGCGCTGCCCGTCGCTTCCAAGTGTGCGATCAGGACCGACCATTGCGCGCCCTCGCCGGCGGCGTAGCGGCGATCGAGTTCGGCATAGGCGGCGTCGGGGTCGTCCGGATCGAAGACGATTCCCAGCGTGAGGTCGCCGCGTTCGTCGACTCCGATGATTTGGAGGTACTCCACTTCGCTCGGGCCGACCTCCGCGACCTCGCCGGTGACACGCTCGCGGAACAGCGCCAGCCGCTCGCCGCGCGTGGCGAGCAGCGTGATCTCCACGTCGAAGCGCGCCCCGGTTTCGAAGATCGGCCGGAAGCCGGCGAGCAGTTCGTCGCGGCCGAGTTCCACATGCATCAGTCGCCGATTGTCGATCGTGCGGTGGTGCGGCGGGAACAGCGCGGCGTAGCGATCGAAGTCGCGCGCTCGCCAGGCCTCACTCATCCGGTTTTTCGCGCGGCTGGCCGCGTTTGCGAACTGCGACTCCGGCGCTGCGGCCGTCAGCGCGTCGAAGCGCGCGAGCGCCTCGGACTCGCGGCCACTGTCAAGCATCTCGACGTGGGTCATGCGGCCGTCGGCGCCGAAGACCCAGAGCACCAGGAAATGCAGCTCGAAGGCGCCGCCACCCTCGCGGGAGGTGCCCGCCGTCGTACGCCGAACCAGCAGCGCGTCGGTTCGCGCGGCGAGGACGTCGTCGGTGCGCGCGACCGGATCGCGCGCCACGTCGTACATGGAACGGAGCCCGCGCAGATAGCGGGTCGCGCCGCGCGCGGAGCCCATCCCGCACAGCCGGCGATCGACGAACTCGACGCCCGGGGCAAGCACTTCGGCGATCGCGTCGATGTCGGTGGGCAACGCCGCCGCGACCCCGCGCGCCACCATCGCGGCGGGTTCGCGCTCGGGACCGTCGGGTTGCAACTCGGCATAGCGCTCGTAGAGACGCACGACGGCGTCGCCGAGCTTGTCGAGCGCGTAGAACTCCGTTGCTTGGCGCCGGCCGCTCGCGTCCACGTCCATCAGCACGAGCGAGTCCATGTTCGCTGCGCCAAACGGCAGGTCCGCGGCGTTGGAGGACGTGAAGGAGAGATTCCCGCGACACAATGCGAGCGAGTCGCCGAGCGTCGCGAGCGGCTCGTGCGCGAACACGAGATTTTCGATCCGCAGCAGCGCCTCGTAGGCACGGCGCGACTCGCTCTCCTCGTAAGCCGCGCCCGTCGGATGGTGGATGGCCCGCGCTCCGTCGGCGAGCAGGCCGAGGAACGCGTCGAGATCCCGAGCGGCGACGGCGGCGTCCATCCGCGCAGCGTGTGCGGTCGCGGCATTCGGCTGCACGCGGCGCGCGGGCGCTCGCTGCGTATTCAGCTCGTCGAACCGCGCGAGCCCATCGGCGGCGCACTCGGCAGCAAACACTTCGACGCGTCTCACGCGGCCGTCGTCGCCGAAGCGGCAGAGCCGCAGATGCGGCCATTCGAAGTCGCCACCGCCGTCGCGCATCGTGCCCGTCGTCGTCCAGCGCAGCAGACACGCGTTCGGTTCGGCGGCGAGCACGTCCTCGAAACGATCGACGAGGCCGTCCGCAATCTCGGACGCGGAGGCGAGCACGCGCGTCACGGCTTCGATTCCGCGTGTCGGCGGGACGCCGGCGATGCGGTGATCGATGAGTTCGATGTCCGGTGCGAGGCCCGCCAGGTAGTCGGCCGCGTCAGGCGCTCCGAGCACGAGCGAGCGCGCCGTCATCGCCGCGCGCTCCCGCGCGGGACCCTCCGGCATCATCTCGGCGTAGCGCTCGTAGAGCCGCACGATTGCGTGGTCGAGATGGTCGTCGGCGAAGATCTCGACCCGCCACTGCTGGCCGCGCGCATCGACCTCCGTCACGACGTAGGTATCGATGCGGATCGCGCCGAAGGGCGCGTCGATGTCGTCGTCGGCGAGTGCACCGGCCGACGTCGAGGTGTGCAAGAGCGCGAGCGCGTTGCCGAGCGTCGCGAGCGGATCGCTCACCTGCGCGAAATCGTCGGCGCGGTAGAGCGATGCGAATCGGGCGAGCGCCGCGTCGCGCCCGAATTCGACGACGGTCGGGTGGTGCACGACCGTGAGGTCGTCGCTGAAGAGCTGCGCCAGGCCGGCGAGGTCGCGGGCGGCGTGCACGGTGCTCATTCGATCCACGAGCGCAGTCGCGGCGTTCGCTCGCACCCGGCGCTTGGGCTGCGCGGGCGCCACCAACGCATCGAAGCGTGCAAGAGCATCTGTGCCGCGGTCCGCGTCGAACCACTCGGTGCGCTGCAGCAAGCCGTCCTCGCCGAAGCAGCGGATCTGGAGGATCTCTCGCTCGAAGCGTCCACCGCTGCTGCGGTCCGTTCCCGAGGTGATCGAGTGGACGAGCAAGCCGCGGGGCTCCAGCGCGAGCACGTTCTCGATGCAAACGGTGAGATCGGCGGTGAGTTCGTGGAGGGACTGCGTGGCCACGCGGAGTGCCGCGACGCCGCGGGAGGACGGGAAGCCGAGGAGACGATGGTCGACGAACGCGACGTCTTCGGCGGCGCATGTCCAGATGTCGCTGGTTTCGCCGAGTGAGAGGAGCCCCGCAACGCTGCGGGCCGTGAGCGCGGCACGCTGCTCTTCGACGCCCGGCGGCTGAAGCTCGGCGTAGCGCTGGTAGAGACGCACGATCGCGTCGGCCAGGCGGTCGTCCGCGAACAGCTCGACGCGCATGGCTTGGCTGCGCGCGTTGGCTTCCACCAAGAGCAGGCGGTGCAGCTCGACGGCGCCGTACGAGTGGTCCTCTGAAGTGACCTCCGTCGCGGATGCTTGCAGCCGGGAGAGCGAGAGCGACGCGCCGAGCGTTGCGAGCGAGACCACCTCAGCGGATAGGCCCGCGGATTCCGCGAAGCCGGCGCGGAATCCGTCGACCGCCGCGGCCCCTCCGTACGTGAGGCCAGTGGGATGGTGGAAGACCACGGCGTCTTCGCTCCACAGCGCCGGGAGCGCACTCGCGTCGCGCGCGGCGATCGCCGCGTTCAGGCGTCGCGTCTGCTCGGTCGCGAAGTTCGGCGCGACGCGGCGACGAGCCGGGGGCGGTGTCGCGCCGGTCAGGGCGTCGAAGCGCGCGAGCGCATCGGCGACGCGGTCCGCGTCGAACTGCTCCCAGCGGATCAGTTTCCCGTCCGAGCCGAACAGCCAGAGTTGGCAGAGGTCGCGCTCGAACTCCCCGCCGCCAGCGTGGAGCGTGCCCGAGTTCGTCCAGCGCACGAGGAGTCCATCGGGTCGTGCGCATAGGACTTCGTCGGTGTGGTTCGTGAACTCGCTCGCGAGGTCGAGGAGCGCGCGAATGCTCGCGAGCACCGCGTCGGCGCCGCGGATGGACCCGGTTCCGACGTTTCGGGAATCGATCCACTCGATGTCCAGCGCGAATACCGAGGACCACCGATCGATGTCAGGGGGGGCGATCATCGATGCGACCGAGTGCGCGGTATCCGCTGCGCGTTCGCGCTCGGGGCCTTCCGGCAGAAGCTCCGCGTAGCGCGCGTAGAGACGCATGATCGCGTCGGCGAGGTGATCTTCTGCGAAGATCTCGACCCGCTGCGGGCCGCCGTCGCTCGCCTCGATCAGCACCGTCACATCGGTACGACTCGCGCCGGCGGGGGCGATGTCGTCATCCGCCAACGCACGGACGGATGTGAACTGATGGCAGAGCGCGAGCGAATCGCCGAGCGTTGCGATCGGCTCGTGCTGCAGCATCGGGTCCTCGGCGCGAAGGAGCGCGTGGAAGCGGCCGAGCGCGCCCTCGCGACCGAAGTCGGTGCCGGTCGGATGGTGCAGCACCGTCATTTCGTCGCCGATCGCCGCCGACACCGCAGCCGTGTCGCCCGAGCGGAATGCGTCATCGAGGCGTGCGACCGAGCGGGTCGCTGCGTTCGATGTCACGCGGCGTCGGAAGTCGCGCAGCGGTGCCGCGTCCGCAGCGTCTGCGCGAGCGGCGGGCCCGCGCTGCGCTGCTCCCGGTTGCGCCCGCTCGACGAGCAGCGTCGCGCCCTTCGCTTCCCACAGCTCGATCGCGCGCGTTTCCTCCGCGTCGGCCTCGGCGGCGCTGCCCGCGGCGCGCAGCGCGGCGGCGAGCGCTTGCCGCGCGTCGGCGTGATCGAGGAGCGCGTCGGTTGCAGCGGCGATCGCGACCGCGGCGCGCGCGAGTTCGACTGCACTCGCGGATTCGCCGCGCCGCGCGAGCGCTTCGGCGCGCACGCCGCGCCACGCGATCGCGGCTTTGAGGTCGTCGCCCGCGAGCGCTTCGCTCTCGTGACTCAGCGCCTCGGCCTCGGCGGCGCGATGCTGCGCGAGCAACGCGCGGCCGAGCAGCGCCGCGGCGCGCGCGGCGTCGATGCCGAGCCCGCGCTCGCGCAATCCGTCGTAGGCGCTGCGCAGGAATTGCTCCGCGGCCCCCGCATCGCCTTCGAGCAGCTCGATGTGGCCGGCGAACACGTCCGCCTCGAAGAGCTGCTGCGCGATGCCGAGTTCTTCGACCATGCGCCGCGACGACGCGATCATGCGTCGCGCCGCTTCGCCGCGGCCGCGCAGCGTTTCGAGCACGGCCTGACAGCGCAGCGCCACGGCTTCGACGGCGGGCGCCCCCTGCGTGATGCGCAGCACGCGCACGACGTCGAGGCAGCGACCACTGGCGCGTGTCACGGGGCTCGGTCCCCAGAGCGCGGCGACTGGCGCGCCGGCAAGCACTGCGTTGGCGCGGCGCCGATCGCGCGCGCGGCGCGCGGCGGCGAGTGCTTTGTCGAGCGCCGTCTCGCAGGCGCCGACTTCGCCGAGTCGCGAGAGCGCCGTCGCGTGCACCGAGTGCGCCTTCGCCTCGCCCGCGGCGTCGCCCACGCTCGCCAGCGCTTCGGCTGCACGCGCGATGGTGTCGGCGGTCGCGCGCAGCGTTTGCGGATCGGTGAGCACGGCGAGTTGGCCGACGAAGCAGGTGTGCCACGCGCGCAGTCGATCGGAGTCGGCGACGTGGATCGCGAGTTCGTCGATCGCGCGCGCCGCCGGTGCAACGTCGCCGCCTGCGAGCAGCGCTTCGCACCAATCGAGCGCCAACTCGGCGCGCGCCGGATCGGCGCGATCGAGGCGGTCGAGTGCGCGACCGAGCAGACCGGCCGCGAGCGCGAGATCTTCGCGTGCCAGCGCGCGGCGGCCGGCCGCGCCGAGGTGATGCGCCGCGCGCTCGCCGAGCGTCGTGCCGCGCGCGTCGATTGCGCCGAGTTCGCGCAGGTTCTGGTGCGCTTGCTCGAAGTGCCAGCCGATCGTCTCGTCGTGCTCCACGGATTCGCGGGCGCGCTCGACGATCCATTCGGCGAGACGCTCGTGCAGCTCCGCGCGCGTTTCCTTGAGCACGCGGCGGTAGGCAGCGTCGCGGATCAGCGCGTGGTGGAAGCGCAGCGCGGGTTCGCCGAGGAACCAGCCGGTGTCGGGCTCGATCAGCTCGCTGCGGCGCAGCGCTTCGAGGCGCGCATCGAGATCACTCGCTCCGCTCGGCAGCAGTTGCGCGACAGCGGCACGCGAAAAATGCCTGCCGATCACGGCGGCGCGCTCGAGCACGCTGCGCTCCTCGGGTCGCAGCCGTTCGATGCGCGCGGCGAGCAGCACCTGGATCGTCGCCGGCATGTCGAGCTTCGCGATCTCGACGGTGGTGATCCAGCGATCGCCTTCACGCACGAGCGTCCCGTCTTGCACGAGCATACGCACCAGCTCGCTCACGAAGAGAGGGTTGCCCTCGCTGGTGGCGAGCACGCGACCGGCCAGCGCCGCGGGCAACTCGCTGCCGCCGATCACGTTCGCCGCAAGGCGCGTGGCCGCGCCCGCGTCGAGCCCCGACAGCGTGACGACGTCGGTGACGACGCCGCCCGGCGTCGCGAGCGACGAGCGCGCGTCGCGCAGCTCGGGTCGTGCCGCGACGAGCACCAGCAGCGGCACGCCGCTGCTCCACTGCACGAGATGCTCGACGAGATCGAGGAGCAGCGGCTCGGCCCAGTGCAGGTCGTCGATCACCAACACGACGGGGCGTACCGTCGAGAGTGCCGCGAGCAAGCGGCGCACGACGAAGAAGGTCTCCTCCGGCGGCGCGGGTTCACCCGCGAGCAGCGCGCCGATGCCCGCCGCGATGCGCGTGCGTTCGGCGTCGTCGCCGGACACGACCGCATCGACGGCGGCGCGCAGCACGTCGCCGCCGGCGCCTTCCTCGATGTGGAGCAGCGCGCGCAGCGCTGCGGCGAGCGGCGCGAAGGTGGCGCCGCCGTCCGCGTCGCAGCGCGCGGAGAGCACCGTCGCGCGCTCACCGGCGCGGCGCGTGAACTCGGCGACGAGCCGCGACTTGCCGAGCCCCGGCGAGCCGAGCAGCACGACGAGTCGCGCGGAGGGCGTCGCGACTGCCGCGTCGTACACCGCGATGAGGCGCCGCAGCTCTTCGTCGCGACCGACGAACGCAGTTGCCTGTCGGCTCGCAGCGGGACGGTCGAGGGAGACGACGCGATACGCCGCCACGCTCTCCGCGCGGCCGCGCAGCGCGAACGCGCCGAGCGGCGCGAGCGTCACCAGATCACCGACCAGCCGCTGCGTGCCTTCGCCGACGATCACGTCGCCGTCGCGCGCCTCTTGCTGGAGCCGCGCCGCGACGTTGGTCGGATCGCCCATCACGCTGTTCTCGTCATCGCTGACGACGATCTCACCGGTGTTCACCGCGACGCGCAGACCCACGCCTTCCATCGCCGCGCCCTGTTCGCGGGCCAGCTCGCGGAACGTGCGCTGCATGCCGACGGCGGCTCGCACCGCGCGGATCGCGTCGTCCTCGGCGACGCGCGGCACACCAAACGCCGCGAGCACGCCGTCGCCGAGCAGCTGCACGACGCGGCCGCCGTGCACGTCCACCGCGGCCGACATCGCGCGGTGATAGCGATCCATCAGCCGGCGCGCGGATTCGGCGTCGAGGCGCTCGTGCAGCGAGACGGAACCGATCAGATCGGCGAACACGATCGTGACGATCTTGCGCGAGACGGCGTCGGCGATCGGGACGGCCCGATGCACTTCGCTCGCCTTTGGCTCGCTGCGCGCTCCGCTTGCGGCAACCATCGCCGCGCCGCAGCCGTTGCAGAAGCGCGCGCCGACGGCGCACTCGGTGTCGCAGGCCGGGCAGCGCGGGGCGAGTGAAGCGCCGCACCCGCTGCAGAAGCGGGAGCCGATCGGGTTGGTGTGTCCGCAGCTCGCGCAGTTCATGGTGGGCGCTCCGCCGCCGCCGGGCGATCGTAGTCGGCGCGCGCGACGCTGGCCGCCCGCGGCACCGCGAGCATCGCTCGCTTTTCGCGAGGCAGGTGTGAGCGGGCTCACAGCGCGGCGAAGCGCCCGAGCCGCTAGGGTCGACAACCGCCGGACCCGAGCCGGTGAAGGAGACCGAGGATGAAGCACTTCCAGGGGAAAATCGCCGTCGTCACCGGCGGCGGAACCGGCATGGGTCGCGAACTCGTCAAGCAACTCGCCGCTGAAGGTTGTCACGTTGCGCTCTGCGACGTGTCCGACGAGAACATGGCGGTGACGCGCGCCGAGAGTCTCGCCGGCGCACCGGCGGGTACCCGCGTCTCGACACATCGCTGCGACGTGTCGAGCGAGCCCGAGATCCTCGCGTTCCGCGACGCGGTGCGCGCCGAGCACGCGACTGATCGCGTGCACCTGCTCTTCAACAACGCCGGCATCGGTGGCGGCGGGAGCCTCTTTGCCGACGACCGCGGCGACTGGGAGCGCACCTTCGCCGTCGATTGGTGGGGAGTCTACTACGGCACGCGCGCGTTCCTGCAGATGCTCGTCGCGAGCGACGAAGCGTGCATCGTCAACACCAGCAGCGTCAACGGATTCTGGGCGAGCCTCGGACCGGGGACGTCGCACACCGCCTACAGCGCCGCGAAGTTCGCGGTCAAGGGATTCACCGAAGCGCTGATCACCGACCTGCGCATCCACGCGCCACACGTGAAGGTGTCGCTGGTGATGCCGGGCCACATCGGCACGTCGATCTTTTTCAACACGGCCACGGTGCTCGGCCGGCCGAGCCCGAAGGAGATGACCGCGGAGGATTTGCGTCCGCTGCGCGAGCGCTTCGGCGCCGCGGCGGGCGCGCTCTCCGACGACCAACTGCGCGCGATCGTGCAACAGATCGGCGAGCACTTTCGCGACAACGCGCCAACCAGCGCCGCGCAGGCCTCGACGATCATCCTCGATGGCGTGCGCAACGATGTCTGGCGGATCCTCGTCGGCGCGGACGCGATCGCGCTCGACGCGTTGGTGCGCGCCGCGCCCGAACAGGCCTACGAAGCCGCGTTCATGGAGCAGCTCCAGAAGCAGGGATTTTTCGCGGGCGTGCCGCGCGGCTGAGCGCGGCGGTCGGCTCGCGCTGGAGGACGGCGATGGGCACTCGATTCGCGCTCTCGCGCCGCGCCGCGGCGACACTCTATGCGGTGTCGCTGCTGGCAGCCGGCAGCGCAGCGCGCGCCGCCGGCAATCCGGCGGGGCACTGCGTCGTCCCGCCCGATGCGCAGCTCGAAAACACGTCGAACCCGGACACGGTGGTCGGCAACGGCACACCGGCGAGTTGCACCGGCGCTGCGGTCGTCGCGGCCGTCGCGCAGGGCGGCGTCATCACTTTTGATTGCGGCCCCGCGCCCGTCACGATCACGCTTTCGCAGACGGCCAAGGTCTTCAACGACACGGGACCGCGCATCGTGCTCGATGGCGGTGGCAAGGTGACACTCAGCGGCGGCGGACAGGTGCGAATCCTCTACATGAACACCTGCGACCCCGCCCAGGTCTGGACGACGCCGCATTGCAACGATCAGGATCATCCGCAGCTCACCGTGCAGAACCTCCGCTTCGAGGACGGTGACGCGCGCGGCGAAAATCCCGACGGTGGCGGCGCGATCTTCGTGCGCGGCGGGCGCTTCAAGGTGGTGAACTCGACCTTCGTCCGGAACGAATGCGACGACGTCGGTCCCGATGTCGGCGGCGGCGCGATTCGCGTCTTCGACCAATCGCAAGATCTGCCGGTCTATGTGACGTCCAGCACCTTTGGCGGCGGACTCGGGCTCGGCAACGTCTGCTCGAACGGCGGCGGACTCAGCAGCATCGGCGTCTCGTACACCGTGTTGAATACGCTCTTCACGCACAACCACGCGATCGGCAACGGCGCGAATCCCGCGCAGTCGGGAACGCCGGGCGGTGGCAGCGGCGGCGCGATCTACAACGACGGCAACACATTCACGTTGCGGCTCTGCGGCACGCGGATCGAGAACAACAGCGCGAACGAGGGGGGCGGCGCGATCTTCTTCGTCAGCAACAATGCCACCGGTGATCTCGTGATCGAAGACTCGGTGCTCGCCGCCAATCCGAGCCTCGGCTTCGAGACGCAGGGGCTCCCCGGCATCTTCCTGCAGGGCGACGCCAGTCCCGTGATCACGAACTCGATCCTCTCGGTGCCCGAGAGCGATGCTGCCGCATCGGCGATCGTCGCCTTGTTGGCGCTCGCGGTCCGCGCTCGACCCAAGCGTCGCGTTCCGGCATGCTGCGACGACTCGCCTCGGTCGGTCCCGGGGAACGAGACTCGTGACAGACATGGACCTGCGAAACGTATTGATCGAGATCCACACTGCGCTCAATGAGCAGGGAATCGAGCACGCCTTGATCGGCGGGCTCGCTCTCACCGTCCATGGCGCCCCGCGCGCGACGATCGATCTGGACTTCATCGCCGATGGTGATCGCGACGGCGACGTCGATGCGTTGATCCGTTCGCGCGGCTACGACTGTCTGCACCGGACCGAGAATGTCGGCAACTATCTCTCTCCCGATCGGGAGCGAGGGCGAATCGATTTCTTGTTCGTGCGGCGCCCACTCGGCCGAGCCATTCTGGAGCGAGCGGCGTTGTACGAGGTTCTCGGACAGCGCCTCCTTGTCGCGGACGCGGCGGATCTGATCGGACTCAAGGTGCAGTCGTCGAGCAACGATCCGAGGCGTCGCGGTCGCGACATGGTCGACGTCGAACGACTCCTCGCGAGTGGGGATGTCGATCTCGATCGGGCGCGAAAGTATTTCCAACTCTTCGATCGCGAGAGCGAGTTCGACGCGCTGCTCGCTGCAAAGGCGCGCGGATGATTCGACTGACCGAGCGAGACTGGGCCGAGTTCCGCGAGGACGGTCTCTCGGAGGAGCGCCGTCTCGAGTTCGATGCTTCGGTGCGCGCTTGCGAAGCCTGGGATCGCGCCCACCCGGTGTCGCTCGAAGGGATCCTCCATTGGATCGATCAGCTTCGCTTGACGTTCGGCGAGCCTGAGGTGGATCGCACGCCGTGGCGTGGCGACGACTTCCGGCTTTAGCGGCTGTGCTGTCGGCTGGCGCTCCACGCGCGGCTGATCCACGTTGCCGCGATGAGCGAACCCATCCTCCACCACTACGAACTCTCCCCCTACGCCGAAAAGATTCGACTCGCGCTCGGCCGCAAAGGTCTCGCGTGGCGCTCGGTGCAGACGCCGATGGTGATGCCGAAGCCCGACCACATGGAGCTGACGGGCGGCTATCGACGCGTTCCGGTGTTGCAGATCGGCGCCGACATCTATTGCGACACACACTGCATCGCGCGCGTGCTCGACCGCGTCGCGCCGAATCCGCCGCTTTCGCCGCCGGGACTCGAGACGCAGGTGCATGCCGTATCGCGTTGGGCGGAGACGACGTTCATGATGGCGATCGTCGCGTTCTTCGGCATCGGCGGCGTCTTCCCCGAAGACTTCGTCGAGGACCGCCGCAAGACGATGATCCCGCCGGGCATGGATCTCGATCGCGTGGGCATGCTGCTGCCGGCGAAGCTGTTGCAGATCCGCGCCAATCTCGATCGCCTCGAACAGATGCTCGCGGACGGCCGCAAGTTTCTGCTCGGCTCCGAGCCGACACTCGCGGATCTCTCGGCGTTCCATCCGTTGATGGCGCTCTCGCTTCACGAACGCACCGCCGCGTTGTTGAAGCCGCTGCGCCACGTGCCGGCGTGGATGGAGCGCGTGCGCGCGATCGGCCACGGCACGCGCAGCGACATCGACGCCGCGGGCGCGATCGAGATCGCGCGCGTCGCGAGTCCTGCACGCTTCGAGGGCGAACCGGCGCTGCCCGACGGCATCGCGCTCGGCGCGCCGGTCGTCGTGCTACCCGACGAGTACGGCTCGGGCGTCGTCGCCGGAACGCTCGCAGCCTCAGATCTGCACGAGATCGCCGTGCGCCGCGAAACCGTGCGTGCCGGCGAAGTCGTCGTGCACTTCCCGCGCGAGGAGTACGTGGTGGTGGCGGTGGGCTGAGGCGCTGCGCCGGCTGCACGAGGGGGCTACGCCTACTCGCCTGCGTGTCGTGAGAGCACGGCGCAGAACGACAAGAGATCGTCGAGGCTGCTGGACGCCATCTCGTGGATCCGATCCCAATCGAGCGTGCCGTAGTGATGCGCGACGAAACGCCTATCGACCACGGGCAGCAGCCGCGAGTACGCCGCGCGCAAAAATCTCTTCGATCGGCTTCCAATCGAGGTACTCGAGCACCGCGCGCGTCTTGCGATCCGCGAACGCGGCCGGGTCGCGCACCACGATCGCCTTACCGTCGCGGAACACGCGATACGCGAGCGGCGGCGGCGCTTCGTCGAGCAACACGAGATCCACCGATCGACCGGCCGTTGCGACTTCGAGGCGGGAGATGATCTCGCCGACCTCCGCACTCGTCAGGGGCTGGCGGCCAGCGAGCCCGATCGCGACATCGACGTCGCTGCCCGGATGAGAAGTCCCGCGCGCGACGGAACCGAAGACGAGCGCGTAGGCGACTCGCGAGTCGGCTTCGAGAACTTGCCGGAGCGCGTCGATCATTTCGCCACCCTAGCATCGAGCGCGCTGCCCAGGCGTTGCAGATGTAGATCGGCCGCGGCGTGAGCGGAGCGCGTCAGACCGGCTCGCGCCACGCGCGCTCGAACGGGAGTCGCCAGCCGAAGGGCGTCACCAGATTGTGCATCGCCTTTGGTCCCCACGATCCGCGCTTGTAGAGCTGCACTTCGGGCGGCGCGTCGAGCAGCGGTTGTGCCACTTCCCAGAGTCGCTCGATGCCCTCGGCGTTGGTGAAGAGCGTCTTGTCGCCGCTCATCGCGTCGAGGATCAGGCGCTCGTAGGCCTCGAGCACGTCGGCCTCGGCAGCGGTGTCGTCGAGTGCGAACTGCAGGCTCAGCTTGTCGAGCACCATGCCCGGCCCTGGCCGCTTGCCGTAGAACGAGAGCGAGAGCTTCGAGGATTCGGCGAGATCGAAGGTGAGATGGTCGGGGCCTTTCGCGCCGACACCCGAATGGGACGGGAACATCGAGCGCGGCGGTTCGAGAAACGCGATCGACACGATGCGCGCGCCCTCGGCCATGTGTTTGCCGGTGCGGAGGTAGAACGGCACGCCGGCCCAGCGCCAGTTG
Source organism: Deltaproteobacteria bacterium (assembly GCA_031396445.1). GTDB lineage: Bacteria > Myxococcota_A > UBA9160 > UBA9160 > PR03 > PR03. The sequence continues at coordinate 5,130 of JANNKU010000152.1, read as the reverse complement.
TCGATTTCGCACTTCAGCGCGATGAAGGTCTCGGTCTGCGAATCGGGATCGACGCCGTCGATATTGCAGTAGCCCTCGTACTGTCCGCGCACGACATTGTTGATGTCGATCGGCAGCATCGAGCGGAAGACCTTGTTCTTTTCTTCGTTGATCGCGCGCGGCTCGAGCGCGGTCGGCGGCTCCATCGCGACGAACGCGAGCACTTGAAACAGGTGTGTCACGACCATGTCGCGGAATGCGCCGGCGCTTTCGTAGAAGCCCGCGCGATTGCCGATCGACAGCGTCTCGGGCACATCGATCTGGATGTGCGAGATGTGCTGGCGATTCCAGATCGGCTCGAAGAGTCCGTTCGCGAAGCGGAACGCGAGGATGTTCTGCGCCGCTTCCTTGCCGAGGAAGTGATCGATGCGGAACACCTGCTCCTCGGCGAAGACTTCATGCACGGCGGCGTTCAGCTTCTGGGCGCTCTCGAGATCGGTGCCGAACGGCTTCTCCATGATGACGCGCGCACGTTCGGCGAGGCCCGCTGCGCCGAGCATGTCCACGACGGCTCGCGCTGCGAGCGGCGGAACGCTCAGGTAGTGAAGCCGTCGCACGTCGTCGCCGAGCGCGCGCTCCATGGCTTCGACTTCGGCCGCCAACCCCGACGGCCCCGCAGCGGTCGGCACATAGCGCAACATCGCGCTGAAAGCGGACCACTCCTCGTCGGTCGGCGCGGGTCGCGAGAACTCGTCGCACGCAGCACGCGCGAAGGCGCGAAAGCCGTCGTGATCGAGCGCTTCGAGCGACGTGCCGACGATGCGACATTCCGGCAGCAGCCCCGCGTGCATCAACTGCAACAAACCCGGGATCAACTTGCGCCGCGACAAGTCGCCCGCCGCCCCGAAGAGCACGATGACGTGCGGAGGGATCGGCTTCCCGAGCTGTGTAGGGGTCGAAGTCGCCGCGCGCGCCGTCATCGTTCACCTCCCGGCATTCGCAACGGCGTGAAGCCGACGCGTGCGGGCCGCATGGTAGTGACCGCGCGGCGTCTCGGCGCCGTGGGCGGGAACGAGCACGCGCGGGGATCGGGCGGCGCCGCGCGTGAGCCCCCGAGCGGTGCCGGGCGTCAGCCATTCGAGAACAACCTGACAAAGCGAAAACCTGACGCCCGGCCCCGCGAGTACGTGGGTCCACCGGCAACCGCGACCAGCCCCCGAGCGTGGTTCTTTGCAAGCGCACGTCATTCTGAGATGACCATTGACAGATGACCATATGCTCTCGACACTACCACGATGTCGCGACCGGTCAGCGTCTCTGAGCTGAAGACCCACTGCCTCCGCATCGTGGAGGAGGTGTCTCGCGGCCGTCGCGAGGTGGTGATCACGAAGCGCGGGAAGCGCGTCGCGCGGCTCGTTCCTGTCGAGGACGAAAATCCGCAGGACGCACTCGATCGCCTGCGAGGCACGCTCGTTCGTGGTTTCGATCTGTCGGACTTCGAGACGGGCGTTCGGTGGCAGTCCGCGCGTCGCTGACGCCGCTGCTCCTCGACACCCACGTCTGGGTCTGGTGGATCACGCAGCCCGAAAAGCTCTCCCGCAAGCAGCGCACCGCGATCGACCGCACGCGCCGCGCAGCGCGCGAGCCGCTGCTCGTCTCGATCATCTCGTGCTGGGAAGTGGCGCTACTCGCGCAGCGCGGACGGCTCCGCTTCTCGATCTCCACGGACGCCTGGCTCGAACAGGCGACGAGTTTGCCTGGTGTCGAGTTGGTGCCGCTCTCGCTCGCGACCATCTCGATCGCGGTGCGGCTCGACCGCCTGCGTGATCCCGCGGATCAGCTCGTGGTTGCGACCGCACTCGAGCGCGGTGCGCGGCTCGTGACGAGTGATGCCCGGATCGCTGACTCGGAAGCGGTGGCGGTCATCGCGTAGGCGGTGCCCGCGTCCACGGAATTCGTGCAGCGCTACTCGATGTACCCGAGCGCGCGCAGGTGCTGCTGCTCCGCCTCGGAGCGGTCGGGCGCGTCGCTCGCCGAGCCTGCCACCTCTTGGTCGAGCACGTGCCCGAGCCGGGCGCGTACGTCGGGGAGCGCAGCGCCGAGATCCGTGGTCTCACCGGGATCGGCGGCGAGGTCGAAGAGCTGGCCGCCGCGTTGCCGCGCCTCGCGAATCAGCTTGAAGCGCGCGTCGCCAACGGCATGGATCCCCGCCTGCGAACTCAGTGTGTAGGCCTCGGTCGTGGCGCCGCCCTCGATCCAGGGGCGCAGGCTGCGGCCGGCGAATTCGTGCTGGTCGAGATCGACACCGAGGTAGTCGAGGAGCGTCGGAACGAGGTCGAGATTTTGCGCGGTCTGGCGGATGCGCTGGCCGGCTTGACCGGGGATCCAGATCACGAGCGGCGTCCGCACTGCGGTCTCGAAGACGCTCCGACAATGCTTGATGTCACGGTGCTCGAGGAACTCCTCGCCATGATCGGCCGCGAGCGCGACGACGGTGCTCCCGAGCAAACCTCGCTCGCGCAACGCCGCGAAGAGCAACGCCAGTTCGCGATCGACGTAGGCGATCTCGTCGTCGTAGAGATCGACGAGATGGGCGAGGTCTTCCGCTCGCGGCAGGATCGCGGCGTCCTTGCCCTTTGATCCGTAGAGCGCTTCGGCGATCGGATTCGGATCGCCGCGCATGACGTTCTCGGGCCCGACATAGGGACGCGCGAAGCGTCGCGTGTGGCTTGCGGGTGGCCGGTAGGGATCGTGCGTATCTACATAGTGTAGGTAGAGAAAGAACGGACTCTTCGCGCGGTCGAGGAACTCCACCGCCTTCATGTTCAGGCACTCGGCCGGTCGATCGACGCAGGACTCGTCGAAGGCGTCGAAGCCGGCGTCGTAGCCACCGCCCCAATCGTTGTGAAGCGAGGGCGTCGCGCGCACCACCCAGCTCGCCGATATCGCGTGTGTCTGTACGCCGCGCTCTTGCAAGATTGCTGCGATCGGATCGTGTCGCTCGAGTCGGCGATCCATCGGGTCGTCGCCGAGGAAGTCGAGCACCGGGCGTGAGGTGAGGAGCGAGTTCACCGACGGGAAGGTGCAAGCCGCCTGGCTGCGCGCCGTCTCGAAGACCGTGGCGTGAGCCGCGAGGCGCTCGAGATAGGGGCTCGTCTCGCGTTCGTAGCCGTAGAGCGAGAGGTGGTCGGCGCGCAATGTGTCCACCACCACGAGTATCGCGTTGCGGATCTTCCCGTTGGCGCCGAAGGCCTTGCCGAGGTCGCCGTCGAGCGCATCGAGCGACGCGACCGGCGGCCACTTCCGCGCGTCGACGCGCACCTCGGCGAGCGTGGCCGCGTCTCCCTCGACGAGCTCGACGCGCAGCCCGTCCACCGCGCGGCGATCGAAAGACCCGACCTCGAAGCGCGCCACTAGATGGTGTGGGTCGGCCAAATCAGGCTGGGCGCGCACCGCCCACTGTTCCTTGCTGCGACCGCTGACGTAGGGAACCACGTTCAGCGCGCTGCCGGTGTCGCGGACGCGCAATACCACCGAGCCGAGGAAGCCCGGCGCCAGCGGGAGCCGCCGCGAGGCGTGGGCACCCAGGCGACCCGCCTCGAGTGCGAGCCCATCTGCCCCCGCGCTCACCGCGAGTCCGGGAGCGGCGATCCAGCGCGCGGCCTCGTTCGCGTCGGTGAGATCGAGCACCAGCGGCGGCGTTTCCGGTTCGCCGCGCGGAGGCAACAGCCACGGCGCGGCATGCGGATCGAAGATCCAGATTGCCAGCCACGCGGTGCCAGCGACCAGCGCCACTGCGATCGACCCGAGCAGCACGCGTCGCATGGCGCGCGATGCTAACGGACTCGGTCGCGGCGTTCGCATCGCGTAGAGTCGCGCCGATCGCAGACAGAGGAGGCGCCATGTCGGGACCGCTCGCGGGCTATCGAATCGTGGATTGCACGGCGATGATCACCGGGCCGCTCGCCACGATGATCCTCGCCGACCAGGGCGCCGAAGTCGTGAAGATCGAGCCGCCGGGGATCGGCGACGTGATGCGTCAACTCGCGACGCAGCGCGGTGGCATGTCGGCGTTCTTCGCGAGTTGCAACCGCAGCAAGCGCTCGGTGGTGCTGAACCTGCGCGACGAACGCGGCCGCGATTTGCTGAAGCGACTCGTCGTCGACGCCGACGTGTTCGTGCAGAACTTCCGGCCGGGTGTCGTCGAGCGCCTCGGCATCGACGAAGCGACGCTGCGCGCGCTGCGCCCCGAACTCATCTACGTGTCGATCAACGCATTCGGTGAGAGCGGCCCCTTCGCATCGCGTCCCGCGTACGACCACATCATCCAGGGCATGTCGGGCGTCGCGGCGGTGCAGGGCGTCGGCGCGCCGGCCTACGTGCGCAACATGATCTGCGACAAGGTGACGGCCTACACCGCGGCGCAAGCGATCACCGCAGCGCTGCTCGCGCGTGAACGCGGACAGGGCGGGCAGCACGTGCGCCTCTCGATGCTCGACGCATCGCTGTCGTTCCTGTGGCCCGATGGCATGTCGAATCACACGATCCTCGAAGACGACGTCGTGTTGCGACCGCCGCTCTCGAATGGCTACGTGATGATCGAGGCGCACGACGGCATGCTCGCAATCGCGCTCGTGACCGACGCGCAGTGGCACGGGCTCTTCCGCGCCGTCGAACGGCCGGAGTTGATCGAGGATGCGCGCTTCACGACTGCCGCCGGGCGCTCGCAGAATCTCGCCGTGCTGCTCGCCGAACTCGGTGGCGGCAAGATCGACATGAAGGTGGAAGAGGCGATCGAGCGGCTCGCCGCGGAGGACGTGCCGTGCGGACCGGTACTCGCGCTCGACGACGTCGCGACGCATCCGCAAGTCGTCGCGAGTGGCACGCTCGTCACCAGCATGCACCCCGCGCTGGGCCGCATCCGCGAACCGCGCCCGCCCATACGCTTCGCTATGACGCCCGCCACGATCGCGCGGCCCGCACCATCCCTCGGCGAACACACAGCCGAAGTCCTCGCCGAACTCGGCATCACCGAAACAGAGATCGCAAAGCTCCGAGCCGATGGCGCCGTCGGCTGAGCGGGGCCGGGCGTCAGGTTATTTCTTGTCAGGTTATTCGAACAACCTGACAGCCAAATAACCTGACGCCCGG
>JANNKU010000136.1:12500-90732 GCA_031396445.1 Deltaproteobacteria bacterium | reverse complement strand
CGCACGTCTGGCCGCGCATCCATCCCCGCTCGCTTCGTTGCGCTCGCTCGCCGTAGCTCCCGCTACGCCTCGTTCGCGCGCCTTGCGAGCGGGGCGTCTGCGCGCCCAGCCGCACGGCACAGTCTTGGGTCAATCTCCTAGCGCGCCCGCGGCTTGATGCGGTAGCGCACCGGCATGCGCTTGATGCCGCCGAGAAAGCTCGAGCGCATCCGCTCGACGGGTCCGGTCAGTTCCATCGCGTCGACGCGCTCGATCAGATGGCGCAGCACGACGCGCAATTCGAGGCGCGCGAGATTCGCGCCGAGACAGAAGTGCTCACCGATCCCGAACGCGATGTGGCGGTTCGGCGTGCGATCGACGCGGAACGCGAACGGCTCGTCAAAAACATCCTCATCGCGATTCGCCGACGGATAGAAGAGACACAGATTCTCACCGGCACGGATCTTCGTGCCGCGCACCTCGGCGTCGCGAATCGGTGTGCGGCAGAACTGGATCACCGGCGTGGTCCAGCGCACGATCTCCTCGACCGCGCAATCGACCAGATCCGGATTTGCCTTCAGCTTGCGCCACTCGGCGGGATTCTCGATCAGCGCGAGCACGCCGCCGGTCATCGCATTGCGCGTCGTCTCGTTGCCGGCGACCACGAGCAGGAAGAAGTACGAGAGCAATTCCATCGTCGGCACCGGCGCACCGGCAAGGCTCGCATTCGAGATCACCGAGAGGATGTCGTCGAGCGGTTTGCGACGCCGCTCCGCCACCATCTCGCCGAAGTAGGTGAAGAGCTGGATCCGCGCGCGCTGCGCGGTCTCCATCGGCCCCTCCCCTGCGCGCTGATACTCGGGATCCGCCGCGCCGGCGATCTCGTTGGTCCATTGGAACATCGACGGCCACATGCTGCGCGGTACACCGAGCAGTTCCGCGAGCACGTTCAGCGGCAGCGGCGCCGAGAGCTTCTCGACGAAATCGCCCGCTTGCTCGCTGCCATCGCCCGCCATCGCATCGAGCAGCTCGCCGGTGATCGTCTCGATGTCGTGCTGCATGCGAGAGAGCCCGCGCGGCGTGAAGCGATGACTCGCGAGCTTGCGATACATCGCGTGGTCGGGCGGATCCATGTTCAGCAGATGGCGCAGCGTGCGTTCCTGCTCCGGCGCCGCCTTGAACTCGGGCATCGCCGCGAGTCGCGGACCGTTGTGGAAGAGTTCCGGCTGCTTCGAGATCCACACGATATCCGCGTGCTTCGTGACGGCCCAGAACGGATTGTCGATGTGCTGCGTGTTCCAGTAGAGCGGCGCTTCGCGTCGCAGCCGCGTCCAGGCCGCGTGCGGGTAGCCGTTCACTGCGTAAGTCTCGTTCGAAATGATGTCGAGCGTGTCGAGACTCGGGTCGGGCATCGCGTTTCTCCTGCGGGGCGGCCCATGATACGCCGGATGCGCGGAGCGGCAGGTGATATCGTGCGCGCGATGTTCACCCGCCAGATCGTCGCGTTGCTCGCGATCGCGCTCACGGCGGGCGTCGTCTGGTGGTTCGCGAACCGCGATCCGCGACTCGGCACACCCGACGCGATGGAAGGGATCGCCGCCGGCGCGCCCACCGCCCGCCCGGTGGCAAATGCGCCGACGCCCAGCGCGATACCGCCGACTTCGCTGCGCGACTCCAAGGTGGACGGTGAGTTGTTGGTGGACGCGAGCGGTCACTTCGTGCCGACACCGCGTGCGCTCGCGCTCTTCGACTACTTCCTCGCCGCGACGGGTGAGGAAGACCTCGCGCAACTCCGCGCGCGCATTCGTGCCGAGATTGCGCAGCGCCTCCCGCCCGACGCTGCGGTCGAGGCAATGGCGTTTCTCGATCTCTACCTGCGCTATCGCGCGGACGCTGCGCAAACGGCGAGCGATGATCGACTCGCCGCGAGCGCCGATCTCGAGCGACGCTTGCAATGGATCCGCGAGCTGCGCGTGAAGCACTTCGGTGCCGCGCTCGCAGCGACACTCTTCGGCGATGAGGAGCAAGCGACGCAAGTGGCGATCGAGCAGCAGCGCGTCGAGTCCAACTCGGCGCTGTCGGAGACGGAGAAGACCGCGCAGCTCGAAGCGCTGGAAAAGCGTCTGCCCGACAACGCGCGGAGTGCGCGCGCTGCGAGTTCGACGCCGCTGCGGCTCCATCACGCCGAGCAGGAGCTGCGTGCGCGCGGCGGCAGCGACGCCGAGCTGCGTGCGCTGCGCGAAAGCATGGTGGGCGCTGAAGCGACCGCACGCCTGGAGGAGCGCGATCGCGGCCGCGCCGCATGGACTGCGCGCCTCGAAGCCTATCGCACCGAACGCGACGCGATCGTCGCCGACGCGGCGCTCGATGCGAACGCGCGCGAAGCTGCGATCGACGCGGTGCGCGCGCAGCGCTTCGATGCCCGCGAGCGGATCCGCGTGCGCGTCATCGATGAGATGGAATCGTCGCCGAGTCGCTGAGATCGCTGGCGCCACTGCAGTGGATTGCGGTTGAATGGGCGCGGTGGGAGCGATGCATTCGTGACGACTGACCCGATGCCCCGTCGCGATCGCGCGACGCATGCCTGGTTCGTCGCATCGCTCGCCTTCGCGGTTGCGGCGTTGGCGTTCTGCCTCGCCACGGAGCCGCTCTTTCACGGCTACACGCGCTACGCGACGATCGCGTTCGAGATGCTGCGGAGCGGCGACTGGGTCCTGCCGCATCTCGATGGCCGCGTCTACGTCGACAAGCCGCCGCTCGCGATCTGGGCGATCGCCGCTGCGATGGCGCTCACGGATTCGACCGCCGGCGTGACGCAGCACGCGCCGAACGCGATTGCGCTGCTGCTGTCGGTGTTCTTCCTGCGACGGCTCGGTGCGCGCATCTTCGGTCGCACCGATGCGGGGTGGTTCGCCGCGGGGCTCTATGTCTCGGCGCTGCTTCCGTTCGCGCTGCTGCGCGACAAGCGCATCGATCCGCTCTTCACCGCGTTGTTGATCGGAGCCTTCGACTTCTTGCACGCGGCGCTGGCGTCGCAGCCGCGTGCACGCCTCGGCAACTGGCTCGGCGCCGCGGTGCTGCTCGCGGCAGCGACGCTCACGAAGGGTCCTCTCGCGATCGTCTTCTTCGTCACGATTGCGCTCGCAACTGCGGCGTGGACGCGGCAACTGCGCGCGCTGGCCTCCCCCGGTGTGCTCGCCGCTGCGACGCTCTGTGTCGCACTCATCGCTCTGTGGCCGCTCGCGATGGTGTACGACGGCGCCTTCGCCGCATGGAGCGCGCGGCTCGCCGAACGCAATCTCGTCTCGCGCTTCGCCGGGCCGCTGCACTACGTCATGACGTTGCCACTGCGGCTGATGCCGTGGGCGCTTCTTCTCCCCGCGCTCGCGCTCGCGCTGCGACCGTTGCTGCGCAGCGAGGCGGGCTTCGCGCTGCGCCTCCCGATGACGTGGTTCAGCGTCGTCTTCGTGCTTTTGCACCTCACCAGCGCCAAACACACGCGCTACCTGCTGCCGGCGCTTCCCGCCGCGATGCTGCTCTTCGTGGCGCTGTGGATCACGCCCGGCTCTGGCGTGGCCGCCAGCATCTCGCTGCCGGTCCGCCGGCTGCGCGACGGCGCGTTGGCTGTCGTATTCGCGCTCGGCTCGCTCGCCGGCATCGTTGCGCCGTGGATTCCTCTGTGGCTGCCGAATGCGCGCAGCGTCTGGATTGCCCTCGTATTCGGCGGAGCACTCGCCGCGATCGGCGGTGTCACCGGATTGCGACGCCTGCGCGCCGGCGCCGACCCGATCGCGCTGCTCGCGCGTGCGATCGTCGTGGCGCTGGTGCTCGAAGCCAACTTCGATCTGCTGCGCAGCGCGACCTATCTCGCGAACGACGAAGTGCCCGCAGCGCGCAGCGCTCTGATCGACGTCACGGCTGGATCGCCCGCGCTGCTCTTCGATCTGCACGGCGAATCGCGCAACGCGGTGCGGCTCACGACGCGACGCCCGCTCGCGCTCGGTGCAACGCGCGAAGATGCGCAGCGCTTCGCGCAAGCGAACCGCGACGGCATCGTCATCGCGGAACCGGAGGCGCTCGCCGCGCTGCGCGTCGAGCCGGGCCTGCGGGTTGGCGAAGCGACACCGCTGCGGATCGTAGGGAGAGAGCTCGCACTCGCGACACTCCGCATCACTGCACCGGTCGCGCCGTCGCCCGATGCGCCGCCGCCTCCGCGCTGATTCCCGGTTCTGATGCATGCGCTGCGTTGCTGCAGCCGATGACCCGCGGTGGCGACGTGCGAGCTCGCCACCGCGGATGCATCCGTTCGCGCTATTCGAGCAGGAAGCAGCTCTCCACCGCCGTGTTGTTGCCGGTGGACGTCCTCGCGATGATCTCGAACTTCACGCGGCCGCCGACCGCGAGAATCTCCGCCGGAATCTCGAACTCCGTCATCTCGGGCGTGAGATCGATGCCGAACTTCACGCCTTCGACTTCGACGAAGAGCTGGTAGCGGTCGATCTCGACGGGACCGGAGTTCCCGATCGTGGGATGCGAATGAGAAACCGGATCCCAGTCGATCGCGATCGGCGCGGCGATCACCGGCAGCACCGCGGCGTCGCAGTTCACGGCGGGAACGCCTGCCGCTGTGATGTTGCCGGGTCGCGCTGCCATCACATGGCTGAGCGCGACCGACGCCTCGAACTCGTTGCCATCGCGGTCGGTGGCCTCGATTTCGTACTCACCTTCCGGGAAGCGTTTGAAGAACGCCGCCGGCGAGAGCTGCGCGAAGTTCGGCTCCGCGCTCTCCAGGAAGAACTGGGTCATCCCCTGCCTCGCAAGCTTGCCGTGGGCGGTCATCAGAAGGAGCTTGCGATCGCGCGGATCATCGATCTCGAGCTTGACGTAGGGCCCGCCGTCGATCGACGAGTGGATTCCGAGATCCCCCGCGCTGTCGTTGAGTTCGAAATAGAGCTCCGTTTCGGTGAGCGCGAGGCCAGAGGCCACCGGCGCCCCCGCTCCGAAGGCCACGCTGGCAATCATCATCATCACGAGTTTTGCGGTCATCATTTGATTCCTCCGAATCGGAAAGCACAACGCCCTCCGTTCGCGGCGATACTTCGCTGCAAACGACATCGAAGACCATTGGCTTTGCGACGTACGGCACAGTGACGGGTGGCAGCTCCGTGCTGCGCGCATGGCATCCGTCGGATGACGCATGGGGCTTCGAGCACGCAGCGAAACGACGGATGCAATCGGCTCGTGCGATCGCGGTGTGTCGCGCGTAGCGTGGCGGGGTGAGACGCTTACTCGCGATCGGGGGATTCGCCGCGTTGGGGCTGCTGCTCGCGATCGTCGCGCTCGCCCCTGCGCCGGATCGCGGACCCGGCACGATCGAAGGCGCCGCGCGCACGGCGCGAACGCCGGCCGGCGAAACGGCGTCGTCGATCTTGTTCGGCGACCTGCATGTCCATACGACGTACTCGATCGATGCGTTTCTCTACTCACTGCCCGTGTTCGGCGGCTCGGGCGCGCACCCCCCGGCCGACGCCTGCGACTTCGCACGCCACTGCTCGCAACTCGACTTCTTCTCGCTGAACGACCACGCCGAGGCGCTCACGCCGGAGCGCTGGCGCGAGAGCCTCGAGAGCGTGCGCGCTTGCAATGCGCGCGCGGGCGATCCCGCCGATCCCGATCTGGTCGCGTTCGCCGGCTGGGAGTGGACGCAGCAGGGCGCGACGCCGGAGACGCACTTCGGACACCGCAATGTGATCCTGCTCGGCGAGCGCGACGACGCCGTTCCGCTGCGACCGATCACCGCGCTGCCGCAAGGGACCGCATCGCGCGCGCGTGGCAGCGGTGCGCTCGAAGCCGTCGCAAAGCTGCGACCGCTCGGTCTCGGCGTCTACGCAGAGCTGCCGTGGCTGATCGCGCAGATCGGCGCGCTGCCCGACTGCGATTCCGACACCGATGTGCGCGCGCTGCCGGCGCGGTGTCGCGAGAATGCGGCGACTCCCGCGGCGCTCTTCGCGAAGCTGCACCAGTGGGGCTTCCCGGCGCTGGTGATCCCGCATGGGCTCGCGTGGGGCATGCACGCATCGCCAGCCGCGCGGCTCGACGCGTCACTCGCGAACGGCAATCACGATCCCGCGCTCGAACGCCTGCTCGAGATCTACTCGGGCCACGGCAACGGCGAGGAGTACAGCTCTGCAGCGGTGCTGCCCATCGATGCGAGCGGCGCGCCGGTGTGCGCCGCACCCACGCCCGGCTTCCTGCCCTGCTGCTGGCAGGCCGGCGAGTTGGTGCGCGCGCGCTGCGGCGATCTGCCTGCGGCCGAATGCGAGTCGCGCGTCGCAGAGGCGCGCCGCAGAGGCGCGCCGTCTCGCGCTCGAAGCCGGCGCCGATCCCGAGCGCGTGCTGCCCGATGCGAAGCCCGAGGAGTGGCTCGACTGCGATCAGTGTCGCGACTGCTTCAAGCCCGCCGAGCGCGAGCGCCCGAATCTCTCGGCGCAGTCCGGCCTCGCGCTGCGCAACTTCACGCCGCGCGATGGCGAGCCGGATCGCTTTCGCTTCGGCTTCGTCGCGTCGTCGGACGATCACTCCGCGCGCGCCGGCACCGGCTACAAGCAATTGGATCGCGCGGTCAACACGGATGCGCGTGGCTTCGCGTCGCCTTCCGTCGAAGCCTTCGCGAAGCGAATTGCCGGGACGACGGCGATCGACCCGCAGCGCGCACAGCCTGCGCCGCCGGCGACCGAACGCAGTTTCCGCGAGCTCCTCGATGTCGAACGCGGCGCCAGCTTCTTCTACCCGGGCGGCCTCGTCGCGGTTCACGCGCGCGGGCGCAATCGCAATGCGATCTGGGAGGCACTGCAGCGCCGCGAGGTCTACGGCACCAGCGGTCCGCGCATCTTGCTCTGGTTCGAGCTCGCGAACGCGCCGGGCGGCGCCGCGCCGATGGGCTCCGCCGTCGCCCTGCGCGAGTCGCCACACTTCAGCGTACGCGCACTCGGCTCGTTCGTGCAGCGACCAGGCTGTCCCGAGGAGAGCGTGCGCGCGCTCTCGCCCGCGCGCCTCGATCGACTCTGCGGCGGCGAGTGCTTCTTCCCGTCCGACGAGCGCGTGCCGATCGCCGCGATCGAGGTGGTGCGCGTGCGTCCGCAGCAATCGCCCGGAGAGCCAGTCGCCCCGCTGATCGAGGATCCGTGGCGGCGCTTCGAATGCGCGCCGGATCCCGCCGGCTGTGCGATCACCTTCGACGACCCGGAGTTCGCGACCGCCGCGCGCGACAGCGTCTACTACGTCCGCGCGCTGCAAGAGCCGACGGCCGCCATCAACGCAGCGAATCTGCGGACCCGGTTCGACGCGAATGGAAACGCGGTGCGCGTCACTCCGTGTTACGCCGGCTGGCGCGGAACGCCCGGCGACGACTGCCTCGCGCCCGCGCAGGAGCGCGCGTGGTCGTCACCGATCTACGTAGACGCCTTGCGCGAGCGCTGAGCCGGTGCGCGCTTCGGTGGCCGCGCGTGCAACACCTTCTTGCGAAACTCCTCGACGATCGGAATCTGATCGAGCCACGGCGAGGCGTCGGCACGCGCGTCGTCGAGTTCGCTCGTGGCGCCCGCCCAGCCATCGGGAATCTGGCTGTAGAGCTCGGGCGGATCGTGATTGGGATCGAGGAAGTGATACTCGTAGCCGGGCACGAAGAGATCGTCGTCGGCGCGCACATCCACGGTGCGAACGCCGTAGCTCGAGAGTTCCGTCGTCAGCGCTTGCGGCGGAATGATCCAGACGTGTCGCGGCGCGCCCATGAACTGGTATTGGATCTGGCGGTTGCGCGAGAGGATCCGGTAGCAGCGGATTGCGCCGCCGTAGAGTCGCGAGGAAATGTCGCTCGTTTCGAGGATGCCGCGTTCGAAGTCGGGTTCGTAGCCGCGCGCAAACTTCAGTGAGGTCGGATCGTTCTTGCGCGCGAACCACGCGACGCTGCGCCCCCCGTTGATGCGATTGCGCGGATCGGCTTCCGCGCGCCGACGCGGTTCGGTGAAATCGCGATAGGGCTCGATGCGACCTTCGGGCGCGGTGCGCAAGATCAACTCGGCGGCGACGTCGTCGGTTGCAATCGACTTCGCCTTCCGGCAGAGCTCCTCGAGCGCGGGCTGCAGCTCGATCGGAAGATCCGTCGTCGCTTCGCGCGAGAACTCGTACTCCTCGCCCTCGTGCAACACCGTCTCGACGTCGCCCTTGCCGATCCAGAAGTCGCCCTGCTGCCGGCCGATGTGCGACGCCGAGCGCCAGTTCAGCGCCGCATCCTTGTAGAAGAGCCGCGGATGCGCGGCGCGCACGACACCGCGCGCATCCGGCTGCACGATGTACGCGACGAAGAAGCGCACGTAAAAATTCTGGCGCACGTCGGTCAGGTAGTAGGTGGTGTCGAAGAGTTCGATCGCGTGCTTCGGCGCGTAGCCGAGCGTGAGCAGACGCTTCGGGCGCTTCTTCGTCGTGCCGGTGGGGCAGAGCGCGACACCGCCATCGAGCAGAGCGCGGAACGCGCTCTCGATCTGACGCGGCGTGCGCTTCGAGAGTTGCGGGCAGGGAACGATCTGCGTCGGGATCGGGCTGGTCATGGGCTGCCGCGACGATCCCGCGAAGCGGCGCCGCGCGCAACGGGCGACTACTCGAAGAGCTTGTCCGCCATCGCGCAGAAGCCGAAGAAGCCGCCGAGCGTGACGCCGCCAAAGAGCACGAGTGAGAGCGACGCCTCGGGAAAGATCATGCGCGCCGCAACGGGCCCGAGCATGACGAGACCCGCGACGGCGCCATAGGCGAGTGGGCGGCTGCGGAACTCATCGGACACGGCCGCGATCCACCCGCGCGCGGGATCGGCGGGTTCGCCGGAGGGCTCGCTCGACTCGCTCTTCATCTCGTTCTCCTGCGGCGACGCGGGTGGCAATGTCGTCCTCCCTCCTCCCGGTTGTCAATTCGCAGGGGCGCGACGCCGGCAGACATCCAATGGTGTCGCCCGTGTGGCGCCAGGACCGCGTTGAACTCGCACGAAGGTCCCACTGGATTCGCGAAGGGCAGCGCTACCGTGGCGCGCGAACGCAACGATCCTGTGCGCAGGCGCGCAGCCCGAAGGGAAAACTCGATGAACCAGTCGCTTTTCGTGTTGGTGTTCTGCGTCGGCCTGCTGGGGCTCTCGTTCGTCGGCTGCGCCAAGACCTATACCGAGCCGGAGCTGCGTTCGATGGAGCGCAAGGAAGACATGACCGTGGGTGCGCAGGAGAAGCGCGACGAGGAACTCGCAGCGGAAGGCGGATCGGACGCAGCGGAAGACGAAGACAACGACGAAGAGATCGATCGCGAGATCAATCAGTGAGCCGTTGGGTGGAGAGCGATGGATCTCCCCGCTTTGCTCCTCTCATTTCAGAAATATGGAATGTTCGTTCACGCCCACCGGGGCGATTCGAGCCGAAACGTCTGTAGAGGCCTTGCCGGCGGCTATCGACTAGGCCCCGATTTTGCTAGAACACTGGTAAGCACCTGGGCAGGGGACCACCTTGGAGGAGGTTCCCGATGCACAGTTTCGCCCGCTCGATGGTGCTCACGCTCACAGCCGCTCTTGCCGCCGCCGCCCCGGCTGGCGCCCTCACGATCCAGCTCAACACCGAATTCGACGCCGGCACGGTCGGCAACCATCTCACGTTGACCGTCAACGAGAACGCGGGAGATCTCGATTTCGTGCTGAGTCTCGCGGGCACGGACCTCGGCGCCGGTTCGGATCTGCACGAGTTCTACTTCAATCTAGTTGGAGCTCCGACCAACCTACTGATCTCCAACACCAACGCTCCCAACACCGCCTACGCGCTCTCTGCGAATCCGTCGGTGGCCGGTGGGGCCGGATCCTCGTTCGAATACGGAGTGAGCTTCGGCAACGGCGCGGGCGCACCGGGCAACGGCGTCCTCAAGACCGCGAGCTTCCGGATTTCTGCGGACCAGGCGCTCACGATCGCGTCGCTCGCTCAGACCTCGTCCACATCGAGCGGCATCGTGGTGAACTTCGCCGCGCATCTACAGGGAACGTCATTCGTTGCCGGGGTTACATCGGAAACGGTCGGTGGCGTGGTCCCCGAACCTTCGACCGCGTTGCTCTTGACCGCGGGCCTGCTCGGGCTCGCGCGTGCAGGGCGGACACGTCGCGCTGCATGACGCCACGCGATCGAGCGGTCGAGCCCTCGCTTTCGAGGCTCGAGGTCCTGGTAGAGGGGATTCCCAGGCTTCACCGTAAAGCGTCTCCCGGCAGCAATCCCCCGCGAGAGTTTCCCGCTTGACACGCCATGGCTGCGCGCGCCTAATGCGCCCGCTCGCGCCGAGCCGACCGGAGCGGGTGCGAGCATCCCCCCAGCCAAGGAGGTCCCATGCGGACCCATCGCGTTCGTTGGTTCGTGCTCGCCGCTCTCCTTGCCCTGACACTGGCGCCCGTAGCTGCACTCGCTGCCGACACGCAGGCGGTGCTTCAGGTGATCAGCGTCAAGGTGACGGGTAGCCGGCAGGTCTATCTCGACAAGATCAAGACGCTGCAAGGCATCATGAAGCGACTGGGTGTGCCGCCGGCTCGCGTGTGGCGCGCGACACTCGCCGGCGAGAACACCGACGTGATCTATATCGCGACGGAGTATCCGAGCTTCGCCGCGATGGCGGAGTCGCAGGGCAAGCTCACCGCCGACGCCGAGGGCGCCAAGCTGATGCGCGACATCGATACGAGCGGCATCCGCACCGTCATCGATCGCAGCCTGATGGTGGACGACACACCGCAGTAGCAGTAGTGCTTCGGTCTGAGTCCGGGGCGCCAGCACGGCGTTCCGGACTCAGCGAGGTCTCCTCTGCGGAGAGGGAGTGCACGGCATGAACCGTCGCGCGTGTCGGGTCGCGATCGTCGCGCGTAGCTTGATGATCGCGATCGCCGGATTCGTCGGAGTGCCGGCAGAGGCCGAGCTCTCGGTCTCGTGGATCCACGACTACAACAGCAATGGCAACGGCTACCCGATCGGCGTGCCGCTGCCCGCGCGCACGCTTTCGCTCACCATCGACGACGGCCCGGGCGCACTCACGCTTCCGATCGGTCAACTCCTCCACGATCGCGGCATCCGCGCCACCTTCTTCGTGAACGGCAACCGCTTCGCCGGCAACGAGGCGGCGCTCGACGCGATCGCAGAACTCAACCATCAGATCGGCAACCACACCGAGACACATTTTCGGCTCACCGACGATCCGACGCGCGCTCCGCAGGAAGTGCGCGCCGTGATGCGGCGCATCGAGCACTACCTCGGCAACGGCTTTCACCCGTTTCGTCCGCCCTATGCGCAATGGAATGCCGCGGTGCACACAGCGCTGGCCAGCGACGAGTTCGACATCATCGCGGGCCCGTTCTGGCACGAGATCGCCGGACCGGACTACGCCTGTCTCAACGCCGGCCTGACGCCCGCGCTCTGTGCCGGCGACGACATCGCGAGATTGCTCGCGCGTCCGAATCGGAACGGGACGATCATCCTGCACGAGCACGTCGAGGTGGGGTACCCGAGCTATCACTTCGAAGTCGTCGAGGCACTGCTCGATCGCATCGCTGCACTTCCCGGGCAGCCCTACGTGTGGGTGCCGCTCGATGCGATCCCGGGCGTCGTCGGTGGGCTCAGCGCCGGGCCGATGGCGCTCTGGAGCGCGGCCTTTTCCGACGCCGCGGGCTTCGCAGCGAGCGCCTACTCCGCGACGCTGCGCGCCGGCGACGTCGATGGCGATGGGGACGACGACGTCTGCGCGCGCCAGGCCAACGGTGTCGTCTGTGCGCTCTCGGACGGCGCGACGCTCGGCGCCGCGACGCTCTGGTCCACCACCTTCTCGGACGCAGCCGGCTTCAACCAGTTGGCGCTCGCCGCGACGCTCCAACTCGCCGACGTGAACGGCGATGGCGCCGCCGATCTCTGCATGCGCGCCATCACCGGCCTCGTCTGCGAGACCTCGAACGGTGTCAGTGGCTTCGACGCGTCGCTCTGGGGCTCCGTCGATTTTGCGGACGCCGCGGGCTTCGGCAGCGACGAAAGTCGCTACCGCTCGCTGCGCATGGCCGACGTCAATGGCGACGCGCGCGCTGACGTGTGCGCACGCGACGGCGCCGGCGTGCGCTGCGCACTCGCGATGGAGGACGGCTTCGCGCCCGCATCGAGCTGGTCCGCGCGACTCGGCGACGGCGAGGGCTTTGGCGCGCCGGAGTACGGCGCAACGCTCGCGCTCGGCGATCTCGATGGCGACGGCCGCGCAGATCTCTGCGTGCGCGCGTCCAGCGGAATCTCGTGCGGGCTCTCGGACGGAGGATCGTTCGCAGACCCGACGTCGTGGCTCCATCCCACCTACACCGACGCCGAAGGCTGGATTGCGCGCAGCCGCTTCCTCTCGCTGCGACTCGGCGACATCGACGGCGACGGCAAGGCAGACGTCTGCGGCCGCAACGCCACCGGCGTCGAGTGCGCGCGATCCGACGGCGTGCGCTTCCGCGACATCCGCTACACGGTCAACACGAATTTTCTCGACGCCCAGGGTTGGGACACCGAAACGCGTGGCCCGACGTTGCTGCTCGCCCACCTCGACGGCACCGGCGCGACGAGCGTCTGCGGTCGCGCGGCTGCTGGCCTCGTCTGCCACCGCGCTCCGCTCGATCTCGACCACGACGGCTTCGGCGATCCGCGCGACAACTGCCCCGAGCTCGCGAACCCCGCGCAAGAAGACGTTGATGCCGACGGCATCGGCGATCTCTGCGAACCCGCCTGCCTGAACGGCATCGACGACGACGGCGACGGCAACATCGACTTTCCCGCGGATCCCGGCTGTTCCGATGCGCTCGACGACGCGGAGCGATCCGCATCGCTCGCGTGCGACGACGGCATCGACAACGACGGCGACGGCATGATCGACTGGCCGTCCGATCCCGGTTGTCGCGATCTCGCCATCAGCCTCGAGGACCCGGCGTGCCAGGACGGCATCGACAACGACGGCGATGGCAGCGTCGACTTCGATGGCGGCGCATCGCGAAACGGCGGAGTTCCGCTCGCTGCGCCCGATCCCCACTGCGGCGGGATCGCCTCCGGCTTGCTCGAACGGCATCCCACATGCGGCCTGGGCGTCGAGCTCGTCTTCGTGCTGCCGCTGCTGATCGCGCTGCGAAGTCGCTCGCAGATCTGAGATCGCAGCAGAGTCGGTACCTACGCCCGCTTCGATCTGCTACGACGCGCCCAATGCTCGGCAAAAAAACCGGCTCCCGTGAAGTCGCGCGACCGCCGTGCGAAGCGGCGTTCCAGATCCGCATCGCAGCACCGAGGGAGATGGTCGGAGCGTGATCGGCCAGTTTCCCATTGCGATGCTGGCGCTGCTCGCCTTCGTGCCTTTGGCGTTGATGGCATTCGCGCGACTGCCGCGTTCCACGGCCGCGGCGGTCGTGATGCTGTCAGGAACCATCTTCCTCCCGGAGGTCGTGGGATGGGACCTGCCCATCTTCCCGCCTTTCGACAAGGAGTACATCACTTGCGTGAGCGCGCTGATCGGCGCGTTGCTCTACCAGTCGGGAAGCATCACGCGGGCGCGGCCTGGCTTCGGTCCCGAAGGGCTCATCGTTTTGATGCTCCTCGCGAATGTTGCCAGCGCCTCCATGAACACCGAGCCGATGTGGGACGAAGGCCGTCTCGAGGCGGGGCGCGGCGTCTGGGCCGTGGTCGCACAGACCGGCGACGACATTCTCGCGGTCGGCTTGCCGTTCTTTCTGGGCCGCGCGCTCTTCACGACCCGCGAAGACCTTCGCGTGCTGATGACGCTGCTCGCGACGGCGGGGCTGGTCTACACCGGACTGATCCTATTCGAAGTCGTCATGAGCATTCCGTTCAAGGTCTTTCAGCTCAGCCGCTTGATCTACGGCATTCCGATGCGGCCGCAATGGCGCTGGGGCGTGATTCAGCCGGTCGTCTTCATGGACAACGGACTCGCGGTCGCGACGTTCATGGCGCCCGCCCTGCTCGCGGGCGCGGCCTTGGCGAAGGCGCGACTCCCGCTCTTTCGCATCGGCTCGAAACCGGCGGTCGGAATTCTCTGGTTCGGTCTCCTGATGACACGGAACGTCGCGGGCAACGTGTACGGCGCCGTGCTGACGCTGGCGACTGCGATCGTGAGTTCGCGCGCGCTGGCGATCATTGCGTTTTCACTGATGAGCTTCGTCTGCATCTATCCCGCACTGCGCATCGCGGATGTGTTCCCGAATCGTGAACTGGTGGCGTTCGCGACGGACTTCGATGCGGAGCGCGCGCGATCACTCGAAGGCCGCTTCGACGAAGAGGATCACGTGCTCGAGCCGATCGATGATCGCCTCTGGTTCGGCTGGGGAACGTATGAGCGGATTCCCGGAGCAGAAACCTTCGGCGAAGGCGAGCCCGGCCTCGATGGCTGGTGGGTCATCCGCCTCGGCTCCAATGGCATCGCGGGAGTGGCGTTGCACTACGCGATGTTCGCCGTGCCCGTGCTGCTGGCGGGGCGACGGTTCCGGCGATTCGGAAAGCGCGATGCCGCACTGCTGGCCGCGCTGATGGCGATCGTCGCGTTGCGCGCGACGGACCTGCTGATCAACGGTTGGTGGGACTCTCTGCCGGTCTTCTTCGCCGGCGCCCTCTACGGGCTTTCTGGATCGCCCCCCGAACGAGAAGAGCCGCCGCCCGATCCCGTCGAAATCTCGAAGCCGGTGGTTCGCCGCGTCAGCAATTCCCAGCTGCTCGGCCCCTCCGCGCGGGTCGGGGAATGATGCGGCGCACCACTGCGATCTCTCCGATCGCCGCCCCGAAACGGAAAACGGCTCCGAGCTGAAGACTCGGAGCCGTTTGCAATTCGTGGAGCGCGAGACCGGATTTGAACCGGCGACCCTCACGTTGGCAACGTGATGCTCTACCGCTGAGCTACTCGCGCGAGACGGATGGGAATACGGGACGGCTCGGCGGGCGTCAAGGGCAGCAGCCCGCTCCGACCATGCCGCCCTCGCGACCGGCAAGTTCCCAGCGCCGGACCGTCTCCGCGCGGGAGAGCTCGCTTTGGCCCGCACTCAAACGCCGCGCGCCAGCATTCTGCGCACGGCGCGATCAGCGAAGGTCATCACCGGGATCATCGTGTGGGTCGAGGCGCTGGTCGGGAAGATCGACGCATCGACCACGTAGAGTCCGGCGACGCCGTGCACCTGGTGGTCGAGATCGACGACGCTGCTGCGCGCGTCGGGGCCCATGCGGCAGCTGCCCTGTACGTGCGCGGATAGGAAGTGCGTGACGCCGCTGCGGATCGGGAAGTCGAGCGCGCGATCGAGATCGGCGACGCTGCGCAACGGCTCGAAGATGTCGCTGCCGAAGCGCACCTCGATCGCGCCCGCGGCGAAATAAGCCTGCGCGGCGGCGCGCAGCCCGCGGCGCAGGCGCGTCACCCATTCGTCCGTCATGGGGTAGTCGATTCGCGTTGCGAAGCCGCGTTCGTCGCGCGTGAAGCGGAGCTCGCCGCGCGGCGCGTCGGGCACGAGCAACAGCGCGAGTGCGCCTGCGCGCGCGTGCACCATCGCTTCTTTGTGTGCATGGCCGAATCCAGCGAGGCCGGCGGCGATTTGCGGGATGCCGCCCGAGATCGCTTCGAAGCGGAAGCCGCCGAGCCCGTGCTCGGGCGTGTGATCGTCGAACTCCGAGCAGAACGCCGACTGCGGGATGCCGCGCCACGCGATGATGTCTTCGGGCATGCGCGCGGCGACGCTCATCTGTGGCTGCAGCGAGACGTTGCGCCCGAGCGCAGGGCGCTCACGGCCAAAGCCGGAGGCGTCGAGGATCGCGGCCGAGTGCACGGCGCCAGCCGCGAGCACGACGCGTTCCGCCTGTACTTCGAAAGGCAACGTCGCGGTGCGCGATCCGCGTGCGACAACCGAGCCGGTGGCGCGGAAACCGCCGCCTTCGCGCGCGACGACGCGCTCGATACGGACATCGGTGTAGATCGTCGCGCCCGCTTCGACGGCGCGCGGCAGATAGTTGAGGTTCGCGCCCTTCTTCGCATCGTAGGCGCAACCGATCAGGCAGTAGCCGCTGCCGATGCAATGGCTGCGGTTGTTCTGGAACGTGCCGGCCTTCCAGCCGAGCTTGCGCGCGCCTTCGAGCACGACGGCGTTGTTGCGATTCACCTGGCTCGCGTCGATCGCGCGCACGTCCAGCATCTCGAAGACACGCGCTTGCGCGTCGGCGAGTTCGCGCAGGTCGAGGTCGAGGCCGTAGTGACGGCGCCAATGTTCGTAGACGGGCGCGGGCGTCGGCTCGCAGTCCGCCGTGTTGATCACCGTCGAACCGCCGTAGCACGAGCCTTGCAGCACGTTGATCATGCCGTCGCTGCTGAGCTGCTGGCCGCGATCGCGGTAGAGCGCGGGGATCATCTGCTCGTCGCGCTGGGTCATGTCGCGCGCCTGGAAGTAGCCGCCCTCTTCCACCACCACCGTCTCGACGCCCGCCGTCGCGAGCCCGTGCGCAACGACGGCGCCGCCCGCGCCGGAGCCGATCACCAGCGTGTGTGTGCGCAGCGCGACGGGCGTGCGCAGCTCGCGTCCTTCGACGATCACGGCGCCGATCCCTGTCTTGATGATTCGGAGGGCTTCGCGACCCACGGCCCGTCGTAGCCGACCGCCGGCCAACTCGCGTCGATCGCATAGAAGGTGAATAGGCAGAGCTGCTTCACGCCGGCGTAGACCTCGCGCAACACGGCGATGCGACTGTCGCGAAGCGCGGCGATGCAGGCGCTGCGCGCGTCGGCGTCGAGCTTCGAGAAGCGCGCGACGCGACCACTCGCGAGCGGGCTGCCCCACTCGATCAGCAACAGCGCGGCGGAGAGCCCACGCAATACGGTGATGCGCTCGCCGACGAGGAAGGCGTCGATGCGCGTCGCGAGATCGACGTCGCGCGCGCCGAGTTCGAATGCACCGCCTTGCGGGACGAAGGTGTCGGCGACGACCCCGAGAAGCACCCACTCCGCGGCGTCGAGCACGCGCAGGTCGGACGGCGCGCGCCATGCATCGGCGGGCGCGCAGCCAAGCGCGAATCCAGGCACGAGCGAAAGCGCACCCACCGCTTGCACGGAACGGCGCAGGAATACGCGGCGCGAGACTTCGGGGATCGCCATGCGGGCGCGCAGGGTAGCGGCGGCAGTGCGCCGTCGGTGCAGGCATATGCCTTGCAGATCGAGCCAGCCGGGGTGGTGTGCATGGATGCGAAGTGGCCGCAGATCGAGAAGCTCGCGACGCAAGTCGTGCGGCTCGGCAACGAGCGCTTCGAGTTGCAGCTCGACGGACCGCTCGCGCCGGGTTGGGCGGGGAATCTCGCCGCCGGGCTCGCGCGCGCCGGCATCAGCATCGAGCGCGGTCATGCGCGCGGCGCTGGCGCGGGCGTCTGGTCGTCGCGCATCGAAGTCGTGCGCACACCCGGCGCGATCGATCCGCGCTCACTCGATATCGCGCAGCTCGCGGTCACGGATGCGGGAGCGGGCTTCGCGACGCCGATCGAGCTCGACCACTTCGTGTTGCAGCCTTCGCTCGATCACGGAGGAACGCTGCAGCTTCGCGTCGGCGCCGCGGACACCGTCGGCTTCCTCGCCGCGCTGCTGCGCCGGCTCGCCTACTTCGCGCTCTTCCCGATCGAGCTGAAGCTCGAGACGCTGAACACGCGCATCGCCGACGAACTCTGGCTATGCGCGGGCGGGAGTCGCACGCCGTCGGCTGCCACGACGAGCGCGCTGCGCTCCGCCTTGCAATCGCTGGTGCGCACGTCGCGGTGAGCGATCGCTGGGCAACCGATGCCCGCGCGCTGCGCAGCTACTCGGCTTCGCGCGGCTGCTTCGGTGTGCGACAAAACAAATTCGAGACTTCGAAGTCCACGCGACCGTTTTGCTCGAAGCCGCCCGCGCCGCCACTGCTGCGACCGGAGACGCTCGGCTCGATCACCGGCGCTTCGGAGCGGCAAGTCGCGCAGCCGCTCGGCCCGAGCGCCAAGGTCGCGGCCAGGCCGAGCAGCCACACCCAGCGCCGCAGTCTCACAGCTTGCGGATCTTCTCGCGGTGATTCGCGACGCGCTTGGTTGCGTTGCGGGTGTCGAGGATGCGCTGCGATTTCTCGACGACGCGGTCCCACTCCGTCGCAGCGTGGTCGGTGATGATGATCGTGAGATCCGCGTTCGCGAGCGCTTCGTCGGAGAGTTCGACGCTCTTCATCACGTGATGACCGACGTGGAATTCGGGCACGTGCGGATCGTGGTACTCCACCTGCGCGCCCTTCCGGATCAGCAGCTCGGTGATCTCGATCGCCGGCGATTCGCGCATGTCCGACACGTTCGCCTTGTAGGCGACGCCGAGCACGAGGATGCGCGAGCCGTTCACCGCGAGTCGATCTTCGTTGAGGATGTCGCCGAGTTTGCGCACCACGTGGAACGGCATCTGCGTGTTGATCTCGGTGGCCAGTTCGATGAAGCGCGCCGGGAAGTTCAGCGACTTCATCTTCCACGAGAGATAGGTCGGGTCGATCGGGATGCAGTGTCCGCCGAGGCCCGGTCCCGGCAAGAACTTCATGTAGCCGTAGGGCTTGGTGGCGGCGGCTTCGATCACTTCCCAGACGTCGAGGCCGAGGCGGTCGCACATCAGCGCCACTTCGTTCGCGAGGCCGATGTTGATGGCGCGGAAGGTGTTCTCGAGCAGCTTCACCATCTCGGCGGCCTGCGTCGATGACACCGAGATCACCGTATCGAAGACCGGCTCGAACGCCTTCACCGCGAGCTGCGTACAGACGGCCGTCTCACCGCCCACCACCTTCGGCACGTTGCGCACCTTGAATTGTTTGTTCGCCGGATCGATGCGCTCGGGCGCAAACGCGAGCGCGAAGTCTTCGCCGACTTTCAGACCGGCCGCCTCGAGGATCGGCAAGAAGAGCTCGTGCGTGGTGCCGGGATACGTCGTCGAACCGAGGATCACGAGCTGGCCTGGGCGCAGCCGCTTCTGGATCGCTTCGACGGCGGCGACCATGAACGAGAAGTCGGGATCCTTGGTCTTCGTGAGCGGCGTCGGCACGCAGACGTTGATCACGTCGCAGCCGGCGAGTTCGTCGAAGTCCGTGGTGGCGTGAAACTTCCCAGCGTCGCGCTGCGCCACCACATCGGCGTCCGGCACATCTTCGATGTACGAACGCTTTTCGGTGATCGCGCGCACCTTCTCCGCGTCGAGCTCGAAGCCGGTGACGTGGAAGCCTGCCTTCGCAAACTCGACCGCGAGCGGCAGCCCGACATAGCCGAGCCCCATCACACCCATGCGCGTCTCGCGTGCTGCGATGCGCTTGCCCAGATCTCGCAGACTCGTCATCAGTTCTCCTCGGGCGTCCGTCGGGCGCCCTCCTGCGCGAAGAAACTCGCGAAATAGCCGTAGCCGGACCAGAGCGTGAGCGCCGTCGCAGCCACGAGAAAGAAGAGGCCCACGGTATGTGCCGGGAGGCCCCACTGAGGGTTCGGAAAAAGCAGCGCGCCGATGGCGATGTT
Source organism: Deltaproteobacteria bacterium (assembly GCA_031396445.1). Classification (GTDB taxonomy): domain Bacteria; phylum Myxococcota_A; class UBA9160; order UBA9160; family PR03; genus PR03. The sequence goes on along the minus strand of JANNKU010000136.1, from coordinate 71,164 downwards.
CTGGAGCAGCGTCTTCACCTTCCCCGGCCAGCCCGCAGCCAGGATCTCGCCCCGCGCGGAGGCAAAGCTGCGCAGCCCCGTGACGGCGATCTCACGCCCGATGATCACCACCACCATCGGGGTGCCCCAATCCGGGATGCGCCCGCCGGCGAGCAGCACGATCAGCGCCGTCGCGACCAGCAACTTGTCGCAGAGCGGATCGAGGAGCTTGCCAATACTGGTGACCTGCTGACCGCGGCGGGCGAGCCAGCCGTCGAGCAGATCGGTCACCGCAGCGATGATGAAGATCCACGCCATCGCCTCCGAGCCCCGGCGAGAGGCGGCTAGCGATGGGAAGAGCAGCAGCACCGGCACCGCGAGCGTGCGCAGCAGCGTGATCGTATTGGGGAGGTTCCAGAGTTCCTCGACCGGCAAGACGGGTGCTTGCGGCGCGGTTTCAGCGGGAGAAGTCGCCATCGTAACGGCGATAGTAATGGAGAACGCGCTCGACGTACTGCTGCGTCTCCGCGTACGGCGGGATTCCGCCGAAGCGGTCGACGGCGCCCGGACCCGCGTTGTAGGCCGCCAGCGCGAGCTTCCAGTTGCCGAAGCGATCGTGCATCGCGCGGAGGTAGCGAGTGCCGCCGTAGACGTTGTCTTCCGCGCGGAACGGATCGTCGACGCCGAGATCGTCGGCCGTCGCGGGCATCAGCTGCATCAGGCCCTGCGCGCCCGCGTGCGAGAGCGCGTGCGGCTGGAAGTTCGATTCGGCGCGGACGACCGCCTTGACCAGCGCCGGCGGCAGTCCGTGGCGGCGCGCGGCCTTCGCAATCAGGCGATCGAAGTCGGCCGCGGTCCGCGCGTCGCGACCGTGGCTGCGAATCGCCATCGGGCGGCGTTTGGCGGCCTCGCGACGGGCGATGATCAGGATCCCGTTGCCGGTCCCGCCCGAGCTGCCCACCTTGTATTTCGTGAAATTGGAATCCGACGGAACGTTCGTCAGGTGCACGACACCCCGCGAATCGATCCACCGGTAGACCTCTTCCGCTTGCGCCTGGAAAGCAGCGAGCGTCAGCGCTGCGAACAGCACACCGATCGCCCGCACGGTCCCCGCCTTCGACAATCCCACGCCTCCGCGCTGAATGGCCAGCCCCTCCGGGCTCGCCGCTGGATCGATCGTGTGGCCTCGGAGTTCATCGGTCCGCTTCAGGACGCGCCTTAGACCCCCCGCGGGCGGCCACTCGAGAATGAATCTCCGGGCAGCTTCGAAGCTGCTCGGCCCGTATCCCGCGTAGCGAGCCACCGGCGAGCGGCGAGAATCATGAATCGCGCCCGCCAATGAATCTCGCGATCCCCGTCCGCAGCTCCACTCCCGTTTCCCGCGTAGCGAGCCAAAGGCGAGCGGCGAGCCGCATGAGCTGGCCTAGATTGCAGACCGATGGCGGAACGGCGCGACTTCGAGTTTCTGGTGCTGGGCAGCGGGCTCGCCGGCTTGTTCTACTCGCTGCGCGTGGCCGAGCACGGCCGGGTGGCGATCGTCACCAAGCGTCTGGCGGACGACTCAGCCACCAACTGGGCGCAGGGCGGGATCGCCGCCGTGTTTGCCGACGACGATTCCTTCGACGAGCACCAGCGCGACACGCTGATCGCGGGCGCCGGCCTTTGCCACGAAGACGTCGTGCAGCACGTGGTCGAGCGCGCGCCGGGCGTCGTCGCATCGCTGGTGCAGCTCGGTGTGCACTTCGATCCGGCCGAGGCGGGTACTGAGGCCGGCGGCGGCTTCGCACTCGGCCGCGAAGGCGGCCACACGCGGCGCCGCATCCTGCACCACCGCGACGCGACGGGACGCGAGCTGTCGCGCGCGTTGATCGAACGCGCGCGCGCGCATCCGAACATCGCGTTCTTCGAGCAACATCTCGGTGTCGATCTCGTAACTGCGCGCCGCTCTGGCATCGCCGGCGCCGATCGCTGTCTTGGCGCCTACGTGCTCGACGCGAAGACGAACCTGGTGCATCGCTTCCTCGCGCCGATCACGCTGCTCGCCACCGGCGGCGGCGGCAAGGTCTATCTCTACACCTCGAATCCCGACGTGGCGTCCGGCGACGGTGTCGCGATGGCGTATCGCGCGGGCGCCACCGTCGCGAATCTCGAGTTCATGCAATTCCATCCGACGTGTCTGTACCACCCGCAGGCAAAGTCGTTCCTGATCACCGAAGCCGTGCGCGGCGAGGGCGGCATCCTGAAGACGCTCAGCGGTGACGCCTTCATGCCGCGCTATCACGCGATGGCAGACCTCGCGCCGCGCGACGTCGTGGCGCGCGCGATCGACACCGAACTGAAGCGCTCGGGCAGCGATTGCGTGGTGCTCGACATCACGCACCGCGATCCCGACTTCGTGCGCACGCGCTTCCCGAACATCTATCAGCGTTGCCTCGAGTTCGGCATCGACATCACGCGGCAGCCGATTCCGGTGGTTCCCGCAGCGCACTACAGCTGTGGTGGCGTGCGTACGGATCTGCGCGGCGAGACGGATCTGCAGAACTTGTTCGCAGCGGGCGAAGTCGCTTCGACGGGCCTGCACGGTGCAAATCGACTCGCGTCGAACTCGCTGCTCGAATGCGCGGTGTTCGCCGATGCGGCGGCCGCCGAAAGCTTGAAGCGAGTCGGCGATACGCCGCCCGCCGAGGACGTTCCCGCGTGGCAGGCGCAGTGGGCGCGCGACAGCGATGAAGCCGTCATGATCACGCAGAACTGGGAAGAAGTGCGCCGCTTCATGTGGAACTACGTCGGCATCGTGCGCAGCGACAAGCGACTAGAGCGCGCGCGCCACCGCATCGGCTTGCTGCTCGAAGAGATCGACGAGTACTACTGGAACTTCCGCGTGACGCCCGACCTCATTGAACTGCGCAACCTGACACTGATGGCGGAACTGGTGATCGAGTGTGCGACCTGGCGCAAGGAAAGCCGCGGTCTGCACTTCAATCTCGATCACAAAGATGTGGACGATGCGCGCTACCGCGTCGATACGCTGGTGCGCAAGCGTGTGGTCGGCGGAGCGCCGGTCGCGGGACGCTCCTGAGAGTCGTGAGCTACTCCGGCGTCACGTACGCCGACGTGATCCCGCCGTCCACCAGGAACGTCGTACCCGTCACGTAGCTTGCCTCGTCGCTCGCGAGAAAGAGCGCCGCGCGGGCGATCTCGGGCGCTTCGGCGAGGCGCCCCATCGGGATGTGGACGAAGCGGCGCGCACGCGCTTCGGGCGCCGCGAGGAATTCGGCGAGCAGCGGCGTGTTGACCGGCCCAGGGCAGAGCGAGTTCGCGCGAATGCCCTGGCGCGCGTATTCGACGGCGATCTCGCGCGTCATCGCGAGCACACCGCCCTTGCTCGCGGTGTACGCAATCTGCGACGTTGCCGCGCCCATCACCGCTACGAACGAGGCGGTGTTGATGATCGAGCCGCCGCCGGCGCGCAGCAGTGCGGGGATTCCGTACTTGCAGCCGAAGAACACGCCTTTCAAGTTCACCGCGATCACCTGATCGAAGACATCGTCGGGTGTATCGACCGGCGATCCGTCCTTCGCGGGAAAGATGCCGGCGTTGTTGAAGAGCACGTGCAGCGCACCAAAGTGTTGCTCGGCGGCCGCGACCGCCGCTTCGAGATCCGCGCCGCGCGACACGTCGCAGCGGATCGCGCGCGCTTCGCCGCCGGCCTTCGCGATCGCCGCGACGGTGGCCTCGCTGGCCGCGACATCGAGATCCGCCACCAGCACGCGCGCACCTTCAGCGGCGAAGAGCAGCGCCGACTCGCGCCCGATCCCGCTCGCGGCGCCCGTGATCAACGCGACTTTGCCCGACAGTCTTCCCGCCACGTTCAGCTCTCCTCGGTCTCGAAGTAGATCGACTTCTGTTCCGTGTAGCCCTCGAGCGCCTCGATGCCGAGTTCGCGCCCGACGCCGCTGCGCTTCACGCCGCCGAACGGCGCCTCGAGGAACACGCTGCGACTCGAGTTCACCGAGATCACGCCGGTCTCGATCGCGCGCGCGACGCGCATCGCGCGCTTCGCGTCGCGCGTCCAGAGCGAACCCGAGAGGCCGTAGATCGAATCGTTCGCGAGCTCGATCGCTTCGGCCTCATCGCGAAACGGCAGCACCGCGACGACCGGACCGAAGATCTCCTCGCGCGCGATGCGCATCTCCGGCGTCACGCGGTCGAAGACGGCCGGCATCAGGAACGAACCGCGCGCGAGCGGGCCGCTGCTCGGCGCGTCGCCGCCGCAGAGCAAGCGCGCGCCCTCGCCTTTCCCCACCTCGATGTAGCCCCCGACCCGTTCGCGGTGAGTGCGCGAAATGAGCGAGCCCACCTGCGTCGCGGGATCGAGCGGGTCGCCGACGCGCAGTCGTTCCGTCGCGATCCGGAACTTCTCCACCAGCGCGTCGTGCGCCGATTCCTCGACGAGAATGCGCGAGCGCGCGCAGCAATCCTGCCCCGCGTTGCCGAAGACGGCGAGCAGCGACTTCTCGACGCAGGAATCGAGATCGGCGTCGGCAAACACCACATTCGCCGACTTGCCGCCGAGTTCGAGCGACACGCGTTTGATCTCGGGCGCGGCCATTCGCAAAATCGCGGCGCCGTTCTCCGAGTCGCCGGTGAAGGAGATCTTGCGGATCGCGGGATCTTCGACGAGCGCAGCGCCGATCGACGCGCCCGGGCCGGCGATCACGTTGAGTACGCCGTCGGGCAGGCCCGCCTCGCTCGCGAGTGCGCCGAGCCGCAGCGCGGTGCACGGCGTCGCGCTCGCGGGCTTGAGCACGACGGTGTTCCCGGCGGCAAGCGCCGGCGCCACCTTCCACGCGGCGATCAGCAGCGGAAAGTTCCACGGAACGATCAGCGCGCAGGGCCCGATCGGCTGGCGCAACACGATCGAAAGGCCAGTGCCGTCGATCGGCGGAACACGGCCGGAGAGCGTCGTTGCCGCGCCCGCAAAAAACTCGAAGCACTGCGCCGCCGCTTCGACTTCCCACTCCGCGTCGCCGATCGGCTTGCCAGCGTTGCGAGCTTCGAGCGTCGCCAGCGCCTTCGCGTGCTCGCGAATCCGCGCCGCGATGGCACGCAGCACCTTCGCGCGCTCCACCGCCCGCGCGCGCGGCCACGGACCGCTCCGGAACGCGCGCTGCGCCACATGCGCGGCGCGCTGCGCATCCCCCACCGTCGCCTGCGCAACGCTCGCGAGCAACTCGCCCGTCGCAGGCTCGAGCACCGCCGCCACGGCATCACCGCTGGCCGCCGTCGCGCTCCCCTCGACCCAAAGCTCGAATCGCTCGCTCCCCACAACCGCCCCCCTCATCAAGCGCCGCAGCGTAGCGATGACGAAGGTGTGAGAAAGGGGACGGTCCTCGTTGTGACGGGGTGATGACTCGGGGGACACCCTTCGAACGAAGCGTGTCCCCTTTCTCATCAGCCAGTCAGCGCGAGGACCGTCCCCTTTCTCATCACCTTTCTCACTATCTGATCAGACGAGGCGGATGATGCCTCGGTCGAGCAGGGCGGAGATGGCGCTGCGGATGGCGGCGTCGTTTTCGGGGATGACGTCGAGGATGCGGCGGACGGTGAAGCCCGCGGCGGCGAGTTCGAGCACGGCTTGCTCGGTTTTGCCGATCGGCTGACCGAGCGTCTCGAGTTGTTCGCGCACGATCTCGAGACGTGCGCCGGCCGGGAGCTGCGGACTCGAGAGGCGATTGCTTTCATCGAGCAATCGCAGCGAGTCGAGAATCGCGCCCTCCATCGGAATCGGGCTCTGCGTGTCGCTCTGCGCATCGACGTGCGAACGAAACTCGAAGAAGCCATCGCGCCAGGACAGGATGCGCGCGAGCGCCTTCACGCCCATCACCGAGCCGACATGCGCGACGCAGAGCATCCCGTTCGCGAAGGCGACGACGCCCTCCTCCGCGCCGTGCGTCACGGTGAGCGTGCCCTGCTTCGAGAGCGCGGCGAACATTTGGAGCATGCTCGCCCCGCCGAGTTCCTCGAGCGGTCCGCGAATTCCGCCGCGCTGGCGCTCGGCATCGATCTGCTTCAGGTCGGCGACGAAGCGCTCGACGTCGGCGGCTTTCGCGCCGGGATGGAGCGCCAGCGCAACGGCGGGCACGACGCCCTCGCCCTGGATGTGGCGCACCACCTTGCCGGGGATCTCGAGTTTCTCGCCGCTCGTCGGGTGCGTCAGCTCGACCGTCACCTCGCGACCGATCGGCAGCTCTTCGCCATCCACCGACACGAGCAATCCGGTGGGCGATAGATCGCGCGTGCGCGCCGCGAAAGCCTTGCCCGTGGGTCCCTTCACCAAGACCGCGACACGCATCGGTGATCGCTCGGCGCGCGCGCGGAAGGTTCGTTCGTTCGGGTCGCCGTCCGCGCTGAGCTTCGTCGCGGCGTCGGAGTTGAGCGGCGCTTCGGCGCCTGCGATGTCGAGGTCGAAAGAGTCGTCGTCGATCTCGATCTCGCCGAACTCGTCGTCCGCCGGACCGATCACGATGTCGTCGTCGATCGACTCCTGTGCCGCATCCGTGATCGCGAGGTCGGCGGCCTCGACGAGTGACTCGAGACGGCCGCGCAGCTCGGGCGCCGAGTCGAGAAACTGCACCGCGACGCCACCGCTCGCGCAGTGAACCACTTCCGCCATCAGCACCAGCTTCTCACCAGCGAAGCCGGTCTCCACCAGCACTTCGACGACCTCGCGCAACTCGAACGAGTCCGCGGTCGCAACGAATGCACCGCCACGCGCCAGATTGCTGGCGTACTCGTGCTGAAACGCCTTCGGGTCTTCGAAGGCGAGGTGCAGACGGCGCGCCGGCGAGGGCAGAGCGGATACGTGGTCTTCTTGGCTGACGGGCATGGTCCTCTGGGGGGCGTATCGGTACGCCGACTCCCGAGCCTTACCGATCGGATGGCAGGAGCCTGCGGCTCACCGCGCCCGGCGTGCCATCGCCACGACTTCCTCGAAGAGCCGAAGCTGGCGGCGATCCGGCTCGCCGACCTGCAGCTCCGGGTGCCATTGGATCGCGAGCATCTGAGGCGCCTCGTCCACCTCGACGGCCTCGACGGTGCCGTCTTCCGCCCACGCGACGGCGCGCAGCCCTGCACCCAGGCGATCGACCGCCTGGTGATGCCACGATGCCACGCTCACCTCACTCGCGTCGAGCAGCGCCGCGAGCCGCGAAGCGGGGTCGATGCGCACCGCGTGACGCGTGTGGAGTTCCCGCGATACGCGGTGCGCGATCGACTCGCCCACCACGTCGGGAAGGTGCAGATGCAGATCGCCACCGCGCGCGACATTGAGCACCTGCAGGCCGCGACAGATCGCGAGCGTCGGCGTGCCGCGCAACAGGCATTCGTTCACCAGCGCGAGTTCGAACGCGTCGCGCTCCGTACAAGTCGAATAGATCGCATCGTGGCTTGCAGCCCCGCCGAAGCGCGACGGATCGATGTCGCCGCCGCCGCAGAGCACGACGCCGTCCACACCATCGAGCAGCGACACGGGGTCGTCGTCGCCGGGCGGGAGCAGCACCGGTCGCCCACCGCCCGCGCGCACGGCGTCCACATACGACGCCGGCACCGCGAAGCGCGGCCGCTGCGCGCCCTCGCGGTGATAGCAGGTGACTCCGATGAGCGGGCGGCGCATCGCGCGGCGCTTCAGATTCGTTCGAAGTAGCGCGCGCGCTCGAAGTCGGTGACGACCGCTTCGAAGCTGGCGAGCTCCGTACGCGCGAAGTGGAGCAGGTGATCCACGACGGCGTCACCCAACGCAGCGCGCGCGAAGGCGCTCGCTTCGAGCTCCCGAATCGCATCCCCGAGCGTGTGGGGCACGCGCGGCAACTCTGCACTCCGATAGGCGTCGCCCGCGAACGGCGCACCGGGATCGAGTTTGCGCTCGATGCCGTCGAGGCCCGCCGCGAGCAGCGCCGCGTACGCGAGATACGGATTCGCGTCGGCGCCGGGGATGCGGCATTCGACGCGCAGCGACGGCCCTTCGCCCACGACGCGGAATCCGGCCGTGCGATTGTCGATGCTCCAGGCGATGCAGGTGGGCGCGAAGGTGCCCGCGCTGTAGCGCTTGTACGAGTTCACCGTCGGCGCGAAGAACCACGAGAGCTCGCGCGCATGTGCGAGCAGTCCGCCGATGAAATGGTGGAACTTCGGCGACGCATCGCGACCGTTCGCGAAGACCGGCCGCTCGTCGGCATCCCACAGACTCATGTGTACGTGGCACGAAGAACCCGCGTGGCGCTCGTGCCACTTCGCCATGAACGTGAGCGAGTGGCCGAGCGACGCCGCGATCTCCTTCGCCGCGGTCTTGTAGAGCACATGACGGTCGGCCATCTCGAGCGCTTCGGCGTATCGCAGATTGATCTCATGCTGGCCCGGTCCCCACTCGCCTTTCGAGAACTCGACCGCGATCGCAGACGCATCGGCGCCGCGGCGGATCGCCGCGATCACCGGCTCTGCGAAAGTGCTCGAAAGGATGTGATAGTCCTCGACGTAGTCGCCGGCGGTACGCAGTTCTCGGTAGCCCTTCGTGCGCGCCTCGTGGTAGGTGTCGCGAAACAAGAAGAACTCGAGCTCGCTTGCCATCTTCGCGCTGAAGCCCGCCGCAGCGAGGCGCTCGAGCTGGCGCTTCAGGATGCTGCGCGGCGCGACGTCGATCAGCGCGCCGCTCTGTTCATCGCGCGCATCGCAAAGCACCACCGCGCTGCGATCGAGCCACGCGGCGACGCGCAGCGTGCCGAGATCCGGCACCGCGTGCAGATCGCCGTAACCGGAGGCCCAGTTCGTGAACGCGTAGCCGGGCGTCGGATCCATCTCCATGTCGCAGGCGAGCAGGTAATCGCAGACGTGCATGCCGTGGCCGACGATCTCCTCCAGGAAGAACGACGCCTGGATGCGCTTGCCGACGAGGCGTCCATAGAGATCCGGAATCGCCGTGACGATCGTCTCGATGCGACCCGCCTCCACCTCGCGGGCGAGCTCGGCGCGATCGAGCCGGCCTCGCAGCAGCGGCGCGCTCACGAGCCCAGCGCCGGGTCGTCGTCGGGCTCGACCGGGCGGAAGAGCGAGAGCTGCGGCGGTTCGGCGTCGGCATCGACGGGAATCGGATACTCGTCGGAAAAACACGCATCGCAGATGCCGTGCTTCAGATTGCGCGCCGCGCCACGCAGACCATCGACCGACAGATAGCCGAGCGTATCGGCGCCCAGTATCTGGCGGATCTCCTCGACGGAATGGCGATGCGCGATCAGTTCTTCGCGCGTCGGCGTATCGATGCCGTAGTGACACGGTCCGATGTTCGGCGGCGACGAAACACGCACGTGTACCTCGGACGCGCCCGCCTGGCGGATCAGCCCGACCAGCTTGAGCAGCGTCGTGCCGCGCACGATCGAGTCTTCGACGAGCACGACGCGCTTGCCGCCCACCAGTGATTTCGGCGCGTTGTGTTTGATGCGCACGCGGAAGTCGCGGATCGACGCCGACGGTTCGATGAAGGTGCGCTTCACGTACTGGTTGCGGATCAGCGCCGTCTCGTACGGGATGCCGGATTCTTCTGCGTAGCCGAGCGCCGCCGCGTTCCCCGAGTCGAGCACCGGCACGATCATGTCGGCCGCCACCGCGTGCTCACGCGCGAGGATGCGACCGAGTTCCTTGCGGAAGTGGTAGACGCTGTGGCCAATCACGTTCGAGTCCGGCCGCGCGAAGTAGATCTGCTCGAAGATGCAGAAGGCTTCGCGCGACGCTTTCGGGAACGGGCGCAGCGTGCGCAGACGACCGCGCCGGATCACCACCACTTCGCCGGGTTCGAGATCGCGCTCGTATTCGGCGCCGATCAAGTCGAACGCGCAGGTCTCGGATGCGACGATCCACGCCTGACCGAGTCGCGCGAGCGAAAGCGGGCGGAAGCCGAACGGATCGCGCGCGGCGACGAGTGCGTCGTCCGTCAGCATCGCGAGGCTGTAGGCGCCCTTCACACGCGAGAGCGCATCGATCAGCCGGTCTTCTGGCGCGCCTTCACGCGAACGCGCCAGCAGGTGCACGAGCACTTCGGAATCCGAAGTCGAGGTGAGGATCGAGCCGCGCCCTTCGAGTTCGCGGCGGATCGCGCCGGCGTTCACCAGGTTGCCATTGTGCGCGATCGCGACGGGCCCGCCGTCGGTCGTCGCGCAGAACGGCTGCGCGTTGCGCAGGCTCGACTCGCCCGTCGTCGAGTAGCGCACGTGACCGACCGCGTGACGGCCCGGCAGCTGACGCAGGATCTTTTCGGAGAAGACGTCGCCGACGAGTCCCATCGCGCGATGCACGTGATGCTCGCGCCCGTTCGAAGTCGCGATGCCCGCGCTCTCCTGACCGCGATGCTGCAGCGCGTAGAGGCCGAGGTAGGTGAGATGCGCCGCCTCCGGATGCCCGTGCACGCCGAACACACCGCAGGCGTCGTGATAGCGATCCGCTTCGCGCGCGACGGCGAGCTTGGTGGCGGCGTCCTTGCCGACGAGGCGTTCAAGCGGCGAACTCATTCAGGCCTGCTCCAGTCGGCGCGGAATCGCCCGCGCCCAGATGGTTTCCAGACTAGCCAGTTCTGCGTCGATCCACGGGCCGATCACCAAACGAGGACCGCCGGTCGTCCCGATGCGACGTGCGGGAACATCGACCGCCCGCGCGCGCTCCAATACCGCATCTGCGTTGCCGGTCGCGACGAGCACGCGGCCGGTCGATTCGCCGAAGAGCAGCGCATCGATGCGGATGCCGTCCCCCAACTCGACCCGCGCACCGATCCGCACGCCGGCGGGTCCGCTGAAACTGCACTCGGCGAGCGCGATTGCGAGGCCGCCGTTCGAAACATCGTGCGCCGTACGCACCAGAGCGGTCGCGATGAGATCCGCGAGCAGCCGCTGCAGACGCAGTTCGTGCGCGAGATCGACGCTCGGAGGCAGCCCCGCCTCGAGACCGCGGCGCAGGTGCAGCCACTCGCTGCCACCGAGTTCCTCGCGCGTGTCGCCGAGCAACACGATCGCGAGACCCGCCTCTTCGAAATGCGAAACGGCGTGGCGCTCGACGTCTTCCAGCAAGCCGACCGCCGCGATCGTCGGCGTCGGAAAGATCGCGCGACCGCTGGTCTCGTTGTAGAGCGACACGTTGCCGGAGATCACCGGCGTTCCGAGCGCCTCGGCCGCTTCGCCGAGTCCGCGGATCGACTCGGCCAGCTCCCACATGATCTCGGGCTTCTCGGGATTGCCGAAGTTCAGGCAGTTCGTCAGCGCGAGCGGCCGCGCGCCGGTGCACGCGACGTTGCGCGCCGACTCGGCCACCGCGGCGATCGTGCCCGCGCGCGGATCGAGCCAGCACCAGCGCGGATTGCAATCGACCGACATCGCGACAGCCTTTTGCGTCGGCGTGCCGTCCTCGCGCTTCACGCGGATCAGTGCGGCGTCGCCGCCCGGGCCGATCACCGTGTTGGCCAGCACCAGCGAGTCGTATTGGCGCCAGATCCACGCCTTCGAGCCGAGGTTCGGCGAATCGAGCAGCGCTTCGAGAGCGGCTTGCGGATCCGACTCCACCTCTATCGACGCGAGGTCGAGCTTCTGTCGCGCGGCGAGATCGGCGGGAACGCTCTGCTTGCGGTCGTACATCGGCGCGTTCGCGGCGACCGGATCGACCGGGATGTCGACGACGGTCTCGCCATGCCAGCGCACCTTCATGCGGCCATCGCCCGTAACGCGGCCGACCACCACCGCATCGAGATCCCAGCGCTCGAAGATGTCGAGCACGCGCTGCTCTTCGCCGGCGCGCGTCACCAGCAGCATGCGCTCCTGGCTTTCCGAGAGCAGCAATTCGTAGGGCGACAGATTCGCCGCGCGTTGTGGCACGCGGTCGAGATCCATCTCGATGCCGCTCTCGGCGCGACTCGCCATCTCGAACGAAGAACAGGTGAGCCCCGCCGCGCCCATGTCCTGGATGCCGACGATCACGCCGGTGCGCATCGCCTCGAGACAGGCTTCGATCAGACACTTCTCAGTGAACGGATCACCGACCTGCACGGTGGGGAGCTTCGCTTCGCTGTCGGCGTCGAACTCGGCGGATGCGAGCAGGCTCGCGCCGTGGATGCCGTCGCGGCCGGTCTTCGATCCGGCGTAGATCACCGGATTGCCGATGCCGGTCGCGAGTCCGAGAAAGATGCTGTCCGCCTCGACGATGCCGAGGTTGAACGCGTTCACCAGGATGTTGCCGCGGTAGCACTCATGGAAGCTGGTCTCGCCGCCGACGGTGGGCACGCCGACGGAATTGCCGTAGCCGCCGATGCCGCGCACCACGCCTTCGAGCAGACGACGGTGCTTCGGATCGTCGAGCGGGCCGAAGCGGATCGAATCCATCGACGCAATCGGGCGCGCGCCCATGCTGAAGATGTCGCGCAGGATGCCGCCGACGCCGGTCGCCGCGCCTTGTGTCGGCGCAATGAAGGACGGGTGGTTGTGGCTCTCGATCTTGAAGATCACCGCGAGGCCGTCGCCAATCGCGACCGCACCGGCGCCCTCGCCCGGACCGACCAACACATGCTCACCGGTCGTCGGGAGATTCTTCAGATGCACGCGACTCGATTTGTACGAGCAGTGCTCCGACCACATCACCGAGAAGATCCCGAGTTCCGAGAACGTGGGCGTGCGGCCGAGGATGTCGAGAATGCGCTGCCACTCTTCGTCGCTGAGTCCGTGCTCGCGCGCGAGTTGGTGATCCACGATCGGCTCGACCAACGCCGCCGCCTTCATCGCGCATGCCCGACGAAATCGATCAGCGAGCCGAGGATTGCGCGGCCGTCGAGCGAACCGGTCAGCGCTTCGACGGCGTGTTCCGGGTGCGGCATCAAGCCCATCACGTTGCCGGCTTCGTTGCAGACGCCGGCGATGCTCGCGACCGAGCCGTTCGGATTCACGGCGTCGGTCACGTCACCGTCCGGTGTGCAGTAGCGAAGCATCACCTGCTGGTTGGCTTCGAGCCTTTCGAGTTGGTCCGCCGTCAGGTGATAACGCCCTTCGCCGTGCTTGATCGGGATCTGCAGCACTTGCCCGCGCGTCGCACGCGACGTGAAGGGCGCCGTCGCGCGTTCGACGCGCAGGTGCGTCGGCGCGCAGATGAACGCGAGATCGCGATTGCAGAGCAGCGCGCCCGGCAGCAAGCCCGCTTCGCAGAGCACCTGGAAGCCGTTGCAGGTGCCGAGCACCGGTCCGCCCGCTTCGGCGAAGCGCTTCACGGCGGCCATGATCGGAGAGAAGCGCGCCATCGCGCCGCAACGCAGATAGTCGCCGTACGAGAATCCGCCTGGCAGCAGCACGCTCTGCGTGCCGACAGGCAGCGCCGCATCTTTGTGCCAGACCAGCCGCGCGTCCGCACCGAGCACGCTCTTCATCGCGAAGACCATGTCGCGGTCGTCGTTGGAGCCGGGGAATTGGAGTACGGCGAACAAGCGCGCTCCTCCCTAGGCGAGGCCGAGATTGCGTTGGATGCGTTGCAGCGGCGGCTCCGGGTCGGGCACGAACGCCAGCCCCGTGATCCGCTCGTAGGTTTCGATGTAGCGCTGCGCGGCTTCGCAGCGCACCGCGTCGGTGAGCGCGGGCGGTGTACCGTCGCCCGTGTAGCCCTGCTCCGCGTACCAGCGCCGCACGAACTCCTTGTCCATCGCCTTCGGGTCGGCGCCTTCCGACATCGCGCGCTCGTAGGTATCGAGATACCAGTAGCGCGACGAGTCGGGCGTGTGGATCTCGTCGATCACGGTGAGCGTGCCGGCGTCGTCGAGCCCGAGTTCGTACTTGGTATCGACGAGGATCAACCCCTGCTTCTCGGCCCACTGCTGGCCTTCGGCGAAGAGGCGCAGCGTCATCGCCTCGGCGCGTTCGTAGAGCTCGGCGCTGACGAGGCCCTGCTCGATCGCAGCTTCGCGCGAAGTCAGCTCGTCGTGCGCGCCCTGCTCCGCCTTCGTGGTCGGCGTCAGCAGCGGCCGCGGCAGCCGCTCGTGTTTGCGCAGTCCTTCGGGCAGACGGTGGCCGCAGTAGCTTCGATCGCCACGCGCATACGCCGTCCAGATCGACGTGCTCGTCACGCCGGTCAGGTAGCCGCGCACGACGAACTCGAGCGCGACACCGCGGCACTCGCGGCCGATCGTCACGTTCGGATCGGGCACCGCGATCACGTGATTCGGCGCGATCTCGCGCGTGCGCTCGAACCAGAACGCCGCGAGCTGGTTCAGCACCTGCCCCTTCCACGGAATCGTGCCGAGCACGCGGTCGAAGGCGGAGATGCGATCTGTCGCAACGAGGGTGCGGCGATCATCCCGCACATAGGAATCGCGCACCTTGCCTTCGATGCGCGTGCCGAGTCCGGCAAAATCCGTGCGCGCGAGCGTGCGCATGCACTGCGCTTCCAGAACCTTGGGATCGACGGGCAAGGGGGGAACCTCCGTCACGAAGTGGGTTGATTGCGGTCAGTCCTCGATCGAAACCACCCGGTAGTCCTCGACGACCGGATTCGCGAGCAACTTCTCGGCGACTTCGAGCAGCAAGCGTTCCGCGGCGGCGCGGTCGGGCGCGTCGAGCTCGATCTCGAAGAGCTTGCCCTGGCGCACGTCGCGCACGCCGGAATGGCCGAGCGACGCACAACCGCGCTGGATCGCACGACCCTGCGGATCGAGCACGTCGGGTTTCACCGTCACGTGTACCAGCGCCTTCATCCGGTTTCTCCCAGCGTGCGCGCGAAGATCGCATCGACGTTGCGCAGCGACGCATCGAGATCGAAGGCGTTCTCGATCTCTTCCTTGGTGAGCACCCGCGCGACATCCGGATCGGCGAGCATGCGCGACTGGAAGTGTCCGCCCTTCTCCCATGTGTCCATCGCGTGGCCTTGCACCAGCCGGTAGGCGTCCTCGCGCGTGAGTCCCTTTTCGGCGAGCAGCAGCAGCAACGTGCCGCTGAAGACGAGACCGCGTGACGACTCGAGGTTCTCGCGCATCCGCTCGGGATACACGACGAGCTTGTCCACCAGGCCGGCGAAGCGGTGCAGCATGAAATCGAGCACCTGCGACGCGTCGGGAAACACGATGCGCTCGACCGACGAGTTCGAGATGTCGCGCTCGTGCCAGAGCGCGACGTTCTCGAGCGCCGTCGCCGCATAGCCGCGCAACACACGCGAGAGTCCCGTCAGCGTCTCGAAGCGCCACGGATTGCGTTTGTGCGGCATCGCCGACGAGCCCTTCTGGCCCTTCGAGAACTCTTCCTCGACTTCGCGCACTTCGGTGCGCGCGAGATGGCGGAACTCGACGGCGGCTTGCTCGAGCACTGCGCCCACGAGCGCCAGCGCATTCACGAACGCGGCGTGGCGATCGCGCTGCACGATCTGCGTAGACGCCGATTCGAAGCCGATGCCGAGCCGCGCACACACCGCTTGCTCCACGGCCGGATCGAGGTGCGCGAAGGTGCCGACGGCGCCCGAGATCTTGCCCACCGCGGCTTCATCGATCGCGCGCGCGAGTCGATCGCGACCGCGGCGCAGCGCTTCGTGAAACACCACCAGCTTCAGCCCAAAGGTGGTCGGTTCGGCGTGAATGCCGTGCGTGCGACCGACGCACGCGGTGTGTTGGTGTTCGAGCGCACGGCGGCGCAGCGCGGCGATCGCGAGATCGCAGCCGGCCAGCAGTTGATCGCCCGCGGCGCGGATCTGCAGCGCGAGCGCGGTGTCGATCACGTCGCTCGACGTCATCCCGTAGTGGATGAAGCGCGAATCGGGACCGACGTGTTCGGCGACGCTGGTGGTGAACGCGATCACATCGTGCTTCACCTCGCGCTCGATCTCGGCGATGCGCGCGGCATCGAAGCCGGCGCGTGCGCGGATCGTCGCGAGTGCCGCTTCAGGAATCACGCCGCGCTCGGCGAGAACTTCGCAGACCGCGAGTTCCACGCGCAGCCAATAGCCGTAGCGCGCGTCGTCGGTCCATAGCGCCCGCATCTCGGGCCGGCTGTAGCGCTCGATCATCGGAAGCCTGCGCGGAGATAGGTGGTTGCCAGCATTAGGTAGTACATCACCGGGATCGCGAGAAGAGCCGAATCGATGCGATCGAGCACACCGCCCATGCCGGGCAACAACGAACCCGCATCTTTCGCTGCGGCGTCGCGCTTCAGCAGCGACTCGACCAGATCACCGATCAGGCCCGCGATCGAGAGCACGAACGCGATCGGCACCGCGAGCGCCCACGGCAATCCGCGCGACAACTCCGGCCACTGCCAATCGAAGACGGCCTTGCAGAGCAGTGCTGCGGCGGTGCCCGCAGCGATCCCGCCGAGCGCGCCCTCGACGGTTTTGCCGGGACTGATCTTCGGCGCGAGTTTGCGCTTGCCCCACGCGCGTCCCGCGAAGTACGCGCCCGCATCGCAGAGCACGACGGCCGCCAGCGTGAAGATGAGCAGGAACGCGCCCGAATTCGGATCGAAGAGCGAGCCCGCACCGGCGCCCCACTTCGATTCGACCACGCGCTGAAAGTTGCGCAGCGTGACCGCGTGCGTGAGCAGCCAACCCACATAGAAGACGCCGAAGAATGTTCCCGAGATGCTGGCCAACGCTTCGGTGATCTGCGCCTTGCCCACCTGCGCGACCATCACCGCGAGCAGCACCGCCGTCATCAGGATCGTCGCGTGATACTCGTTGCCGAGATACGCGACCACCGGCAGCGCCGCGCCGGCAACCAGCCCGAAGCTCCACAGCGGATGCGCACCCTTCGCTTCGATCAGGTGATAGAACTCGCGAATCCCAAGCACCACGATGATGACTACCGCGACGAGCACGTAACCCGGCCCCGCGGCGATCAGCCACAACACGCCGGGCACCAGCACCGCGGCCGTCGCGAGTCGCAGCGCGAGTTCGTTGCCGCTGCGCTTCTTCGGGCCCACCGGTGTGGGCGACGGCGGCTGCGGGTGCAGCGGCTCGGCAACGATCGGACGCTCGGCTTCACTCACGGGCGCTGCCTCCGCGCGCGTGCAGCGCGTCCGCGACTCTCGATCCCGCTGTGTCCGAAGCCGCCATCGCCACGCGTCGTCTCGTCGAGCGACGCGACCTCGACCAGCAGCGCCCTCACCACCGGCGCGACGACGAGCTGCGCGATGCGATCACCGCGTCGCACCGTGAAGGGCTCGTGGCTGGCGTTCATCAGGATCACCGCGATCTCGCCGCGGTAGTCGGCGTCGATCGTGCCCGGCGCGTTCGGCAGCAACACACCATTGCGCAGCGCGAGTCCGCTGCGCGGGCGAACCTGCGCTTCATAGCCAGCCGGCAGCGCGATGCGAATTCCGGTCGGCACGAGCACGCGCGCACCGGGCTCGAGCACCAGCTCGCCATCGACGGCAGCGGCGAGATCGAGCCCTGCCGAGCCCGCCGTCGCGTAGCTCGGCAGCGGCAGATCCTCGGCGCCGTCCACGCGCGCAACGCGCACGCGGACCCCGCGCGCGCGGGCGCCGTTCCGGCTCGCACGCGCGCGGGTCGTCACCGCTCGCTCTACTCCTGCGGCTGCGCCGCGAGGTCGGCGAGCGCCTCTTTGCGCGAGAGGCGGATGCGGCCACTCGGGTCGATGTCGATGCACTTCGCGAGCACCTCGTCGCCTTCGGACAGGACGTCGGTCACCTTCTCGATCCGCGACTCGGCCAGGTGGCTGATGTGGATCATGCCGTCCGTGCCGGGGAAGATCTCGACGAAGGCGCCGAAGTCGGCGATGCGCTTCACCTTGCCGAGGTAGACGCGACCGATCTCCGCCTCTTGCGTGAGTTCCTCGATCATCGCGCGGGCGCGATCGAGCTGGTCGCGGTCGGGTGCGAACACCTTGACCTCGCCGTTGTCCTCGATGTCGATCTTCGCGCCGGTCGCATCCTGGATCGCGCGAATCACACGGCCACCCGGGCCGATGATGTCGCGGATGCGGTCGGGCTTGATCCACAGCGCGCTCATGCGCGGGGCGTGGTTCGCCACTTCGGTGCGCGCCTCGAACTTGCCGCCGAGCACGTCGCGCGTCTCGGCCTCCATGCAATCGAGGATGTGCAGGCGACCGACGCGCGCTTGTTCGAGCGCGCGCTCCATCACCGCCCAATCGATGCTGCGCACCTTGATGTCCATCTGGACCGCGGTGACACCGCTGCGCGTGCCCGCGACCTTGAAGTCCATGTCGCCGAGGTGATCTTCGTCGCCGAGGATGTCGGAGAGGATCGCGATGCGCGTGCCTTCTTCGATCAGCCCCATCGCGATGCCCGCGACCGGCGCCTTGATCGGCACGCCTGCATCCATCAGCGAAAGCGTCGCGCCGCAGACCGTCGCCATCGACGACGAGCCGTTCGACTCGAGCGTCTCGGAAACGACGCGCAGCGTGTACGGGAACTCGGACTCCGGCGGCAGCACGTTCATGATCGCCTTCTCGGCGAGCGTGCCGTGACCGACTTCGCGGCGACCCGGGCCGCGCAGCGGCCGCGCCTCCCCGACCGAGAACGGCGGGAAGTTGTAGTGCAGCATGAAGCCCTTCTCGTAGCGTTCGGTCAGCGAATCGATGGTCTGCTTGTCGTCGGCGCTGCCGAGCGTCGTCGAGACCAGCGCTTGCGTCTCGCCGCGCGTGAAGAGCGCGGTGCCATGTGCACGCGGCACCACCCGCAGCTCGCATGCGATCTGGCGGATGTCGGTGGTGCTGCGGCCGTCGATGCGAACGCCGTCATCGAGAATCCGCGTGCGCACCACTGCGGAGCGCAGGTCGTGCAGCGAGTTCTTGGTCTGCGCCACCAGCTTGTTGAGCTCGCTGCGCCGCGTCTCGACCGCCTCGAGGCTGTCGAAGGTGGCGGGAGCGCGCTTGAACTCGGTCGCGATCGTTTCGACGACGGCCGACTCGGCCACCGCGATCGCGGCGTAGCGCGGCAGCTTGTCGCGAATCTGGAGAGCTTCCTTCAGCTGCGCTTCCGCCATGCCGCGGATGCGCGCATCGAGCGCCGACGTGTCGGGCGGAGCGGGCACGTCGCGCTTCGGCTTGCCGGCGAGGCGTCGCAGTTCATCCTGCGGATCGAGTTGCAGCAGCAGTTCCTTGTGCGCGAAGCGGAGCGCTTCGAGAAGCTGCGCTTCGGGAACCTCGCGCATGCCGCCCTCGACCATCACGACCGCCGCGCGAGAGCCTGCGACGATCAGCTCGAGGTCGCTCTTCTCCATCTGGGCCTTGAGCGGATTCGCGACCAGCTCGCCGTCGATGCGCGCGACGCGCACCGCG
Organism: Deltaproteobacteria bacterium; assembly: GCA_031396445.1. Lineage (GTDB taxonomy): Bacteria > Myxococcota_A > UBA9160 > UBA9160 > PR03 > PR03. The sequence continues at coordinate 51,879 of JANNKU010000136.1, read as the reverse complement.
CCGATCGGACCGAGGAACGGCAGATCAGAAAGCGTCAGCGCCGCCGAGGCGCCGACGAAGGCCGCGATGTCCGGGAAGTTCTGGCCGTCCGCCGAGAGCACGGTGGCGGTGATCTGCGTCTCGTCGCGGTAGCCGTCCGCAAAGAGCGGGCGGATCGAGCGATCGATGAAGCGCGAGACCAGCACTTCGCGATCCGAGAGGCGACCTTCGCGCTTGAAGAAGCCGCCCGGAATCTTGCCCGCGGCCGACGTCTTCTCGACGAAATCGACGGTGAGCGGGAAGAAGTCGATGCCTTCGCGGGGCTTCGCGCTGGTGGCGGTGACGAGCACGACGGTGTCGCCGTAGCTGACCAGCGCGGCGCCGGCGGCCTGCTTCGCGAGACGGCCGGTCTCGACGGTCATGGTGCGGCTTCCAACCTGGAAGCTGACGGTTTTCGGTTCGAACCAATAATTAGCCATTAGATCCTCATCTCCTTCCCAGCCCCGGAGCAGCCCCGCCTCGAATGGCAGAACCGCCCGGACAAACCGGGATTGCGACGATGCAGGCTGGGAATCGCGGGGAGACGGAATGCGGGATCAGGAATGCGCGAAGCAGCGAGGCGCCAGGTAGATCGAGCTTGGATGTGGCGCGAGAGGAAAGTGCTTCGCGGATTGCCGACTCCGCATTCCGACCAGACGCGATTCGGTACGGCCCACTCGGTACGACCGGGCGGCCGGGCAATCTGCGTCGACGAATACGGCGTTGTGTGGTCTCGTCGGCGCCAACCCTGGCGGCAACGAGGACAGCGGCTCGGCTAACGCCGGAGCCCGAGTCGCTGGATCAGCTCCTGGTACCGCACCGGACTAGTGCGCCGCAGATATTCGAGCAACCGACGCCGCTGCGAGACGATCCGCAGCAAGCCGCGACGCGAGTGATGATCCTTCGCGTGCGCCTTGAAGTGATCGGCCAGCTCGTTGATGCGCTCGGTCAGCAGTGCGACCTGAACTTCGGATGAGCCCGTGTCCTTTTCGTGGACGCGATGGCTCTGAATGACGGATTGTTTGCGTTCCGCAGCGATCAAGCGGAGGCCTCGATTTGAATTGGAATTGTGATCAGGTGTTTTCGGTAGTCGAGAGCGGCGTCTAGGTACCAAAGTCACGCGGGCGGAGCAAGGCGGCGAAGCACACGCAGGGGCCGCAGACGGCGATCCGGCGCGACCTCGAGAATCGCGAGCAAGGCCCCCGTGGGATCGAGAGCCGCGATGCGCTCGCCGGGCTGTCGCGTCGGTCCACCCTGCGGCATCGCCGATCCGTTCAACACGCGACGTGCATCCTCGGCCGTGAGCCGCATCGCGGTCATGCCGAGCGCGTTGACGGGACGCACGAAGCGCGCAGCGATCTCGCCGCTCTCGCTCTCGGCGATCAGCACTTCGGGCTTGGCCGCTTGTGCGAGTTCGAAGGGGCCACTGCGCAAACGACAGAGCGACTGCAGGTACGCGCCGCAACCGAGGCGGCTGCCGATCTCGGCGGCGAGCACGCGCACGTAGGTGCCAGGCGAGCAGACCACCTCGACCTCGACTTCGGGCGCCTCGTAGCGTTGCAGCGTGAAGGAATCGATGCGCACTTTGCGCGGCGCGCGCACGACTTCCTCACCGCGGCGCGCGAGCCGATAGAGCGGCACACCGGCTTGTTTCACCGCGCTGTACATCGGCGGAATCTGCTCGTGCTCGCCGAGGAATGTGGTCAGCACCGCGCGCACGGCGGCTTCGTCGGGAAGCGCGCCTTCGAAGCGCGCGACGATCTGGCCGTCGCCATCGAGCGTGTCGGTCTCGAGGCCTAGCCGCACGACACCGCGGTAGATCTTCGGGTCGGAGGGCACGAAGGGCACGAGCTTGGTGGCGTCGCGCACCGCAAGCGGCAGCACGCCCGTCGCCTGCGGATCGAGCGTGCCGAGGTGGCCGACGCGCTGTGTGCCGAGCCACTGGCGCGCCGCATCGACGACGTCGTGCGAGGTCCATCCCGCCGGTTTATCGACGACCAGGAAGCCGCTCGGACCCGGTGCCTCGGGCCGGTCGCGCCTACTCCGTCGGCTCATCGGATAGCTCGCGAAGCAGGGCCAGCGTGCGATCGCCCGCCTCGATGGCGGCGTCGTAGCGGAACGTGAAAGCGGGCATGCGCTTCATCGGGAGTTCCTGCGCGCAGCGGCGGCGCACGAAACCCGCGGCACTGGCGAGGCCCGCTTCGATCGCCTCGATCTCGGGTGCGCCCTTGCGCTCGATGCGACTCCAGAACACCAGCGCGTTGCGCAGGTCCGGCGAGGCATCGACGCGCAGCACGGTGACCATCGCGATGCGCGGGTCCGCGACCTCCTCGCGCAACACGCGAGCGACCTCCGCACGAAGTTCCTCGGACACGCGTTCGAGCCGGCGCGACTTCACTCATTCCTCCGTCTCCGGCTCCCCGTCGTCGAGGTCGTCATCGTCGTCGTCATCGCGGCCTTCGTAACACAGCTCGAGAACTTCGATGTCGCTGTTGGTCACTTCGGCGAGGTGGAGGTCGTCGATGAAGACGAGGATCCGGGTGAGAACTCCGCGCACCTGGGTGCGATCGATGCCGGTGGTCGTGATCCCCAGCACGGCGCGCTGCCAGGTGTCCTGCCCGCCGACTTCCGCCACCGCGATGTTGAAGCGATTGCGCAGGCGCTGCACGATCGAGCGAACCACGCCACGTTTCTGTTTCAGCGACTGGGAGGCGTGGACGTGGAGCTCCACCACGGCGGCCCCGACGATCACAGGGTGGCTCGGGTCTCCACGATCTCGTACGGCTCGATCACGTCACCGATCTTGATGTCGTTGTAGCCCTCGAGGCCGAGCCCGCACTCGAAGCCGGTGAGCACTTCGCGGACGTCGTCCTTGAAGCGCTTCAGCGACGCGAAGCCACCTTCCCAGATCTGCACGCCGTCGCGGATCAGGCGCGCCTTCGCATTTCGGCGAACCATCCCCTCGGTGACGAAACAACCGGCGACCGTGCCGATGCGCGGCACGTTGAAGGTCTTTCGCACTTCGATGCGACCGAGAATCTTCTCTTCGACCTTCGGCGGCAGCAGACCGGCCATCGCCTGGCGCACTTCGTCGGTCAACTCGTAGATGATCTGGTACGAGCGCAGATCGACGCCCTGCCCTTCGGCGGCACGGCGTGCGGCCGGATCCGGCCGGACGTGGAATCCGACGACGATCGCGTCGCTCGCCTTCGCGAGCATCACGTCGCCTTCCGAGATCGCGCCGACACCGGCGAGGATCACATTCACCTTCACGGTGTCGGTGGCGAGCTTCACCAGCGCGTCGCGCACGGCTTCGCAAGAACCGTGCACATCGGCCTTCAGCACGATGCGCAGTTCCTTCGGCCCGTCCTCGTCGCTGCGCGCGAAGAGTTCTTCGAGCGAAATCTTCGGCCGCACCTGCGTCGGCCGCTGGCGATCATCCGAGGCGCGATGCTCGGCGACATCGCGGGCATCGCGTTCGCTTTCGACCGCGTTCAGCATCTGGCCGGCCTCGGGCACCGACGACAGACCGATCACCTGCACCGGCGCCGACGGTCCGGCGGAATCGACGCGCTGACCGCGCTCGTTCTCCATCGCACGCACGCGGCCGTACGCGGTGCCGACGACTACGGCATCGCCGGGTCGCAGCGTGCCGTCTTGCATCAACACGGTGGCGACGGGGCCTCGCCCCTTGTCGAGCTCCGACTCGAGCACGACGCCGCGCGCGCGCCGCGCCGGATCGGCGCGCAGTTCGAGCACGTCCGCCTGCAGCAGCACCATCTCGAGCAACTGATCGAGTCCGGTGCCCTTGGTCGCGGAAACGTTCACGCAGATCGTGTCGCCGCCGAAGTCTTCGGGCACGAGCCCGTGCTCCATCAAACGCTGGCGACACAGTTGCGGATTGGCGTCGGGCAGATCGCATTTGTTGATCGCGACGATCAGCGGCACTTCGGCGGCCTTGGCGTGCCCGATCGCCTCGACGGTCTGCGGCATGATGCCTTCCGTCGCCGCCACCACGAGGATCACGATGTCGGTGATCTCGGCGCCGCGCGCACGCATCAGCGTGAAAGCCGCGTGGCCCGGCGTATCGATGAAGGTGATGCGCCGCTCGCCCAGCGCGACCTGATAGGCGCCGATGTGCTGGGTGATCCCGCCCGCCTCGCCGGAGACGACGTTGGTCTTGCGGATCGCGTCCAGCAGCGATGTCTTGCCGTGATCGACGTGACCCATCACGGTGACGATCGGCGGCCGCTGCTCCAGCTTCGTGGCGTCGCTCTCGGCCGCCGTGTTGCCGATCACCTCGGCCTCCTGGAAGCCGACGTCCTGCACTTCGAAACCGTAGTGCGTCGCAACCTTGGCGGCCGACTCGAGATCGAGCTGCTGATTCACGGACGCCATGATGCCGAGCGCCATCAAGCGCCCCTGCACTTCGGCCGCCTTGGCACCGAGCTGGTGCGCGAGCTCTGCGACGCTGATGCGCCCCTCGGCGCGCACGAGTCGCTTGCCGGCCTTCGCCGGAGCTGCGGCCGCCGGTCGCAACGGAGCCCCCTTGTCGCGCTTACGCTTGCGCGGCGACTGCATCACGCGCGGGTCGATCGTCGTCGAGCGGCGCACGGTCCGGCTCACGGCCTGCTTCGCGAGCTGTTCCTGCTCGCGCAGATTCACGACTTCGCGTACGCGCTTGCGCTCTTTGCCCTTGCCGGCGGCATCGGCCGCGGCGCCGGCGCCAGCCCCAGCGCTGGTCCCTGCAACCGACGGGCGATCGGCCGGTCCGCGCGGACTCTCGCGCAGCGGCTCGCCGCCGAGGCGCGCGGGCGCGGGCGCAGCTCCGATCGGCGCTGCATCCGTGTCGAGCGCATCTCCTTCCGCGGTGCCGGATTCGACATCGGCGGTCACCGTCTCACGGCGCTCTTCGGGGACGATCTCTGCAATCGCGTGCGTCTCTGCGACCAGTTCAGAGGTCGGAGCGACTTCGGCTGCATCGACACGAAGCGGCGTCGGCACAGGCGCCGCCACAGGATCGGGCGCGCGCTTGCGGCGGCGGATCACCGCGCCGCCACCCTGACCCTCGACACGACGCTCTGTCACCTGCGCGCCCGGCGCATGGCCGCCGAGTCGCTCTCGCAGCAGCGCGGCCACGTCTTCGTCGAGCGAAGCCATGGGCCCCGGGACTTCGACGCCCAACGACTTGGCGCGCTCGACCAGATCGTTCCGGTCGAGTCCAAGTTCTTCGGCGATTTTGTACGCCCGGATCTTCGCCATCTTGGTTCCATACGCCGCACGCGGTGCGGCGCTCTCCGAGAGCTAGCTGGAGCCTTCCGTCGCGCCTGCGTCGGTCGGTGTCGGCTCGGGTGTGGGCTCGGGTGTGACCGGCGCCGCCGCGGCAGCCGCCGCCGACGTCGCGAGTTCCGCCATCGCGGCCGACGCTGCGGCCGCTTCCTCTGCAACGCGCTCCGTCTCGAGGCGGCGCTGTTCGATCGCCAGCTCGGCGGCGCGCACGCGCACCGCCTTGGCGCCGGCCTCGTCGATGCCCGGAAGTTGCATCAGCAGCTCCACCGGCTGCTGCGCGAGATCGTCGAGCGACGTCACACCTTGATTGAGCAGGATCTCGGCTTCGGGCTCACCCCAGCCTTCGACCACAGACACGGCCTGCGCGAGCCATTGCGCGACTTCGCGCATCTTCGACTCGCTCTTGATGTCGATGCGCCAACCGGTGAGCTGCACCGCGAGCCGCACGTTCTGACCCTTGCGACCGATCGCGAGCGAGAGCTGGTCATCGGGGACGATCACGTCCATCGACTTCGCGCCCTCGTCGATGATCACCTTGGACACCTGTGCGGGCGAGAGAGCGCTGCACACGTAGCGCGCGGGATCCGGGCTCCACGGCACGATGTCGATGCGCTCGCCGCGCAGTTCCTGCACGACCGACTGCACGCGGCTGCCCTTCATGCCGACGCACGCGCCGACCGGATCGACGTCGCTGTCGCGCGACGCCACCGCGATCTTCGAACGCACGCCCGGCTCGCGGGCCGCGGACTCGATCGTCACGATGCCCTCGTAGATCTCGGGCACTTCGGACTCGAAGAGCTTCTTCAGCAATTCGATCGCCGCGCGCGACAGGATGATCTGCGGGCCCTTCGCTTCCTTGTTGACGTCGATCATGTAGGCGCGAATCCGGTCGCCCGGGCGATAGCTCTCGCGCTGCACCTGCTCCTTTGCGGGCAGCACGGCTTCGGCGCGACCGAGATCGACGATCAGCGAGCCCTTCTCGAAACGGCGCACGATGCCGTTCACGACTTCACCGCGGCGATCCTTGTACTCGTCGAAGACGATGCCGCGCTCCGCTTCGCGAACGCGCTGGATGATCACCTGCTTCGCGACCTGCGCGAGGATGCGACCAAAGCCCTCGGTATCGAGCTTCACGCCGATCTCGTCGCCGATCTCGACCTCCGGGTCGAGTTCGCGCGCCTTCGCGACGAGCACCTGCGTCTCGGGATCGGTGAGCACTTCGACGACGGTGCGGAACTCGAAGAGTTCGACTTCGCCGGTCTCGTCGTTGTAGGTGGGCTCGATGGCCTTGTCGGCGCCGTACTTCTTGTGCGCCGCCTGGACCATCGCCTCTTTCAGCGCATCGATGATGATCTTCTTGTCGATGCCCTTGTCTTTGGCGATCTGATCGATTTCACGCTTCAGCGGGATCATCGCGCCTCTCCCGAGTTACGACTCTTCTTCGCGAAGTCCGCGCTGGTGAAGTGATAGACCTGGTTCGCCTTCGACACCTCGGCGAACGGGATTTCGATCGGCTTGCCGTCGACTCGCACCTGGGCGCGACCACCCTCGAAGGCGACGAGTTCACCCCGGAAGCGGCGGCGACCGTCGATCGGCTTCCGCGTCTCGATCTTCACTTCCTGACCGCAGGCTGCACAAAAATCCTTCTCTCGGGCGAGCACGCGATCGAGCCCGGGCGAGGAAACTTCCAACGTATAGGCGCCCGGCATCGCCGCTTCGGCGTCGAAGCAACTCGCGAGCTCGCGCGAGACGGCGGCGCAGTGGTCGATCGGCACCTTCCCATCACCGTCGTGCGTATCGATCACGACTCGCACGACTTTGCCGGCGAGATCTGCCGTCACCAACTCGAAGCCGTGGTCTGTGACGACCGGCTCGATCAGCGCGCGCAGCGATTCGGGAATGTCGTGATACATCGACGTTTACCCTGTGATGGCGAGTTGCGACGACGAGTTGTGAAGGCGAATTGTGAGGGTGACGGCGATTCAAACGAAAGCGGAAAAAAAAAGGCGAGCTCCGAGCCCACCTTCGCCGAACGTCCCTCGACCGATCAAGCCTGCGCCAGAGCCACGCAAGTGGGCGGACCTTATCCGAATTCCAAAACCGAGGCAACCGCTGGAAGCGGTCCGACACTCGCTGCGGCGCTACTTCGTGGGCACTTCCAGCGTCCCGATGAGATCCGTGACGCGCCCGAGCCCACTGTCACGGAGATACGCTTCGATTCCCTCGGCGACTTCTAGCGCCGCCATCGGGTTCAAGTAGTTGGCGGTGCCCACCTGCACCGCGGTCGCGCCGCAGATCAAGAACTTGATCGCGTCCTCGGCGTTCATGATGCCGCCGATGCCGCAGATCGGAATGCGCACCGCTTGCGATGCCTGCCACACCATGCGCAGCGCGACCGGTCGGATCGCAGGCCCCGAGAGTCCACCCAACACATTTCGCAACACCGGCCGACGTGTCGCGATATCGACGTCGAGCGCCTGCAGCGTGTTGATCAGCGATACACCGTCGGCGCCTTCGGCCTCGCAGACGCGCGCCATCTCGCGGATGTCGGTGACGTTCGGCGACAGCTTCACGAAGAGCGGCGATGCGGTTGCGCGCCGCGTCGCGCGCACCAACTGCGCGAGCACCTCGGCGCGCTGCCCGAACTCGATGCCGCCGCTCTTCACGTGCGGGCACGATGCGTTGATCTCGATCCCCGCCACGCGCGACACGCCGGCGAGCCGCTTGCACACCTCGGCGTAGCGATCGATCTCGGTCTCGAACACGCTCGCGACGACGACGACACCTTCCGCGAGCGCCGGAAGCTTCTCCGCGATGAACGCTTCGACGCCGACGTTCTCCAGACCAATCGCGTTCAGCATGCCCGCCGCCGTCTCGGCGATCCGCGCCGGCTGATTTCCCTGGCGCGGCTCGAGCGTGATGCTCTTCGCGACGATGCCGCCGATCTGCGTGAGATCGAAGAACGGCGCGAACTCGGCGCCGTAGCCGAAGGTGCCCGACGCGGTGAGCACGGGGTTGCGCAGCGCGACGCCGCCGAGATTCACGCTGGTATCGACGCGTCCATCGCTCACGGCACGCCCGCCCAGTCCACGTGTGTCGCGTCGAAGACCGGCCCGTCGCGACACACGAGAGCGATCTTGCCGTCCGCGCGCGGCACCGCGCAACCGAGGCAGACGCCGAAGCCGCAGGCCATGTGGTTCTCGAGCGACACCTGACAGGAGCGCCCGCGCGCCGCCGCGATCTCTGCCGCGCGACGCATCATCGGCGTCGGGCCGCATGCGTAGATGATCTCGCCGCTGCGTTCGCCGACCAGCGCGGCTTCGAGCATTTCCGTCACGCGACCGCGATGGCCGCGACTGCCGTCTTCGGTTGCGATGCGCACCTCGACGCCGAGCGCCGCGAAGTCGTCGCAGCCCATCAGATCGTCCGCGTTGCGCGCGCCGAGCATCACCACGACGGGGCCGCGCGCCGCCGCACACGCCGCCAACTCATAGAGCGACGCGATGCCGGTGCCGCCGCCGACGAGCAGCGCGGCGCGTCCCGCTTCGGGCAGCGAGAACGGAATGCCGAGGGGCCCGACGACGCGCACGAAGTCGCCGACGCGCGCTTCCGCGAGCAATTGCGTGCCACGGCCGGTCGCCTTGTAGAGCACCTCGATCTCGGGCGATGCCGTGGTGCCGAGCGTTCGATACACCGCCATCGGTCGCGGGAGCAGCGGATCGAAGCGCAGTGCAGCGCCGCGCGCGCCGGGCGACAGCATCACGAAGTGACCGGGCGCCGCGCCCGGCCAACCCGCGACGCCGAGACGCAAGCGGTAGTTGGCGCCGCCTTCGGATCGATTCGCGAGCACCGGCGCATCGACGCGCAGCGGCAGAGCAGTGTCTGCGTTCACGAGGCGTGGTGACCGAGCGCGCGACTCATCAGAACGGCGTCCTCCATCGCGTCGTAGTAGCGCGGCCGACGGCCGACCGCGACGAAGCCGAGTCGCGCATAGAGTGCGATCGCCGCCATGTTCGAAGCGCGCACTTCGAGATGCGCGGCGACCGCGCCCGCGCGCGCCGCGTCGGCGAGTGCGGCGGCTACCAACGCTGTGCCCGCGCCACAGCGACGCGCGTCTTTCGCGACCGCGACGAGCAGAATCTCGACCTCGTCCGCTGCGCAACGCGCGATGACGAAACCCTGCACGATGCTCGTCGCATCGCGCACGACGCGCACGAGCTTCTGCGGATCCGCGAACGCGGCGAGCAGCGAGGCTTCGTTCCAACCGGGCACGGCGGATGCGTGTGCGATCGCTGCGACCGCAGCGATGTCATCAACGACTGCGCGCGCAACTGGATGCGTCGCCGCCGACCGCTTAGCCACGCTGGATCTCGATCTTCAGCGCGCGGATCTTGCGCGACAGACTCTCGCGCGCGAGTCCCACCACCTCGGCCGTGCGCGACACATTCCAACGATTCTCGCCGAGCTTTGCGAGCAGCCATTCGCGTTCGAAAGCGCGGCGCGCCTCTTCGAGTGTCCCGGTGTGCAGACTGGATCTCACCTCGCCAAGACGTACCGCGTCGGGAAGATCGTCCGCGGTGATGCGCTCGCCCGGCGTCATCAGCACCAGCCGCTCCATCAGGTTGCGCAGTTCGCGCACGTTGCCCGGCCATGCGTAGGCCTGCACGGCATCCATCGCTTTCGGTGCGATCTCTTTGACGCGCGCGCCCGATTCCGCGCAGAACTCATCGACGAATGACTTGGCGAGAATCGCGATGTCCTCGCGCCGCTCGCGCAGCGGGGCGACATGGAACGGGATCACCGCGAGCCGATAGAAGAGATCCTCGCGAAAGTTGCCCGCCGCGATTTCCTTCTCCAGCTCCTTGTTGGTCGCCGCGATCACGCGCACATCGACTTCGATCGGCTCGGTGCCGCCTACCCTCTCGAATTTCGACTCTTGGAGTACGCGCAGCACCTTCGCCTGCGTCTTCAGCGACATGTCCGCGATCTCGTCGAGGAAGATCGTGCCGCGATCAGCCAGCTCGAACTTGCCGCGCTTGCGCGCGATCGCGCCGGTGAAGGCGCCCTTCTCGTGGCCAAAGAGTTCGGACTCGATCAACTCTTCAGGAATCGCCGCGCAGTTCACCTCGACGAAAGGCTCGGACGCGCGCTTGCTCTGTAGATGGATCTGGCGCGCGACGAGTTCCTTGCCGGTGCCGTTCTCGCCGGTGATCAGCACCCAGCCGTTGGTCGGCGCGGCCTGCGCGATCTGTTGCTTCAGCCGCAGGATCGGCTCCGAGGTGCCGAGGATCTCGTGCGCACGCAGCGCCTGCGCGCGCAGCCGCTGGTTCTCCGTCGCGAGGCGGCGATTGTCGAGCGCGTGCTGCAGCGTCAGCAGCAATTTTTCCGCCGAGAGCGGCTTCTCGATGAAATCGAAAGCACCGAGACGTGTCGCCTTCACGGCGGTCTCGATCGTGCCGTGTCCGCTCATCATCACGAACGGCAGCTCGGGCCAGCGCGCGCCCGCTTCTTCGAGCACCTGCATGCCGTCGCGACCCGGCATCGCGATGTCGAGCAACACCAGATCGAAGTCAGCGGCTTCTTCGCGCAGCAACGCGAGCGCCGCATTGCCATCGGACGCCGTCACGATCTCGTAGCCCTCGTCGGAGAGCAGGCCGGCCAACGAGCGGCGGATGCTGTCTTCGTCATCGACGATCAACAAGCGCGTCACGCGTCCACCTTGGCGCTGTCGCGCGCGGTTCGTTCCGGAGCCGCAGGGAGTTCCACGATGAATCGGGCACCTCTGGGTTGTGCGTCGTGAACGCGGACGTAGCCGCGGTGATCAGCCACGATGCGGGAGACGATTGCGAGGCCGAGGCCGGTGCCGTGTTCCTTGCGCGAGAAATAAGGCTCGAAGATACGGCGGCGATCCTCGGAGCGGATGCCGATGCCGTCGTCCACGATCTCGAGTCGCACCGCTTGCAGCGGCGCATCGTGCACGGTGCGCAGTTCGATGTGGCCGACGTCGTAGCCCGGCTCCTGCTCCATCCGCTCGCGAATGGCAGCCACTGCGTTGTCGATCAGGTTGGTGAGCAAGCGTCCGAACTGCTCGCGGTCGATGTCGGCGGGCGGCAGGCTCGGATCCAGATCGGTCTTCAGCACGATTCCTTCGCTGCCGGCATAGCGCGACACGGCTTCCTCGACGATGCGATTCAGATCGTCGGCAACGGGATTCGCCGCGGGCAGCCGCGCGAAATTCGAGAACTCGTTCACCAGCAGCTTCAGGCTGTCCACCTGACTCGTGATTGCGTCGACGCACTCGTCAAACACTTTTGCGTCGGCCGGGTCGGCCGTGAAACGCGCGCCGAAGCGGCGACGGATGCGCTGCGCGGAGAGCTGGATCGGCGTCAGCGGATTCTTGATCTCGTGCGCGATGCGGCGCGCGACTTCCTGCCACGCCTCCATGCGCTGCACCTTCACCAGCTGCGAGTAGTCGTCGAAGACGACGACGGTGCCGAGCACCAGATTCTCTTCGTCCTTCAGCAGCGCCACCGTCACCAGCAGCGTCAGCGTCTCGTCGCCGGCCGGGAGCTGCACCTGGCGGCGGATGCTCTCGCGCACGCCGGGCCGCAGGTCCTGACGCAAATCGCGCACCAGCGAGAGCTGTTCGGGCTCGCGCAACACGTCATCCCAGGAACGGCCGACGAGCCCGACACCGGGCGGAATACTGAGCATGCGCTGCGCGGCAGGATTGATGGTGTTGACGCGTCCTTCAGCGTCGAGCGACACGACGCCCGCGCCGATGTTGCGCAGCACCACCTCCATGTAGCGGCGGCGCCGCTCCAGCTCGGCGTTGGTGCGCTCGAGACCATCGCGCGCGTCGCGCAGATCGCGCGTCATGCGGTTGAAGGAACGCACCAGGAACCCGACTTCATCGTCCGAGTGCGGATCGACCTGCACGTCGAGGTTGCCGCGCGCCACTTCGGCGGTGCCTTCGGCGAGCGCACGGATCGGTGTCGATACGCCCTTCGCGATCCGGAATCCCCACCAGATCGCGAACAACACGACGACCAGCGAGAACAAGAGCAACTCGAGTTGGTAGAGACGCTCGATGTGGCCCGCGTACGGCTGCAGGCGCCGGTACTCGTCGTGCGCGGCGCGGATCTGTTCGAGCTTCTGCGCGAGCGAGAACGGCACGAAGTGGTTCACCACGACGGCGCCCACCGGCTCCTTCTCCTTGAAGCTCGAGCCGATCGGCACCGCGACGCGAATTACCGAGCCGCCGACGACTTCCTCGACACGCGTCGTCGTGCCGCCCGCCAGCGCCGATGAAACCAGCTCGCTGTCGGGTCGCGAGAAGTTCGCCGCGGGAATGTCGGGATTCACCGCGACCACCAACGCATCGCCGGTGGTGCTGAAGACCTCGACGACACCGAGGTGATAGTCGCGCTGGCGCTCCTGCACGAAACTCGCGAGCGCCTCGCCCTCGTCTTCGCGCAGCAGCCGCTTCTCGGTCACCTGATCCGCGATGCGGCGCCCGAAGAAGAGCGCGTCGTCCGACGCCGACTGGTAGTACGCGTCGGCCACCTGCCGGCTCTCGTCGAGCGTGCGGTCGATCTGCAGCGAGAACCAGGTGTCGATCGACGAACCGATGATCGACGACGACACCAGAAAGAGAACGGCGGTCGGCACGGTGGCGATCAATGCAAACGCAAACACGAACTTCAGATTGAGATGCGAGCCGAGCGCACCGCGCCGGCGCTCGAAGACCAGCTTCACCAGATTGCGCGCGACCAGATAGACGAGCAGGAAGATCAGGAACACGCTGAGCGCGTTCAGGAACAGGAAGAGCGCCGAGTCGCCGACCGGCAGCGTTCCGCGCGGCGCCGACGCCCACTGCTGACCGATCGCGATCACCGCGATCGCCACCAGCACGAGGGACGAAAGCCACAGCTCGCGACGGCGCCGCCGGCGCTCGGCGGCGGGCAGTCCAGCCGGGTCGGCCGCATACGGCGCGGTCGCCCAGCGCTCGAGTCGAGACTCGGGGCGGGCTTCCGGAACGGCGTCCGGCTCGGTCGGCGGCGGTTGGATCGGGGTCGGGTCCGAGGTCATGGTCGAAGCCTCGCGGGGGGCCCGAATCTGACGCGGAACCTATCGAAGCGCCCCCTGGGAGGCCAACCAGCCCATGCACCTCGGCAAATCCGCGATCAAGCGGAGCCCTCACCGGGACGATGGGTAGGGCGAAGCAGTTGCGCACCCGCTGCGCGTGGGAGGACCGTGGCACCCAACTCCAATCGTTCTGATGAGGCGGCAGGCTCGGGGCCTCGCCCCACGCCGCGCGCGCGATTCGAGGCGGATCCGGCCGATCGCGCCGCGTTCGAGGTGCTAGAAGAGGAGCTCTTCCTCGCCGCCGAGTGGGTCCAGCTCGTCCCGCTCTATGAGGCGCACCTCGCGGCCAGCCCCGAGACACGCGCTCCGGCGGAACGCGCCCGCCTGCTCTTTCGAATGGGCCAGTCGATCGAGGAGGGCCTGTGCGACGCACCGCGTGCCGCGGCTGCCTACCGCAGCGCTCTCGAACTCGATCCGCTTTTCGCCCCGGCGCTGCGGCGCTTGCGGGCCGCCTGCATCTCCACCGGCGACTTTGGCGAGGCGATCGACGCCGTCGTTCGCGAGTCGCAACTGGCGCCTGGACCCGAGGCCGTCGCCGCACTCGTCGAGATCGGCGAACGCGCGCTGGCTGCCGCCGACACATCTGCCTCGATCATCAGCTTCGAGGCCGCGCTCGCGCTGCAGCCCGACGCGTCGGTCGCGCTGACGGGTCTCGCCCGCGCATTCGAGGGCGCGGGTCGCCTCAACGAAGCGGTCGAAGCCTGGGAACGCGCCACGGCGCGCAACGTCGGCGCCGAACGAGGCACTGCGATCCGCGCGCTCGGTGCTCTGCTCGCGGGTCCACTCGCCGACACCGAACGCGCACTCCAGCATTTCCAGCGCGCCTGCGACGAGGAGCCCGAAGTCGATGAATGGCTGGAGGCGCTCTTCGCGCTGCTGATGAAAGTCGAGCGCTACGAAGCCGCCGTCCTGCTCGGCGCACGCCGCGTCGAGCGCAGCGCCACGCCCGAACGGCGTGCGGCGATTGCGATCGAGATCGGCCGCATCCATCTCGATCGACTCGCGAACCCAGCCGAAGCGCGCACCTGGTTCACGCGTGCCGTCGAATGGTGTAACGAGGGCACCGCGCATCTCGCGCTCGCCGAAGCGGCGGCTCGCCTCGGCGACGACGGCGATTGCGCCTATCACCTCGAGCGCGCGATGGAACTCGGCGCAGAGATTCCCGCCTGGTCGAGCCTCGGCTTTGGCGATCCCACGGAAATGGCAGCCTCGCTCGACTCGCTGCGCCAGGTCGCAACGGATCGGCCAGGCGATGCCGACGCGCTCGAAGTGTTGGCCGCCGCACTCGGAGAAGGCGGCCACCACGCCGAACGCATCGAGGTGCTCGAGCGCCGCATCGCGCTGATCGCGACGGAGCCCGCCGAGCGAGCCGAGCTCTGGCTCGAAATCGGCGAGATCCACGATCAACAACGTGGGGATGCCGAATCCGCGGCGCAGGCCTATCAGAACGCAGTCGCCGCGGATCCCGAGCGTGCGCTCGGAGATGACGCACTCGAAACCGTTCTGCGACGCCTCGGCCGACTCGACGACCTGGAAATCGCGCTCGCACCGGCGCTCGACGCGGCAGCGCCGATCCGTCGCGCCGCTCTGCTGTGTCGCCTTGGCGCCATCGACCTCGAACGCGCCGACACCGCGGTCGCCGCCGAGCGCTTCGCGCTCGCGCTGCACTGCGATCCCAATTCGAAGCGCGCACGCAGCGGCTTGCTGCGCGCCGCCGAAGCCACCGGCGACGACAAGACGCTCTTCGACCTCTATGCGCGGGAAGCCACGCGTTGCGATCCGGATCGCCTTGCTGAACTCGGGCGCGAGGCATTGCGCCGCAGCGCGACCAGCGACGATCCCGACGCCGCCGTGCTGGTCGTCCAGCGCTGGGCCGAGCGTTCTGGCACGCGCGAATCGCAGGAAGCACTCGTCGCGCTCTTCGAGGAGAGCGGCCGCACCGAAGAGCTGGTCGCCGCACTCGAACAACTCGAAACCCTGCTCGATGGCGGCGAGCGCGCCGCCAATCGCCGTCGCCTCGGCTATCTGCACGCAGCCGAGGGGCGACCCGCCGACGCGATCGACGCGTGGCGCGAAGCGCTGCGCCACGACGCCGGCGATCTCGCATCGCTCGAAGCGCTTGCCGAAGCGCTCGCCGACGCGAATCGCGATGCCGAGTTGCTGGCGCTCTGCGATGCGCACGGCGGCGAGGCGCTGCTCGCGCCGCACGTGGAAGTGTTGCGATCCGAAGCGCTCGAGCGCGCCGGTCGTCTGCCCGAAGCCGCTGCCCGCTTCCGCGCGCTGCATGCGGCGGGCGCCGTCGATGAGGAATCGCTGGCGGGATTCGAGCGAACGGCGCGCGCACTCGGGGACACCGAGAGTCTCGTTGCCGCGCTCGGCGAACGCGCCTCACGCGCCACCGATCCGCTCGCGCGGGAGCGCGGCTCGCTCGAACGCGCGGAGCTGCTCGACTTGCAACTCGATCGCGCCGCCGCAGCCAGCAGTGCCTACGCCGAACTCGAAGCGAGCGCCAGCGATCCGGCGATCCGCGAAGCCGCGACGCTACGCTTCGATGCGTTACTCGAACGAGGCGGTCAATTCGCTCTCCTTTGCGAGCGTCTCGAGACGCGCCTCGACGCATGCGCACCCGCGGCGGCGATGGCGGTGCACGAACGCCTTGCGGATCTTCTCGAAGCCAAGCTCGACGATCGCGCGGCTGCACGTCGCCATCTCGAAGCGGCCGTTGCGATCGCACCCGAGCACAGCGAAGCGTGGCGTCGTCTGGCGTCGCTCTGTGATGAGGCGACCGACGCGCCGGCGCTGGTCGCGGCGCTCGAGGGTGAGCTCCGCGCGAACCCGTCGCGCGAGCGCGGACTCGCGCTCCACTTGCAGATCGCTCGCATCGCGCGCACTTGCTTCGGCGACGATGCGCGCGCCGAGGAGCAGCTGCGCGCGGCTCTGGAAATCGATCCCGCGCACGCGGATGCCAACACTTTCGTCGCGGAGCGCCTCGCGAGCGCCGAGCGCTGGACCGAGTTGGCGACGCTGCTGCGCACACACCTCGATGCGTCGCCTTCAGCCGAGCCGGAAGCGCGCACCGCGCTGCGCTTGCAACTCGCGCGCGCACTCTCGCACGACGCGGCACATCTCGAGGAGGCCCTCGCGCCGCTCGAAGCCGCCATCGCCGAAATGGGCGCGTTGACCCCGATCGCGGAGCCGCTCGCGGGCTTGCTCGAAGCGCTCGGTCGCCGCGACGAAATCGTCGAGCTATGCGCTTCCGCCGCGGAACACGCGGGCGCTTCTGTCGACGCGGCCGCGTGGTGGACGCGCGCCGGCGAAGCCAGCACGCGCATTCGCGACGACGCGCGCGCGGTGGATTGCTACCAGCGCGCGCTCGTGCTCGATGCCAACTCCGAGGCGACGCGTCTCGCACTCATCGCGGCGCTGCGTCGGAGCGGCGACGGACCGGCGCTGCTCGCGATTCTCGAAGCCGATCTGCTGCGCCCTGGGTGTGACACTGCGGCGGCTCGCACGGAAGTCGCCGCGCTCTGCGAAGCGCAGCAGCAGCCGGAGCGCGCCTGCGCCCACTGGGTACGCGCCGCACAGCTCACGCCCGACGACGCCGCGTTGCGCGAACACGCGCTCACCGCTTCGCTCGCGGTAGGACGCCACGAGGATGCCGCGACACTGTTGCGCGCCGCAGCACGCGATCCGCGCAGCCGCGATCGCGCCACGTTGTGGCGACGCTGCGGCGAACTCTTCGCCATCGCGCAGCCGCAGGAAGCGGTGCTCGCGTGGGCGGAATCGATCGCACTCGATCCCGCGCAGCCAGACCTCAGGCGCGCCCGGCGGGAGCTGCTCGAGTCACTGGGGCGGATCGACGAAGCGCTCGCGGAGCTCGTGCTCGAGTTCGATGCCGCGCCGCCGAGCGCGCGCGCAGAGCTCGCGGCGCACGGCGCCGACCTCGCCGCTGCGCAGCAGGGCGCGGCTTCCGCGACGCCGTGGCTGACGCGTTTCGAAGCCGAAGCGATCGAGGACGCCGAGCTGTGGATCGCCGTCGCGCGACTGCACGGCGAGGCAGGCGCGGCCGACGCGCAGCAGCGCGCGCTCGCCCAGGCGGCGCGCTTCTCGAGCGAACGCGCGACGCGCGCTGCATTGCATCTCGAACGCGCGATCTTGCTCGACGCAGCGCCCGCGACGCGCAGTCGCGCACTCGCGGCGCTCGAAGCGGCCCGCGCGCAGGATGCCGCGCATCCCGACGTGCTCGAGCGGCTCGATCGACACTACACGGACGCGGCGCGCTGGCGCGATCTGCTCGGCGTACTCGAAGCGCGCATGGCGCGCGCGCGAGACGCCGTGCTCGGCGACTTGCGGCGCCGCGCAGCGATCTGCGCCGAGTCACTCGGCGAAGTGTCCGTGGCTGCTGCGTTGTGGCGCGGCGCCGTCAGCGGCGCGCTGCTTTCGCCTGCATGCCGCACGGCGGTGTTGCCGCGCGCGGTGGATGCGCAGCGCAAGGCGCAGTGCATCGAAGCCTTCGTGGAGCTGGCCGAAACCGAGTTGTCGAACGCCACCGGGCTGCGTCGCGCGGAACTGCTCCGCGAACTCGCGCGTGTCCTGCGCGATGAGCTCGCCCAGCCGACGCGCGCGCTGCTGCATCTGCGCGCGCTCGCGGACGACACGGCGAGCGAGGCGCAAGATCGAGCAGCACTGAACGCAACGCTCCGCAGCGAGCGCGCCCACGGCGAACTCGCGCGACGTCTCGCAGATCAGGTGCGCGCCCTTCCCCAGGACACGGAGGGGTGGCGCGAGCTGGCGGAGCTGCGCGAGGAATCGCTCGGCGATCCGGCCGGCGCGGCCGAAGCGTGGCGGATTCTCGCCGAGCGCGAGCCGTCTTCGCGCGTCGCGCTCGCTGGTCTGCGGCGCAGCGCCGAACGCAGCGGCGATGTCGCCGAACTCGCTCGCGTGTTGGAACGCGAGATCGAGATCGGCGCACACGAACCCGCCGGTCTGTTGCGAAGACTCGCCCGACTTCGCCTCGACGAGCTCGGCGACATAGCGGGCGCCGAACAGGCTTTCGCCGCCGCGCGCGCCGCTGATCCAGGCGATCTCGAATCGCTTCGCGCGCTCGAACGCCTGGCCGAGGCGCGCGAAGACTGGAACGCCGCAATCTCGTGTTGCGCCGAGGAGATCGCGCAGCTCGCGGCTGGCGACCTGGCGCGAACGCACGCGCTCTGGCTTCGCATCGCGGATCGCGCCGCCGGACCAGCGCACGATCTCGCGCGCGCGGTCGACGCCTTCGAGCATGCACACGCAATCGAGTCACTCGGCGCATCATCGCTCTCGGCGTGGGCCGGCGTCCTGGGCGAACTCGGCCGGACGGAGCGCTGGCGTACCGTGTTCGCTGCGTTCTGCGATCACCCGGATGCGCAGGTCACGGTGACGGACCACATCGCGCTGGCGGAGTCGCTGGCAGAAGCCGGCGCGTTCGATGCGAGCGCCGAGCGCCTCGCACTCGCCTTTGCAATCGAGCCGGAGAATGCGCGTGCTTGGACGCTCTCGGCGCGTCTGGGCGAGACGGCCGGGGATGCCGATGGCGCCAGCGCCGCGTGGACGCGCGCCGCCGAAGCGAGCTCTGGACTCGATGCGGCGCGCGCTTTTCGTGCCGCCGCACTGCCGTGGGAGACGACGTATCCGGATCGCGCAGTCGACTTGCTCGGCCGTGCCGCGGAAGCGTTCCCGAGTTTTGCGTCAGCGCACGCGGCACTGGCCGTCGTTGCAGAGAGAGTCGGACGCCACGAATCGGCGATGCACGCGGCGTCGGCCGCGCTTCGCTGCGATTCCTCTGCCTCTACACTCACGCGAGACGAGCGCCTTGCGGCCGCACTAGCCGGATCCCGCTCGGCCTACGCGCTTGCGCGTTGGCCCGCCGCCTGGGAACTCGCGGGGGAAGTGCTCGCGCTGGCGCCCGAGAACGCGGACGGCTGGCTCGCCTACGGTGTCGCGGCTGCGCATCAGGGTTCGCCCGCAGCGTGCTGCCGCGGGCTCGAGGCCTGGCTCGCGACGGCACCCGCGGAAGCCGCGCGGCCGCTCCCGCTGACGATCCTCGCCACTGCGCTCGCCGCGCAGAACGACGCTTCCGGCGCGCTCGCTCGCTACGACGAAGCGCTCGCGCTCGACGCGACGCTCGACGAAGCACACGCGGGGCGCAGCACGCTGCTCGAACGACAGGGCGAGTCGGCTAAGGCCGCCAGCTCTTTTGCGGAATGGGCGCAGCATTCGGCGCAGGACGCTTCGCGTGCGGATCGCTTCGTGCGCGCCGCGCGACTCGGCCGCATTGCGGCGGACAACGCGCTGCCGATCGAAGCCTGGCTCTGCGCGGCGCTCCAAGCAGAACCGGCGCACGCGACCGCTTGGCTCGATTTGACGGAGTGGCTCGCCGCGGCGGGTCGCGACGACGACGCGTTCCGCGCAGCCACCGAAGGCGCCGCCTGCGTCAGCGTTCCGCACGTGACCGCAGCGCTCGAACTCCGCCGCGCTCGCACACTCGAAGCGCGCGGCGACGACAGCGATGCGTGTCGTGCCTATCTGCGCGCAGCGAAGCTCGATGCGGAACACGCCGAGGGCGCCTTCGCCGCAGCGCGCTTGCTGCGACGCTCCGGCGCCTGGTCCGAAGCCGCTGCGTGCCTGGGCGACTTTGCCAATCGACACAGCAACGCCGCAGCGTGCGCAGAGCTGCTCTTTGAACGCGGTCGCCTGCTCGCCGGCCCGCTCGAAGACGTCGAGGGCGCACTCGATGCCTATCGCCGCGCGCGCGAACTCGCGCCGGAGCGGCTGGATCTGCGCGAAGCGCTCGGCTCGCTGCTGGCGCAGTCGCCCGCGTCGCAAGCCGACGCACGAGCGGAGCTGTCCGCCGTGCTGCGTGCAGAGCCGCTGCGCGCGACGGCGCTGCGGCGTCTATCCCAATTGCAACGCGCCGGCGGTGCTGCGCGCGACGCAGATCGCGGTATGGCGCTGTTGCGCGCGCTCGGTGCCTCATCGCCCGGCGAGCGGTCGGCGGCGCCCGAGACACTCGGCTTCGCGATCGGCGGTGAACGACTCGACGTCGAAGCGGACGAAGCGATGCGCGAAGCGATCCTCGCAGTCGCCGGTGATTGGGCCGAATTGCTTCCGAAGGCCGAGAGCCTCGGATCCGAGGGCGAGGCGCCCGAAGCGTCGATCGCGCACATCCAATCCGCCTGGACCGCGGCGCAACGCGCGCTCGCTGGAGCACCACTCGCCGCGCTTTCGCCCGACGCGTTCGCGCGTGGCGCGGAGGCGTTGGTGCGCACGGCGCTCGGAACCGCGGCGTCGCTTGCCGCTTCGCGCGACGCGCTGGCGATCGCCGAACGGATGAGCGGACGCGCGATCCGTCGACTGCGCCGCGCGCTCGGAGGAATCGACGCCGACACGCTGCGGCGTTTCGATTTCGATGCGTGGACTGCGGCGCTCTGCGGTCTTGCGCTGGCTAGCGCAGTCGATCGCTGCGACGGCGATCTGCGCGCGGCGCTGCTCTGCGCGCAGCTGGCGGAAGCGCCGGCCGCAACGCCGATTGCTTCGGTCGAGATCGATCTCGGACCCTGGGTGAGCGGCTCGGCGATTGCGCGCGACCTCGTGGGTCGCGCGGTGCGCGCCTTCCTCGACTCGCTCTAGGCCGAACGACCACCCAGCACGGCGCGCAACGGCGTGCGATCGACGTCGGTGCTGTGCAGCACCTGCTCGACCCTGCGCGCGACACGCTCGCCAGCGAGCTTCGCGACCAGCTTCTGGTGCAGCGCGTGACCACCGCGCTCGACGCGAACATGGCCTTCGAGGCGCACGCCGAGCAGAGCGAGGTCGCCCAGCAGGTCGAGCACCTTGTGGCGCACGAACTCATCCGGGAAGCGCAGCCCCTCGCGATTCAGCACGCGGGTCGAATCGAGGACGATGGTGTTGTCGAGGCAGGCGCCGCGCGCGCGGCCGGCGCGCCAGAGCGCATCGACCTCGTCCACGAACCCGAAGGTGCGTGCGCGCGCGATCTCGCGCTCGAAGGTCTGCTCCGACAGATCGAGATCGCGGAGCGCCTGCCGACCAATGCTCGGATGATCGAAGTCGATCTCGTAGCTGATCTTGAAGCCGCGGCCCGGCTCGATGCGGATCCGGCGCTGGCCTTCGCGAATCTCGACCGGGCGCGCGATGCGCAGCACGTTGCGCGGCGCGGACTGCTCATAGATTCCGGCGGCGCGAATCAGGAACACGAACGACGCAGCGCTGCCGTCCATGCCCGGGATCTCCGGGCCGTCGACTTCGACGCGCAGGTTGTCGATGCCGAGTCCATAGGTTGCGGCGAGCAGGTGCTCGACCGTATCGAGCGTCACACCATCGCGGCCGAGCGTCGTCGCCAGCACGGCCTTGCTCGTCAGCGACGCCGGCGACGCCGGAATCTCGACGGGGTTGGGCAGATCGGTTCGAACGAACACGATCCCGGTGCCGGCGCGAGCCGGGTGCAGCGTGAGCTGGACCGGTTTCCCGGTATGCAGCCCGACGCCCGTACACGAAATTTTCTCTGCAATGGTGCGTTGTCGCACAGCGCTTCCCCCCGTATCAGCGCAGTAGACAAACTTGGTCGAGCTCTGGTGAGCTCTGCCGAGCTGCGGATCGAGACGTCAGATTGCCCGTAGGCACCCAACGTGACAGTCCGACATCTCGGCTGGCAGCTCCCACCAAAGCAATCGCCATGCCAGCATCCCGCCCCCGTCGGGACTCGCGAGTCCGCTATCCAAGTGGCTGTTTCAATGGGAGAAATATTCTTGCCCGGAATCGGGCGATCGGCGACCCCTGGGGCCCGCCCGATCCGTGCCTCTAAGCTGTGACGTTTCCATTACGCATGTGACGCGAATGTCACAGGAAGCCGGCGCGATTCTGATCGGTCCTCAGGTCTCCTGGCCGCGCGTGCGGCCCATCGCGGCGCGCACTTCGGCAAGGATCTCGCGGACCGACTGGTAGCGCTCGTCCGGATCCTTCCGCAGGCAGCGGGCGATGATCTCGGCCAGCAGCGGCGGCAGATCCGCCTTCAGCTCGCGGGCGTCCGGCGGCGGCGTGTGGACGTGGTGATAGGGAATGTTTCCTTCGGTGAACGGCAGCCGGCCGGTCGCCAGCTCGAAGATCGTGACGCCGAGCGAATAGATGTCGGTGCGGTAGTCCACGTTGCGACCGAGCGTCTGCTCGGGGCTCATGTAGTACGGCGTACCTGAGACGAGTGTCGTGTGGTTGCGCACTTCCTCGACGATCTTCGCCAGGCCGAAGTCCATGATCTTCGCCTTGCGGTCGCGGGTCCACATCGTGTTCGCCGTCTTGATGTCGCGGTGCACGATCTTGTTGTCGTGCGCGAAGCCGAGCGCTTCGCACATCTGTACCAGCACGTGCAGCACGCCACCCGATGCGATCGCGCCGCGCCGGCGCACGATCTCTTTCAGCGTGTTGCCATCCACGAACTCCATCGCGATGTAGTAGCGGCCGTCCTGCTCGCCGGCGTCGTAGACCGTCACGATGTTCGGATGATTGAGCTGCGCGGCGCTCTTGGCTTCGCGCAGGAAGTTCTTCAGCGCCTGCGGATTCTCCTTGAGCGCGTCGGGCAACACCTTGTACGCGACCAGACGATCCAGAACGGTGTCTTTCGCCTTATAGACGATGCCCATCCCGCCGCGCCCGAGTTCGCCGACGATCTGATAGCGACTCGGCTGCGTACGCATGCCAGAGACCGCTTCGTCCGCAACGGCGACCGTCTCGTCGCGCGGCTTCTCCGGTGCGCGTGCGCGCGCGCCGGCGAGTCGCTGCTCGACATCCTCGTAGTGATAGTCGCAAGCGAGGATCTTCTCGTAGACCTCGACGGCGTCGCGCAACTCGCCGTGCGCTTCGTGCACGGTGGCGAGCGTGTAGTAGAGCCGCAGGTTCGTGCGATCGACGGCCGCTTGCCCGATCGCCTCGCGCAGCTTCATCACCGCGAGACCGAACTGGCCACGGCTCTGGAACTGGCCACGGCTCTGGAACAGACCGCCGAGAATCGCCGAAGCATTGACGAAGTCCGGCGCGCCAGCGGGAACCTGCTGCAACACCTTGATGGCGTCTTCGTCGAGACCCTCGCGGTGATAGATCTCGCCCGCAGCAAAGAGCTGGCCGGCCTTCACCAGCGCATGCGCGTGACGACTCGGCTCACCCGCCTCCTCCCAACACGCGGCCGCGTCATCCCAGTGCTCGATCTTCTCGAAGTTCGCCGCCGCCCGCGCCGGATTGCCACCGACGCGATACATGTCGGCGGCCTGCGAGCGATCGCCCGCTTTCTCGTAGGCCTGACCCGCGCGCACGAAGTCTTCGAGCTTGCGGTGCACATCGCCGGCTGCGTAGAACTCGCCGGCAATTTCGAGGTAGTGCGCCGCTTCCTGATCGCTGCCGCGACCGCGATGGTATTCGCCGAGGATCCGCGCAGCGGCCTGCTCCTCGCCGTTCTGTTGCAGCACTTCGGCGGCGCGTACGGGCTGATTGCCCTCGAGGAACAACTCGGCGGCCTTTGCAAAACGTCCGCGTCGCAGCGCCACTTCGGCCGCGGCGACGTGACAGCCGCCCTTCTCGAGCACGGACTCCGAGCGCTCGAGTTCGCCCGCCTGGTCGTAGAGTTTGCCCGCCTGCAGCACGAGTGTCTGGAGTTCGCGCGCGTGTTGCGGGTTCTGACCGGTGCCGGTGCGCGTTCGCTCTTCGAGCATCACCGCTTCGAGCGCTTCGGCGGCTTCCTTCCACGATTGGCAGCGGATGAACGCGTGCGCGGCCTGCCGCTCGAATCCAGCTTCTCGATAGCAGCCGCCGGCGCGGCGGAAGTCGCCGGACTTCTCGAAGAGTTCGCCCGCCACCGTCATGCGTCCGGCCGCGAAGAAGCAATCGGCGGCGCGTTTGTGTTCGCCCTGCGACGCGAAGATCGTTCCGGCCGTCTCGTTGTCGCCAGCCTTCAAATGCAATTCGGCGGCTTCGAGGAAGCGGTTCTGGTCGTGGCGGATCTCGGCCGCCCGTACGTACTCGTCCGCTTCGACGAAGTACTGCGCGGCGGGATCGAGCACGCCATTCTCGAAGCAGAGTTCGGCCGCCTCGTGAATCTGTCCTTTTTTCGCCAACGCATGCGCGGTTCGCTCGACCTTGCGTGAGACGCGCCGATCGAGGCGCGGCAGCTCCGCGCGTTCGTTCGCTTCGGGACGCGTTTCGACCCGCCCGCGCGACGGCAAGTGGATGCGCCCGGCGAGCTGCGTCCCGATCCCCAGCACGACGCCCGCAGCGAGCGCCATCCACGGCAGGTTCCCATAGAGCGCGGACCGGCTGTCGCGCATGCCCGCTTGCTTGCCGAGAAGCTCGACCTGCTTGCGACCGGCTCGGATCCGCGGGTCGTCATTGGAACCGCGCGCCAAATAGAGCCCCGCGCCGCCCGCGACGATCAGCGCGAGCGCAGCCAATAGCGCGAGGCTCTTGACGAGTGAGCGAATCGGCAGGCCTCCTTGCGCGGGCAGCGCGCCCCGGCATGTGCGGGACATCCGAGTCCGGCCCGAGCCGTATCGGCTGGCTCACGAGGAGTGTTGAGGCGCGATGCGCGAAAGCTGCCGTCTCGTGTCGCGAGCGGTGTTGCTAGAAGAGCCGGCGCTGGATCGCAGTCGGCGAGGGCGTCTTGCCGAAATGCTCCCACGCGCGCGTCGTGGCGACGCGTCCGCGCGGCGTGCGATCGAGAAAGCCGGCCTGCATCAGGAACGGCTCGAGCAGATCTTCGACGGTGCCGCGGTCCTCGCCGAGCGCCGCGGCGAGCGCGTCTACCCCGACAGGTCCGCCGTCGAACTTTTCGAGCAGTGTGCGCAAGAACGCCCGGTCGAGGCGATCGAAGCCCTCTTCATCGACTTCGAGGCGACCGAGCGCGAAGCGAGCGATCTCGTGCGTCACGGCGGCGATCGCCGACTCGTCCTTGTCACGCGCCGGATCTACTTGTGCAAAGTCGCGCACACGGCGCAGCAGCCGCAGCGCGATGCGCGGCGTGCCGCGCGAACGGCGCGCGATCTCGCCGGCGGCGTCGAGATCCACCACCACACCGAGTCGCGTCGCCGAGCGGCGCAGGATCTCGACGAGATCGGCGGGCGGGTAGTAGTCGAGCCGCGCGACGTAGCCGAAGCGATCGCGCAGCGGCGCGGTGAGCAGGCCTGCTCGCGTGGTGGCGCCCACCAGCGTGAAGCGCGGCAGATCGAGGCGGATCGAACGCGCGCTCGGGCCTTGCCCGATCATCACGTCGAGATGGAAGTCTTCCATCGCCGGATAGAGAATCTCCTCGACGGAGGGATGCAGGCGATGGATCTCGTCGACGAAGAGCACGTCGCCGGCTTCCAGATTTGAGAGCAGCGCAGCGATGTCGCTCGGGCGCTCGAGCACGGGACCGCTGGTCGCGCGCAACGTGGCGCCCATCTCGCGCGCGAGCACATAGGCGAGCGCCGTCTTGCCGAGTCCCGGCGGCCCGCAGAAGAGGTGGTGATCGACCGGCTCGCCGCGCTCGCGCGCCGCGGTGATGAAGACGCGCAGATTTCCACGCAGCGCGTCCTGGCCG
Source organism: Deltaproteobacteria bacterium (assembly GCA_031396445.1). GTDB lineage: Bacteria > Myxococcota_A > UBA9160 > UBA9160 > PR03 > PR03. The sequence goes on along the minus strand of JANNKU010000136.1, from coordinate 25,808 downwards.
ACGAACTCGTCGAGCGTGCGCGGCCGCAGCGCCGCTTCGAGACGGCGCTCGTCGAGCTGTGCTTCGCCGGTGAACCCCTCGCGCTCGATCGATTCGCTCATCGCGAAAGCTTCCGCAGTGCTGCGCGCACCCAGGTCTCGATCGCGGTCTCGACGTCGCCGAACTCATCCGCGACTTCGCGCGCGACGCGCTCGGCCCGCGCGCGCTGCGTGCCGAGATTCACCAGCGCCGAAACGACTTCTTCGAACGCATCGGGCGGCGGCGTCGCGGCCGTGATCGTGTCGCCGCCTTCCGCAACGGCGGCGGCGGCGAGATCGCCGACGCGATCGCGAAGATCCACCAGCAGGCGCTGCGCGGTCTTGAGGCCGATCCCGGGAATCGTGCGCAGCGCCGCGAGATCGTCGCGCATCAGCGCTGAGAGCAGATCGCGCGGCGCCATGCCCGAGAGCATCGACTGCGCGAGCTTCGGACCGACGCCGCTGGTGCGAATCAACTGCTCGAAGAGCGCGCGCTCGAGATCGGTGTGAAAGCCGAAGAGTTGGATCGCATCCTCGCGAACGTGGGTGTGGATGCGCAGCGACACACTCTTGCCTGCGTCGGGCAGCGCGCCGAAAGTGGTCAGCGAAACCTGCACTTCGTAGCCGACACCGCCCACCGACACGATCGCGCGCGTCGGCGACTTTTCGCGCAACACGCCTTCGAGGTGGGCGATCAAGTTGCATGACCTCGCTCGCGGCCGGAGGGCCGCTCGCCAACACGGGTCAGGTGGCTTCGGTGAAGCGCGCCGAGGCGTCCTTGCTGCGCGATGCATAGGGCTGCGGCGAGTGCGTCGGCGGCGTCGCGAGGGGGCGCGATCGCCAGCGCCAGGAGGCGTCGCACCATCGCTTGCACTTGCGTCTTGTCGGCGGCGCCGCTGCCGGTCACGGCGAGCTTCACCTGCTGCGGTGACACTTCGGAGATCGGGATCCCGGTCGCGGCGATTGCGGCGAGCGCGACGCCTCGCGCCTGGCCGAGCACGAGCGCCGCACGAATGCTGCGGCCGGCGAAGATGCGCTCGATCACGGCGAACTCGGGTCGATGCTCTTCGAGGATGCGCGCGAGCTCGCGGTGCAAAAACGCGAGGCGGTCGGGCAATGTGCCGCCGCGCGGTGGTCGCAGCGTTCCGTGGACGATGTGCACGACGCGCGAGCCCTGTCGCTCGACGAGGCCGTAGCCCGTCGCGATCGAACCGGGATCGAGTCCGAGGATCCGCACTAGGCGAACCGACGGTCGATGTGACGGTCGAAATGGAAGTCGAAGTGCATCAAGGCGTCCGCCGAGGAGGAATACGAAGGCGGGGGGTTCGGCGAGCCTAGCTCACGAGCTTCGTTCGGCTGCGCCTCTCTGCGCGTCGGCCGACTCTCGAGTCTGCCGCCTTGCTCTGCTACGACAGCCGCTCCATCTCGGCGTCCGAGATGTCGAAGTTCGCGTAGATGTCCTGCACGTCGTCGAGATCCTCGAGCGCTTCGGCGAGGTCGAGCATGCTCTTCGCCTGCGCGCCTTCGATCGAGGCCGTGGTGCTCGCACGCATCGTGATCTCGGCGTTCGCTAGCGGGAAGCCCTTTGCGACCAGCGCGTCGCGCACCGCCTCGAAGCTCTTCGCGTCCGTGATCACCTCGATGCTGCCTTCGCTCTCGACGACATCACTCGCGCCCGCTTCGAGTCCCGCCTCGAAAATCGTGTCGAGATCCACGCCCGCGCGCTCGAACTCGAGCACACCGAGGCGTTCGAAGAGATGCGCGACACAGCCCATCTGGCCGAGATTGCCGCCGCCCTTCGTGAACGCGTGGCGCACCTCGCCGGCAGTGCGATTCCGATTGTCGGTGAGCGTGTTGACCAGCACCGCGACGCCGCCCGGGCCGTAACCTTCGTAGGTCACCTGCTCGAATTGCGTGGCTTCGTCGCCGCCCGCGCCCTTCTTGACGGCGCGCTCGATGTTGTCGCGCGGCATGTTGGCGGCGCGCGCCTTGTCGATCACCAGGCGCAGACGCGGATTGCCGTCGGGATCACCGCCACCGAGGCGCGCAGCGGTGACGATCTCGCGGATGATCTTCGTGAAAATCTTCCCGCGCTTGGCGTCGAGCGCGCCCTTCTTCCGCTTGATCGTCGACCACTTGGAATGACCGGACATGCTGGATTCTCCGCGCGCGCTCGGTAGCACGCTGCGCGCGCGAAGGTCAACGCATGGAAGCGCTGCGACGACTCAGGAAAGCCGGCGCGATTCCCGATAGCAAAGGGGGCTCTCTCCGCACCCCGCGGGGTCAGCCACATGATGAACGAGAACAGAAGGTCAGGGGTTTCGCGCCCTCTTCCTTCTGCGGAGTGAAAGCGCCCATGGCCACGGCGATCGGCATCGACCTCGGCACCAGCAACTCGTGCGTGGCGATCGCGCGGCGCGGACGCGTCGAGGTGCTCGCGAACCAATACGACGAACCGATCTCGGCGAGCGTCGTGCACTTCGGCGACGACGGTACGTCGCTGGTCGGCAACGAAGCGAAGACGCGCGCGATCCACGATCCCGAATTCACGATCAGCGCCGCGAAGCGCTTGATGGGCCGCTACTTCTTCTCGGAGGAAGTGAAGAAGGCGAAGGCGGTCTGTTCGTACAAGATCGTCGAAGGTCCGAACCACTCGGTGCGCGTGAAGGTCCGCGATCTGGCGCTCGCAGTGCCCGAGATCTCGGCGCTAGTGCTGCGCGAGATGCGGGAGATCGCCGAGGCGCGACTCGAGCAGCCGGTGACGCAGGCCGTCATCACGGTGCCCGCGTACTTCAACGACAACCAGCGTCAGGCCACGCGCGACGCCGGTCGTATCGCGGGACTCGAAGTGCTGCGGCTGCTCAACGAGCCGACGGCGGCGGCGCTCGCGTACGGCTTCGGCAAGGGACTCGCCCAGCGCGTCGCGGTCTACGACCTCGGCGGCGGAACCTTCGATATCTCGGTGCTCGAGATCGGCTCCGACGTTTTCGAAGTGCTCTCGACCTGCGGCGACACCTATCTCGGCGGTGAAGACTTCGACGACCGCGTGATCGATCTGCTCGCCGAGGAATTCCAGGCGCAGCACAAGATCAACCTGCGCAAGGATCGTCACGCGCTCGAGAAGCTGAAGGCCGCCGCCGAAACGGCGAAGAAGGCGCTCTCGATCGATGATGAAGCGCAGATCCACATCGCCGACGTCGTGCAGAGCGCCGACGGCGTGTCGCTCACGCTTGATCGCGTCCTCTCGCGCGGCGAGTTCGCGGCGCTCGTCTCCGACCTGATCCAGCGCACCTTCAAGGTCTGCGATGAAGCGCTGCAGCAAGCAAACCTGACGGTGCGCGATCTCGATGGCGTGATCCTGGTCGGCGGCCCGACGCGCCTGCCGCTGGTGCGCGAGGCCGTCACGCAGTACTTCCAGCGCGAACCGAAGACCGATGTCGATCCGGATCAGGTGGTCGCGATGGGCGCCGCGATTCACGCAGCGGCGCTGGTGGGCGAGGAACACGAATCGCGCCTGCTCGACGTGACGCCGCTGTCGTTGCGCATCGGTGTCGCCGGCGGACTCGCCGAAACGATCATCGAGCGCAACACGCCGGTTCCGATCGAACAGACCAGCGTCTTCACGACCTTCAAGGATTTCCAGCAGTCGGTGCGGATCCGCGTGTATCAAGGCGAGTCGCGACGCGCGGAAGAGAACGAGCTGCTCGGCGAGTTCGAGTTCTCCGGCTTCAAGAACGCGCGCCGTGGTGAGGTGCGGATCGAAGTCACCTTCGAGATCGACACCGATGGCATCGTCAAAGTAACCGCGCGCGATCCGGACACCGCGCAGGCGGCTTCGACGCAGATCCATCTTTCCTCGGGCCTCACGGAAGACGAGATCCGCGGGTTGATCGACAAGCACGAGGCCGCTGGCGTGTCGAGCGCAGCGCCCGATGTGGGGATCGTCGCTGCCGCTGCGGCGACGATCGCAGCCCCGAACTCGGCGCCGTCCGCAGTCGCAGGCGATGACGCCGATCTCTTCGACGCACTGGACGGCGGAAGCGACGAGATCGAATTCGACGCCGATCAGCTCGAGGCCGCGGCTGCGCGACCGCTCGAAGGCCCTGCGGACGCGGACCTCGATCTCGAACTCGCCAGCACCGACATCGACTTCAGCGGCGAGTCTTCATCGCGCGCCGAAGCTGGCTACGAGACGGAGATCGAGTTTGACGGGGAACTCGCAGCCGACACACTCGAGGGGCTCGACAGCGCTGATCTCGATGCGCTTGCCGCGCTGGACGAGGACGAGTTGGTCGTCCCGCTGGAAGAAGCGCCCGAGGCGATCACGCAGCGCCGCGTTGCCGCGACCGACGATCTCTTTGGCGCACCGGGCAGCGATCTCTCGCTCTTCGACGGCGCGGACGACGACGAGGTCTAGCGATGACCGCGGCGCCGGCAAACGCAACGACCGAGATTCGGGCGCTCGCGCAGATTCTCGACGAACTCGACTACTACAGCGTGCTCGAGATCGCTCCGGACGTGTCGGCCTCGGAGATTCGCGCGGGCTATCACCGCGCGACGCGACGCTTCCATCCCGATGGACATCGCGCGATCGAGGACGAACTGCGACCGGTACTCGGTCGCATCGCCAAGCGCGTCGCGGAAGCGTATTCGGTATTGCGCGACCCGCGCCGGCGAAAGGTCTACGACCAACAGATTCGCCGCGACTCCGCCCGTGTCCGCATGCCACTCGCGCAGGCCGAAGCCGAGGCGGACCGGCAGAGCCGCGATGCACGCCTCGGAAAGACGCCCAATGGCCGTCGCTACTTCGTCCTTGCGCAGAGTGAGCTCGCTCGCGACGACAAGATCGCGGCGGAACGCAGCTTGCGAACGGCGCTCACCTTCGAGCCGGACAACGCCGTCTTCAAGGATCTGTTGGCGAAGTTGCGCGGGAAGCGCTGATCTCGACGGCGCGCGGTGCGAAGCGCGTCGATCTGGCTAGTCTTCGCTCCCGTGTCGAAAACCCGCACGACGATTCATCTGTTTTGTCTACTCGCGATCGTCATTCCGCTCGCTTGCAGCGAGGGCGAGACCACCACCACGAGCGAAGCGGCGAAGCCTGCCGCGGTGACGCCCGCAACCGCAGCGACGCCGGAGAAGGACGCGGCGACCGCGCAGCCGACGCCCGCCGCAGCGCCGCCGCGACGCGAACCGCCGCTGCCGTCCTTCGACGGCGTAACGCTCGACGGCAAGGCATTCGCCGCGAGCGATCTGCTCGGCAAGCGCGCGCTCGTGTTCTTCTTCAACCACGAGATGCCCGAAGCGGGGCCTGCGGCCGATGCCGTCGCGCATGTCGCGCGCGAAAGCGCCGCCAACAACTTCGTGATCATCGGCGTCGCACTCGGCCAGGGTGGCTCGGGCGCGCGTGAGTTTGCGAAGCAGCACAATCTCGATTTCCCGATCGTCGATGACGCCACGGGTAGCGTCGCAGCGCGGGTTCAGCTGCGCGCGCCGGTGGCACTGATCGGCGTCGATGCGGACGGGTACGTCGTGTTCGCGCACGGTGGCGTCTCGCCGGGCGATGTCCCGGATGCTGTCGCGGTCGTCGAGACCCAGTTGCGGGAGTCGCTGCGACTCCCAGCTCGAGGCGGCGCATCGCTCGAGCCGTCACTCGGCACGCGCTCGATGGCGCCTGCGTTCTCCGCCGAGAAGCTCGAGGGCGGCGGGCGCATCGATCTGGCGTCGCTTCGCGGCAAGCCAGTCGTGCTGATTTTCTTCCTCTACACCTGCCCGCACTGTCATCACGCGCTCGAGTTCTTGAAGACCGAGCTCGCCAAGCTGCCCGAAGCCAGTCGCCCCGCCGTGATCGGGATTTCGGTCGGCGGCACAGTGGCCGCAGTGAAAGAGACACTGGCGAAAGACGGGCTCGATTTCTTTCCTGTGCTCGTCGACAACGACTTCGCGGTGCGCACCGCGTACGGCGTCATCGCTGGCGTTCCCGACATCTTCGTGATCGACGCGGAAGGCGCCGTCGTGACGCGCGTGCAGGGCTGGCGCGACGATCGCGATCCGGCGCTGATGCGCATGTGGCTCGCGAAGCTCGCCGGCCAGCCGGTGCCAATGCTGCTGCACGCGAGTGGCTATAGCGGCAGCGAAGTCTGCGCCGTGTGTCATGAGCAGGAGAACGCGACGTGGCTGCTCACGCAGCATGCCAGTGCCTTCGACACGCTGGTTCGACACTCGGCGGCGGCGAAGCAGGATTGCGTCGGATGCCACGTGGTCGGTTTCCAGAAGCCGGGTGGCTATACGGTGTCGCCGCCGACGAAGCATCTCGAGAACGTCGGCTGCGAGGACTGCCACGGGCGCGGCGGTCCGCACCTCTCGAAGGACTTCGTCACGGCGGGCAACTACGAACCCGTGTGCCTCACCTGCCACGACCAGAAACACTCGCTCGGCTTCCAGTACGGGGAGTTCCTGCCCAGGGTGTCGCACGCCGCCAACGCGCAGTTCACGAAGCTGCCGCTCGCAGAGAAGCAGAAGCTGCTGGCGGAACGCGGCGCGACGCGGCGCGAAATGCTGCCGACGACCGCCTCATACGTTGGCTCGCAAGCCTGCCAGTCGTGTCACACGAAAGAGTACGAGACATGGTCGCAACAACCCCACGCACACTCGGTCGAGTCGCTCGAGAGGAAGGGCGCGGCGAACAATCCCGACTGCCTCGCCTGTCACACGACCGCGATGGGCAGGCCGGGGGGGTTTCCGAAAGATGGCAAACCGGCTGAGCATGCGGATCTCGCGCGTGTCGGCTGCGAATCGTGCCACGGTCCCGGCGGCGATCACGTGAAGCCCGATGCGCCGCGCATCGGAACGATCGTTTCCCTCACCGACAAGTGCGGGTCGTGCGTGATCCTCCAGATCTGCGGCAACTGCCACGACGACGCCAACGATCCAGGCTTCGAGTTTGAAGTCGAAAAGAAGATCGAGGCGCAGAAGCACGGGACGATCGTGCCGAGCGCGACACGCGGCGACGCGCCATCGGCCATGAACGAGGTGCCGAGCGCTTCGTGGGTCGGTTCGCTCGAGCGCGGCTTCGCACTCTCCGACGGCCGCGGCTAGGCGTAGCGCGCCGTGCCGAACATCCGCGTCGAAGCCGACGCTAGCGGCATCTACACGCTGACGATCGATCGCGCCAAACAACGCAATGCGCTCGACCGCAGCACGCTCGACGAACTCGAAGCTGCGCTCGAGACAGTCGCGCGTACGCCTGATGCACGCGTCGTGGTGTTGCGCGGCGCGGGCAGCGATGCATTCAGCGCGGGTGCCGATTTGAAGGAGCTGCTCGCGTACGAGACGCTCGAGGATCGCCGCCGACACTTCGACGGCGTCGCCCGCGTGATTCGCGCGATGCACGAACTCGGCGTTCCGGTCATCGCGCGCGTGCAGGGATTCGCGCTCGCCGGCGGCTGCGGACTCGCCGTCGCGGCCGACTTCACGATCGCCGCCGAGAGTGCCGTGTTCGGCCTGCCCGAGATCGGCATCGGCCTGCTGCCGATGGTGGTGTCCGCACCGATCCTGCGCGCGACCGGAAGCCGCAAGGTCGTGCTCGACCTCGTGCTCACCGGGCGTCGCGTTGGTGCAGACGAAGCGCTTCGACTCGGTCTCGCCACCCGCGTCGTGCCGGATGCGCGCCTCGACGCGGAGATCGACGAGCTCGCCGCGAAGCTCGCATCCCTCTCCCCCGCCGCGCTACGCCTCGGCAAGGAAGCCGTCTACACGATGTCTGAAATGGAATACGGCGCTGCACTCCGCTATCTGCGCGAGATGATCGTGCTCACGGCCAGCACCGAAGATGCGCAGGAAGGCATCCGCGCGTTCTTCGAAAAGCGGGAGCCGCGATGGACCGGTCGCTAGCCGCGGATCTCCACGTTGCGCTCGGCTCCGCCCGCGATCTCGTGCGCGAGTGGCTCGACGAGGGCGTCGAAACCTTCGATCGAGGAGCGCCGGGTTTGCAACCGGCTCGTCCGATGATCGCAACCGAACCCGCACGCGAAACCAGACGCGTAGTCTCGCCCAACACCAGCGCCGCAGCAGCGCCTCTGCAGCCTGGGCTCGTAGAGGATGTGTCGAGGCCCGCGTTCGGCGAACGGCCGACGCTCGATGCCGTACGCACGCTTCTCGGCGACTGCGAGCGCTGCCGTCTCGCCGGCGGTCGCACCCAGATCGTCTTCGGCGACGGCAATCCCGATGCGGATCTGCTCTTCATCGGCGAGGGCCCTGGTGAGCAGGAAGATCTGCAGGGAGTTCCATTCGTCGGTCGCGCCGGCGAGCTGTTGACGACAATGATCGAGCGCGGCCTCGGCATCACGCGAAGCAGTGTCTACATCTGCAACATCGTAAAGTGCCGGCCACCGCAGAATCGCACGCCGCTCGCCGACGAAGTCCATGCGTGTCGCGGCTTCCTCGATGGTCAGATCGACGCGGTGCGACCGAAGGTGATCATCACACTCGGCAAGCCAGCGGCGAGCCTGCTGCTCGGGCGCGACATCTCGATCACGCGCGTGCGCGGCACCTGGCAGGAATACCGCGGCATACCGTTGATGCCGACGTTCCATCCCGCGTTCGTGCTGCGCCAATACACACCGGAGATTCGCCGGCTGGTGTGGGAAGACCTGAAGAGCGCACTCGCGCGCGCACGCGAACTCGGCGGCCGCTTCGAAGGCTGACGCTCAGGGCCGCTCGGGCACCGACGCGGTCTGACGCTCGCGAAACTTTGCGAGCGCGGCGCGCACAGCGGGATCCTTGCGCGCAAGAATCGCCGCCGCGAGAAGTCCGGCGTTCTTCGCGCCGGCCTTGCCGATTGCGAGCGTTCCGACCGGTATGCCGCCCGGCATCTGCACCGTCGCGAGCAGCGCATCGAGCCCCTGCAGCGGCGAAGAGTCGATCGGAACACCGAGCACGGGCAGCAGCGTGAGCGCAGCAGTGACGCCGGCGAGATGCGCGGCACTGCCCGCGCCCGCGATGATCACGTCGATCCCATTGGTTTCGGCTTGGGTCACATAGGCGTGGTGCCGTGCGGGCGTTCGGTGCGCGGAGATCACACGCACATCACTCGCTACACCCAGTTGTTCGAGCACTTCCGCCGCTTGCTTCATCGTGTCCCAATCTGATGCAGAGCCCATCAGGATCGCGACGCGCGGTTTGGAGTTGCGGCGCGGCGCTTTGACTGACGCAGCAGCGGTCTTTCGAGTGGTGCTGGACTTGCGAACGGCCAAGTTGATCCTCCTCGCGCTGCAATGGGGCCCGTTTCCGATCCGGATGGCATACTTCGCCAACTCTCGATTCAAATGCAAGAGAAGATGGGGTCTCTGTGATCGGTCCGCGCACCCAGCTCTGCGGCGTCATCCTTCATCCCGCAGGCCACACGCGCTCGCCGGCGATGCACAACGCTGCATTCGCGAGGCTCGGCATCGACGCCGTCTATGTCGCGCTCGACGTCGCGCCGAACGGGCTCGGCGCGGCACTCGTCGGTGCGCGCGCACTCGGCTTCCGCCAACTCGCAGTGTCGATCCCGCACAAGGAGGCTGTAATGGCTCACCTCGACGCGATCGACGCGATCGCGCGGCGCATCGGCGCGGTCAATACGGTCACCCGTGACGGTGAGCATCTCGTTGGCGCGAATACCGACTGGCTCGGCGTCGTGCGCGCGCTAGAACGCGAAACGACGCTTGCTGGGCGCGACGCGGTCGTGCTGGGTGCGGGCGGCGCAGCACGGGCAGCGGTGTTCGGCTTGCTCGAACGCGGCGCGCGCGTGCAGATCCTGAATCGCAATCGCGAGCGGGCTGAACATCTCGCTGCCGAAATGGGCGCGAGCGGCGCTGGTGGATTGGACGCCCTCGCAGGATTGCCCTGCGATGTGCTCGTCAACACGACGAGTGTGGGCCTGCGTGAGGACACATCACCGGTGATTGCTACTGCGATCCCAAAGAGCGCGGTGGTACTCGACGCCGTCTACGATCCACCACGGACTCGTCTCTTGTGCGATGCAGAGTCGCGCGGTGCGCGCGTCATCGAAGGAAAGTGGTGGCTCGTCCATCAAGCTGCGGAACAGGTCCGCCTGTGGACGGGCAGTGAGGCGCCGATCGAGGAAATGGTCGCAGCCTTCGATCGCGCGGGCGAGAGCTAGCGAATCAAATCCTGAAACGGGCTAGCCGGCGTAGCCCCACTTTTTCTTGTTCTCGCCAACCTGCTCCGGCGTCGGCTTCGGCTTCTCGCCAACCTCGGGAACCTCGAACTTGTCCTTGAAGTCGACGATCTTCGCATTTGCGTCGATGTCCGACTGGAAGATCTCGGGAACCTGTTCGTCCTCGAAGATCGCTTCCCACGGGCACTCCGGCTCGCACACGCCGCAGTTGATGCATTCTTCCGGATCAATGAAGAGTTGATTCGGAAAGGTGCTGCGGTCGTCGCCCTTGTATTCGTAGATACAATCGACGGGGCAGACTTCTACACAGCTCTGATCAACGCAATCCTGGCAGAGCTTCGTGATCACCCAGGCCATCTATCCGTGTCCCCTCTGATGCCGCCTGCCGCGCGGGCCAGGCGGTCCTTACGTCATGCGCGACCGCGAGGCCGCAGCCGTCCGTCAGCGAAGCTTGGTTTCTTTGTAGACCACGTGCTTGCGCACGACGGGATCGTACTTCTTGATTTCGAGCTTGTTCGGCGTGTTCTGGCGGTTCTTCATCGTGGTGTAGAAGTGCCCAGTGCCGGCGCTCGACTCGAGCTTGATGATTTCGCGCTTGCCTCGCTTGGCCATTTGATCCTCGCTCAGCTCGCCGCAGGTTCGGGCACGCGCTCGCCAGTCGAGGCAAAGACGCGCACGCGCCGCCCTTCCTGCGTCTCAATGCGAATCCGACTGGCCTTGCCTTTGGCGTCGACCAGTTGAATGTTGGATGCATCGATGAAGCCTTCCTGCTCCACGATGCCGCCTGCGCGAGAGCCACGGCGACCCGCCTTCAGGTGGTGCTTCTGCACACGAACCTTCTCGACTCGCACGCGACCCAGAGCGGGATCGACGGCCATCACGCGGCCCGTCTTGCCGCTGTCGGCCCCTTTTGTCACGCGAACCAAGTCGCCCTTGCGGATCCCGAGCGCCATGCATTTCCCTCGTCGAACTAGGTCGTTTGTGAGCCGGCACCTTGCGCGACGGACGCGCAGTCGTCAAGGCACCCCAAGGGGGTTTCTTGCAGAATCGTGCGCTGCGGCGCGGCCCATCCTCTAGTCTGCGCTCGTGCTCCGCCGCCTCGCCAAGATTCTCGCAATCGCCGTCGTTCTTGTAGCGGGAACGCTCGCATGCTTCCGAGTCGGCATGCTTGTCCTTCCCGAGAAATACGCGGTGAATGCTCCAATCGCGCATTTGCTACTGGGGCGCGGTACCGAAGCGGCGTCCCCTGAAGAGTTGCGCCGCCTCATCGCCGTGCCCGACGGATTCGTCCATTCGCTCTACGCGTCGGGGATTCCGAATGCACGCGTGTTGCGTTTCGCTCCGAATGGCGACTTGCTCGTGAGCGCCCCCCGCAGCGGCCGCGTGCTGCTGCTGGAGCGCGACGCCAATGGAGACGGCAGCGCGGACGCGATCCACACGATCCTCGAGGGTCTCGATCGTCCCCACGGCATCGACTTCCATGAGGGCTGGCTCTACATAGCGGAAGGCAGCCGAATCAGTCGCGTTCGCTACGACACGGATGCGCGTCGCGTGACAGGCTCGCTCGAACGCGTCGTCACCGACCTGCCGGATGGCGGCAACCACTGGACGCGCACGTTGCGCTTCGGACCCGATGGATTGCTGTATGTCTCGATCGGCTCGAGCTGCAATGTTTGCGAAGAGAAGGACCGGCGTCGCGCGGGGCTTCTGCGATTCCAGCCGGACGGGAGTGGAGAAGAGCTCTTCGCAACAGGGCTACGCAATAGCGTTGGTTTCGACTGGCAACCCGAGAGCGGAGACCTCTACGCGACCGACAATGGCCGCGACCTCCTCGGCGACGATATCCCGCCGTGCGAGCTGAATCGCCTCACCGCCGGTGGATTCTACGGTTGGCCATTCGCCTATGGCGATCGCGTGCGTGATCCCGATTTCGGCTTGGGCCATGAGCGCGAGATCGCGGCTTCGATCCCACCATCTCATGCTTTCCGGGCGCACAACGCGCCGCTTGGCATCAACTTCGTTCGCGGCGGGAACGCGCCCGCTTCGCTGCGTGGGGCTGCGCTCGTAGCGTTGCATGGTTCGTGGAATCGGCGCGAAAAGGATGGCTACAAGGTCGTGTCGCTGCATTGGGCGCCAGATGGTCACATTGAGGAGCGCGACTTTGCGACAGGGTTCTTGCATGACGGTGGTGTGATCGGGCGCCCAGTGGATGTTGCGGAGGGTCCCGACGGCGCTTTCTACATCTCGGACGATTTCGCAGGTTCGATCTATCGAGTTGGGTGGGTCGGTTCGGGAGGTGCGCGCACGGATGTGGCCCCTACTCGAGAAGCCCCAGCAACTGCGGTCTCCGAGAACGTTGATGTCGCTCCGGTAGCGGTTAGAAGGTCAATCGCAAATGGTCGAGCGCTGTATGAAGGGCATGCGTGCTTCCGTTGCCACGAGCGAGATCGCGCTGATGCGGGAGTGATTCCGGTCGCGCTGGACGACCTGCAACATCGCTATGACATCGAGAGCCTTGCGGCCTTCCTGGCGGCACCGCAGCCGCCGATGCCGATCTTCCCGCTGGGCGCCGCAGAACGCCGCGACCTCGCGATGTTCCTCCTGCTCGATCGCGCGCAATAGTAAGAACTGCGAGCTAACCGAGATGGCACTGATCGCGCAGTTCTGGCGCCGTCACTGATTTCAGGATCGGTTGATTCGTCGATCGATCCAAAACGAAAACGGCGCCGCTCCTCGCGTACGAGGAACGGCGCCGTCCAGAGAGATCCCACTCTCGCGCTACTCTCCCACCGATGAAATCGGCAGTACCATCGCCGAAGCGGGGCTTAACTTCCGTGTTCGGAATGGGAACGGGTGTGGCCCCCGCTCTCTGGAGAGTGGGAAAAACCAATTGACCAATTGCGCCAACGCGCTTGGACAATCGAACAGCGATCCAATCCCATCAGAATCTCTTGCGAGTCGTCAGAGTGTCTCTAACGCATCACGTCGAGCGCATCTCCACGGACACATGGTCAAGCCTCACGGGCGATTAGTACCGGTCAGCTCCACGCATTACTGCGCTTCCACCTCCGGCCTATCACGTCCTAGTCTTGAACGGCCCTTTAGGGGACC
>JANNKU010000136.1:0-10000 GCA_031396445.1 Deltaproteobacteria bacterium | reverse complement strand
GCCATCACCCTCTTTGGCCGGCCTTTCCAGACCGTTCCGCTATCCGATTCGATCTCACGTTGGAGTCCCACAACCCCGACAGGAATTGCTTCCCATTGGTTTGGGCTATTCCCCTTTCGCTCGCCGCTACTGGGGGAGTCTCGTTTGATTTCTATTCCTCCGGGTACTGAGATGTTTCAGTTCCCCGAGTTTGCTTCCTAACACCTATGTATTCAGTGTTGGATGACTGGGCATGACCCCAGCCGGGTTTCCCCATTCGGAAATCCACGGATCAAAGCCTGGTTAGCGGCTCCCCGTGGCTTATCGCAGCTGCCTACGTCCTTCGTCGCCTCCTGGCGCCAAGGCATCCGCCATCTGCCCTTACTAGCTTGACCAAAAGTCCATGGTGGTGGCGACCTAGTATGCAACGGCCCGCAAGGACCGCAGCACACCGAGCCGCCTCAAGACGCACTCAACGTACTGAGAACTTGGATCGCTATTCGATTGTCAAAGACCGTCGGATGAATCCGACTCTCGACCTGTCATGGGCCGAGTGCCCTCGAAGGGCGACTGCTCCAGAGGCTTGTTGGACTGCCCCCGGGAGATATCTTTTAAGACCTGCTGGTGGAGCTGATCGGGATCGAACCGACGACCTCGGGTTTGCAAAACCCGCGCTCTCCCAACTGAGCTACAGCCCCATTCGGTTCTTGGTGCTGCCACTACAACCTTGCGGTTCATCAACCAGGCCGACGCTATGGTGGGCCTAGGTAGATTTGAACTACCGACCTCCCGCTTATCAGGCGGACGCTCTAACCAGCTGAGCTATAGGCCCGCGCTCGGTATCCGCGCTCCATCTCGCTCGATCTCGACGCGCTCGGACGGCGTGATCGTTGGCTGGAAGCAGCTTCCGGTCTCCGAAAACAGAATAGCGTGTGGTGACGGCAGAGAGCGATCGAATGAGAGGCCCCCGATTTAACGAGTTACCGGGAGAACCCGGGATTCAGACTCTCGCTGGCGCGTACTCAAGGTACGCCCCAATGCCGATCTCGACCGGTTGCTCGCGAGGACTCGCGATAAACGCGAGCCAACGCTGCAATGTTCAGCTCTCACTGAAAACTGCATGAGCTCCCTAGAAAGGAGGTGATCCAGCCACAGGTTCCCCTACGGCTACCTTGTTACGACTTCACCCCAATCACCGGCCAAACCTTGGGCGGCTCCCTCCCTTGCGGGTTGGGTTACCGACTTCTGGTTCCACCGGCTTTCGTGGTGTGACGGGCGGTGTGTACAAGGCCCGGGAACGTATTCACCGCGGCATGCTGATCCGCGATTACTAGCGATTCCGCCTTCATGGAGTCGAATTGCAGACTCCAATCCGAACTGAGGTCGGCTTTTTGGGATTTGCTCCCCCTCGCGGGTTAGCGGCCCTCTGTACCGACCATTGTAGCACGTGAGTAGCCCTGGGCATAAGGGCCATGAGGACTTGACGTCGTCCCCACCTTCCTCCGGCTTAACACCGGCAGTCTGATTAGAGTGCCCGGCTTTATCCGCTGGCAACTAACCATAGGGGTTGCGCTCGTTGCGGGACTTAACCCAACACCTCACGACACGAGCTGACGACAGCCATGCAGCACCTGTGAAAGAGCTCCCTTGCGGGCACCCCTCTCTTTCGAGAAGGTTCTCAACCATGTCAAGCCCAGGTAAGGTTCTTCGCGTTGCTTCGAATTGAACCACATGCTCCACCGCTTGTGCGGGCCCCCGTCAATTCCTTTGAGTTTTAGCCTTGCGGCCGTACTCCCCAGGCGGAGTGCTTAACGCGTTAGCTTCGACACCGCGGGGGTCAATACCCGCGACGTCTAGCACTCACCGTTTACGGCGTGGACTACCAGGGTATCTAATCCTGTTTGCTCCCCACGCTTTCGCGTCTCAGCGTCAGTCACCGTCCAGATGGCCGCCTTCGCCACTGGTGTTCCTCCCGATATCTACGGATTTCACCCCTACACCGGGAATTCCGCCATCCTCTCCGGGACTCGAGCCGAGCAGTTTCGAATGCAGTTCCGAGGTTGAGCCTCGGGATTTCACATCCGACTTGCCCGGCCGCCTACACGCGCTTTACGCCCAGTGATTCCGAACAACGCTTGCGCCCTCCGTATTACCGCGGCTGCTGGCACGGAGTTAGCCGGCGCTTCCTTTGGAGGTACCGTCAGACAGCGAGACTATTCGCCTCACCGCCATTCTTCCCTCCCGACAGAGGTTTACGACCCGAAGGCCTTCATCCCTCACGCGGCGTCGCTGGGTCAGGCTTGCGCCCATTGCCCAATATTCCCGACTGCTGCCTCCCGTAGGAGTCTGGACCGTGTCTCAGTTCCAGTGTGGCTGATCGTCCTCTCAGACCAGCTACCCATCGTCGCCTTGGTGAGCCGTTACCTCGCCAACTAGCTAATGGGACGCGGGCTCATCTCGTAGCGATAGCTTGCAAGCAGAGGCCATCTTTTCCCACATGACCCGAAGGCCTCGTAGGCTTATCCGGTATTAGCTCAGGTTTCCCCGGGTTATTCCAGACTTCGAGGTAGGTTACCCACGCGTTACTCACCCGTGCGCCGCTTTACTCAGGACCGAAGTCCCTTTCTCGCACGACTTGCATGTCTTAGGCACGCCGCCAGCGTTCGTTCTGAGCCAGGATCAAACTCTCCAGTTTGAACCTTATGTCACGCTACGTCAGGAGATTAAGCCTGAAGCAACGTGTTCTATCGCACCGATTCGAGACGGGGCTAAACCGTCAACGCATCGGCTCTCAACGGGGATAATGCTCTTACCGTCCCGCGAACGTCCCCACGTTCGCTGGACCACACGCTATTCGGTTTTCAAAGACCGATCGAAGCCTCGGGTGAGTCTGTTTAGGACTCGCGAGGCGTGGCTTCAGGCCTGAGTTCAAGCTCGGAAACCGTTGGAACTGAATGCGCTCGAAACTGGAAGTCCCAAGCGGGACGCGCACTATACGAAGCGGTCCCGTCGTCGTCAATAGATCTACCGCGCTGTCGCACGATCAGTCGGATTGGTGCAAACGTGGCTCGGTGGTCCACTGTGACGCGTGCCACTGGCGCTTACCGCGTCGCAACAAGACGAGCGCTCCGGGTAGCAAGTCATCACGCGTCAGCCTGCGATCAGGAGCGGCTCGCAGGCCGTTCACAAATACGGCACCGGATCCCAGGAATTCACGTGCCTCGCGTCGCGATCCAGCGAGTGTCGTCTCGGGCAGCAGGTCCACGAGCGAAATACCGGAATCGGTGAGCGCTGCGAGATCGTGCATGGTTCGGGGAATCTCTACCGCGACCTCGTTCAGTGTCTCCGCGTCGAGCGCACGCACATCGCCACTCCCGAAGAGTGCTTCAGCCGCTGCTTCGACTCGGCGTTGCTCGGACTCGCCATGCAATCGCGCAGTCATGTGTCGAGCGAGAGTGCGCTGCGCCAGCCTCTCGTGTGGCGCCGAGCGCTGAGCTGCCTCGACGGCCTCCAGCTCTTCCCGCGGCAACACCGAGAAGAAGCGTAGGAACGCGCCGACCTCGCCGTCCGGAACGTTGATCCAGTATTGATAGAAAGCGTACGGGCTGGTGCGATCTGAGGTGAGCCAGATCGAAGCGCCTTCGCTCTTGCCGATCTTTCGACCGTCTGCGTGCGTGACGAGCGGCGCCGTGACCCCGAATGCCTCCGCAGCGTGACCGAGGCTGCGGTGGATCAGGTCGACGCCCGCAACAATGTTTCCGTATTGATCCGAGCCTGCCAGCTGCACCGTGCACTGCTCCGCGCGCCGCAGATGCAAGAAGTCGTAGGCCTGGAGGAGCATGTAGGAGAACTCGGTGTAGCTGATTCCCTGATCGCGATTGTGGAGTCGCTCGCGGATCGATTCCTTCTGCACCATCGCGTTGACGGAGAAGTGTTTCCCGACATCGCGAAGAAACGCGAGAAATCCGAGCTCGGTCAGCCAATCCGCGTTGTTGACGAGTCGGGCCGCGTTGGGGCACGCGCGATCGAAGTCGAGCAAGCGATCAAAAATGCGACGCTGCCCCGCGACGTTCGCATCGACCTGCTCGCGTGTGAGCAGCGGGCGTTCGCGATCCTTGCCCGACGGATCGCCGATCATCCCCGTCCCGCCGCCGACCAGAACGACGGGGCGATGTCCCGCTCGTTGCCAGTGCACGAGGAGCTGGATGGGGATGAGGTTCCCGATGGTCAGCGAGTCGGCGGTCGGGTCGAAGCCGCAGTAGCCAACGCGACCGGGCGTCGCGAGATGGTCTTCGAATGCCTGCTCGGCGGTGCGCTGATGGAGGAGCCCGCGCCACGTGATCTCGGAGAGAAACGAGGGCGTCGTCATGGATGAGGCAGGCTAGCCCGGATCGAGCGACGGGTCGCGCGGCGTCGACGCGATGCGCATGATGCCCGCCTCACTCACGATGGCTGCAACGCGACGATCGGTTGGCGCCATCGGTACGGCTTCCACGAGTTGAAACGACGAGGCGAGCCCAATCAAGATCGGTGCGATGAATGCGGCAGGAAACGCGCGATCGTAGTGACCACCGCCGCGGCCGAGCCGTCCACCCAATCGATCAAATGCCACGCCTGGGACGAAGGCGAGATCGCTCGAGGTGAGCCTGAGCGCCGCTGACGATGCGATCGGCTCGAGAACGCCGAAGGAGCCGCGTCGCAGCAGCGACAGGTCTTCGACCGCAGCGAACTCCAACCGGGCCGCGACGACGCGCGGCAGCAACAGCACGCGACCGCTCGCCAGCACCGCGTCGAGAATCGCGCGCGTCGGGATCTCGTCCTCGAGCGCGACGTAAGCAGCGACACGCGTCGCGCGCTGGAACTCTGGCAGCGCGCATGCGATTCGCGCGACGGCTGCGCCAATCGAGACGCGCTCGTCCTGCGACATCGCACGCCGCTGCGCGCTCATCGCCGCCCGGAGACGGCGCTTCGCCGCATCGAGCGCGCCCGCGTCTGCGTGCGCCGGCGGAATCAGCCGGGCGGCGGTCCAGCGCCGCGCAGCAGACCCTCTACGCGCTCACTGAGCGCGCGAACGCGCTCATCCTGCGAAGTCGATCCCTTCGTCAGCGCCCGCTCGGCGACGAGGTCGCGCGCGAGGTTCAGCGCGGCCATGATCGCGAGGTCGAGGCTGTCGATCACGCCGGTGCGCTCACGCAGGCGGCTCATCGTCTCGTCGACCAACTCGGCGACGCGCGCGAGGCCAGCGGGATCCGCATCGGTACGGATCCTGTACTCGTGTCCGAGGATCCGAACCGCGACCGACCGCTTGGCCGCCATGGCGTTACTCGGGGCTCGTCACGAGCCGACCGGCGAGCTGGTCGATCTGCCCGACGAGGACATCGATACGCTGCGCTGCGTCGCGTCGTCGCTGATTCTGGCGCCGCGCTTCGCCATCCAGCTCGGCGATGCGCTGATCGCGCTGCGCGAGATCACGCGCGAGCTTTGCATTCTCGTCGCGAAGACTGGCGTAGCGCTCGGCTAGCGCCTGCACCACACGCTCGAGGCGCTCGAAATCCAGCTCCTGCTCGGTGTCCCCGGCATCGACGAACTCGGGCGCACGGTGATCGGTGGGAATCGCACTCTCTCCCAACTCGGCTCGAGTCTTTGCGATCCTACATACGCGACGGGAAATGAGTCAAGTCGGATTCCCTGCTTCAGACGTGTGCGTCGCGAGACTGCAGCCGCGAGCGCCCGGCGAGGTGAGCATCGACCGCTCGCGCTGCCTCGCGCCCTTCGGCGATTGCCCAGACGACGAGTGACTGCCCACGTCGGCAGTCGCCTGCCGCAAACACGCCCGGCTCGCTCGTCGTGAAGCTCCTGGTATCGGCCGCCACGTTTCCGCGCGCGTCGAGTCTCACTCCGAGTTCCTGCACCAGACCGGCCTGCACCGGATGGACGAAGCCCATTGCGAGCAGCACGAGGTCGGCCGGAATCTCGAACTCGCTGCCCGCGATCTCTTCGAAGTCGCGCCTTCCCGTGGAGGGATCGGGCGACAGGTGGCGCAGCCGCACGGCCTGCAGCTTGGTGACGCGCCCGTTTTCGCCGAGCAGTTGCTTCGTCATCACGGCGAAATCACGCTTGCCGCCCTCGTCGTGCGAACTCGACGAGCGGAACATCAGCGGCCAGTTCGGCCACGGCGTCGAAGCGTCGCGTTGATCGGGCGGACGTTCGAGCAACTCGATCGACGTCACGGACTTCGCGCCCTGGCGATGTGAAGTGCCAACGCAGTCGGATCCCGTGTCACCGCCGCCGAGCACGATCACGTGCTTGCCGGTGGCGAGAATCGCCTCTTCGTCCGCGATCACATCACCGGCCACGCACTTGTTGTTCTGCGGCAGGAAGTCCATCGCGAAATGGACGCCTGCGAGTTCACGACCCGGAACCGGAAGATCGCGCGATTCCTCTGATCCCATACACAGGAGCACTGCGTCGAAGTGGCGGCGCAGCTCTGCGGTGGACAGATCCACACCGACTTGAACACCGGCCTGGAATACGATGCCTTCTTCGCGCATCTGATCGAGACGGCGGTCGATGATCCACTTCTCGAGCTTGAAATCGGGGATGCCGTAGCGAAGCAAGCCGCCGATGCGGTCGCTCTTCTCGAAGACCGTCACGCTGTGGCCCGCGCGACATAGTTGCTGCGCCGCCGCGAGACCCGCGGGACCCGAGCCCACTACCGCGACCGAGCGACCGCTGCGTCGCTCCGGTCGCAGCGGCACGACGAAGCCGTCGTCGAAACCGCGGCGGATGATCTCCCACTCCACCTGCTTGATCGTCACCGGATCCTGATTGATGCCGAGCACGCATGCCGCTTCACACGGAGCGGGACACACGAGTCCGGTGAACTCCGGAAAGTTGTTGGTCGAGTGCAGCCGCGCGAGCGCGTCCTGCCACTTATCGCGATACACCAGATCGTTCCAGTCTGGGATGATGTTGCCGAGCGGGCAGCCGCTGTTGCAGAACGGGATGCCGCAATCCATGCAGCGCGCCGCTTGCTTCTTGACCGCCTCGGGCGACGGATCGAGCTGCACCTCGTGCCAGTCGCGCACGCGCTCGTCAGTCGGGCGATGCGGCGTGTTCTCGCGGCCAATGTCGATGAATCCCGTCACCTTACCCATTGCCGGTCCCCGCGTTGATGCGCGCATCGAGCGCGAGCTTCAGATCCTTCGGGAACACCTTCACGAACTTCGGCGCGTAGCTGTTCCACTTGCGCAGCACTTCGTCGGCGCGCTCCGAGCGGGTGTACTCGTAGTGGCGTCGCACCAGGCGCTGCAGGATTTCCTCGTCCTCGGCGCTGAGGCGTTCGAGATCGACGCGCTCTGCGTTGACGCGCGTCGGGAACGAACCGTCCGAGTCGAGTACGTAGGCGAAGCCACCGCTCATGCCCGCGGCGAAGTTGCGACCGGTAGGACCGAGCACCACGACACGACCGCCTGTCATGTATTCGCAACCGTGGTCGCCGACGCCCTCGACGACCGCTTGTGCGCCGCTGTTGCGCACGGCGAAGCGCTCGCCGGCGATTCCCTGGAAGTACGCCTCGCCAGCAGTCGCGCCGTAGAGCGCGACGTTGCCGGTGATGATGTTTTCCGCCGGGTCGTAGCTCGCGCCCTCGGGCGCGCGCACGACGATCTTGCCGCCCGACAATCCCTTGCCGCAGTAGTCGTTGGTTTCGCCATGCACCCAGAGCGTCATCCCGTGCGGCACGAATGCGCCGAAGCTCTGCCCCGCCGATCCAGTGAAGTGGATCGTGATGCTGTCTTCGGGCAGACCCTCTTCGCCGTGTCGGAGCGAGAGCTCGGAACCGAGAATCGTGCCGACGGTGCGATCCGTGTTCCGGATCGGCAGATGCAGCTCGACCTTCTCGCCGTTCTCGAGTGCGGGCTTAGCCAACTCGAGCAGCTTCACGTCAATCACGTGATCGAGGCCTTGGAGCTGCGCTTCTACATGGTGGATCGCGTGCGGCACGTCGGGCTTGTGGAGCAGCTGCGCGAAGTCGAGCCCCCTGGCCTTCCAGTGCGGCGTCGCGCGATCCCAGTCGAGCCGATCGACGCGCCCGATCATGTCGTCGAGTTTGCGGAAGCCGAGCTTCGCCATCAGCTCGCGCAATTCTTCGGCGACGAAGAACAGGTACTGCACGACGTGCTCGGGTTGACCCGCGAAACGCTTGCGAAGCTCCGGGTTCTGCGTCGCGACACCGACCGGGCAGGTGTTGAGATGGCAGACACGCATCAGGATGCAACCCATCGCGACGAGCGGCGCCGTCGAGAAGCCGAACTCGTCGGCGCCGAGCAGCGCGGCGATCGCGACGTCACGCCCGGTCTTGAGCCCGCCGTCGGTCTGCACGCGGATGCGGCCGCGCAGATCGTTCAACACCAACGTCTGTTGCGTCTCGGCGAGACCGAGTTCCCACGGCACGCCCGCATACTTGATCGATGCGAGCGGCGACGCGCCGGTGCCACCGTCGTGACCCGAGATCAGCACGCCGTCGGCTTTGCCCTTCGCGACGCCCGCGGCGATCGTGCCGACGCCCGTCTCGGCGACCAGTTTCACGCTGACCTTCGCGCGCCGGTTGGCGTTCTTCAGGTCGTAGATCAACTGCGCGAGATCTTCGATCGAGTAGATGTCGTGGTGCGGCGGCGGTGAGATCAGACCCACGCCGATCGTCGAATGCCGCGTCTTTGCGATCGCCGCATCCACCTTGTGACCGGGCAACTCGCCGCCTTCGCCCGGCTTCGCGCCCTGCGCAACCTTGATCTGCAGCTCGTCGGCGTTCACCAGGTACCAGCTCGTAACGCCGAAGCGGCCCGACGCGACCTGCTTGATCGCCGAGCGGCGCAAGTCGCCGTTCGCGTCCGGGATGAAGCGCCGCGAATCCTCGCCACCCTCGCCGGTGTTGCTCTTGCCGCCGATGCGGTTCATCGCGATCGCGAGCGTCTCGTGCGCGTTCAGCGAGAGCGAGCCGTACGACATCGCACCGGTGCAGAATCGCTTCACGATCTCGCTGGCCGGCTCGACCTCTTCGAGCGGGATCGGCGTCTCGCTGAACTGGAAGCGGAAGAGCCCGCGCAGCGTGCAGAGCCGCTCGGCATCGTCGTCCGCAGCCTTCGAGAACTCCTTGAAGGTCGCGTAGGCGCGATCGTGATCCTCGATGCGCACGGCGTGCTGGAGCTTCGCGACGGTGTCGGGATTGAAGGTGTGGCGCTCACCACGACGACGCCATTGATAGAGACCACCGGGATCGAGTTCCGGATAGACGAAGTCATCGCCGGGGAACGCGCGCTCGTGTCGCAGCGCCACTTCCTTCGCGAGCACATCGAAGCCGACACCCGACACGCGCGACGCCGTGCCCGTGAAGTACCGCGCGACCAGCTCGCGATCGAGACCCACCGCTTCGAAGATTTGCGCGCCGCGATAGCTCTGCAGCGTCGAGATGCCCATCTTCGCCATCGTCTTGAGCAAACCCTTGTCGCAGGCCTTCAGGTAGTTCTTCATCGCCTTCGCGACGTCGATGCCGGCCGGCACGTAGGCGCCCTCTTCCAGCAACTCCTCGATCGTCTCGAACGCGAGATACGGGTTGATCGCGCCCGCGCCGTACCCGATCAGCAGCGCGAAATGCGCGACGTCGCGGGCCTCCGCCGTTTCGCAGACGACACCGCATTGCGTGCGCAGGCCTTCGCGCACCAGGTGGTGGTGCACGGCGCCGGTGGCGAGCAGCATCGGGATCGGCGCGAGTTCGGGCGTCACACCGCGATCTGAGAGCACGAGCAGGTTCACGCCATCGCGCACCGCCTGCGCGGCTTCGCGACAGAGCGCCTCGAGGGCCCCGCGCAATCCCTCGCCCGCATCGCCGATCTTGAAGAGTGTCGGCAGCGTGCGCGCCGCGAAACCGGGCAGCGCGATCTGGCGGATCCGCTCGAGTTCCTCGTTGCCGAGGATCGGACGGTTGATGCGCAGCATGCGCGCGTGCTCGGGTGTCTCGGTG